>NZ_JBSGSU010000010.1:0-167474 GCF_053607065.1 Cellulomonas sp. NPDC055163 | reverse complement strand
CCCTTGTAGTTCGTTCCTCCCCCCCCTCTCCCCCCCCCCCCCGCCCCTTCCCCTCCCCCCCCCCCCCCCCACGTCCGGGCTCCGCTCGCGCCGGTCCCCGATGTCCGTCTCTTCTGCGACGCAGTCCGAGCGACGCGGTCCGGCCCACGCTGTCCGGGCGAGCAGTTCGCGCGAACCCTCGGCGCTCGGCGCAGCACGTCGAGCCGGTAGGCTCGTCGGCGTCCCGCCGCGGCAGTCCGCGCGACGGAGGCCCCCGCGCCTGTAGCTCAGGGGATAGAGCACCGCTCTCCTAAAGCGGGTGTCGGCAGTTCGAATCTGCCCAGGCGCACCGACGGTGCAGAACGCGGCGGCTGGCTCGGCCGGCCGGAGCGTCACCGTCGCCGGGCGGCGCGCCGTCGCCGACCGGCCGCGACGTGTCCCACGTTGCCGATAGTCTGTCGGTGTACGTGGGCGGCCTAGCGGTCGACGCCGGTCGGCTCGCCCCGGACGGACGAACGACTCCCCGCGCCGATCCCGTCGAGCGCAGGTGGTCGTCGCCCGCGAGTCCCGGGCGTCGTGACGACACCCGGACCACCGCCGCCGGCCGCGTCCTGCGGACCTGTGTCGTGCACCCGACGTGCGCGTGCGGTCGGTCACGCGGCGGAACGGGGGCCGACCTGTCCCGGCCCGACCGGGCGGCGCGGAACCCTGCGTCGGCGACCGCCGTCGTCGCCGGAGGTGCAGGGCAGTGCAGTGCGGTGCAGTCGCCCGCACCGCGAACGCTTGAAGGAGGACATGTGGCCCGAGCAGGCCAGCGCCGGTCCGGTCGTGCGCGCCCCGAGCCGGCCGCGGCACCGCGTCGCCGTGGCGCCCAGCGCCCCACCGAGGAGGGCCTGATCCCGGTTCTCGCGGGGGTCGCCCGGGAGGTCGACAGCGCCGTGCAGCGGCCGCCGACCAGGCCCGCGATCCGCACGAAGTTCCAGGTCGTGGCGCTGTTGGTCCGCGAGGAGCGGACGCGGGTCAAGGGTGACTCCACGCTCGGCGAGGCGAAGCGGACCCAGGAGCTCAAGCGGCTCGACGGGGTCGCGACGATGCTCGCCAAGACCGCCGCCCGGGACACGTCGCTGCTCGCGCTGCTCGCTGAGGACGCCAAGGTCACCGAGGCGGCGCGCGCGTTCAAGGCGACGGTCCTGCGCGCCGGGGGGATCGAGCCGCCCGACGAGCCCGAGCCCACGCCACCGCCCGCGCCGGTCGCGGGTGCGGAGAACCGCGTCGTCCCGCGGTCGGTCATCTCGCGTCAGCTCGCGAACCCGTTCCTCGCGCCGGACTTCGAGGCCGCGGCGCAGCGGACGGCGGCCCGTCCCCGGCGGCTCGCCGGCTGGGAGCTGCTCGAGCCGCTGTTCCGGTCGTTCGCCGAGGCTGCCGCCGGCGCGCCCGCGTGCATGCCGCTGCCCGAGCCCCGCGCCGTGCGCGTCCCGCTGGGCCGGGAGCTCATGCCGCACCAGGCGCAGGTCGTCGCCGCCACCGCGCGTGGCCACCGCACGTTCCTGCTCGCCGACGAGCCCGGTCTGGGCAAGACCGCGCAGGCGCTGCTCGCCGCGCAGGCCGCCGACGCGTTCCCCCTGCTCGTCGTGGTCCCGAACGTCGTCAAGACGAACTGGGCGCACGAGGTGGGCATGTGGATGCCGCACCGGCGGGCCACCGTCGTGCACGGGGACGGCGAGCAGGTCGACGGGTTCGCGGACGTCGTCATCGTGAACTACGAGCTCCTGGACCGGCACGTCGGCTGGCTCGGTGACCTGGGCTTCCGCGGGATGGTCGTCGACGAGGCGCACTTCATCAAGAACAAGACGTCGCAGCGCTCGCGGCACGTGCTGTCCCTCTCGGAGCGGATCCGCGAGCGCGTCGCCCGCCCGCTGCTCATGGCGCTCACGGGCACGCCGCTCATCAACGACATCGAGGACTTCCGGGCGATCTGGCAGCTGCTCGGCTGGATCGACGACAAGCAGCCGCTCGGCGCGCTGATGACGGCGCTCGAGGAGACCGGGCTGACGCCGGCCGACCCCGGGTTCTACGCGGCGGCGCGCGAGAGCGTGATCGAGATGGGCATCGTGCGCCGGCGCAAGGCCGACGTCGTCGCCGACATCCCGGCCCGCCGCGTCGCGGACCTGCCCGTCGAGCTCGACGGCGCGGTCGGCCGCTCGATCCGCGTCGCGGAGGCCGCGCTGTCCCGCCGGCTCGTCGAGCGCTACCGGTCGGTCGTCGAGTCGCGCGCGGCGGAGGGCGTGCCCGACGGGATCGACCTCGAGCTCGCGCGCCGCGTGGCCGCGTCGGAGCTCAAGGACTCGAGCTCGAAGGCCGGCGGCGAGAACGTCTTCACGATGGTGCGCCGCATCGGGCAGGCGAAGGCGGGGCTGGCCAGCGACTACGCCGCGCAGCTCGCCCGCAACGTCGGCAAGGTCGTGTTCTTCGCCAAGCACGTCGACGTCATGGACCAGGCGGAGCAGACGTTCGCGGACCGCGGCATCCGCTACGCGTCGATCCGTGGGGACCAGACGCCCCGGGTGCGCGCGAAGAACATCAAGGCGTTCGTCGAGGACCCGGACGTGCAGATCGTCGTGTGCTCGTTGACGGCCGCGGGTGTCGGGCTCAACCTCCAGGTCGCGTCCAACCTCGTGCTCGCGGAGCTGTCCTGGACCGACGCGGAGCAGACGCAGGCCATCGACCGGATCCACCGCATCGGCCAGACCGAGCCGGTCACCGCGTGGCGGATCATCGCCGCGCAGACCATCGACGCGAAGATCGCCGAGCTCATCGACAGCAAGTCGGGGCTCGCGGCGCGGGCGCTCGACGGCGCGGGGGAGGACGACGGCTCGTCGTCCACGGACGTGCAGCTCGAGGCCCTGGTCGCGCTGCTCACGGACGCGCTCGAGGCGGAGGGCATGGGCTGAGTCCCGTGGCGGAGCGCCTGGCGCCGGACGCCGAGGCGATCGCCGGATAACACAAAACCGTCCCCACCTTCGGGCGATAGGCACTTACCGACCTGTATGTCAGTATCGGTGACCACGTGCCCGACGGCGTCGTCCGCACCGGACCACGCCGTCGCGCCAGGGTGCGCAGCGCCGCGTACCCGCACCCGCGTGCTGGACCGCGCGCGGGCTCACCAGGGGGCGAAGGGAAGACGATGCATCAACTTCGGAAGTGGCTGACCGTGCTGGTCGCGGGGGCCGTCTGCGTCATGGGGGCCGCGACGCCGGTCGCCGCGCTCGGGCCCGACCGGCTGCCGATCACGGTCGCGAACCAGTCCGGGCGGGGCGAGCAGGTGTTCGTGCACGTGCTCGGCACCAACCTTGCGACCGGCAAGCTCGGCTGGGTCGACGGCGGCGGCACGTTCCGCGCCTGGCCCGCGGGCAGCAACCCGCCCTCGCCCGCGCCGGACAGCGCGATCGCCGGACCCGCCAACGGCGGGGCGGTCACCGTGCAGGTCCCGCGCGGCTTCTCGGGCCGCATCTACTTCTCGTTCGGTACGAAGCTGCCGTTCTCGCTGACGCCGGGCGGCGTCGTGCAGCCCGCGCCCTGGGCGGCGGGCGACCCCACCCGCGACATGCTGTTCGACTGGAGCGAGCTCACCTACAACGACTCCGGGCTGTGGCTCAACAGCTCGCAGGTCGACATGTTCGCCGTCCCGCACTCCGTGAGCGTCACCGGCGCCTCGGGGGCCACGCGCACGACCGGCAAGCTCGTCGCGAACGGCCGCCAGCAGGTCATCGACGCGCTCCGCGCCGACGCCGCCTTCGCGCGCAGCGTCGTCACGCGCTCCGACGGCACCGTGCTGCGCGTGCTCGCCCCCGGCAAGGCCGCTGGCGCGGGCCTGCTCAGCGCGACCTACCTCGACGGGTACATCGCGTCGGCGTGGAACGCGTACACCTCGCGCACCCTCACGGTGCAGCCGTTCGGCGACCGCCCCGAGGTCCGCTACACGGGCCGCACGTCCGGCACGACGCTGCGCTTCACCGACACCTCGGGCCGTGAGGTCGCCGTGTTCCCGCGGCCGTCCTCGTCGGACGTCTGGGGCTGCGACGGTGCGCTGCACGCGCCGAACGACCAGGTCGTCGGCCCGATCGCCCGCACGCTGTGCGCCGCGCTGTTCCGCGGGACGCTCGGCGCGAGCTCGACCGAGCCCGTCCTCGACGCCGGCCAGTTCTACCGCTCGACGCCCCCGAACCTGTACGGGCGCGTCATCCACGCGGCGATGACCGACGGCCGCGCGTACGCGTTCGCGTTCGACGACGTGGGCGCGTTCGAGTCCCTCGTGCACGACGGCGACCCGCGCAGCGCGCGCATCGACCTCACGCCGTTCGGTGCGGGCACCGGTGGCGGCGGTGGCGGTGGCGGTGCGACGACCGGGACCGGCGCCGTGACCTCCGGCGTCGCGGGCAAGTGCCTCGACGTCGCGAGCGCCAACAGCGCCAACGGCACCGCGGTGCAGCTCTGGGAGTGCAACGGCACGAACGCCCAGCGCTGGACGTTCGGCACCGACGGCACGCTGCGTGCCCTCGGCAAGTGCCTCGACGTCGCGGACTGGGGCACGGCGAACGGTGCCAAGGTCCAGCTCTGGGACTGCGCCCCCGGCCAGTCGAACCAGACCTGGGTGCGGGACGGCAGCTCGTACCGCAACCCCGCGTCGGGCAAGTGCCTCGACAACCCGTCGAACGGGAGCGCGAACGGCAACCGGACCCAGATCTGGACCTGCTACAACAACGACGCGCAGCGCTGGTCGGTCCCGGGCGCCTGACCGGACCGACCGACCCCGGCGGCAGCGTCGCCGGGCACGACCGCCGGCCCCGACCCCGGGCCGGTGCCACGCGAGGACGCGGCGGCCGCACGTGCGACCGCCGCGTCCTCGCGCGTCCGGGCGGGTGGGTACCCGGTCGGCGCGCAGCCGCGCGACAATGACGCACCGAGGGGGGTGCGCATGGAGCTGGGCCTGTATCTCGCGGCGGCCGTGGTCGGCGGCCTGCTCGCCACCGCCGTACGGCTCCCGCCGCTCGTCGGCTACCTCGTCGCCGGGTTCGCGCTCGGCGCGGCGGGGGCGCCCGTGCCCGCGGGGCTCGACGAGGTGGCGCAGCTCGGCGTCGTGCTGCTGCTGTTCGCGATCGGGCTGAAGTTCGACGTGCGGACGCTGCTGCGCCGCGAGATCTGGCTCACCACGAGCGTCCACATCGTCCTGTCGACCGCCGTGACGATCGGCTTCCTGGGGCTGCTCGCGCTCGTCGGCCCCGCGCTCGTGGCGGACGAGCCGCTCGGCGGGCTCGCGCTCGTCGGCTTCGCGCTGTCGTTCTCCTCGACCGTGTTCGTCGTCAAGGTGCTCGAGGACCGCTCCGACGCGACGTCGCTGTACGGGCGCATCGCGGTGGGTCTGCTCGTCATGCAGGACGTCGTGGCCGTCGTGTTCATGTCGCTCTCGGGCGGCGAGGTGCCGAGCCCGTGGGCGCTCGCGCTCGTGCTCGTCGTGCCCGCCGCGTGGCCGCTGCACCGGATCTGGGACCACATCGGGCACGGGGAGCTGCAGGCGCTCTTCGGGGTGACGGTCGCCGTGGCGATGGGCTGGGGTCTGTTCGAGGCGGCGGGGGTGCACGGCGAGCTCGGGGCGCTGCTCATGGGCGTGCTCCTCGCGAAGCACCCGGGCGCCTCGGAGATGTCGCGGTCGCTCATGACGTTCAAGGACCTCATGCTCGTCGCGTTCTTCCTCCAGATCGGGCTGCACGGCCGCCCGGGCGTCACCGAGCTGCTGCTCGCCGTCGCGCTGCTCGCGGTGCTGCCCCTCCAGGTCGCGTTCTACGCCGTGCTGCTCTGGGCCATGCGGCTGCGACGGCGCACCGCGTTCCTCACCGGGCTCGTCCTGGCCAACTTCTCCGAGTTCGGCATCATCGTCGCGGTCGTCGGCGCCGCGGGCGGGCTGCTCGACGAGCGGTGGGTGGTCGTCGTCTCCCTCGCCGTCGCCATCAGCTTCGCGGTGTCCGCCCTCGTCAACCGCCGCGGCGTCGAGCTCGCCACCAGCATGGTCAAGCTCCTGCCGCACCACAGCACGCACGAGCTGCACCCCGACGACCGCCTCGTCGACGTCGGGCACTCCGACGCCCTCGTCCTCGGGCTCGGGCGCATCGGCGCCGCGACGTACGAGCAGCTGCGCGACGGGTACGGGCTCTCGGTCGTCGGCGTCGAGCACGACCCGGCGCGGGTCACCGAGCTCTCCGCGCGGGGCTTCGACGTGCTGCGCGCCGACGCGACCGACCTCGAGTTCTGGGCGCGCGTGCGGCGCGCGGGGCGCGTCCAGATGGTCGTGCTCGCGATGCCGTTCCACAACGCGAACCTCATCGCGCTGGCCCGGCTGCAGAAGGCCGGGTTCACGGGCAGGGTCGCGGCCGTCGCGCGGTACGACGACGACGTCGACGAGCTGCGCCGGCACGGGGCCGACGCCGTGTTCCACCTCTACGGCTCCGCGGGCACCGCCCTGGCCGACCACGCCGCCGAGGCGCTGCTGCACCGCGACGCCGCGCGCACGCACGACCCCGAGGTGCTGCGGGTGCCCGACCCCGACGCCCAGGCGCCCGAGCCCGCCCCGGACACCGTCCCGAGGGTCGCCCCGAAGGTCGCCGACTGAGCCGGCGGCGCTCGTCGTCACGTGCACCGCACGGCACCGGACGGACGCGCCGACCCGCCCGCCGGGTGGCACGCTAGGCCCCCACGGCACCACGAACGAGGGAGACCCCCATGCCCGGCGGTTTGGCTGCACTGCTCGACGACATCGCGGCGCTCGCGAAGCTCGCGGCGGCGTCGGTGGACGACGTCGGCGCCGCCGCGGGCCGCGCCAGCGCCAAGGCCGCGGGCGTCGTGATCGACGACACCGCGGTCACCCCGCGCTACGTGAGCGGCTTCACGCCCGACCGCGAGCTCCCCATGATCCGGCGCATCGCCGTCGGGTCGCTGCGCAACAAGCTCCTGTTCATCCTGCCCGCCGCGCTGCTGCTCAGTCAGTTCCTGCCCTGGCTGCTCACGCCGATCCTCATGGTCGGCGGCACGTACCTCGCGTTCGAGGGCGCGGAGAAGATCTGGGAGCTGGTCAGCGGCCACTCGAAGCACGAGACGGCGGCCCCGGCCGTCGACCAGGGGCCCGACACCGAGAAGAAGATGACCGCCGGCGCGATCCGCACCGACTTCATCCTGTCCGCCGAGATCATGGTCATCGCGCTCAACGAGGTCGCCGACGAGCCGCTCGTGTCGCGCGCGCTCATCCTCGTGGTCGTCGCGCTCGCCATCACGGCGCTCGTCTACGGCGTCGTCGCGCTGATCGTGAAGATGGACGACATCGGGCTCAGCCTCGCCCGCAACAAGAGCGGCGGCGTCGCGTCGTTCGGGCGCTTCCTCGTGCAGGCCATGCCCAAGGTGCTCGCGGTGCTCTCGACCGTCGGGATCGTCGCGATGCTCTGGGTCGGTGGGCACATCCTGCTGGTCGGGGTCGACGAGCTCGGCTGGCACGGGCTGTACGACCTCGTGCACCACGCCGAGGAGGCCGTGCACGGCGTCTCCGGGATCGGCGGGTTCCTGGCGTGGCTCGTCAACACCCTCGCGTCGGCGCTCGTCGGGCTCGTGGTCGGGGCCGTCGTCGTCGCGGTCATGCACGTGATCCCGCGCAAGAAGGGCCACGCGGCGGCGGCGCACTGACGGGCGGGTGGGCCCGGTCCGCCCGGTTGCCCGCACGCGCCGGCGCGTCGCTCAAGTCGCGCGCCCGACGCGTCGACAGTCACGCATGGGCTTCTTCCGACGGAACCGTGACCGCACCCCCGCACCGGCCACCGAGCCCTCACCCGAGGTCCAGGCGCTCGCGTCCTTCGCGCTCGGGCACGCCGTGCACTCGATCGTCCCCGAGGGCGGACCGCTGATCCCGTTCTGCCTGCTCGAGGACGCGGACGGCGGGCGGTCGCTCCACCGGTTCGTCGGCGAGCTCGGCGAGTCCGTCGAGCGTGCCCGCGAGCACGTCCGGGCGTCCGGTGCGGTGCGGGCCGCGGTCGCGTGGGACGGGTACCTCACGGCGGACGGGACCCGGACGGACGCGCTGTTCGTCGAGGCGTCCGACGCCGGGCGGTCGAGCGTGGTCCTCGCGCAGCGGTACTCGCCGGTGCCGGGCCGGACGGCCCCGGTGGGCGAGCCGGTGACCGTCGAGCGGGGCGCGCCGCTGCTCTGAGCGGCCGCCCGCCGCCCGGGAGGTCGACGGCACCTCTCCCGCGCGGCGCGGAGTCGGTGGCAGCGTCTAGCCTGGCGCGAGACCCCGCCGACGGAAGGACCGCGCATGGCGCTGATCGGAGCACACGTCCGGGACGACGACCCCGTCGCCGCTGCCGGGGAGGTCGAGGCGGAGGCCGTGCAGTTCTTCCTCGCCAACCCCCAGGGCTGGAAGAAGCCGGTGCCGCGTGACGACGCCGAGGCGCTCACCGGCTCCGACCTGCGCCTCTACGCGCACGCGCCCTACCTGGTCAACGTGGCGTCGACCAACAACAAGATCCGCATCCCGAGCCGCAAGATGATCGCCGACCACGCGGCGGCTGCGGCGGTCCTCGGGGTCAGCGGGCTGATCGTGCACGGCGGGCACGTCGCCGACGGGGACGACATCGCCGTCGGCGTCGACAACTGGCGCAAGACGTTCGAGCGCGCGACGTTCCCCGTCCCGGTCCTCGTCGAGAACACCGCCGGCGGGGAGAACGCGTGCGCGCGCACGCTCGACCGCCTCGCGATGCTGTGGGACGCGATCGGGGAGTACGAGGTCGGCTTCTGCCTCGACACGTGCCACGCGTGGGCCGCGGGGGAGGACCTCGAGACGCTCGTCGAGCGCGTCCTGGCGATCACCGGGCGCATCGACCTCGTGCACGCGAACAGCTCGCGCGACCCCGCCGGGTCGAGCCGCGACCGGCACGCGAACTTCGCGACGGGGACCATCCCGCCCGAGCTCATCGCGCACGTCGTCCGCGAGGCCGGGTGCGACGCGGTCGTCGAGACGCCGGCCGAGCGGCAGGCGGAGGACATCGCGTTCCTGCGGGCGGCGCTCGCGGGCTGACCGCGGCGCCCCACCGGAGGCAGGTGGGCGCGGAGCGACGCTGCTCTGCCGGCGCGTGCCGGGCAGTCCGCCGCTGTGTGCCCGTGCGTGCGTGCTGGTGACTCGCGCGAGAGTCGGGGCAGGGGACCGTGGGCCGGCCGTCGGCAGCGGTCGCTCAGAGGTCGTGCTCCGCGAGCTCGCGGAACTCGTCGGGCACCGCTGCCCCGCGCCGGAGGACGGCGGGCAGGTAGCCGACCGCGTCGCCGCCGAACCGCGTCCGGATCCGGTCCATCGACCCGTCGACGGCCCGCCGGGCCGAGCCGGTCGGTGACCCCGGGCGCCACGGGTCCTCGGGGCGCAGGTCGAGCTCGGGCTGCACGATCAGCTGGTCGACGACGTTCGACACCGAGATGCCGAGCAGCGTGATCTCGGTGCCGGGGGGTGCGTCGTGGATCGCGGACCACGCGAGGTGCTCGGCGACCTCGGTCATGGTGAGCGTGCTCGCGACGGGCTGCGACAGCGTCCGGGAGCGGGTCACGGACGTCATGCCGGCGAACCGCACGCGCACCGTGACCGTGCGCCCGGCCCGGTCCTTGGCCCGCAGGCGGCGCGAGACGCGGTCCGCGAGGTGCGCGAGCACGGCCCGGACGTCCTCGACCTCGGGCGTGCGCCGGCCCAGGGCCGACTGCGCGCCGACCGAGCGCGCGCGGCGGTCCGTCACGACGCGGCGCGGGTCCTCGTCGTGCGCCATCGCGCTCAGCTTGTGACCGACGGCGTGCCCGAGCAGGTGCTCGACCGCCGACGACGGGGTCTCGGCGAGCTGGCCGATCGTGCGGATCCCGCGCTCGGCGAGCCGCTGCTGGTGCACGGGTCCGACACCCCAGATGAGCCCGACGGGCAGCGGGTCGAGGAACTCGCGCTCCGTGCCGGGATGCACGACGACGAGCCCGTCGGGCTTCGCGACCTGCGACGCGATCTTCGCGAGGTGCTTGGTCCGCGCGGCACCCACCGAGATGGGCAGCCCGATGTCGCCGCGCACGCGCTCGCGGATCAGCGCGGCGATCGTCTCGGGCGGCCCGAACAGGTGCGTCGCGCCGGACACGTCGAGGAACGCCTCGTCGATCGAGATGCGCTCGACGAGCGGCGTGACGTCGCGCAGCACCTCCATCACGGCGTCGCCGAAGCGCTGGTACTCCCCGAAGTGCCCGCGCACGAACGTCAGCGCCGGGCACAGCCTCGCCGCGCGCCAGCCGGGCATGCCGCCCTGCACCCCGAACGCCTTTGCCTCGTAGGACGCGGCGAGCACGACGCCCCCGTTCGGCCCACCGCCCACGGCGATCGGGCGGCGGCGGAGGGCGGGGTCGAGCAGCTGTTCGACCGACGCGTAGAACGCGTCGAGATCAGCGTGCAGGATCGTCGCGCCGCCGACGGGCATGGCACCACGATAGTCGAACAGGTGTTCGAAGCCGAGTGCCGCGTCGGGTGATCCCGCCGCCGCGCGCGTCGCCGGGCGGTCCGCCAGCTGTCAGCAGGGCTGGTCGGACACCCCGGCCGGCGTCGCCCAGTGCGTCGGCTCCTCGTCTCCCGCGCCCGCGGCGATGCAGTACGTGTCCGTCGTCGCGCTCCGCACCCACGTGTAGGTCTCGGTCCCCGCCTCGAACCCGGCGGCCGCGAGCGCCGCGGGGTCGTCCGTGTAGGTGCCCTGCGCGACGCGGACCGTCTCCTGCGCGATCATCGCGCTCTGCAGCACCGCGTGCAGCTCCGCGTCGACGGCCTTGTCGCGCTGGTTGAGGAACACCGGGATGGCGACGGCGGCGAGGATGCCCAGCACGATCGGCACTCCCACGGCGCACGCCAGCACGATCGCGACGATCTTGCCGGTCGACGGCCCGCTCCGCGGTCCCCGCGCTCCGTGCGCCGCGACGGGCTGCCACTGCGCGCCGTCCCACCACCAGCGGCCGTCGGGGCTCAGCGCCGGCGACCCTCCGGGGTGGTGCGGGTTCTGCAGGCCGGTCGGGTAGGTCACGGGTGCACTCCTTGCTCGACGCCGCCGGGGTGGCGGCCCCGGGGTCATCGGCGAGGGCGCCGGTGCGCGTGAGCGGCGACGGGGTAAGTCACCCGGACGCGGCTCCGGCGCGCCTGACCGCGTGGCACGGCGCCGGCCGCGAGCCCGCGCGGGGCGGGCGTCGCGGCCGGTGGTGGGTGACGGTCAGTCGCCGACGTTGCCCTCGTCGATCCGGACCACCTTGGAGTCCGTGATCGCCATCAGGTCGAGGTCGTCGTCGCCGCGCGCGTAGTAGACGCGGGCGCTGACGCCGATCTCCCGGTAGGTCGAGCTCACGAGGCCGCGGCCCTCGTCGAACGTGAGCTCGGGCGCCGGGACGGAGTTCGTCACGGTGATCTCGCCCGGGAGCGACCGGGTCGCGAAGTCGACCGTGTAGTCGGGCGGGATCGAGAACGTGCTCTGGCCGACGGGGGAGGAGTCGTCGCTGAAGCCCTTGAACCACGAGACCGTGACGCGGTTCGTCTGCTTCGACTGGTTGGTGACCGTGACCACGGTGGCCGACCGGACGCGGCCGCCCGTCTGGGAGTTCATGTACGTCACGAGGTAGCGCGGGCCGCCCCGCACGAGGATGCCGGTGAGGTCCTCCAGGTGACCCAGCTCGATCGCCTGCTCGAGGCGGCGCGCGGCGCGCCCCTCAGTGGGTGCGTGCGGACCCTTGGTGTTCAGCTTGCTCGCCATCTGTCCTGCTCCTTCGGGTGCGGCCCGGCGGGGTCTCACCCGGCGAGGGCCGCTGTGCCGGGGGAGCAGGCGGGCGGCGTCGTGTGCTCCGCGCGCTGCCTGGACCGACGGGCGAGCGGCGCCGCTGATACGCGTGAGCGCCCGGTTCGTCCCGATTTCATCCGCGCAGGCTTCATCCGCCTCGTGGGTGCACTCGGTGCAGCGTTGCACCTAGTGTAGGAACCGTGACCGACCCGTCGACCGACCGCCGCGTCGCGCTCAAGGCGCGGCACCGGCAGGCCATCGTCGACGCTGCGGCCGCGCTCATCGCG
Organism: Cellulomonas sp. NPDC055163; assembly: GCF_053607065.1. Lineage (NCBI taxonomy): Bacteria > Bacillati > Actinomycetota > Actinomycetes > Micrococcales > Cellulomonadaceae > Cellulomonas > Cellulomonas sp. NPDC055163. The sequence continues at coordinate 155,350 of NZ_JBSGSU010000010.1, read as the reverse complement.
GAGACCGGCGGGCTCCGGTTCACGATCGACGACCTCGCCCGCCGCGCCGACGTCTCGCGTCGCACCGTGTTCAACCACTTCGCGTCGGTCGACGACATCGTCGCCGAGGTCTTCGGCGACGTCATCGGCACGCTCGTCGCGAGCTACGAGCGCGAGAGCGCGGCGTCGACCGCCGGGCGAGGCGCCGACGGCCGTGCCGTGGTCTTCGACGAGCTCGACCGCGCCGTCCGCTCGACCGACCTCGTCGCCCCCATGGCGTTCCTCACGCAGTCGTTGCGCTCGCACGACGAGCACTCCCCGGCGATCGCGACCGTGCTCCTCCGCGTCCTCGACGCGGCGCGCGGACGCCTCGCCGCCGCCGTCCTCGCGCGGCACCCCGGCGCGGACGTGCTCGACGTGCACCTGCTGGTCAACGCGGTCGTCTCCGGCGTCCTCGTGCTGCACCGGCACTGGGACGCGGCGACCGGGGCGGTCGACGACGCACCCTCGCGCGCCGTCTGGGCCGCCCTCGTCGACCGCCTCCTCGACCGCACCGGCCACGGCTTCGCGGCGGACGACCCCGCCACCTCCTGACCCACCCGCACCCCGCACCCCGCCCCTCCGGCCGGCACCACGCCACCACCGTGACCGACCTCCCGCACGACCGTCCGAAAGGCACACACCCTCATGGCCGAACTCCTCCTGCGCCTCGGGAGCTGGTCCGCCCGGCGCGCCCGCACCGTGGTCACCGCCTGGTTCGTGATCCTGGCGGTCGTCGGGGGTGCGTACGCGCTCCTCGGCGGGACCCTCGCGAGCAGCGTCTCGATCCCCGGGACCCCGACGGCCGAGGTCACCGACCGCCTCGCGCGCGAGCTGCCGGCCGCTGCGGGCGGCACGGCGGGCATCGTGCTGACGACGGACTCCGGGGACGAGCTCACCGCCGAGCAGCGCGAGGGCATCTCGGCGATGGCCGCGGAGGTCGCGGACGTCGAGGGCGTCGAGACGGTCGTCGACCCGTTCGCGACCGAGGCGCAGCGTGCCGAGCAGGCCGCGCAGCTCGAGAACGGCCGCGCGCAGCTGGAGCAGGGCCGCGCCCAGCTCGAGCAGGGGCGTGCGGAGGCCGAGCGGGGCCGCGCCGAGCTCGCGCAGGGGCAGGCGCAGCTCGACGCCGCGCGGGCGCAGCTCGAGGCTGCGGGCGGCGCCGCGCAGGGCGGGGCCGCGGGCGCCGCCCAGCAGGCCGCGCTCGAGGCCCAGCTCGCCGCGCTCGACGCGCAGCAGGCGGCGATCGATGCGGGGGTCGCGGCCGTGGAGGCCGGTGCCGCCGAGATCGAGGCCGGGGAGACCGAGCTCGAGACGCAGGGCGAGCAGCTCGAGCTCGGCGAGGCGCTGCTCGACATGGCCGCGGAGATCCGCACGGTGTCGCAGGACGGCACCGCGGCGGTGCTCACGGTCGTGTTCAGCGCGTCGCAGTTCGAGATCGAGAACGAGACCCGGGAGGCCGTGGTCGAGGCCATCGAGTCCGCAGCCGTCGACGGGGTCGTCGTCGACTACTCGGCCGAGCTCACGAGCGGGGTCCCCGAGCTGCTCGGTGTCGGCGAGGTCGTCGGCGTCGTCGTCGCGGGCGTCGTGCTCGTCGTGATGCTCGGCACGCTCGTCGGTGCCGGGCTGCCGATCCTCGCCGCGCTCGTGGGCGTCGGCATCGGGGCGCTCGGCGCACTGTCGCTCTCGGGCGTCGTCGAGATGAGCTCGGTGACCCCGATGCTCGGCGTCATGCTCGGCCTCGCGGTCGGGATCGACTACTCGCTGTTCATCGTCAACCGGCACCGCCGCCAGCTCAAGGGCGGGTACGACGTCGCGGAGTCCATCGGGCTCGCGAACGGCACGTCCGGCAACGCCGTGGTGTTCGCGGGGATGACGGTGCTCATCGCGCTGCTCGCCCTGAACATCACGGGCATCCCGTTCCTCGGGCAGATGGGCACGGTCGGTGCGATGTGCGTCGCGATCGCGGTGCTCATCGCGGTGACGTTCACGCCCGCGCTGCTCTCGATGCTGGGGCTGCGGGTGCTGAGCGGTCGTGAGCGCGCCCAGCTCGCCGCCGGGTCGGGCGCAGCGGGCACCTCCGCCTCTCCCGCGCCCACCGCGTCCCCGGCCCGGCCGATGTCGACCCCGGGTGCGGTGCTCCGCGCGGTGCTCGCCGTGGCCGCGCTCGTCGTCGTCGCCCTGCCCGCCCTCGAGCTGCGCCTCGGCCTGCCCGACGGGTCGTCCGAGCCGCACGACTCGACGCAGTACCGCGCGTACGCGACCGTCGCCGAGAAGTTCGGCGCGGGTCAGGCCGGCACGCTCGTCGTCGTCGCGGACCTGCCCGGCTCGCCCACCGAGGAGGATCTCCTCGCGTACCAGGTGCAGGTCGGCGAGCAGCTCTTCGCGCAGGACGACGTCGTCGCCGTCGCACCCGTCGGCGCCTCGGAGGACCGGACGGTCGCCGCGTTCCAGGTCGTCCCGGCCGAGGGCCCGACGACCGAGTCGACCGAGGAGCTCGTGCACACGCTCCGCACGCTCTCGCCGCTCGACGGGGACGTCCGCATCGCCGTCGCCGGTCAGGCGAGCGGCAACATCGACATCTCCGACAAGCTCGCCGGCGCGCTGCCCGTGTACCTGGCCGTCGTCGTCGGCCTCTCGATGCTGATCCTCGTGCTCGTGTTCCGGTCGGTGTTCGTGCCGGTCATCGCGACGCTCGGCTTCATCCTGTCGTTCTTCGCGGCGCTCGGTGGCGTCGTGGCGATCTACCAGTGGGGCTGGCTGGGCGGGGTCTTCGGCGTCGAGACGCCCGGGCCGGTGCTGAACTTCCTGCCGACGATCCTCGTCGGCATCCTGTTCGGCCTCGCGATGGACTACATGCTGTTCCTCGGCACGGGCATGCGGGAGGCCTACGCGCACGGAGCCCCGGCGCGCGTCGCCGTCGTCGAGGGCGTGCGCGCCGGCCGGGCTGTCGTGACCGCGGCGGCGATCATCATGGTCTCGGTGTTCGGCGGGTTCGTGTTCTCGCACAGCGCGATGATCCGGCCCATCGGGTTCTCGCTCGCGTTCGGGGTGCTCGTCGACGCGTTCGTCGTGCGCATGACGCTCGTGCCCGCGCTCATGCACCTCGCGGGCGACAAGGCGTGGTGGCTGCCGCGCTGGCTCGACCGGCTGCTGCCCGACGTCGACGTCGAGGGGTCGGCGCTCGAGCGCCGGCACCCGCACGTCGCGCACACGCCGGAGCCCGCGCCCGTCGACGCGCGGTAGGCGGCGCGCCGCCCCGGTCCGGGACGCGACACCCCGGGCCGGGGCAGAATGTCGGGCGTGCCCCACTTCGTGCGCCGGACAGCCACGCCCCCCGCCGCCGGACTCGTGGCGCTCGCGGCGCTCGTCGTGCTCACCGGCTGCACGGGCGGGGACCCGGACGCGACGCCGACGCCGAGCGTCACCGCCACCCCGACGCCCGCCCCGACGCCGACCGCCACCCCGACGCCCACGCCGACGCCCGCCGTGCCCTTCGAGCTCGGGACGCCGGGGGTACCCACCCCGGAGAGCACGCGGCTCGCGCGTGGCGACGAGGCGGTGCTGCAGAAGAACACGGGACTCGACCCCGCGGGCGAGCGCTACACCGAGTCGCAGTGGGCGTCGACGGTGGTCGACGTCGTGGCCGCCGACCCCGCGGAGATCGCCACCGTCGCGGGCCCCGAGGCGTTCGACCCGGCGACGCAGCAGGCGTACTACGTCCGCACGAGCCACCGCCTCGTCTGGGCCCGCGGCAACAGCGACGCGACGAGCCTCGCACCACCGCACGTCCTGGGCTGGGGCGCCGACGGCGCCGGCGCGGGCGACCTGCTCCCGATGGGCCTGTTCGCGCCGTGCCGCACGGACGTGCTCGCCGAGCCGGCGGTCGACGCCGTGGTCGCCGCGTGCACGATCGCGGTGCTGCCCGCGGGCCAGCCGATCGGCTACGTGGGTGTCGACGGCAACCCCCAGGTCACCCGGGACGCGAACGCGCCGGTGACGTCGGACCCCGTCGTGTGGGTGCTCGAGGGCTGACCGCGCGACGACGGCCGTCCCGCACAGCACGCCGCCCGGTACCCGACCCTGCGGCCGGGCACCGGGCGGCGTCCGTCAGCTCACGCGCGCCGAGGCGACCTGCACGAGCAGGTCGGCGGCGAGCCCGACCTCCCCGACGAGCAGCGCGTGCTCGGCGTCGGCGAGGTCGGCGGCCCAGCCCTCGGGCGCGTCGGTCCCCGCGTCGACGACCCGCTGCTGCGCGACGTCCCGCAGCACCGACGTGAGCGTGTTCAGCTGCTGCCACGTCACGGCGTCGCTCCCGTCGAGCCGGTGCGCGGCCCGGGAGAGCGTCCGGAGCACCGCCCGCTCGTTGCCGACCGCGCCGGTCTCCGTCCAGTCGCCGCGCGCGATGGCCTGGTCGATGTCGCCCACGGCGCGGCGGACCGCCCGGTCGCGCGACGACTCGAGCTCGGCCCGCAGCGCCTCGAGCCGGGCGAGCGCGGAGTCCGTGCGCAGCCCCCAGCCGAACGGCAGCTCGGGGTCGTACTCCGCGTCGCCGACGTTGACCGGCTCCTGGTCCTGCGTGCGCGGCCACGTCTGCCCGAGCCGGCCGGTGAACGCCGCGTCACCGAACAGCACGTCCGCGACCCCCGCCCCCTCCGAGCCGGGCAGCCAGGACGCGACCAGCGCGTCGACCTGGCCGTACGGGTCGGCCACGACGTTCGGGCGGCCCGAGACGACGAGCACGACGCACGTCTCGATCGCGGAGCACACGGTGTCGACGACCGCCTGGTCGCCCGGCGTGAGCGTGAGCTGCTTGTCCGGCTCGCGCGGCACACCGCCGTCCGACGGGTCCCACGGCCAGCCCGGCCCGCCGACGTCGCCGTAGCCCTCGGAGTACGGGGTCTCGCCCACGACGACGATCCCGACGTCCGCGCCGTCGGTCGGTGCGGAGGCGTCCGCGCTGAACGTGACCTGCGCGTCCGGTGCGACCTCCTCGATGCCCGCCCGGATCGTCGCGCCCGGGATGAGGTCCGGGACCGGCTGACCCTGCCACGTGACGGTCCAGCCGCCTGCCTGGATGCCGATGTTGTCCGCCGCGCGGCCCGCGAGGTAGACGCTCGTGTCCTTCGCGAGCGGCAGCACGCCGCCGGTGTTGCGCAGCAGGACCTGCGACTTCGCGACCGCCTCGCGCGCGACCGCCCGGTGCTCCGCCGAGCCGATGTCCGCCTGGCCCGCGCGGTCGGTGTACGGGTGCTCGAACAGCCCGAGCTCCAGCTTCTGCTGCAGGATGCGGCGCACCGCGTCGTCGATGCGCGCCACCGGGACCCGGCCCGCACCCACCTCGCCCATGAGCGTCGCGACGAACGGGTCCGGGGTGTTGGGCTCCATGAACATGTCGACGCCCGCGTTGACGCTCGTGCGGACCTGCGTCGGGTAGTCGCCGGGGATCTGCTCGATCGCGTTGTAGTCGCTGATCACGAATCCGTCGAAGTCCTGCTGCCCCTTGAGCCAGCCCGTGATCAGCTCCTGGTGCGCGTGCATCTTGAGCGGGTCGCCGACCCCGTTCTCGGTCCAGTCGACGCTCGAGTACGACGGCATGACCGTGCCGGCGCGGTGGTCGCGCACCGCGGGCACGTACGGCGCGAGGTGCAGGCGCTCGAAGTCACGGCGGCTCGTCACGGCGACGCCCTGGTCGATCGTGAACTCGCCGCTCGTGCTGCTGCCGAACTCGGTGCCGCCGTCGCCCGCGAAGTGCTTGACGGACGCGAGCACCCGGTCGGGCTGGTCGATCTCGCTGCGCCGCGGCCCCTGGAGCCCGTCGATCGCCGTCTCGTTGAGCACGACGAGCGCCGGGTCCTCGCCGAACGACTCGTACGTGCGGCCCCACCGCAGGTCGCGCGCGACGCAGATGCACGGGGCGAACGACCACTGCGGCCCCGTGGCGCGGGTCTCGGCCGCGGTGACGTGCGCGGCCTCCTCGACGAGTGCCGGGTCCCGCATCGCGCCGAGCCCGATGTTGTGCGGGAAGACGGTCGCGCCGACGAGGTTGCCGTGGCCGTGCACCGAGTCCACGCCGTACAGCAACGGGATCGACAGCCGGGTCGACAGGGACTGGGTCTGGAAGCCGTCGACCATGTCGGCCCACGCCTCCGGCGTGTTCGGCGTCGGGGTCGAGCCGCCGCCCGAGAGCAGCGAGCCGAGCCCGAGCGACGCGACGCGGCCGGGCGTCGCGGTGACGTTCGCCCGCTCGGCCTGGGTCATCTGGCCGACCTTCTCCGCGAGCGACATGCGCCCGAGCAGGTCGTCGACGCGCTCCGCGACCGGCAGGTCGGCGTCGAGGTACGGGAAGCCGTTGGCCTGGATCGCGACGGTCGCACCGCCGGACACCGTGACGTCGGGCGTCGTCGTGCTGAACGCGAGCGGGACCGTCTCGGTCGTCTCCGCGTCGTCGTCCGCCGTCAGCGCGACCGTCACCTCCTGGGTCGCACCCGACTCCGCACCCGCCGCGAACGTCACCGCGCCGCCCGTCTCGGTGTAGTCGGTGCCGCCGGTCGCGGTGCCCGTCCCGGTCGAGAAGAACACGGTCGCGTCGGATCCGAGCGCGCTCCCGTCCGCGGTGGTCGCCGTCAGGGTCACCGACGCGGTCTCGCCCTCGGTCGCCGTGACGAGTGCCGACGGCGTGACCGTCACCGGGCCGGCCGCCTGGGCCGCCGGAGCCCCGACGAGCACGAGCGGGACCGCGAGGGCCGCCGCGCAGAGTGCGGCGACGCGCCGCCGGACAGACGTGAGCACGAGCATGAGCCCCCCAGCCCTCGACCTCGCGCGCACGTCGTCGGGCACGCGGTGCGGCGTACGCACCCGCCCCATGTTTCGGGGCGCGCGTGGGGGTGTCAACGGTCGAGGCGCGCCGACGCCCGCGTGGGCAGCCGCCCGGTCGCGCTGCTGCCGGGCGGCGTCGCACACGGCCCGCGGTGACGTCGAGGGAGCTCGTGCGCCGACGTAGGCTCGAGGGAGCCGTCGGGCGAAGCACGCCGACGCCGGGGAACGCCGTCACCGCCGCACCCCGCAGCACCACCTGCCGCGACGTCGCAGCCGGACCGGCCTCGTCGGCCCGTCCGGGCGCGCCGGCAGGCGACCGGAGGAGCCCCGCTGGACGCCCGCCTGCCCGACCAGATCCACGCCGTCCCGTCCGGGGCGGTGGCACCGGCGCCGGGAGAGCGCGCGGCGGCCCGACGCGACCGTGCCGTGCGCGTGCTGTTGGTCGCCGGCGTCGTGACCGTCGCCCTCAACCTGCGCCCGGCCGTGGTCGGGCTCGGGCCCGTGCTCACCCGGGCCGGTGCGGACACCGGGCTGGGCGCCGTCGCGCTCTCGGCCCTGGCCGCGGCGCCGGTGCTCTGCTTCGGGGTCGTCGGCGCGCTGGGCGGTGCGCTCGTGCGACGGCGTGGGATCGTCGCGACGCAGGTCGCCGCGCTCCTCGTCCTGGTCGTCGGATCTCTGCTGCGGCTGTCGCCCACGGCGACCGGGCTCGTCGCCGGGACTGTCGTCGCCGCCTCCGGGATCGCGGTGCTGAACGTGGTGCTGCCCGTCGCGGTGAAGCGGTACTTCCCCGGGCGCATCGGGCTCATGACCGGCGTCTACTCGACCGCGCTCGGGCTCAGCGCGGCCGTCGCGGCCGGCGTGACCGTCCCGTTCGCCGACGCGGTCGGGTGGCGGCCGGCGCTCGCCGTGTGGGCCGTGCCTGCGGGGATCGCCGCGGCCGTGTGGCTCCTCGTCGGCCGCGCCCGGGTGCGTCCCGCCGAGCCGGGACCTGCGCCGATCCCGGTCGCGGCGCTCCTGCGCGACGCCGTCGCCTGGCAGGTGACGCTGTTCATGGGTCTGCAGTCGTCGCTGTTCTACGCGACGCTCAGCTGGCTGCCCAGCATCCACGCCGCCGCCGGGCACAGCGCGCGGGAGGCCGGTCTTCAGCTCGGCGTCGTCACCGCCGTCGGGGTCCCGATGGCGATGCTCGTCCCACCGCTCGCCGCCCGGATCCGGAACCAGGGGGTCGTCGCGACGGTGCTCGTGTGCTGCACGGGAGCCGGGCTCGTCGTGCTGCTCCTCGGCGCGCCGTCGGTCCTGTCGAGCCTGCTCCTCGGGATCGGGCTCGGCGGGAGCTTCCCCCTGGCGCTCACGCTCGTCTCGCTGCGGAGCCGGAGTGCCGCTGACGCGACCGGGCTCTCGTCCATGGCCCAGGGCATCGGGTACCTGGTCGCGGCGGTCGGCCCGCTCGGTGTCGGCGCTCTGCTGGGCGCCACCGGGTCGTGGGAGCCCGCCGTCCTCGCGATGCTCGTGGTCGTCGGGCTGCAGCTCGTCGCCGGGCTGCTGGCGTCGCGCCCCCTGCTCGTCGGGCGGTAGGCGTCGTCCGTCGTCAGCCGCGGACGCGGATCGTCTCGATCCCGCACCGGACGGGGAGCGACTCGGCGCAGCCGTCGTCGACCCACACGTCGACGTCGTCTCCGTCACGCAGGTCGGCGGTCGTGATCTCCTCGCCGTCTGCGGCACGGACGGTGGTGTCGTCGTCGCCCGCGAGCGACATCTGGTCGTAGTACCGGTCGGAGGCCTCCGCCAGCGCGAGCCCGAGCACGGTCCCGGTGACGTCCGGCTCACGACCGGGCAGCCCTCCCGAGGTGCAGGCCGCGGTCAGCGGCAGCAGTACGAGCAGGGCAGCGAGAACGGCGCGGGGTGTCCGGGGCATGTGCGGATCGTCCCGCGGTCGGGCGCGTGCGGGCTAGTGCCCCGCGCCGAGCTGCCCCGCGAGGCGCTCGTGGCGGCGCGCGCTGTCCTCGTCCAGGTTGACGATCGTGACCGTCGTGCCGCGGGCGGCGTACTTCGTGGTGATGGCGTCGAGCGCGGCGACCGTCGAGGCGTCCCAGACGTGCGCGTCGGCGAGGTCGATGACCACGTTCGGGGGGTCGCCCGCGTAGTCGAACTGGTAGACGAGGTCGTTCGACGACGCGAAGAAGAGCTCGCCGGACACGGCGTAGGTGCGGGTCCCGTCGTCGCCGGTGTCGACGACCCTGACGTCGGTGAGGTGCGCGACCCGCCGGGCGAACGCCACCATGGCGACGAGCACGCCGCACACGACGCCGTACGCGAGGTTGTGCGTCGCGACGGTCACCACGACGGTCGAGAGCATGACGACGAGCTCGCTGCCCGGCATCCGGCGCAGGGTCGACGGGCGGACGGAGTGCCAGTCGAACGCCGCCCAGGCCACGAAGATCATGACCGCGACGAGCGCGGCCATCGGGATCGCCCCCACGAGGTCCCCGAGGCCGACGACGAGGACCAGCAGGAACACCCCGGCGAGGAACGTCGAGAGTCGCGTGCGGGCACCCGACGCCTTCACGTTCATCATCGTCTGCCCGATCACCGCGCAGCCGCCCATGCCGCCGAACAGCCCGGTGACGACGTTCGCGACGCCCTGGCCCCACGCCTCGCGGGTCTTGTCCGAGTGGGTGTCGGTGAGGTCGTCGACGAGCTTCGCCGTGAGGAGCGACTCGAGCAGCCCGACGACCGCCATCGCCAGCGCGTACGGGGCGATGACACGCAGCGTCTCGAGGGTCAGCGGCACGTCGGGGAGCAGGAGCGTCGGCAGGCTCTCGGGCAGCTCGCCCTCGTCCCCGACCGTCGGGACGCTCACGGCCGCGGCGACCGTCACCACCGTGAGCACGAGGATCGCGACGAGCGGTGCCGGGACCACGGTCGTCAGCCGCGGCAGCCCGAAGACGATCACGAGCCCGGCAGCGACGAGCGCGTAGACGGCCCACGGCACGTCCACGAGGTACGGGAGCTGGGAGAGGAAGACGAGGATCGCCAGCGAGTTGACGAAGCCGACCATGACCGAGCGCGGGACGAACCGCATGAGCCGCGCGACGCCGAGCGCCCCGAGCGCGACCTGCACGAGCCCGCCGAGGATGACGGTCGCGATCAGGTAGTCCGGCCCGTGCACCCGGGCGACGGGTGCGACGACGAGGGCGACGGCGGCCGTCGCGGCGGAGATCATCGCCGGGCGCCCGCCGACGAACGCGATCGTCACCGCCATCGTGAACGACGCGAAGAGTCCGAGGCGCGGGTCGACGCCCGCGATGATCGAGAACGAGATCGCCTCGGGGATCAGGGCGAGCGCGACGACGAGCCCGCCCAGGACCTCGGTCTTCAGCCTCCGCGGCGACCGGAGGGCGCTCCGCACCGAGTGGGTCGTGCCGGCCTCCGGGACGTGGGGCCGTGCGGGGGCGGTGGGCGCAGGGGAGGTCACGGGGTCCTTCGTCGTTCGGGGCGCGAGGCGCGGGCACCGGCCCGGCGGAGGTGAGCCGGGCGGTGTGCGGGGTGCGCGGGGAGCTCGCGGGGGAGCGGCGCGGGCGGTACGCCGCGCGACGGCCGACGTCGAGTGTAGTGCCGGCGAGCGGCTCGCGCCCGGGCGGCCGGCGCGGCGGGTCCTGACCGCTCGCTCAGCTCCGCGGCCGGGTGCAGACCACGCCCGTGCACTGCGGGGAGCGGCCGTTCCCGTACGCGACGTTGCCGCCCAGGTCGACGGCGCCCGGTGCGTAGATGCCCCAGCCCGTGTTCCCGAGGACGACGTTCCCGCCGAGCTCGGTCTGGGCGCCGTCCGTGACGACGATCGCGTCGCCGTTGCGCTCGAACCGGTTGTCGGTCAGGAGCGTCGCACCGCCCCAGGGCTCGGGCGCCGATCCCGAGGCGGTGAACGCCGTCCCGTTGTCCTCGAACACGTTCTCCCGGAAGGTCCCTTCGCCGGAGCCCGCGTCGATCGCCGTCCCGTTGCCGAGGAACGTGTTGCCGACGACCACCAGCCCGAACCAGATGGCTCCCTCGAGCGCGAGGTCGGCCCCGCTGATCGTGCTCTCGCTCAGGAACAGGCTCGCCATGGCGGAGACGGCGGCGAAGCGGCCGTTGTCGACGAGCGTGCTCCGGTGGATCGACACGTTCGTCCCGTCGCCGAGGAACCCGACGACCTCGGCGTTCCGCTCGAGCACCGAGTCCGTGACCCTGACCGTCGACGTCATGCCGAGCGCGAAGACCGCGCCGTTGTCGTGCACGGAGCACCCGTCGACCACGAGGGGGCCACCCCAGTCGTTGGCCGTGAACACCACGTCCGTGTCGGCGAGCTCGCAGGCCTCGAGCCGGAGGTTCCACGACAGGCCGCTCGGGTCCGCGTGGAAGCCCGTGCTCCAGCCGCTGACCCGGCCGCCGGTGACGGTGAGGGTCCCGCGGTCCTCGGTCTCCCACGGGAGCGGGAGCCAGAACGCGGTGCCGGAGCCGCCGCCGTCGAGGGTGTGGCCCGCGAGGTCGAGCGTCACCACCCCGACGACCGTGAAGCCGACCCCGTCGCACGCGAGGTCGCCGGTGAGGTGGTGAGCGCCGTCGGTGAGCGTCTGGCCGCACGCGGTGACCGGCGTCGACCCGCCCCCCGGGTAGGCCGGCGCGGGTGCCGCGACGACGGTGGCGGTGACGAGCGCGACGAGCGCCCCCAGCACCCGGAGCGCAGCGGTGGACGGGCGGAGCTTCATGACGGTCTCCCCGGGACGACGAGGCGCGCTGCGAGGCCCGCCGGGTGCGCCGCAGGGGACGCTCCGGTGGGCCGGGCGGTGCGGACGGCCGCGACGGGCCGGTGCGTCCACGCTTCTCCCCGGCCGAGCGCGACCGCAAGGCCGGGGCGGCGGTCCTGCCCTCGTTCGTGCCTCTTGGGGAAACCGGCGATGTCGGGCGCCGGGGGCCGTGCTCGTCGACCTCCTGCGCCGCGCGGGTCAGACGCCGGCCGGCTGCGGCTCGCGGCCGGACGTCACCGCACGCTCGTCGGGCGTCGCGGGGAAGGGCCGGAAGCCGCGGGTGATCAGGTAGACCGCGAGGCAGATCTCCCACGCGAAGATCGGGACCGCGCCGAGCCCGGTGAGCACCGAGACCTGGTCGTACAGGCCGAACATCACGCCCGCGTTCGTCGCGAGGACGAGCGGGCCGCCGACGAGCCCGAGCACCGCGATCGGCCGTGGCACGAGGCCCGACCGGAGGAGCAGCGCTGCGAGGACGACCGTGTTGGTGCCGCAGACGAACCCGGGGCCGACGAGGAACGTCCAGTCGTGCAGCGCGACCAGGCCCTCGGCGAGCGCGACCGTCTCGGGGCCCGGCGCGCCGGCGAGCGACTGCCGGACGGTGACCAGCGCGAGCAGCGGCACGACGCCGATCGTGATGACCGCGGCCTCGAGGGTCCGCAGCGCCGCGTACCCGAGTGCCGCTCCCTCGTGCTGCCGCCGGACGACGGGGTACAGCGTCACCGCGGTGCCGATCACGGCGAGGGCCAGGACGACCTCGAGCAGCGAGCCGAGCAGCACCGGACCGTCGGCCCCGGTGCCCGCCAGGAAGCGCTCGGGCTCGCCGATGTCGCGGTAGAGCAGCACGGCGGTGATGGAGGTGACGTGCGTGAGCAGGTACAGCACGCCGGCGGTGACGGCAGCTCTTCGGGTGGCGGGCACGGTGTTCTCCTCGGACGGAAGGTGTACTGCGTACACCTTGATGTCGACGAGGCTAGGCGTACGCTGTACACCCGTCAAGGGCGTCGCACGCGCCCGGCGGAGAGGAGGCCTCGTGGCCGAGGGGACGGACACGGCACGGCGTGAGCGCCTCGACCGGGACCGGGTCCTGCGGGCGGCCGTCGCGCTCGCCGACGAGGACGGCATCGACGCCGTGAGCATGCGACGGCTCGCGCAGGTGCTCGGGGTCGTGCCGATGGCGCTCTACAAGCACGTGGCGCACAAGGACGCGCTGCTCGACGGCATGGTCGACGCCGTCCTCGGCGAGATCGACCCGCCCGACCCCGCCGCCGACTGGGCGGACGCCGTGCGCGGGCGCATCCTGTCCGCCCGCGAGGTCATGCTCCGCCACCCCTGGGCGCGCCGGGTCATGGAGTCGCGGGCCGCGCCGACGCCGGTCGTGCTCGCGTACATGGACTCGACGATCGGGGCGTTCCTCGCGGGCGGGCTGTCCGTCGACCTCGTGCACCACGTGATGCACGCGCTCGGCAGCCGGATCTTCGGGTTCACCCAAGAGCTCTACGACACCGCCCCCGGGCCCACGCCGGACGAGCTCGCGGCGCTCGGCCCCGAGGCGCAGGCCGCGATGCAGCAGCTGGCGGCGATGTTCCCGAACGTCGCCACGGTCGCCACGAGCCGGCCGCACGACCCGGGCAGCATCGTCGGCCCCGGGTGCGACGACCGGTTCGAGTTCGAGTTCGGGCTCGACCTGCTCCTCGGCGGGGTCGAGCGGCTCCACCGGCGCGGCTGGTCGTCGAGCGGCGCTGTGCCGGCCTGAACGTCGCGGTCGCCGGCCCGCGGACACCGCTGCCCGACGGCGGCTCTCGGTGCCGGGCGCTCGCGCGGCGGCAGACGCGCCGTCCGATCTGCGCCAGCCACCCGGCGCGCGAGCACCTAGGGTCACGGAGTGACGTCACCGCGCGAGACCGAGGCCCCCGCCGACCGAGCCGCGCCGGCGCCGGGCCCGGCACCGGCCGCGTCCGGCGGGTGGCTCGGCAGCTACGCGCTCCTCGCGGTCATGTGGGGCTGCTCGTTCGCGTTCATCGCGCTCGCGCTCGACGCGCTGCCGCCGATCCAGGTCGCGTTCTGGCGCATCGCGGTCGGGGCCGTGACGCTCCTGGTCATCGCGGCGGTCACCCGCACGCCGCTGCCGCGCGACGCCCGGACGATCGGTCACCTGACCGTGCTCGCGCTGCTGGTCAACGCCGTCCCCTTCACGCTGTTCGCGCTCGGGCAGCAGTCGGTGTCCTCGGTGCTCGCGGGCATCATCAACGCCGCGACGCCGCTCATGACCCTGCTGTGGGTGGCCCTGTTCTTCCGCGCGGAGCGGCCCGGGCCGGCGCGGGCGTCCGGGCTCGTGCTCGGGTTCCTCGGGCTGCTCGTCGTCATGGGGGTCTGGCACGGGCTCGGGACCGGGCAGCTCGGCGGCGTGCTCGCGTGCGTCGGCGCGATCACCTGCTACGGCCTCGGCTTCCCGTACACCCGGAAGTTCCTCTCCGGGACCCGATACCCGCCGGTCGCGCTCGCGGCCGGGCAGATCGGGATCGCCGCCGCCGTCATGACGCCCGTGGTGCTCGTGAGCGGCGTCGCGCCCGTGGGCGAGGTGACGACCGCGGTCGTCGTGGCGGTCCTCGCGCTCGGCGTGCTCAGCTCGGGTGTCGCGTTCATCCTCAACTTCCGCGTGATCGCCCGGGCCGGGACCACGACCGCGAGCTCGGTGACCTACCTGACGCCGGTCGTCGCCGCGGCCGTCGGGGTCCTGTTCCTGGGCGACCACGTCACCTGGAACCAGCCGGTCGGCGCGGTCGTCGTGCTGCTCGGCGTCGCGATCGCGCAGGGCCGGCTGCGCAGCCGAGCCGCCCGGCCCGGGCGTCGGAGCCCGTCGCTACGGTGACGTGATGGGGATCGAGGTCGTTCCTGCGCTGGGCCGCTACGCCGACGCCGCCCTCGTCGTCGGCACGCAGAAGCCCGGCGCCGGCGCCTGCTGGTGCCAGAGCTACCGCGACGCACGGCTGTCGAACACCGAGCGCCCCGACGCGCTGCGCCGCCAGTGCGCGGACGGACCCGGCCCCGGCGTGCTGGTCTACGTGGACGACGCCGTCGCGGGCTGGTGCTCGGTCGCCCCCCGCAGCTCGTACCGGCGACTCGTGCGCTCGCGGACGATCCCGCTGCTCGACGACGCCCGCGACCCGTGGAGCGTCGTGTGCTTCGTGGTGCGCGCCGGGTTCCGCCGCCGTGGGCTGATGCACGTGCTGCTCGCCGGCGCCGTCGAGCACGCCGCCGCGCACGGCGCCGAGGTCGTCGAGGGGTACCCCGTCGAGACCGGGGGCACGCGGGTCGACATCGTGTCGGGGTACGTCGGGACGGTCGAGCTGTTCGAGGCCGCGGGGTTCCACCGCGCCGCCCCGACGAGCGCGCACAGCGGGCACCGCGAGCGCTGGCTCGTGCGGCGCGAGCTCACGGGCGCGGCGCCGGGCTGAGCGTCGGCGCAGGCTTCCCTCGCTCGGCTACCCGCCGGCACCCGCCTCGGTCTCGTCCGCGAGCGTGGCCGCCCGACTGCCTCGCTCGGTCACCCGCCGGCGCCCGCCTCGGTCTCGTCCGCGAGCGCGGCCGGTACATCGGCGTCCTGCTGGGCGTCGGCCGGGGTGTCGGCCGGGGGCACGTCGGCGGGGTCGTCGGCCGGCGGGTCGGACGGCTCCGGGGCCGGCGGCGCGGGGTCGGCCGGCGGCCCGGACGTGGGTGTCGGCTCGGGCGTCGTGGGGCCTGGGGCCGCGGGCGCGGGCGCAGCGGGCCCTGGCGCCGGGACGGGCGGCGCCACCGGGCCAGGAGCCGGTGCGACGGGCGCCGGGGGAGCGGCGGGCATGTCCTGGGGGCGTGCCGGGCGCAGGGCGCCGAGGACGCCGCCGGGCGCCCCACCGAACTCCCAGTGCCACGGCTCCGCGGGCCCGACGCCGCCCGGGCCGGCCCACTGCGGGTGGTACCAGCCGTGCTC
Organism: Cellulomonas sp. NPDC055163; assembly: GCF_053607065.1. Classification (NCBI taxonomy): domain Bacteria; kingdom Bacillati; phylum Actinomycetota; class Actinomycetes; order Micrococcales; family Cellulomonadaceae; genus Cellulomonas; species Cellulomonas sp. NPDC055163. The sequence continues at coordinate 139,759 of NZ_JBSGSU010000010.1, read as the reverse complement.
GGTGGCGTGGGCCCTCATCCACAGGTACCCGGGCCGGTCGAACTGCCCGACCCCGCCGAAGCCCGCGAGGTCCACGGCGACGCCGCGCCCGTGGTTCGACCGCCCCGGCGTCGCCGCCAGGCCCGGCTTCGCCGCCTTGACCGCGACCTGCGCGGCGAACGTGCGGTAGCTGTCGGTCACCCGCAGCGGCTCCCCGAGGTCGCGTTCGTACGCGGCGGCGAGGCGGTCGAACGCGGCGGCGGCGTCGCAGCGCAGCAGCGCGCGGGGGTTCGACACGAGCGGGCACAACGTGTGCAGCGGGATCGCACCGTTCGGGTACGGGTCGCCCGACGGGTCGATCCCGCCCGGCAGGTACGTGCCCGACGATGCCGTCGCCGGTCCGGGTGCGCGCAGCGCGGCGGGGGGCTGGGCCGTCGCGAGCAGGGCGTCGATCGCGTCGAGCCGTGCGGCGGCGTCGCGCGCGGCGGCCTCGACGACCGACCGCAGCAGCGCGACCCGCTCGGCAGCGGCCTCGACCCGCAGCGTGAGCGCGGGGTACTGCGCCCGGAGCTCGAGCGTGTCGGGCGTCCCCGCACGGGTCGCCGGCGCAGTCGCGGGGGGCACGTCGCTGCGAGCGCTGCCCCCCAGGACCGTGCCCCCAAGAACTGTGCCGCCAAGAACCGTGCCCCCACGAACCGTGCCCCCGAGAAGAGTGCCGCCGGGAACCGTGCCCCCGAGGGCGACGGCTCCGGGGCCCGCCGCGACGAGTGCCGCGCCGCCCGGCGTCGTCCCGGCGGGGACGGCCCCGCCCGGCAGCGGACCCGCCGTGTCGGACGAGACCGCGACCGCACCGCCGCCCGACCCGCGGACAGCGGCGCGTCCGGCGCGCGTCCCGAGCAGGGCCGGTTCGGGGACCTCGGCCGTCGCCTGGAGGGTGCGCGCCAGATGCGCGACGGCGGCGTCCAGCTGCGCGACGAGCTGCGGGTCCACCCCCGGGTAGGCGTGCACGGAGGCGCTCTCGACGGACGCGAGCGTCGCGAGGGCCGTCGCCCGGGCCCGCGCGTGCTCCGCCCTCGCGTAGGCGGCTCCCTGAGCGGAGAGCCGGGCCGACTGCGCGTGCGCGGACCGCGCGTCCGGCTGGCCCGCCGCCACCCGGCGGGAGTCCGCCCCGGTGGTCGACCCCGACGGTCCTCCGCCGGCCTCCGCCGGTCCTGTGAGCCACGGCCAGCCGCCTCCACCGAGCACGATCACGACGAGCACGGCGAGCACCGCAGCGCGGACGCGGACGCCGGCGCGCGGCAGCCCGACCCGGCCCGTGACGGCCGCGAGGCCCGGGGTGGTGCGGTCCGCCGCCGGAGGCGAGCCCCGGCCCGGCCCCGGTGGGGGCAGCGGGCGTGCGGGTCGGCGCGGGACGTCGGTCATGGTGTGCCCCCCGGGCGGACGGGTGCGGCGGGTCGGCGCCGCACGAACTTCCTTGACACCCCGGAGCGCCGCCCAGACGATGAAGGATCGGGCGCGGTCGGCCCGCTCCTTCCGGGGGCGTGATGGGGGACGTGGGCACAGGGGGCACGACGCTCCCGCAGGCACGACGGTCGGTGCCGCGGGTGGCCGGGGTGCGGCGCCCCCGTCTGCTCGCCGCGCTCGACCGGGTGCTCGTGACCCGGCTCGGCCTCGTCGTCGCGCCGCCCGGTGCGGGCAAGACGACCCTGATGGCGCACTGGGCGCACACCGTCGGGGCGGACGTCGCCTGGCTCCGGGTCGAGCGTGAGGACGAGGCCCCGGGCCGGCTCGTCGACCGGCTCGCCCAGGCGCTCGGCGAGGTCCTCGACCTGCCGGCGTCCGGCGCGTCCTCGCCCGAGGAGCTCGCCGTGGCGACCGAGCGTCGCACCGCACCGCTCGTGCTGGTCCTCGACGACCTGCACACGATCGCCGGCTCGCCCGCCGAGGCGGTGGTCGAGCGGCTCCTGCTGCTGGCGCCGGTGCACCTGCACGTCCTCATGGGATCGCGCCGGAGGCCCGGGTTCAACCTGGTGCGCTCCGAGCTCCCGACGGCCGTGCTGGTGACCGGCGAGGACCTCGCGATGCGGGCGCCCGAGGTCCAGCAGCTCTTCCGCGACGTCTACGCCGTGCCGCTCGCGGCGGACGACGCGGCGGCCCTCGCGCGGCGCACCGCGGGCTGGCCGGCGGGGCTGCACCTGTTCCACCTGGCGACCGCCGCCCTCGGGGCGACCGAGCGGAGGACGGCCGTCGCCGCGCTCGCCCAGCGGTCCCGGTACGCCGAGGAGTACCTCGCGCACGAGGTGCTGCAGACGCTGCCCGGGCAGCTGCGGCGCTTCCTGACCCGGACCTCGGTGCTCGAGACCCTGACGGCGGACCGCTGCGACGGGCTGCTCGGCACCCCGGGGACGAGCCGGCGCCTGCTCAGCGAGCTCGAGCGCCTGACGTCCGCGGTGACGCGGGACGGCGACGGGGTCCGGTTCCGCTGCCACGAGGCGCTGCGCCGCCACCTCGAGACCCAGCTCCAGGAGCAGCTCGGCTCGACCCAGGCGACCCGCTGGTGGCAGCAGGCCGCGCGGGTGTGCGAGGGGGACGGTGCACCCGCCGAGGCGCTGCGGCTGCACGCGCTCGCCCGCGACTGGGACGCCGTGCGCCGGCTCCTGCGCGTCGGGGGCATGCCGCTCGTGCGGTCCGCCGCGGACGGCCTGGGCGACTCGCTGCCGGTCTGGCTCCAGGAGGACGACCCGTGGGCGTCGCTCGTGTTCGCGAGCCGGCTGCTCGAGGACGGGACCCTCGCGACGGCCGCGGCGGTCGCCGACCGGGCGCGGACCCGGCTCGTCGAGGACCCCGTCGGCTCGGCGTGGGCGGTCCGCGTGGCTGCTGCCGCCCGCACGTGGCTGCCGGGCGCCGGGCGCGAACCCGCCCCGGAGGACTGGGTCGGTCTGCTGCGGGAGGCCACGCGGCGCGCGCCGCAGGAGGCCGCCGCGCGCGCCGGTCCGCTCGACGACGAGCACCGCGACCTCGTGCGCGGGCTCGCGCTCGTGCTCGCCGGGGACCTCGTGGAGGCGCGACCGCTGCTCGAGGAGTGCGTGCAGCGACCCCACACCGACGTGCGCACGGGGCTCACGGCCCGGCTCGCGCTCGCGACGCTCGACGCGCTCGGCGGCCCCGGCCTGCTCGCGGGTGCCGCGCTGGACCGGGTGGTGTCCGCCGCGGACCAGGACGGGCTCGCCTGGTGGGTGCGCGTCGCGCACGGGATCGCGGTCGCGCTCGTCCCGACGCGGGGGGTCGACGCGGCGAAGGTCGTGCGCGCGCTCGTCGAGGAGGCCGACCGGCGCGGGGACCCGTGGGGAGCGGCGGTCGTCGCCTCCGCCGCCGTCGCCGCGCAGCTGCGCGCCGCCCGGCTGCGGCCCGCGCAGCTCGACCAGGGGCTCGACGAGCTGTGCACGCGGTGGCGCGCCCTCGACGCGGGCGTGCTCGAGGCCTGGGCACGGTCGCTGCACGCCGTGGTCGCGGCCACCGGGGACCTCCCGAACGCCGAGCCGGCCGCCGAGTCGGCCGAGGCGTTCGCCCGTGCGGCCGGCGTCCCGGGCGCGCTGTGGGTCGCCTACGGTGCGCTCGCCCTCAGCCGGCCCGCCGAGCGCGAGGAGCTCCTGGAGCTCGCCGCCGCGTCCGCGTCGGCGAGCGGGTTCGGCCCGCGGCCCGCGGGCTGGGAGACGGCGCTGCGGACCGTCCTCGACCCGCCGCCCGGCAGCGTCCTGCCGAGCAGCAGCGTCCCGCCGGGCAGCAGCGTCCCGCCGACGGGCAGCGTCGCGCCGCCCGGCACCGTGCCGCCGCCCGGGCCCGAGCCCCCGGGGCTCCCCGCCGCCGGGTTCGCCGTCGTGCGGCCGGGTCCCGAGCCCGTCGCGACCGGGCCGTTCGAGGTGCGCTGCTTCGAGGAGTTCCGCCTGCTGGTGTCCGGGGTGCCCGTCGGGCTGACGCGGATCCGGCCACGGGCGCGCTCGCTGCTGCGGCTCCTCGCGCTGCACACCGGGCGCCTCACGCACCGCGAGCAGCTCGCCGACACGCTGTGGGGCGAGCTGGACCCGTCCGCCGCTTTGCACGGGCTGCAGGTCGCGCTGTCGAGCCTGCGGGCGCTGCTGGCCCAGGCGGGTGTCACGACGGCCATCGTCGTGCGCGACGGCGACGCCTACGGGCTCGTGCTGCCCGAGGGCTCGACGTGCGACCTGCTCGTGTTCGACCGGGCGCTCACCGCGGCGGCCCGGGACCGGTCGGCACCGGGCGACCGGTCCCGGGCGAGGCGTGAGCTGCGCGCCGCGCTCGCCGTGTACACCGGCGAGCTCATGCCCGAGGAGGGACCGGCGGAGTGGGTCGTGGGCGCGCGGGAGCAGTACCGGGTCCGGGCCGCGGAGGCCGCGGCGACGCTCGCGACGCTCGAGCTGGCCCGCGGGGACGCGACCGCTGCGGCCTCGGCGGCGGCGCGCGGCGTCGAGATCGACCCGTACCGGGACGACGCGTGGCGGACGCTGATCGAGGCGAGCAGGCTCGCGGGCGACCACGCGACGGCCGGCCGTGCGCAGCTGCGGTACGACGAGGTGCTCGCGGGCCTCGGGCTGCCGCCGACGTCCGACGTGGCGGTCCCGGCCGTCCCCGGCGGCTCGCGAGAACCGGCCCCGTCCGACCGCGCGCACGTCAGGTCCTCCCCAGGAACTCGACCTCGCCCAGCGACACCGACGCCCCCTCGGGTACCGGGTACGCCGAGACCACCGTGACCCGCGCGGCGACCACGTCGTCGGCGCCGACCGGGAACTCCTGGCCGCCCGCCGCGTCCGCGAGCTGCAGCTGCTCGGTCGTCTGGGAGCCGTCGGCCTTGAGCAGCGTGAGGGCGACCTCCTCGGGGCGGCCCTCGGCGAGGAACTCGGGCTGCTCCGTCGAGGCCCCGGAGAAGATGCGGACGTACGCGAGGCGGAACGGCTCGTCGAACCGCATCTCGAGGAACTCGCCGGTGCCCTCACCGGGCTCGGCGGGCGCCCAGGACTGGTTCGTCGCGCCGTCCATCGCGGCCGCGGCGCCCCGGCCGTCGGCGGAGCTCGACGCGACGACCTCCGCGGGGTTGACCGGGCCGTTGCCGACGACGCGGTCGACGACGGTGTCGTAGAGGTCCGAGAGCCGCTCGCGCTGCGACCACAGCCCGCCCACGAGGAGCACGAGGATCGCGGGGACCACGACCCAGCGCGCGCGGAACGGGCGGCGGGGCGCGCGGGGCCGGGTGCCGGCCACGAGCTCGCGCGGGCGCCGCGTCGTCACCCGCGTCCACCAGGACGCCCGCGGGACGACGGGCGCGTCGATGAGGCTCTCGCCGCAGCGCCGGCAGAACTTGCGCGACGCGGCGTTGCCCGCGCCGCACTGCCCGCAGACCTGGTCGCCGGGCGCCGGCGGCGGCTCGTCGGCCGGTGCGGGGCGGGCCGTGCGGGGCTTCGGGGCGCGGGCGCCGGGCAGCACGGGCGCCGGGCCGTCGTTGCGGGCGCGCGGGGCCGGCGGCGGGTCCGCCGGGGGCGCGAGGAGCGCCTCGGCGCGGGACCGGGTCGTCGACGACGGCGGCCCTGCCTCGGGCACCGGGGTGGTGACGGGTGGCGCGGCGGACGCGGGCGCCGCGCCGTTCGCCGCGACGGTCGACGGAGCGGCCGTCCGGGGCGCGGACGAGGGCGCAGCGGTCGCCGGGGTCGCGGCCGGCTCGGCCCTCCCGGTGGCGGGGGCTCGGACGGTCGCGGTGGGCGCGGGAGCAACGGCGGGCGGGGCGACCGGGTCGGCGGCGGCCGGGGTCTCCTCGACGCGCTCGCCCTCCCACGCCAGGTAGGCGCCGCACTCCGCGCAGAAGTGCTCGTCGTCCTGGTTGCGCGTGCCGCACGTGGTGCAGATCAGCACGGTTCCTCCTCGGTGCAGGGCTCGACGACCACGGTGTGGGGGACGTGCGCGGGCTTGACCGCGCCGACGACCCGGTCGAGGCGACGGATGTCGACGGTGGAGGGGTCGGGGACCCGCACGCGGACCGTCAGGGACAGCTCGGGGGAGCCCGGGAGTCGGCCGTCGGGCCGGGCGGACCAGACGGTCCCGCCCGAGTCGACGACCTCGACGTCGCCGCGCGCGCCCTCGCCGCCGGACAGGCCGAGGCCCAGCGCGAGCCGCACGGCGTCCTCGATCCCGGGGCGGGTCCCGCGGCGCCGGTGCAGCGACGAGGCGCCCGCGACGATCTCGCGGCTCTGGGCGAGGTCCCACGCGTCGTCGAGCTCGATGCCGACCCACTCCCCGACCCAGGACAGGAAGTCGGGCGGCGCGAGGCGCGGGTCCAGGTAGCACTCGAGCCGGTCGATCGTGAGCAGCACCGGGGCGAGCACCTCGTCGAACGCGCCGACGAAGCGCCGCACGAAGTCCTCGTCCTGGTAGACGGCCGGGAGCCGGTCGACGAGCGCGACCGGGTTGATCAGCCCCGGCACCGTGCCCCGCACGTCACACCCCCGCCGTGACGCGCACGCGGTGCTCGAACGAGAACACCAGGGCGTGCGGGTCGAGCTCGAGGCGCTGCACGGGCTCGCCGCGCTCCCCGGTGAGCGGGTCGGCGGCGAACAGCTGGACGTCGTCGACGATCTCGGTGCCGGGCAGGCGCTGGAGCACCGCGTACACCTCGCCGGCCTGGACGGGCCGCCCGAACGGCCACCCCACGCCGTCGGGGCCGCCGGTGAGCGGGTCGAGGTAGCGGTGCAGCGCGATGAGCGCGGCGGCCCGCAGCGCGTCGGTCGCGACCCGCGGCCGTGCGGTGAGCCGCGCCACGACCGTGACGCCCTGGTAGTACGGGGGCTCGACGAGCACGCGCGCGCCGACCGGCCGGCGCTCGTCGAGGTGCTGCGCGACGACCGCGAGGGCCTCGTCGGAGGGCACGAGGTCCTCGAACCGCAGGACCCCCGCGTCGTCGGGCACCGCGGACGGCACCACCAGCACCCGCAGCCCGTGCGCGTCGGGTCCGGCGGTCGCGGGGATGCAGCGCACCCGCGCGATGCCGGGCGCGGCGCGGCGCGCGAGCTGCTCGTAGTCCTCGGCGGTGACCGCACGGTCGCGGGTGCGCAGCGCGAGCGGGCCGCGCTCCTTGGCCTGCTCGACGGTCTCCCCGGCGACCCCGCCGAGCGCCGCCCGGCGGTTCTCGACCCGGTCGACGAACGGCACGGGCGTGCGCAGGACCGCGATGACCCGGGCGGCGACGTTGCCGTCCGGACCGCCGCCGGTCCGGTACGAGGGCACGCGCAGCGGGACGCCCTTGGGCGGGACGGCGCCGTACGCGCGCAGGGTGCCGTCGGCCTCGCGGACCGCGGGCGGCAGCTGCACCTCGCCCGTCGCGCGGTCGACGCGCACCACGCGGTCCTCGGGGCCCGAGCCGGCGAACGAGTCGACCTCGGTCCACTCGCCCCAGCCCGACCCGTCCGCGACCTCGACGACGAACCGGCGCCCGTCGGGGACCACCGGGTGGTGCTCGAGCGCGAAGACCTGCCCCGGCACGCCCTCGGAGAGGCCGAGGACCTCGTCGAGCACCGTCGAGGCGTGCACCGCGGGGACCGTCCCGCCGATCGTGAACGCGCTCGCCGCCCCGATCGTCGGCGAGGCCCCGTACGCCGGGTAGCCCTCGACGGGCGCGACGACCCGGCAGCGCAGCCAGCCCGCGCGCAGCTGGCGCACGACCGACGCGGTGTGGCTCGCGGGCACGTGCAGCACGACGTCGCCGCGCTGGTTCAGGCCGCCGGTCGCGTCGCTGTCGACCTCGCAGCGCCGCCACACCGAGCCGTCCCACGCCTCCCAGACGAGCGGAGGGTGCCGGGGGTCGACGCCGACGCCGTGCACGTCGCAGTCCAGCCGCACGACGACCGCGCAGCCGGGGGCCGCGTCGTCGAGGCCCAGCAGCACGACGTCGTCGACCTGCGGGGTCGGGGCGAACGCCGCGAAGTCCACGTCGGAGGCGAGGTCGTCGTCGTGGCGCACGGGCTCGGCACCGGCCGTCTGCGTGAGCACGTGCACGAGCCGGCGCGGCGGCACGGTCAGGCGGGTGCGCGTCGAGAAGACGACCGCCTCGTCGTCCTCGGTCCGCTGCGTCGAGACCGCTGTCCCGGGCTGCACGACGACCGGCTCGGGCTGCGGCGCGGACAGCCAGAACGTCACGTCGACGGTCGCGGCCGTCGGCGGGTGCAGCTGCACGCCGAGCAGGTCGAGGAACGTCACGTACAGCCGGTCGGGGACGCGGTTGAGCCGGTACACGAGCTGGTCGACCATGAACGCGAACGCCTCGATGAGCGTCACACCCGGGTCGGAGACGTTGTGGTCGGTCCACTCGGGGCAGCGCTGCTGGACCAGGCGCTTCGCGTCGTCGACGAGGTCCTGGAACCGCCGGTCGTCGAGGTCGGGGGCGGGGAGCACTCTCACGCACCACCTTCGTGCTCGGGGATCACGTAGAACGGGAAGACGAGGTTGCGCGGGTCGTTCGTGCCGCGCAGCGCGTAGTGGATCTCGATGAACAGCACGCCGTCGTCGACCGCGTCGAAGCGCACGACCACGTCCTCGAGCTCGATGCGGGGCTCCCAGTGCTCGAGCGCGACCCGCACCGCGTACGCGATGTCCCCGGCGGTCGCGGCGTCCGCGGGGGCGAACACGTAGTCGTGCACCGCGCAGCCGAACTCGGGGCGCATGGGCCGTTCGCCCGGGGACGTCGCGAGGATCAGGCGGATGCTCTCCTCGATCTCGCGCTCGCGCGTCACGAGCGCGATCCGCCCGGTCGGGTCGGTGCGCACGGGGAACGCCCACCCGGCGCCGACGAACTCCTGCCCCACGTCCTCGTCCCCCTCCACGGCGGCCCCCCGGTGACCGGGGGCGGCGCCGTCAGTTGATCTTGACCAGCGAGCCCTTGACGGTGGTGATGCCGCTCGACGAGAGCTCCGCGGTGCCGTCGGCCGTGACCTTGACCGTGGCGCCCTTGAGCTCGAGCGCACCCGTCGCGGTGAGCGAGACCTTGACGCCCTTGACCGTGACGTTCCCCGACCCGGTGCTCACCGCGACGTCCTTGTCGGCCGTCACCGAGACCGAGCCCGTCGAGACGATCGTGATACCGGCCTGGGGCTTCTGGGTGAGCGTGATCTTCTGCGCCCCGCCGTCGGTGCTCACCGTGAGCTCCTCGCCGTCGGGCGACTCGAGGAACTCGACGAGCATCCCGGTGCGCGAGACGAGGGCCCGGCGGGTCACGGCGCCGTCCGTGGACCCCACGTGGTCCGACCACGGCTTGTCCGGCTGGTCCTTGCCGTTGTAGAGCCCGCCGAGCACGTACGGCTGCTGGAAGCTGCCCTGCCCGAACGCGACGAGCACCTCGTCACCGACCTCGGGCAGCAGGACCGCGCCGCGCTTCGCACCGGCGCCGGGCTGGACGGTGCGCGCCCACCAGCTCTCGTACGTGTCGGAGAGCACCGGGAAGCGGACCTTGACCCGGCCCCGCCCGTCGGGGTCCTTCAGGTCCGTGACCTGGGCCGTCACGACGCCCGCGAGGGGCCCGGGCCCGCCGGACCTGCCGGACCCGCCGAGCGCCCCCGTCGCGACCCCGTAGAGCGAGCGCTCCGAGGTGTTCCCGGCCGTGAACGAGGTGAGGTACCCGGCGTCCTGGGAGAAGTCGTGGCGGGTCGCGCTCAGGGTGTACCGCCCCTCGAACGGTGCACCGACGTTCGCGAGCGACACCGCCGTGCCGGCACGGAGCCGCGGGTTGCCGCGCACGACGCCGTCGAGCTCCGCGAACCCGCCGGCGAGGTGGTCGGCGAGGGCCGCCGCCGCGGCGTCGCACTGCGCCTGCTGCCCGAACGTCGACGCCGCGACGACGTAGCGCGGGCTGGAGAACGTCGCGGCGAGCGACGCCGGTGTGACCCCGCCGAGCTCGGCGCTCGCGCTGCGGGCCGGGGCGACCGCCACGAGCTCGCGCTTCGCGGCGACGTCCCACCCCCGCACCTCGACGTCGGGGACCTGACCCGCCGAGGTGACGGTCGCCCGGAGGTGCACGAGGTTCACGCCCTGCTCGATCACGAGGGGGTCCTGCCGTGCGCCCGCCGAGCCGGTCGGCGCGTCGGACGCCTTCGTCGCCGACGTGAAGCTCAGCTTGCCGTCGACGACCGCGAGGACGGCGCCGACCTGGTCGGCGAGCCCGCGCAGGAACGTCCAGTCGTCGATGCCGTCCTGCGCGACGTGGTCGAGCACCGGGCCGCGCGCGTCGATCGTGCCCGTGTCGATGCCCGCGCGTCGGGCGACGGTGCGCGCGACGTCGGCGGCGGTGACGTTGACGTACGCCTCGACGCGCCGGCCCCGGAAGAGCCGGTGCGAGGCGTCCAGCCCCCGCACGACGGTGTGCGTGCCCGCCGCCGACACCTCGAGCTCGAGCGCCGTGACCTCGCCCGTCAGCAGCGGGACGGGGCCGCCGGGCGCGCTGGTCTGCACGAGGATGCGCAGCTTCGCGCCGATCGTGATGCCGGCCTTCGTCAGCACGACCGTGCCGGGGTCGCTGAAGCGCAGCACGAACAGGTCCGGGACGTTCGAGCTGTCGTCCACGTACCCGGAGACCAGGAGCGCGGCCACGTCGTCGGGCAGGGGCCGGCCGGCGACCTCGACGATCGGCGTGTTCGCGTGCTCCTCACCGTGCGGCACGGGCGGGCTCCTTGCTGTGCGGGTGGCCCTCGGGCGCACGGGACGGCGACGCGGCGCCGCGCGGACCGGCGATCTCGTCGAGGGACGGCAGCAGGAGGTGCCGGCCGGGGCGCAGCCGCATCGGGTCGTCGATCCCGTTGACCTGCGCGACCGCCCGCCACAGCGCTGCGTCCCCGTACTCGCGGTACGCGACCCCCGCGAGGGTGTCCCCGTCGACGACGACGTGCAGGCGCCGGGGCACGAGCCCGCCCGACGTCGGGTTCTGCCCGGGCTTCTCGCCGGCGAGCTCGTCGAGCGTGACGGTGCAGACCGCCCGGATCGGCATGCCCTTCGCGGTGAAGAGCGTGTACTTCGCCTGCACGCTCGAGATGTAGGCGAGGAAGCCGGTGAGCGGCCCCCACCGCAGCAGCACGAACGGCGGGGAGCCCTTCTTCTGCTGCTGCGTCGTCTTCGTCGGCACGCAGCACTCGAACAGCAGCTCGACGTTCTTGACCACCTTGTCGTCCTGCGTGGCCGACGCGTCGAAGAACATCTCGAGCGTGAGCTTCGCGGGCTGGGGGCCGTTGTACTGCGGCGGCCCGCTCTTCTTGCTGTTGCGGCTCGTGTCGCGGCCCCACGACGCGCTCTTGGCGAGGGTCAGCTCCTTGGGGTTGAACTGGAACATGAGCTTGTGCAGGCGGGGGCCGGGCTTGGTCAGGGAGCCGTCGGCCGCCGGCTCGCAGATCTCGAGGTACGCGTGCTGCAGGTTGCCGGGCTCCGTCTCGAGCGCGGTGAGGCCGCCACCACCGGCGGCGGAGAGCACGGTCGCGGCGCTCATGACGGCCTCAGTTCTGCGCCGGGGCCGCGACGAAGCCGTGGTGCGCGATCTCCACGGTCTCCATCAGGACCTTCGGCTGGTCGGGGGTGAACGAGGGACCGGTCCACCGCACGGGGACCACGTCGCGCAGCTCCCACGTGGCGACCGGCTTCCCGTCGGCCGTCTGCGCCTGGATCGTCCCGGTGGAGAGCTTGTACCCGGTCGCCATGCGGGAGAACAGCGCCGAGACGTTCATGCTCCCGGCGCCGAGCGGGCGGGAGAGCTTGATGTTCGGGTACTTCAGGCGCGTCGGCAGCTGCCAGACGAGACCGTTGTTGCCGCCCTCCTCACGCGTCTCCATGACGACCTCGCAGCCGAGGCCCTCACAGCTGGTGAACGCGCCCAGGGACTCGGCGTCGATGCGCACGACGAACCGCACGCTCACCGCGGTCGAGGTGTCGTCCAGGACCAGCGGCTGGGCGGGGATGTGGGTCACGCGGGGGCTAGCGCTCATCGGTCCGTCGTCCTCGGCGTTCGCGGTCGACCAGCAGGTCGGCCTTGATCTGGCGGGTCAGCGGGCCCACGAGCCGGCGCACGAGGGCGTCGAGCTGCTCGGGGGACGCCGCGTCGGGCGGCGCACCCCCGGCCGCCGCGGACGCGGACGGTGCGGGGCCGGGCGGGGGCGCGGGCTCGGGGGCTGCCGCGTCGGCGGGGGAACGCTGGACATCCGCGCCCGCGCCGGAAGGGACGGACGGGCTCTCGACCGCCGCGGCGACCGGAGCGGGCCCGGCCTGGGCGGGCGTCACGAGCGGCAGCGCCGACGTGCGGTCGGCGCGCTGCACGGAGCCACCCGGACCGACGACGGGCCACGGCGCGTCGCTCACGGTGTCCCGTGTCAGGGCCTCCGGTGCGGGACGGGTCGGTGCGGCGGGCGTGCTGCCGGTCGGTGCGGCGGGCGTGCGCCATGTCCCGCCGGACTCCGCGGTGCGCTGGAGCGCGGGTGCGGTTGGCGCGCTGCCGGTCGCGCTCGTGCGCCATGTCCCGTCGGGGTCCGTGGTGCGCTGGAGCGCAGGCGCGGTCAGGGTCGCCGTCGCGCCACGGGGACCCGGCACGCCCGGCGCGCCGACGAGCGGGGCCGTGACGAACGGTGGCGTGAGGAGCGGTGGGGTGAGGAGCGGCGCGGTCCAGGTCGGGAGCGTCGCCGCGCGACCCGCGGTCCGCTGCGCGGTCGGTGGCGCCGGGAGCGCACCGGTGGCCGCTGCGGTCGCGTCCCCGGGTGTCACGGCCCCAGGCGTCACGGCGCCGAGCAGCGGGAGCGACGGGAGCGCAGGTGCGCCGCCCTGCTCCGGGGTCGACGGCGTCCCGCGGGGGTCGGCCGGAGCAGCGGCCGTCGTGTCCGGGCGGCGCTGGACCGCCGGGGGCAGCGGGACGGCTGAGCGGAGCTGGGGTGTGTCCGCCGTGCCGCCGCTCGCGCGCACGCCGACCGCACCGGTCCCCGCGCCGCCCGGATCGCGCTGCACCGTGCTGGCCAGGGGTCCGTCGGCGAGCGGTCCGGCGGCGGCGAGGCGTCCGTCGGCGACCCGCCCGGTGGCGCCGGCGAGGGGGGTGCTCGTGCTGCGCTGGACCGCTGCCGGGCGGGGGACGTCCCCACGGCCGGGGGAGGACCCGGACGGGCCGGTCGCGTCGAGGGCTCCCGGTGCCGGCCCGGACGTGCTGCGCCAGACCGTCAGGGGCGACGGACCGGGTGCCGCGTCCGCCGGCTGCGTCGCACGGAGGTCGCGGAGGAGCGGCATGGACGGTGCCTCGTCGGGCGGCCGGGCGCCGTGGGGGTCGTCGGACGCCTGGCTCGGCCGCGTCGCTGCGATGTCGCCGACGCCGACGCCGACACCGAGGACGCTGCGGCTCGCGACCGGTCCCGGCCCGCCGGTGGACTCGGCGGCGGGTGCGGACGGCGGGGGACCCGCGGGGACCACGGCCTCGGGTTCGGCCGCGGCGGCAGAGCCGTCGCCGGCGTGGGTGCCGGAGGGGTCGTCGTGCCCGGGCCCAGCGGCGGCGGCACGGGCGACGACGGGGCCCCACGGTGCGGCGGAGCGGCCGACGACCGGCAGCGAACCGACCCCGGCGGTGGCGAGGGGCAGTGCGTCCGCCCCGGCGGTGGCGACGGGCAGCGGACCTGTCTCGGCGGTGGCGACAGGCGGCGCGTCGGCCCCGGCGGTGGTGACGGGCAGCGCGTCCGTCCGGGCGGTGGTGACCGGCAGCGCGTCCGCCTCGGCGGTGGTGACGGGCAGCGCGTCGGCCCCGGCGGTGGCGTCGGGCAGCGCGTCCGCACCGGCGCCGGCGAGCGGGAGGGCGCCTGCCCCCGTGCCGTCGACCGGCAGTGCACCCGCCCCGGCTCCGACCAGCGGACTCGCGAGGCGTCCCGCGCCCGGCGTCCCGTGCCCGCCGAGGAGCTCGGCGGTGGTGCCGGAGTGCGTGTGGTCCGCGGCGTCCGGGTCGGGTGCCCCGACCACGAGGTCGGCCGGGTCCGGGTTGGCGGCGCTGGCCGGCTCGGCAGCCGCGGTCGGCTCCGACCCGCCGGTCGCGGTCGGTGCGCCCCGTGCCTCGCCGCCCGGGCCTGGGTCCGCGATCCGCTGGGCGACAGGCGCGTCCGGTCCGGTGAGCGCTCCCGGCCCGGACGCCGCGTCGTCCACCGTCGGCGTGCCGGTCGTGTCGGGTGTGCGGGTGGCGCCCGGCTCGTCGGGCGTGCTGATCGTGCTGGTCGTGACGGGTGTCCTGGTCGCGTCGGGCGTGCGGGTCGTGCGGGGCGAGGCGGTGGCGGCGACAGGCATCGCGACGACGGTCGGCTCGGTGGCGGACCGTGCGATGGTCGGTGACCCGGCGGCGAGCGTCCCGGCGCTCGACGGTGCGGCGGCCGACGGCGTGGAGGCGGGCGGCCCGACGACGGACCGCGCGACGACGGGCGTCCCTCCGTCCGGCGTCCCTCCGTCCGGTGGCGCGCCGGTCGGCGCGGCCGGGGTCGGCGCGGCCGGTGCCGGTCCACCGCCCGCACGCCGGTCGGCGGGACGTCCCACCGGGGCGCCGGGGTCGGGAGCACGCTGCACGGACCAGGGCGAGGCACCCGTGCTCGGGTCGGACGGTGCCGGAGCGGCGGTGCCAGGCGTCCCGGTGAGCGGGGATCCGAGGCCGAGGCGTCGGGGCACTCGCGGTGGCGCGGAGGGTGGCGCCGAGGGCGCGGAGGGCGCCGAGCCGTCGACACGGCGCTGCACGAGCGCGGCGGGCGTCGCCGCGGACGGGGAGGGCACCGAGGGGACCGTCACGTGGGGGACGGCCACGGAGGTGAACCCGTCGTCGGCAGCAGCCCGCGCGGCCCGCGACGCACCGACGCCCGGCGTCGAGCCGCCGTCGGTCGCGCTGCCCCCGCCCGTGGATCCGAGGAGCGGGACCGGCGACGCGGCCCCGTCAGCCCCGTCAGCCCGGTCGGCCCCGTCGCCGGCCGGCGACGACGGGTCGCCGAACGCGAGCCCGAACCCGAGCCCGATCCCGGGACCGACCTCCGGACCCGCCCCGGACGCGACCGCGTGCGTCTCCGTGCCGGTCGCGTCCACCGGTCCCGACGCGCCGCTCCCGGGCACGTCGTCGGACACCCCCGCACCGGGGACCTCCGCACCGGGGACCTCCGCACCGGGGGCCGCCGCCGAGGCGTGCCCGACGAGCTGCAGCACCGGCAGCTCCAGCGAGGCAGCGCTGACGAGAGGTGCCGGCGCCGGGACCGCCGCACCGCGCGAGGCTCGTGCCGGGCTCGTCGCAGGAGAGCCCGGCGCCGGCGGGACCGCGGAGCGTTGCACAGGGGGTGCCGCGGTCCCGCCGGACGACTGTGACGCGGTGCGTACCGCGCCCTGGGCCCGCCCGGGGCCCAGCAGGGGGAGCTCCGGGGCGGGCGAGGTCGTGGCCGGAGCCCCCGTGCCCGGCGTCGCGTGCGCGCCGAGGCCGAGCCCGTCGCCGTCGACGAGGCCCGCCGCCGCGTCGACGGCCACGGCGTGCGACATCCTCTGCAGCGACGACGGGTCGCCCCACGTCGCGAGCCCGTGGCGCGCCGTGGCGATCCCCGAGACCGTCGGCATGGGGCCGAGCGTGCGCTGCAGCGCCGGGACGAACGCCCACCCCGCGACCGGCGGCGGTGCCGGTGGGGCGCCCGGAGCCGCGCCGGGGGACGTCGCGGGGTGCTCGCCCTCGCGCTGCCCCGCACCGCCGGGCGCCGGGTCCCTGTCGCGCTGCCACGGCCACCGCACGGCGTCACCGCTCCTGAGTCAGGCGGGTGTTGATGCTCGCGATCTCGGCGACGTACCGCAGCCGCTGCCCGTGCTCGAGGTCGAGGATGGCGTCGAGCGGCCAGTGGAAGTGGTAGGCGACGTACGCGACCTCCTCGTGGATCCGGTCGGGCGCGTACGTCACGATTCCCCCAGGCGGCCACCCGCGAGGTCCACGGTCATCCGGTGCTGGCACGCCGTGCACGTGACGGCGATCCGGGTGTGGCCCTCGGCGTTGACGCGGCGGTAGAGGTCCTGCAGGAACGCGACGTCCGAGGCGAACATGTTCTCGACGACGTTCGCGGTGATCGCCGGGACGGTCCCGAGCGACGTGACGACCCGGGCGAGCAGCACGACCGTGGTGTACGCGGCGTTCTCCTGGACCCGCGCGTCGTACAGCGGCAGGAGCTCGTCGCGTGCGGTCGCGAGCCGCATGACGCCCGAGCGGTGCACGACGCCGTCGCCGTCGACGTACCCGCGCGGGAGCTCGAACGCGAACTCGGTGCGCAGCACGCCGTCGGCGGCGGCCTCCCGGCCGTGCCCCTCGCGGACGTCGGGCCGCTGCTCCTGGACGTCGAGGACACCGTTGCGCATGCGCTGCATCACGTCGCCCGTCGCCGTCTCACGCGATCGTGGACTCGTCGTAGCAGACCGTGAACTTCTCGGTGGCCTGCTCGGCGGCGCCGGCCTTGAGCGAGTTGATCTCGACCGACCGCACCCAGCAGTTCACGAAGTTGTAGGTCTTGATGGTCGCGCCCTGGTAGTCGAGCAGCGCGACCGACGCCGTCTTGCGGGAGCCCTTGACGTCGCCCTCCATGACCTTCTTGAGCCAGTCCGTCACCGTCTTGGACTCGGTGAGCCCGCGTGTCACGGTGAACTCCCCGGGCTTGGGGCGGCCGATGAGCTGGCGCACGACGTACTTGCCGTCGGACGTCTGCTGCTTGAGCTCGATCTTGTCGACCTCGTTCTTCAGGCCGCTGACCTCGGTGACCTTGGGGATCTGGATCCCGTCGATGGTCACGATGAAGCCGTTCGCCGACGACGAGTCGAATGTGTCGAGAGGCATCGCTGGTCACTCTCCTTCTGGTGTCGAGCGGGTCGGGTCCGGCGTCACTCGTTGACGAGGCTCGTGCCGCCCGAGAACTGGGCGAGCTGGAAGATGACGAACTCGGCGGGCTTCACGGGCGCGACGCCGATCCGGCAGACGACCTGGCCGGCGTCGATGCCCTCGGCCGGGTTGGTCTCCCCGTCGCACTGGACGAAGAACGCCTCGTCGGGGGTGGTCCCGAACAGCGCGCCCTTGCGCCACTCGTTGACCAGGAACGCGCTGATCGTGCGGCGGATCCGCGCCCACAGCGCCGGGTCGTTCGGCTCGAACACGCACCACTGCGTGCCGATGAGGATCGACTCCTCGAGGTAGCTGAACAGCCGGCGCACGTTGAGGTAGCGCCAGGACGGGTCGCTCGAGAGCGTGCGCGCACCCCAGACCCGGATCCCGCGCCCGGGGAACGTCCGGATGCAGTTGATGCCGTTCGGGTTGAGCAGGTCCTGCTCGGCCTTCGTGATCTGGGTCTGCAGGCTCACGGCGCCGCGGACGACCTCGTTCGCCGGGGCCTTGTGCACGCCCCGCTCGTCGTCGTTGCGTGCCCACACCCCGGCCATGTGGCCCGACGGGGGCACGAACCGGTTGCTGCCGGCCGAGGGGTCGAACGTCTTGATCCACGGCCAGTACAGCGTCGCGAACCGTGAGTCGAAGTTCGTGTCCTCCATGCGCCACTTCTTGATCTGCTGCGGGCTGAGGTTCGCCGGGGCGTCCAGGATCGCCATCCGGTTGCCCATGAGCTCGCAGTGGTCGATCACGGCGCGCTGGACGGCGATGACCGTCTCGAGGTCGATCGCCTCCTGCTCGTAGGCGGCCATGAGGTCCGGGACGGCGACCATCGTGACGCCGTCGATCGCCTCGAGACCGCTGAAGCCGGTGCGCGCGGCGGCGTCGCCCACGTAGTCGTCGGCGCCGAGCGCGGCGACGGTCGGTGCCTCGGGCTCCGGCTCGGGCGCGAGCAGCCCGAACGTGCCCTTGTCGGGCTTCATGAGCGCGCTGCCGGCGAGGACCTCCTCGAGCGTGACGACCTTGGACTCGGCGTTGACCTTGGTCGCGACGTTCTCCGGGCCGCGCTTGGTCGTCACGTGGTCGAACGTCTCGGCGACCTTGCCGTCGGCGTGGACCACGAGCTTGAAGTGGTCCTCGGGCGGCTCGGAGCCGCCGGCGTCCTGGATCTCGACGCTCACCGACTTGCTCGACGCGGACGGCTGCGCGGTCACGCGGTACCCGCCGACCATCGCCACGGCCGGTCCGGTGACGGCCTTGCGGGACTTCGCGGAGCTCGCGGCGGCCGAGCCGTTGCCCGCGCGCCCGTTGCCGTTCGACGACGCGCCGCCGATCCGCACGACGTAGCAGTTGCCGCCGCCGTTGAGGAAGTACCCGTACACCGAGTGCGCGAGGTACGAGCCGGGCAGGAAGTCGCCGAACTTCTCGGTGAACTGGGTCCAGTTCGACACGAGGGTCGGCTCGTTGAGCGGACCCTGCGTGGCGAGGCCGACGAACGCGGCGACGGCGGTGCCCACTCCCTCGATCGGGCGGGATCCCGCCTCGACCTCCTGGACGTAGACGCCTGGGGAAAGGTAGGTCGGCATGCTGGTCCCTCCAGAGCACGGTGAGCGCCACTGCGACGCCGAGACCAGCGTCACCGGGCCGCCGGGGCGTCGGCACGTGCGTCGGGCCGTCGTGGAGGGAAGACGTGGCTGCCCGATCGAGCACCGGGTCTAGCCTGGTCGGAGCGGGCGCAGGGGGTGCCCGGCGGGCGAGGAGGCCCTCATGCTCTCGGACCGGTCCCGTGACGTCGTGCGGGCGACCCTGCCGGTGGTGGGCGAGCACCTCCCGGAGATCGCCCGCCGGTTCTACGGCCACATGTTCGCGGCCCGGCCGGAGCTGCTCGACGGGGTGTTCAACCGTGGCAACCAGGCGCAGGGCACCCAGCAGGTCGCGCTCGCGGGGTCCGTCGTGGCGTTCGCGGCGGCGCTCACGCAGGACACCGAGCAGCTGCCCGAGCACCTCCTGCAGCGGGTCGCGCACAAGCACGCCTCGCTCGGCATCCACCCGGACCAGTACGCGGTCGTGCACGAGCACCTGTTCTGGGCGATCGTCGACGTGCTCGGGGACGCGGTCACGGCCGACGTCGCGGCGGCGTGGGACGAGGTCTACTGGCTCATGGCGTACGCGCTCGTGAACCAGGAGCGCGGGCTATACAGCGCGCGCGGCGTCGGCCCGGGCACGGTGTGGCGCGAGTGGCGCGTGGAGTCCCGGCGCGACGAGACCGAGGACGTCGTGACGTTCGTGGTCCGCCGGACCGACCACCGCTCGGTCCGCACGTCGCTGCCCGGGCAGTACGTCACCGTCAAGGTCCCCATGCCCGACGGCGTGCACCAGCCCCGCCAGTACAGCCTGACGCGCGCCGACGACGGCGAGACCCGGCAGTTCTCGGTGCGCCGCGTGCGCGGCGGAGGGGAGCGGCCCGACGGCGAGGTCTCGACCCTGCTGTGCGCGACCGTGCAGGTCGGCGACGTCCTGACGATGTCCGTCCCGTTCGGCGACGTCGTGCTCGACGACTCCGGGCGCCCGCTCGTGTTCGCGAGCGCCGGCATCGGGGTCGCGCCGATGGCCGGGATGCTCTCGCACCTCGTCGCGGCCGGCTCCCGGCTCGAGGTGCACGTGCTGCACGCCGACGTCGAGGAGCGCACGTTCGCGCTGCGCGAGCAGGTGCTCGCGGACGTCCGGCGGCTCCCCGGCGGCACCCTGCACACCTGGTACGAGCGCGGCGCGGTGTCGGCGCTCGCGGTCGACGGTGTGTTCGAGGGGCTCCTCGACGTCGACGACGTCGACCTGCCTGACGGCGCCGGCTACTACCTGTGCGGGCCCCTGCCGTTCATGAGGTCGGTCCGCTCGCGGCTGCTGGCCCGCGGCGTGCCCGCCCGTGACGTCCAGTACGAGGTGTTCGGCCCGGACCTGTGGGCCGCGGACCTCGTGACCGAGGTGTCGCCGGACGCCTGACGCGCCTGCGCCCCCCAGCCGGCCCGCTCAGCCGGCGGGCGCCTCCTCCTCCTCGGACTCCTCGCGCTGCACCGCGGCGCCCGCCTCGAACGCGCCCTGCACCGGCGCCTCCTCGGGGGCTTCCTCGTCGCCCTCCTGCCGCTGCACGGCCGCCCCGCCCGGCGCGCCCCCGCCCCCGGTGACCGGCGCCGTCTGCACCGGCGGCGCGGACATCACGCGCTCGGCGTTCGCCGCGGCCTCGCGCTCGAACCGATCGGACGGGTCGCTCACGCGCACGCCGTCACCCGTCGCGGTGCCGTCGACCGGGCCGCTGCGCTGCTGCACGACGTGCGTGAGCTCGTGCGCCAGCATCGTGCGCCCCGCCGTGGAGCCCGGGTCGTACTGCCCGTTCTGGAACACGACGTCGGAGCCGACCGTGTACGCGTGCGCCTGGACCGATGCCGCCGAGCGGTGCGCCGCGTCGTCGGTGTGCACGCGCACGTCCCCGAAGTCGTGGCCCAGGCGGGACTCCATGTCGGTGCGGACGTGCGTGTCGAGCGGGCTGCCGCCCGAGCCCACGACGTCGAGCACCGGCGAGCGCTCCTCCTGCGCGAGACCGCGGACCCCCTGGTTGCCGACGGCGCGCTGCAGCCGCGCGAGGCCCTGCGGCCCGACGACGTCCGTGCGCCCGGCCGCGGCGGCCCGCCAGAGCGCGCTGTCGGGCCGCTCCTCGGTGCGCTCGGTGCGCGGGCGCTGCGCGTCGTCGTCCAGGTGCTCGTGCTCGTGCTCGCGCATGGTCGCTCCTCACCGGGCTCGCCGCCGGGCCGGACCCCGGTGCGGCGTCTCCTCCGAGGCTCGCCCGCGCACCGCACGCCGCCAAGGAGCGGTCAGCCGTCGTCCGGGGCAGTGCCGGTGCCCGATCGCGCACGCACCGGGTTCACGCGCCGGTCGGCTGGAGCATCGACCAGTACCGCCCGAACTCGCCGGGCAGGCACAGGCGGCCGAGCTTGCGGTACTCGTGCTCGACGGCGCTGATCACGTGCGTCATGCGGACCGTGCCGCCGTCGTCGGCCGCGAGGTACGCCGCGGTGACCGCCGACGAGCGGATCGCGCCGCCCGCGAGCTCGAACGCCCCCGCGACGAACTCGAGGTCGACGTCCCCGTCGCGCGGCACGAGCTCCCCGAGGCTGCGGTCCCACAGCGCCCGCCGGTGCTCGGGGTCGGGCAGCGGGAAGTCGACGAGCACGTCGAGCCGGCGCGTGAACGCCTCGTCGATGTTGGCGCGCAGGTTCGTCGCGAGGATCGCGAGCCCGTCGAACGACTCCATGCGCTGCAGCAGGTAGGCGCTCTCGATGTTCGCGTAGCGGTCGTGCGAGTCGCGGACCTCGGAGCGCCGGCCGAAGATCGCGTCTGCCTCGTCGAACAGCAGGACCCCGTTGACCTCCGCGGCGGCGCTGAAGATGCGCTCGAGGTTCTTCTCGGTCTCCCCGATGTACTTGTCGACGACGGTCGCGAGGTCCACGACGTACAGGTCGAGCCCGAGCTCGTGCGCGACGACCTCGGCGGACATCGTCTTGCCGGTCCCCGAGTCGCCCGCGAACAGCGCCGCGACGCCGTGCCCCCGCCCGCCGCCGGGCCGCATCGACCAGTCGCCGAGCACGCGCTCGCGGTGGCGGGCGCGCAGGGCCACCTCGCGCAGCGCGACCATCGGCGCGCGCGGCAGCACGAGGTCCGCCCAGCCGACCGCGGGCTCGATGCGCCGGGCGAGCCCGTCGAGGGCCGAGCCGTTCTCCGCGCGGGCGCCGGCCCGCAGGTGCTCGGCGGTGACCCGGCCGTCGGGCTCGACGCGCGCCTGCACGAGGGCCGACGCCGCGGCCCGCGCCACCTGCTCGGGGCGCAGCCGGAACTGCAGGGTCGCCGCCTCGACGGTCGCGTCGTCCATGCCCGCGGCGGCCGCGTCGCGCTCGTCGTGCGCGCCGGAGCCCAGCGCACGCAGCCACATCGTGGAGCGCTCGCCGGTGGTGCTCGCCGGCACAGTCTGCAGGAGCGGGGGGTGCGTCGTCCACGCGGGGTCCCACGCCCCGCGGCCGACGAGCAGCAGCGGCTCGGGCTCGCACGCCAGGGCCGCGAGCAGGCGCGGGCGCGCCGCGACGGCCTCGACCGGCCCGGCGACGAGCCCGGCCCCGCGCAGCCGGGCCTCGCGCGCGGCGGACCGGGCCAGTGCGTGCGCGTCCGGCTCCGCGGCGAGGGCGTGCAGGTCGACGACGACGGCGTCCCGGCCGAGGGCGTGCAGCGCCTGGACGGCGAGCACGCGCGCCGAGCCCGTCGAGCCCTCGCGCAGGTAGGTCAGGGTCGTCCCGCGGTCGAGGGCCCGCGCGAGGGGACCGGCGTCGCCCCACCGGACGTCCGGGGCGACCACGAGCACCGGCGCGAGCGCCGCGTCGGGTGCGTCGTCGCCGAGCAGGTGCTCGACGACCCGGTCGGGGACCCGCAGCGCCCGGCCCGGGAACGGCCGGTCGCCGTCCTCGACCGCGAGCAGGCCGGCGGTCACGAGCGGCCCGTGCGTGAGCCGGGCCCGGCCGTGCGCGGAGGCGAGGTCGACGCCGCACAGCTCGAGCGCGACCGCCGTCGCGGGCCGACGCCGCGTGACGTCGTCGTTGAGGTACCCGAAGAGCTGCTCGAAGCGGGAGTCGAGGTCGCACACGAGTGCCACGAGCAGCAGGTCGACGTCGAGCGGTTCCAGCCCGCAGCGGCGCACGAGCTCACGCAGGCGCAGGCGGTGCCCCGCACGCTCGGCCTCGTCGGCGGCACGCTCGACCGCGCCGGTCCGCTCGTCCGCTGCGGGGTCGGGTGCGTGCCCGGGTCGGGGCCCGGCGAGCAGGCGGTCGACGGCCTCGTCACTCAGGTACAGCCCGCGGAACGGGTCGTCGGGCTGCGGGTCCACGGAGCGGCGGCGTGCGACGAGGGCGCGGACCCGCTCCTCGACGGTCGCGGCGCGCCCGAGCAGGTGCGCGAGGCTGGCCTGCTCGGACCCGCGGGCCGCGTCCCTGCTCACGGCTGCGCGCCGCGCTTCCGGGACCGCGTGGACGGGCGGGCCTTCGCGGGTGCAGCGGCGGTCGTCGCCGCGGGCGACGGGGGAGCCGCGACCCGGGGCGGCGGGGCGTGCCGGCGCCGCGGACCCGTGCCCGAGCCGCTGACGACGTCCTGCAGCCCGACGTACGGGCCGTCGGAGACCGGCGGGCCGGCGGGGTACACGATGCCGGTGGCGACGGGCGCGCTCACCACGACGTCGAGGGACGGCTTGAGCTCGCCGCCCAGCGCGGACCACACGTCCGCGAACGCCCGGTCCTCGGGCGGCGGCAGCCCCACGGTCACTGGGACGTCGAGCCCGGTCTCGGCGAGGTGACCGACGACGAGGTCGCGCGGCAGGGCCTCGTAGCGCAGGAAGCACGCGAGCAGCGAGTCGAGCAGCATGTGCTCGTCCTCGGGGCGCTGCGTCCACGCCGTCACGAGGTAGGACAGCTTGAAGAACCGTGGCGCGGGGCTCCGCGAGACGACCGCGCCGTCGGACCCGCGCCGCTCGGTCCACCCGCGCTCGCGGCGCTTGACGTCCTCGCGCAGGTCGTAGAGGTACAGGTTGACCGTGGGCGTGTTGCGGCGCGACGCCCAGTCCTTGGTCGGCGCGTCGAACACGACCTCGAGGTCCGTCCCCGTGACGGCACCGGTCCGCACGATGCTCCGCAGGGCCGCGTCGACCTGGGCGATCACCCGTCCACCCCCTCGCGCGCTCCCGCGCTCGTGCCGCTGACCGCTCCACCGTGCCGACCGCCCGCGCCGCGCGGCACCCGGCCCCGGGCAGCCGATCGGGCAACGCGCGCGGCCGTCCGGGCACCGTGCGCCCCGCCCCTGCGCAGTGCAACGGCGCAGCGCACCGGCGCCGCGCGGCCGCGACGGTGCTCCGCTCCGGCGCCGACCGCGGCTCACCACCGCCGAACCCCCGCGCGGGCACCGTTGCCCGCGCGGGGAGCTCCGATCAGATCAGGCCCTCCCGCACCGCGTACGCGACCGCGTGCGAGCGGTTGCGCAGCTGGAGGCGGGTCGTGACGTCGTGCAGCACGTTCTTGACGGTCCGCTCCGAGTACGAGAGCTGCCGGGCGATCTCGCTCGTGTCGAGCCCGTCGGCGACGAGCCGCAGCACCTCGACCTCACGCGTCGCGAGCCCGGTGAACGTCAGCCCGCGCGGGCCCAGCACGTGCCGCTGCAGGCGGCCCACCTGGTCGAGCAGCCGCCCGAGCAGGTCCGGGGGGACGCTGCCCTCGCCCGCGGCCGCGGCGCAGATGACCTTGACGAGCCGCTCGGGCGTCGCCTCGCTGCGCCGCACGAGCCCGAGCACGCCGGCCTCGACCGCCGTGACGAGGTCCTCGTCGTCGAGGCGGCCCGCGACGAGCACGGTCCGGGCGATGCCCGCGCGCTGGCTGACCCGCAGGATCGTGGCCGTCTCGTCGTCCACCTGGTCCACCACGATCACGGCGACCTTCGCCTCGTGCAGCTCGGACCGGCCGACGACCCGCACCTCCGGGCGCGGTCGCAGCTGGCTCGCGACGCCGGCCTCGGAGATGGGGTCCCTCGCCAGGACGTGCACCCCGATGCGCTCCATGTCCACTCCTCCCCGTCGCGGTCCACCCCCTCGGGGACCGCATGCCCGGGAGTCTGCCGCCGGCCGATCTTCGTGCAGTCAACAGGGACACAACGGGCATCCCGGGCTGCCCCGAAGTCCGGCCCGGCAGCACGGGGACCGTCCCGCGCGCCGCCCTACCGTCGGTCCATGACCACGACAGCCACCCTCGACCCGACCCCGGTCATGCTCGACCCGGGCGGGGCTGCGGCCGTCCCGCTGCAGATCTACAACAACGGCGAGCTCGTCGAGGGCTACCACCTCGAGGTGGTGGGCCCCGCGAAGGGCTGGGCCTCGATCGAGCCCGAGGACGTCTCGCTGTACCCCGGTGCCTCGACCACCGCCACGGTGATGTTCTTCCCGCCGCGCTCGGCCGCCGTGCCCGCGGGCGAGCTCCGGTTCGGGGTGCGCGTCGTCCCCACGGAGCACCCCGAGGAGACCGTCGTCCCCGAGGGCGCGGTCGAGGTGCTCCCGTTCATGGAGACGACCGCCGAGCTCGTGCCGCGGACCTCGCACGGCCGGCGTGGCGCCAAGGTGCGGGTCGCGGTCGACAACCGGGGCAACCAGCCGGTCACGGTGGCGCTGCGCGGGGCCGACCAGGCCGACGCCCTGCGCTTCGGGGTCAAGCCCGCGGTCTCCACGGTCGGCTCGGGCAACGCGGCGTTCACCGACCTGCGGGTCGAGCCGGTCCGGTCGATGTGGCGCGGGCAGCCGAGGACCCTCCCGTACACGGCGACGGTCGAGCCGCGGGACGGGACCCCGGTGACGCTCGACGGCACGTTCGTCCAGGAGCCGCTCATCCCGTCGTGGCTGCCCAAGCTGCTGCTCGCGCTGCTGGCTCTCCTCGCGGCCCTCGTGGCGCTGTGGTTCCTCGTGCTCCGCGGCGCCGTGGAGTCCGCGGCGCAGGAGGCGGTGAAGGGGGAGGTCGCCGCCGCGGAGGAGCACGCCGCGGCCGCCGAGCAGGCCGCCGAGGCTGCGGGGGCCTCCGCCGGAGGGGCCGAGCAGTCCGCGCAGGTCGCGGGCGACGCCGCGGTCAAGGCCGACGAGATCGTGGGCGGGACGCTCCTGCCACCCACCGAGATCCCGACGTCCGGGCGGCTCGAGGTCACGACGGTGGCCGGCTCCACGGCTGCGGACATCTTCGAGGTCCCCGAGGGGCAGACCATCGAGCTCACCGACCTGGTGCTGAGCAACCCGCAGGGCGACTTCGGCCGCGTCCGCCTCGAGATGGGCGAGCAGGTGATCCTCGACTCGGCGCTCGAGAACTTTCGCGACCTCGACTACCACTTCATCTCGCCGATCGTCGGCAACGCGGGTGACGAGCTTGTCATGACGCTCGTGTGCAACGAGGTCGGCAAGCCGCCCGGCGAGGCCACACCACCCGACGAGTGCGCGTCCTCGATCTACTTCGGCGGCTCGCTGATCACCCCGGCCGCCCCGGCGCCCTGACGGAGCGGGGCGATGCCCACCGGCCCGGCCCTGCGCGCGGGCGACAGCGCCCTGTGCCCGATGATGGACGGACCGAAGCCGCACGTCGGCGGCCCGATCACCCCCGCAGCGGCGGTGATGACGGTCCTCATCGGGTCGATGCCCGCGGCCGTCGCGAACGCGGTGCCGGGCGGCATCGTGTGCGTCTCCCCGGCACCGAACGGGATCGCGATGGGCAGCACGACCGTGCTGATCGGCGGGTTCCCCGCGGCCCGCCTCGGTGACCAGTCGCTGCACGGCACCCCGATCGCCCCGGGCCCAGGCTGCCCGACGGTGATCGTCGGCGGATGATCCACGCCCTCGGGCCGTCGCGCGCGCCGACGTCCGGCCGGCCCCGCACCGGCTGCGGGGGAGCGGGGGACAATCACCCGAGCGGCCCAGCCTGGACGGTTGACCAACACCCGCGCGAAGCCGCACACTTGAACCTGACAGTGCGCATCGCCTGCCCCCTGCGCGGTGCGCACTGTTCACACGTCACGATCGGGCGGGTCCTCTCCGAGGGCCCGCCCGATCGTCGTTCCGGCGGAGCCGGCGGGGTGCGGATCGACGTGCTGCCGGGTCCGGGCACGGCCGTGCGCACCGGCCCGCTCCGGGTCGCGCCGCCGGCCCCGCTCGGCCTCGTGCCGGCTCCGCTCGCCCTCGTGCCGGCCCCGCTCGCCCTCGTGCCGGCCCCGCTCGCCCTCGTGCCGGCCCCGCTCGCCCTCGTGCCGGCCCCGCTCGTCCTCGTGCCGGCTCCGCGCCCCGGACCGCACCGCGCTCGGCTCCCGGGCGCGCGTCGCTCGAGCGGATGACTTCCGCGGGATCACGCGCCTCCCGGCGTGCCATGCGGCGTCCCCGGAGGGTGGCGGTTAGCGTTCCGAGGGTGATCGTCCCTGCGCGCAACCTCGGCCCCGGTGCAGGCTCGGGCTCGCGACCCGACCCGAGCGCGCCCTCCACGACCCCCTCGGCCGCGGGCGGTGCCCCCGTCGACGGTGCGGTCGACACGCCCGACCCCGCCGCGGCGACCGCCCCCGTCCTCGTCGAGCCGCCGTCCGCCGAGGAGCTCGTCGCCGGTGCGCTCGCGGGCTGGCGCGCGCGCCTCGTGGAGACCGCGGGCGGCTCGACCCTCGCGGACGTCGACCTGCTCGGCGACGCGGCCCTCGACCTGTCGGCCGCGCACCCGTCGGGCATCGCGCAGCTCTTCGCGGGCCGCGAGACGCGCCTGTCGAACCTCGTGCGCGAGGGCGGTTCCCTCGCGACCGCCAAGCGCCGCGCCCGGGCCGTCGGCGCGCGCGCCGAGCAGTACGCGCAGCGCTACGGCATCGCCCCGACGTACCTCGCGATCGGCGTCGCGACGTGGACCGAGCGCACGACGCCCGACGTCGCCGAGGACGACGTCGCCGCCCTGGCCGCGGTCACGCGCCGAGCGGCCGGCACGGACCCCGACGACGCCCTCGCCCTGGGCGGCGTCACCGCACCGGCCGGTGCGACGACGGCGAGCGAGCCGCGCACCGTCCGTGCGCCCGTGCTCCTGCGACCGGTGTCGCTGCGGGCACGGGGGAGCGGCGAGAGCGACTACGAGCTCGTGCTCGAGCAGACCCTCGAGGTCAACCCCGTGGTCGCCCGCGCGCTGCGCAGCCGCGGGGCCCTGCTCGACCCCGGCGCCGTCGCGCGCGGCACGTTCACCGGCACGGGCTTCGACCCGCGCCCGGCGCTCGCCCGGCTCGCGTCGCTCGGCGGCGCGGTCCTCGAGGGCTTCCGGCTCACCGAGAGCCTCGTCGTCGGGACGTTCGTGCACCCCGGGCAGGTGCTCGTCGACGACCTCGACCAGCTCTCCGGGACGCTCGACCGCCACGAGGTGGTCGCGGCGCTCGCCGGTGTCGACGAGGCGCGCGAGCGCGTCCGGCGCCCGCTGCCCGAGATGCGCCGCGGCGACCGCGACCCCGACGTCGAGCGCGGCGTCGGCGACCTCGACGCCGCCCAGCAGCACGTCCTCGACCTGCTCGCGACCGGCGAGCACCTGTTCGTCGACGCGCCGACCGGCTCCGACGTGACCGGGACGCTCGCGGCGGTCGTCGCCGACGCGGCCGCGTCCGGGAAGACGGTCCTCTACGTCCCCGGGCACCGGCGTGCCGCGGGGGCCCTCGCGGCCCGGCTCGCGGAGCTCGGGCTCGACGACCTGCTGCTCGACGTCGCACCCGAGGCGGGCTGGCGCACCGCCGCCGCGCGCCGCCTGCTCGACGCGATGACCCTCGAGAGCACCCCGGTCGACGCCGCCCGCACGACGCTGCTGCGCCGGGACCTCGTCGCGCACCGCGAGCGCCTGCGGGCCTACGTCGACGCGCTGCACGCCGAGCGCACCCCGTGGGACGCGTCCGCGTACGACGCGCTCCAGGCGCTCGCGAGCCTGACGGCGACGCGCCCGGCCCCCCGCACGACCGTCCGGCTCGCACCCGACGTCGCCCGGGTGCTCGACGCCGAGAGCCGCGCGGTGCTCGCCGCGGACCTCGAGCGTGCGGTCACGCTCGGCGCCTCGACGCTGCGCCCCACCGACAGCCCGTGGTTCGGCGCCGACCTGACGACGGACCGCGCCGCGCGCGAGACGCTCGACCGGATCGGCCGGCTGCTCGACCACGTGCTGCCGATCCTCGCCTCGCGCGTCAAGGAGGTCGCCGCGGCGACGGGCCTGAACGAGGCGACGACGGTCGACGCGTGGGGCGAGCAGCTCGTGATGCTCGGTGGCATCCGCGGCGCCCTCGACGTGTTCCAGCCGCTCATCTTCGAGCGCACCGCCGCCGACCTCGTCGCCGCGACCGCGACCAAGCAGTGGCGCGAGGAGCACGGGATGCCGATGGGCTTCTGGCTCCGCCGGCGGCTGCGCAAGCAGGCGAAGGACATGGTGCGCCCCGGGCGCCCGGTCGCCGACCTGCACACCGCGCTCATCGGCGTGCAGGAGCAGCGCCAGATCTGGCAGGCGCACTGCCCGGCCGGCGGCTGGCCGCGCCTGCCCGAGGGCCTCGCGACCATCGAGGACGAGTACCGCACGGTGCGGGCCGACCTCGACTCGCTCGACGCGGTGCTCCGGACGACGCCCGGCGGGGGAGGGCTCACGGCCCTGACGCTGCCCGCGCTCGTCGAGCGCCTGCGCCGGCTGTGGGGCGACGCGCGCGCCCTCGACGCGCTCCCCGAGCGCACCCGCCTGGTCCGGTCGCTGACCGCCGCGGGCCTCGGCTCGCTGCTCGACGACTTCGCCGCGCGCCGCGTCGAGGCCGAGCTGGCCGGGCCCGAGCTCGAGCTCGCGTGGTGGAGCACCGTGTTCGAGCAGATCATCGGCGACGACCCCGCGCTCGCCGACTACGACGGCGCCGCCCTCGGCCGCCTCGCCGCGCAGTACGCCGCGCTCGACCGCGCGCACGTCGCGAGCCTGTCCGGGCCCGTGCGCCGCGCCGTCGTCGGGCACGTCGCGTCCGCGCTCCGGGCGAACCCGGGGCAGACGCAGGCGCTGTTCGCCGAGCTCGTCGAGGACCGCATCACGAACCTGCGCGAGACCGTGACCCGCTACCCGGACCTCGTGCGCCGCCTGCGCCCGGTCCTCGCCGCGTCCCCCATGCTCGTCCCGCAGGTCCTGCCCTCGACCCGCACCGTCGACCTCGTCGTGCTCGACGCCGCGGCGCACCTGCCGCTCGAGGTGGCGCTCGCCGCGATCGCGCGCGGCCGCCAGGTCGTCGTGCTCGGCGACGCCCGCTGCGCGTCCGGCAGCGCGGTCCGCGAGCTCGCCGAGGTGCTGCCGGGCGTCGCCCTGCGGGCCGACGCCTCGCGCCGCGACCCGCACCTGACGGCGTTCCTCGCCGCGCACGGCTACGGCGACGTGCTGAGCCCGACCCCGCTGCCGCAGAACGCCCCGCTCGTGCGCCTCGACGTCGTCGACGGCACGGGGATGCCGGATGCGACGAGCGGAGCGGTCGACAGCACACGCGCCGAGGTCGAGCACGTCGTCGAGCTCGTCCTCACGCACGCCCTGACGCGGCCCGACGAGTCCCTCGCGGTGATCACGCCGTCGTCCGTGCACGCCGAGCACGTGCGCGAGGCCGTCCTGACCGAGGTGCGCGACAACCCCGGGCTCTCGGCCTTCTTCGACGCCGGTGTCGCCGAGCCGTTCGTCGTCGCCGACCTCGCGGGCGTCGCCGGGCTCAGCCGCGACGCGGTGATCCTGTCCGTCGGCTTCGGCCGGACCCCGCACGGGCGGGTGCTGCACCGCTTCGGGCCCATCGGCGGCCCGGGCGGGGACGCGCTGCTCCTCGCCGCGCTGGGTGCGACCCGGCACCGGCTCGACGTCGTCTCGTGCTTCCGCGCCGGCGACCTCGACCCCGAGCGCCT
Source organism: Cellulomonas sp. NPDC055163 (assembly GCF_053607065.1). Lineage (NCBI taxonomy): Bacteria > Bacillati > Actinomycetota > Actinomycetes > Micrococcales > Cellulomonadaceae > Cellulomonas > Cellulomonas sp. NPDC055163. The sequence continues at coordinate 109,361 of NZ_JBSGSU010000010.1, read as the reverse complement.
GCGCGGTCCGGGCCCCCGGCTCCTCGCGGACCTGCTCGCGTTCGCCGAGCGCCGCAGCGCCGACTCGGGCGAGGTGTCGTTCACGCCGTCGACGACCGCACCGTCGGTCGCGTCGGTCGGTGCGCCGGTCGCGCCGGCTGCGCCGTTCGTGTCGATCGCTGCGCCGGTCGTGCCGTCCGCCGGCACGACCACGCCTGCCGACCCGACCGCGCCGGTGAGCCCGACCGGTGCCGGCGCGGCGACGACCTCGGCGGGCCGCTCGGCCGCCGACCCCGACACCATGACGCTCCCGCAGCACCCCGACGAGGGCACGGGGCACGAGCCCGACCGGCTCGTCGTCGACCTCGCGGAGCGGCTCTGGCGCCACGGCCTCACCGTCGAGCTCGACCACGGGCTCCCGGGCGGCACCCACATCCCCCTCGCGGTCGGCCACCCGGACCTCCCGGGCCGCCTGCTCGTCGCGGTCCTGACCGACGACGAGGCCTACGTCGCCGAGCCCAGCATCCGCGTGCGCGACCGCCAGGTCGCCGAGCGGCTCGAGCGCCTCGGCTGGACGGTCGTGCAGGTGTGGTCCGCTGCGGCGTTCCTCGACCCGCAGGCCGAGGTCGACCGGGTCCGCAGCGCCGTCGAGGCGGCGATCCCGGCGGCTCCCGCGGCGGTGCGCCCCGCGGCGGGCACCCGGGCCCCCGCCCGCGTCGACGAGCCCGAGGACGACGCGGACGTGGAGACCCCGGCGCACGGCGTCGCGATCGCGCCCGGCGGGACGACCGCACCGGGCGGGACGACTGCACTGGGCGAGACGACCGCGTCGGGCGGGACGACTGCGCTGGGCGAGACGACCGTGCCGGGCGGGACGAGCGTTCCCGGCGTGGCGAAGGGGCCGGTCGGGACGACCGTTCCCGGCGAGACGACGACGCCTGACGGGACGACCGTGCCCGGCGGGACGACCACGCCTGGAGACGACGGAGCGGCGGCGGCGGACCCGGGGGCACCGGGCTCCGGTGCCGGTGTCGGAGCCGCCGTCTCGCGTCCTCCGGAGTCCGACGGGCGGTCCGACGGGTCCGCGACCGCCGACTCGGCCTGGGCCGAGCCCGTGACCCGTGCGCGCCGCCGGACGCCTCCGCCCGCCGCACCGCAGAGCCCGCTCACCCCGCCGCGAGGGACCCTGACCGCGAGGACGAGCCCGTGGCATGCCGTGACACCTCCGGCCCCGCCGACGGCCCCCGCGCCGCCCGCCACCTCGCCCCCGGCCGCGGTCGAGGCCCCACGCACAGGCCCGGTCCCGGTGCGCACGGGTGCGTGGCCGACGATCCCGGCGGCCCGGCGCGGCGGCAGCACGGGGCCGGACGTTCCCGCGCGCCCCGGCGTCGAGGACGCCGACGGCCCGGTCCCTCAGGACGGGCACGCCGCCGAGGGTGGTTCCCGACGCTCGGACGCCCCGCACCCCGAGCCGGCACCCGCCGGGACCGGGCGGCGGGTGGCGAGCCCCGCGACGGGTGCGCTGCCCCAGGTCGAGCGCCGCTCGACGGGCGTCATCACGCGGGTCGGCGAGGGCGCCGCAGGATCGCGTCACGTCGAGCGCGTCAGCACGGGGAGCCTGCGCCGCGTCGCACCCGCGGGCACCACCACGAGCGCGGGCACCGCCACGAGCGCGGGCACGGCCACCGCGACGAGCACAGGGACGGCCACGAGCGCGGGCACGGCCACGGGCGCGGGCACGCCTACGAGCGCAGGCACGGGCAGCGCGCCGACGGTGCCCATGCCCGGTGACGCACCCGTCGCCGCCGCCGCCGGAGCCCCTGGGACGCACCGGCCGGGCACCGCACCCACGCCCGGCAGCGGGCGCCGGGCGCTCGTCGACGGCCCGGCCTCGGGACCGACGCCCCGCGTCGAGCAGCCGACGCTCGCCGTCCCTTCGCGACCGCGTCCGTCGATCCGCCCCGGCCTCCCGATCAACGCCTACAGCGACGACCAGCTCGACGAGGTCGTCACGTGGCTCGTCTCGGACGGCGTCGAGCGCGGTCGCGAGGAGCTCGCCGCCGCGGTGCGCGAGGCGCTCGGCATCACGCGCCGCAGCTCGCGGGTCGATGCGGTGGTCGCCGGCGCCGTCCGGCGCGCGACGTCCTGAGCCCGAGGCCGGTTCTGCCGAGAGGCAGCGCCGAGCCGCGGGTCTGCGCGACGGGCTCAGCCGTGTGCCGAGCGACGAGGGGGCTGGCCGGGCCGCGGGTCTGCGCGGCGGCGGGGCGACGCGGCGGCGAGTGCCGAGGGGCGGTCGGGCCGCGGGTCTGCGCGGCGGTGGGGCGACGCAGCGGTGGACTCCATGGGGTGGTGCCTGGCGCTGGGTCCGCGCGGCGGTGCGACGATGGAGCGGTGAACTCCGAGAAGCCCCGTGACGTCCCGACCGACGACGCACCGCGTCCGTCGGCGCGCCCGGTCGCGGACGCACCGCTGATCCCGACCCGGAGCGCCGACGACTCGGACGCCGGCTGGGGCGAGCGCACCGAGGACGCGGACGACGACCGCCTGCTCCGGGACGTCCCGCCCCACTGGTGACCCGCCGCCGTCCCGGACGCAGCACGCGCCGGACAGCACTGGTGACCCGGCGCTGTCCAGCACACGCCACGCGTGATGCGCCACGCGCGCGCACGCCCTCACCCCGCACGCACGACGGCCGCGGCGACCCGGAGGTCGGCGCGGCCGTCGAGGCGTGCAGGCGAGAGCGTCAGTCGCGCGGCGTCGTCGGGGGGAGCGAGGGGCCGGTGTCGTTGCGGAGCGCCGCGGACTGCTGTCCGGCGAGCAGGTCGCGGATCTGCTGGAGCAGCAGGATGTCCTCGGCAGGGGCCTTCGGCTCCTCCTCGAGGCCCTTCTTGCGGCGCTCGGCGAGCTTGTTGAGCGGCAGGACGATGAAGAAGTAGATCGTGATCGCCGTGATGAGGAACTGCAGGATGGCGTTCAGGATCAGGCCGATCGAGAACACCGTGTTGTTGATCGTGAAGGTCGCGACGTCGCTGATGTCGGGCTGACCGAAGATCAGGGCGATGAGGGGCCCGAGCAGCCCCGCCTGCAGCGAGGCCACGATCCCGGCGAACGCCGTCCCGATGATCACACCGACCGCGAGGTCGATCGCGTTGCCGCGTGAGATGAAGTCCTTGAAGCCGTTCAGCAGGCTCTTCACTGTCGCTCCTGTCCGTGGTGCACGCGCACGGCCGGGTGCACGCGTCGAACGGGATCATTCCACGAAGACGGCGCTGAGTCCGGACGAACCGGACAGCGCCACCGACTCCTCGGGGGACACGGCCAGCAGCACGAGCGGGGAGCGGTCGGTGTCCCCGCCGCCGCCCCCGAGCAGTCCGCCGCCGAACGGCTCCGCGCCGGACGAACCACCCCCGTCCGTCGCGGCGGGCCCCGCGAGCACCAGCGCGGCGCGGGCGAGCACGCGCCCGGTGCCGGGTGTCCCGTCGAGGTCGTCGCCGCCGACCACGTCCACGACGACTCCGGGCGTGAGCATCGCGGCGACGCCGGGGTCGGCCAAGCGGACTGGCGCGACGACGGTGCCGGGCGGGCCGTGCACCGACGCCTGGGTGAAGAGGCTCGGCACGACCGGCAGCCCTGGTGTCCCCGGCACGGCGAGCGTCGCGTCCGGGAGCTCGCCGGCGGCGCCCAGGCTCGCGTCGGGCACGAGATCGACCGGCAGCCGCACGGTGCGGACGTCGTCCGGGGCCAGGCGCTCACCCGCGGCGATGGCGCGGTCGAGGACGAGGACCGGCGCTGTCGGGGGCGGGACCGGCCGGACGGCGCTCACGACCACCGCGCACGCGCACCCGAGGAGCACGGCGGCCACGGGGAACCGCGCACGCCACAGGAGCAGCCGTGCACGCACGAGCGGCCGGGGTGCGGAGCGCGTGGTCGTGCGTGCACCTCGACCCGGCGCACGGCCCGGGGAGCGGTCGCGGGACGGCGGGGCGGCGCGGAGCAGGGGCATGCCGCGACGCTAGGTCGACGGCAGCCCGACGGTCGGTACCGGCCTCCCCGCGTCTGCTCCGGCGCTCAGCCCCCGGGGCTGGGGGTGCGCGACCCGCGCCCACGCGCCGAGTTCGGCCCGAGACCCTCCCGCGCCCGCCGCAGGGACGCGGCAGGTCGTGCTCCCGCCCCGCGTCCCGCGAGTGCCGCCGTCAGCCCGCGGCGGCTGCGGGAGCGGAGGACGACCCGCTCGACGCCGCGGGCTTCGCGGGCGTCGAGGTCGACGACGACCCCTCGCCGGACGAGCCGGAGGACCCCGACGAGGACCCACCGTTCGACGACGACGACGAACCCGACGAGGACGTGCTGGACGACGACGACGAGGAGCCCGACGAGGACGTGCTCTTGCCCGACGTGCGCGAGTCGTTGCGGTAGAACCCCGAGCCCTTGAACACGACGCCCACGGCCGAGAACACCTTGCGCAGGCGTCCCTCGCACTCAGGGCACACCGTCAGGGACTCGTCGCTGAACGACTGCTGGATGTCGAAGGCGTGCCCGCAGGCGGTGCACGCGTACGAGTAGGTGGGCACTGGTGTCTCCTGGTTCGGGCGGGACGGCCGGCCGGGGACGCCGGGCGCTCACGAGGGGCGCGCGACGCCGGCCTGGTCGTCCGACGTGCTGGCACTCTCCAACTTCGAGTGCCAAGTCTACCGGCGGACGCAAGCCCGGGCCGCGCCCCGCTCCACCGGGTGCGCGCGAGGGGCGGCGTGCACCCGGTGCGGCTTCCCGGCACGCACTAGTCTCGCTGCGTGCCTCGTCGTCGTGCCGTCCGACTGTCCCTCGCCGCCGCGGCGGCGGTCCTCGTGCTCGCTCTCGCGGCGACCGCCGTCGGGACCGTCCTCGTCGTCCGCGAGCCGCTGCCGCAGGTCGCCGGACGCGTCGAGGTGCCGGGCCTCGGGTCGACCGTGACGGTGAGCCGCGACGAGCGCGGTGTGCCGTTCATCGAGGCGGACACGTCGGGCGACCTGTTCCGCGCGCAGGGCTACGTGCACGCCCAGGACCGCTTCTTCGAGATGGACTACCGCCGCCACGTGACGGCCGGGCGCCTGTCCGAGCTGGTCGGCGAGAACGAGGCCGCGCTGCAGGCCGACGCCGTGATCCGCACCCTCGGCTGGCGCCGCGTCGCCGAGCAGGAGTGGGAGCTGCTCCAGCCCGAGACCCGCGAGAACCTGCAGGCCTACGCCGACGGGGTGAACGCGTACCTCGACCAGCGGGACCGGTCGGCGCTCGCCGTCGAGTACAGCATCCTCGACGTGCGCCTCGACCTCGCGGACCCGGAGCCGTGGACACCCGTCGACTCCCTCGCGTGGCTCAAGGCCATGGCGTGGGACCTCAAGGCGAACTACTCCGACGAGCTCGCGCGCGGCATGGCGTTCGAGACGATCGGCGACGTCGCACGCGTGGACGAGCTGTTCCCGGCGTACCCGCAGGACGTGAACCTGCCGATCCTCCAGGCGTCGAGCGTGCAGCCGACCGCCGCCGCGGAGCAGGGCGGGTCCGTCGACCTCTCGTCGTCGCACCTCCAGGAGGCCCTCGCGTCGGCCGAGCGGGCGCTGTCGTCGGTCCCGCACCTCCTCGGCGAGGGCGACGGCATCGGCTCCAACTCGTGGGTCGTCTCGGGCACGCACACCGCGTCGGGGCTCCCGGTGCTCGCGAACGACCCGCACCTCGGCATCTCCTCCCCAGGGATCTGGACCCAGGTGGGCCTGCATTGCCGCGAGCGCTCAGCGGAGTGCCCGTACGACGTCTCGGGCTTCTCCTTCGCCGGGCTCCCGGGGGTCGTGATCGGGCACAACAGCGCGCTCGCGTGGGGGCTGACGAACCTGGGTGCGGACGTCACGGACTTCTTCCTCGAGCGCGTGTCGGACGGCACGGCGCTGCTCGACGGCGAGCGCGTCCCGCTGAGCACCCGTCGCGAGGTCATCAAGGTCAACGGCGGCGACGACGTCGAGCTGGAGATCCGGTCGACCCAGCACGGGCCGATCGTCTCCGACGTCCTCGAGATCGGGGCGCTCGACGACGTCCCCGTCCCCGAGGGCTCGCCGTACGGGCGGTACGAGGTCGCGCTCGGGTGGGCCGCACTGACCCCGGGCCGCACGGCGGACGCGATCTTCGCGCTCGGGCGCGCCGCGGACGCGGACGACGTCGCGGCGGCGGCCGCGCTGTTCGAGGTGCCGTCGCAGAACATCGTCTACGCGACGACGGACGGGCACATCGGCTACCAGGCGCCCGGCCGCATCCCGGTGCGCGCGGACGTCGCCGGCTCGGCGGTGCCGTCCGACGGCTCCTGGCCGCGGCCCGGCTGGGACAGCGCGTACGACTGGCAGGGCTGGGTCCCCGCCGAGCAGATGCCCGCGGTCCAGGACCCCGCGGAGGGCTTCGTCGTCGCGGCGAACCAGGCGGTCACCCCGGCCGGCGTCGGCCCCTACCTCACGTCCGACTGGGACTACGGCTTCCGTGCGCAGCGCATCCGCTCGGTCCTGGAGGAGCAGATCCGCTCGGGCGAGCAGATCGACGTCGCGTCGACCCGGTCGCTGCAGGCCGACGTCGACAACCCGTACGCGCGCGTCCTCCTCCCGGCGCTGCTCGCCGTCGACGTCCCGGACTCGTTCGACGACGACGGCCAGGAGCTGCTGCGCACGTGGGACCTGCGCTCCGACCCCGACTCCGCTGCGGCCGCGTACTTCGCGTCGGTGTGGTCGAACCTGCTGGAGCTCACGTTCTGGGACGACCTGCCCGAGGGCTACGAGCCGACGGGTGGCGCGCGCTGGCTCGAGGTGGTCCGCCGTCTCCTCGAGACGCCCGACGGGTCGTGGTGGGACGACCGGAGCACCGTCGGCGTCGTCGAGGGGCGCGACGAGATCCTGACCCGCGCGCTCGTCGCCGCACGCCGGGAGCTCACGGCCGACCTCGGCAAGGAGCCGTCCGACTGGCGCTGGGGCAAGATCCACACCGCAGCCCCGGAGCACGACGTGCTGGGTTCGCCCGCACTGCCCGCGCCCGTGCGCCGGCTGGTGAACCCGGCCCCGCGCGAGGTCGGCGGCGGGGCGTCGCTGGTCAACGCGACCGCGTGGGACGCCGGGAGCGGCTCGTTCCGGGTGACGGCGGCGCCGTCGATGCGCATGGTCGTCGACCTGGCTGCCCTCGACTCGTCGGCGTGGATCACGATGACGGGCGCCTCGGGGCACCCGGGCTCCGTGCACTACGCCGACCAGCTCACCCCGTGGGCGGAGGGTCGGCTGTTCCCGTGGCCGTTCAGCGCGGACGCGATCGACGCCGCCGCGGCGGACGTCCTCGAGCTCGAGCCGCCGGCCTGACCTCGCGTCAGTCGACGGGGCGCAGGGGTGCGGGCACGCCCGCGTCCTCGGTGCGCAGGCAGTGCCAGCCCTCCGGGGTCGCGACGGCGTCGACGGTGCGGTCGTGCGCCTCGCGGGGGAGCGGGCGCAGGTCGGCGTCATACAGCTCCTCCGGGAACACGAGCGCGACGACGCGGACGCCGGGGCGTGCGTGCAGCAGCGCGCGGTCGTACCAGCCGCCGCCTTGGCCGAGCCGGGTGCCGCGCGTGTCCACGGCGAGCGCGGGGGCGACCACGACCTCCGCGTCGGCGATCGCCGCGGCACCGAGCGTCGGGGTGCCCGGCTCGGGCGGTCGGCCGGGGGCGCGCTGGCGCAGGTCATCGGGGCCGGCGTACTCGGCCCAGTCGCGCTGCAGGCCCGTGCCGAGCACGGGGAGCAGCACCCGGACGCCGCGCGCGGCGAGACGCTCGAGCAGCGGGCCCGTGTCCGGCTCGCCGGGGCGGGAGGCGTAGACCGACACGCACGAGGCCTCGGCGATCTCCGGGACGGTCTCGACGACGTCGGCGAGCGCGAGGCCGGCCTCGGTTCGTCGTCGGGGGGAGCGGGTGGTGCGCGCCTGGCGGATCGAACGGCGCAGGGCGTCCTTCAGGTCCTCGATCTCCGTGCCGTCAGAGGCGTGCGGATAAGGCTGAGCAGCGCTGCGCATGGGGACCAGTATGGCCAACGTTTGCACTCCCTGGGGGGATCGTGCGGGTGGAGATCCTGTGACGTCGGCCTGAACTGTCGTCCGACACGGCGTGGACACGGTGACACCGCGTGACCCCGCGCGCCGCCGCGGCCCGGGTGGGGGTGGGGCACGGCACAATGCGGGCATGAGATCCGTCCAGGACCACCTGGCGGCGGTGCTCGCCGCCGTGGGCCCGGTCGCCCCGCTCGACGTCGTGCTCGCCGACGCGGTCGGCTGCATCCTCGCCGCCGACGTCGTCGCGTCCGTCGACGTCCCCGCCCTGCGGCTCGCGGAGCGTGACGGGTACGCCGTCGCCGCGCAGGACACCGTGCTCGCGCTCGACGCCGGGGGCGCGGTGCAGAGCATGCCCGTCGCGCACGACGTCCTCGCGGGCGCCACCGCGCCGCTGCGCCTCGCGCCCGGTCAGGCCGTCCGGGTCGCCTCCGGTGCGCCGCTGCCGACCGGCGCCGACACGGTCGTCCCCGTCGAGGAGACGGACCACGGCACGGCGCGCGTGTCGTTCCAGCGCATCGCGCGCGCCGGTCAGCACATCCGCGAGGTCGGCTCCGACGTGCGGTCCGGCGACGTCCTCATCGCGGCCGGCACGCGGCTCGGTGCCCGCCAGCTCGCGGTCGCCGCGGCGCTCGGCCGGGGCCGGCTGCGCGTGCACCCGACGCCGCGCGTCGTCGTCGTCTCGATCGGCGACGAGCTCGTGGAGCCCGGTTCGCCGCCGCGCGACGGGTCGGTCTACGAGGCGAACGGGCACTGGCTCGAGGCCGCGGTGCGCGACACCGGCGCGGCCGCACGCCGCGTCGGCATCATCGGCGACGAGCGGGTCGCGCTGCGCGAGGCGCTCGAGGACCAGCTCGTGCGCGCCGACCTCATGCTCACGACCGGCGGGCTCAGCGAGTACGCGCGCGACACCGTCAAGGACGTGCTCGCGCCGCTCGGCACGGTCCGCTTCGACAACGTCGCGATGACGCCCGGGCACCGGCACGGCTTCGGGACGGTCGGGGGCGGGCTCGGGGGTGACGGCGCCGTGCCGATCTTCGCGCTCCAGGGTCACCCCGTCGCGGCCCAGGTGTCGTTCGAGGTGTTCGTGCGCCCCGCGCTGCGCGCGATGGCCGGGCACCCCGAGCTGTTCCGCCCGTCGGTCACCGCGACCGCCACGACGGGCTGGACGTCGCCCGCCGGGATGCGCCAGTTCGTGCCGGCCGTCGTCGTCGGCTCGCCCGACGAGGGCTACCAGGTCTCTCCCGTCGGCGACCCCTCCGTGGGGTCCGTCGCGGGGCTCGCGCGGGCCAACGCGCTCGCGGTCGTCGGCGAGCAGGACCTCGCGGTCCGTCCCGGCCAGCGCGTGCACTGCCTGGTGCTGGAGGGCTGATGGCGGCACGGTGGCCCGTCGTCCTGGCCGACGGCGACGTGCGGTTGCGCCCGCTGCGGAGGCGCGACCAGGGCGCGTGGATGGCGCTGCGCACGGCGAACTCGACGTGGCTCGAGCCGTGGGACGCGACCTCGCCCGTCCCGGTGCCGGGGCCTCGGCCGACGTTCGGGGAGTTCGTGCGCGCGCTCAACCGGCAGGCGCGCACGGGCGCGGCGCTGCCGTTCGCGATCGACTACGGGGACCGGCTCGTCGGGCAGCTGACCGTCTCGAGCATCACGTACGGCTCGCTGTGCTCGGCGGCGATCGGGTACTGGGTGTCCCGCGACGTCGCCGGGCGCGGGATCATGCCGACGGCGGTCGCGCTCGCGACGGACCACTGCTTCGGGCCCGTCGGGCTGCACCGTGTCGAGGTCAACATCCGGCCGGAGAACGCGCCGTCGCTGCGCGTCGTCGAGAAGCTCGGGTTCCGTGACGAGGGGCTGCGCGAGCGCTACCTGCACATCGGCAGCGAGTGGTGCGACCACCGGACCTTCGCCCTCACGGTCGAGGACGTGCCCGACGGTCTGCTCGCCCGGTGGCGCGCGAGCCGCTGACGGGCGGCGCGAGCCGGGGCCGCCACGTGGCCCGCGGGTCCACACCTCGACGGCGCACTACGGGACAGAACCGACATCGGCGTGGAGGTCAAGGCCGACACGCCGCAGGCGCGTCCCGAGAGCCGGGCGCCGCTGCACCTACCGTCGTGACGTGAACTACCAACCCACCGGCGTGGTCGTCCTCGCGGTCGCCGCCCTGTGGATCGCGTACCTGGTGCCGCACAAGCTGCGGTACCGGCAACAGCTGCTCGAGTCGCGGGCGGACGACCGTTTCTCCGGGGCGCTGCGCGTGCTCGCCGTCACCGGCCCACGGGGCCGGGAAGCGCGGCGGGACGCGGAGGCGGCGGCCCGGGCGTCAGCGGGCGCCGACTGCGGCCCGACGACGGAGAAGCGAGTCGGGCTCCTCACCCCGGGGCGGGGTGTCCCGCTCCTGACAGCCGGCAGAACCGGAGGCACGGCCGTGGATCGACCGCACGGGACGCAGGACAGGATCAGCGCGGACGCCGCGAGGCGGGCCGCTCAGCGTCGTGCCGCGCACGCGGCCGCCGTCGCCCGCCGGGGTGCTGCCGCGCGCCGGCGCGCCGTGCTGGCCCTCGCGCTGCTCGTCGCGACCGTCGCCGGGTGGACCGTCGTCGGGCTCAGCACGGTGACCGTCGTCGCGGGTGTCGTCCCGTCGGTGCTGCTTGGCGGGGTGCTCGTGCTCGGGCGGCGTGCCGTGCTCGCCGGGCGCGCGGCCGACGCCGAGTGGGAGCAGCGACGCCACGAGGCGCCGCCCGCGACCGGCTCGGTGCCGCTCGTGCGGAACCCACCGGCTGCTGCGCCGGCGCGTGGCGCGGCCGGCTCCGCGAGCGCGGGCGCGGGCGTCAAGGGGCGTGCGGTGCACCCGTCCGAGGCGCACACCGAGGTGTTCGCGCGCATCGTCGACAAGGTCGAGGGCACGACGGCGGCACGTGCGCCGATGTCCTCCGCGGGCCGCCCGGCGACGGGTGCGATCCCGGTGGTCATGAAGGCCGAGACCGGCGCCGAGCCGGCCGTCTCCGGGGCTGCGGCGGCGTCCGCCGAGCAGGCCGACGGAGAGCCGTGGTCGCCGGTGCCCGTGCCGCGCCCGACGTACACGACCAAGGCCGCGGCCCCGCGCCGCGAACCCGCACCGCTCGGGGACGTCGAGGGCTCGACGGCTGCGGCCGCCGACTCCGCCGGTCAGGGTCGCGTCGAGGTCCCCGCCGCCGACTCCCGCCCGGCCGTGCGTGGGGACGAGCGTGCGCCGCTCGAGCCGCCCGCCGCGACGACCGGGTCGATGAACCTCGACGAGATCCTCGCGCGCCGACGGGCCGCGGGGGAGTGAGCGTGGGGCCCGCCGTTCGGGTCTGGCCGGTGGTCGGTCCAGGGGCGGCGCGCCAGGGGCTCGATTTCACGTCCGGGGCTGTCCTGGGCTAAGGTTGAGCCCGCTCGAGGGGCTGTGGCGCAGTTGGTAGCGCGTCTCGTTCGCAATGAGAAGGTCAGGGGTTCGAATCCCCTCAGCTCCACCCCACGATCGGCCCCCGGTGCCCTGAGCGCCGGGGGCCTTTCTCGTTCCGGGCCCTCGCTGAGCCCGTGCGACCGTCCGCGACAGGCCGTCGACCCGCGTCAGCGCCGGGCGAGCGTGATGACCAGCCGACCGGTGTTCTCCGCGTTGCCGAGCTCCGTCAGCACGAGCTCGCCGCTCGCGCCGACGTACCTGCCCGTCCCGCCGACGACGGCGAGCGTCTTCACCGGCGCGTTCGACGCGCGGCCCTGTGCGCTGATCTGCCCGTCGGGCAGCTCGTACGTGACCTGGCACGCGAGGGCGAGCGGCGGGTCGGCGGGGACGATGGCGGTGACCGTGCACGTCCCGCCGCCTGCGCCGACCTCCCGGCCGCCGCGCAGCAGGGTGTCCTCGAACACGATCTGGTCGCCGCGGCTGGGGCTGAGGTCCGGGTCGGTGATCGACGTGACCTCGCGGACGCCGTCCGGGCCGAAGTCGAGCAGGAAGAAGCCGGAGAACTGCACGTCGAACGTGAGGGCGCGGTCGCGGTCCCGCCCTCGGTCGATCGTGTCGCCGCCGAGGGACGCGCCCGTGAGCACGAGAGCTCCGAGCGCGGTGGCGACGGCTGCGGCGAGTGGCTTGCGCATGGCGGCTCCTGACGACGGGCGGGCGTGCGGCCGACGGAACTGCGGCCACGTTCGACGCTCTGCGCGTGGTCCGAGGCGGTCAAGGCTCGCGACGGCGCCCCGCCCTCACGTGCACCGCTGGCGGCACCCGCGACCTGAGGACGAGACCGGGGGCGGTGCACACCCGGGGTCGAGGGCGCAGCCGCCGGCTGGTCACGGGCGAGGAGGTCCGAGACACCGGCCCGGCCGTCCGGGGGGACGCGGCTGCCCGCGGAGTTCGGTTCCGGGGCGGAAACCTCACGATGGCATGATGACGCGATGCCCGGCAGCCCCTCCGAGTCCCCCGGCGGCGCGCGCCGCACCTGGTCCGCCGTGAAGGCGTGGATCGACCCGCTCGTCGTGATGATCGTCGCGGTGCTCGTGCTCGGGCTCGTGCTCCCGGCCAGCGGGGTCGCCGCCGACGTGCTCGGCACCGTCAAGACCGCCGCGATCGTCGTCCTGTTCTTCCTCTACGGCGCCCGGATGGCGACGCGCGAGGTGTGGGACGGGCTGCGCGCCTGGAAGCTGCAGGGCTCGATGCTCGCCGCGACCTACGTGCTGTTCCCGGTGCTCGGGCTCGCGATCCAGCTGCTGCCCGACGCGGTCCTGGCGCCCGAGCTCAAGACCGGGCTGCTGTTCCTCTCGGTGCTGCCGTCGACGATCCAGTCGTCGGTGGTGTTCACGTCGATCGCGCGCGGCAACGTCGCGGGGGCGATCTGCGGGGCGACGGTCTCGAACGTGCTCGGGATCGTGCTGACGCCGCTGTTCGTCGCGGTGCTGCTCAGCCGGACCGGCGGCTCCCTCGGCGGGTCGGCCGCCGCGACGCTGCTCCAGCTGCTCGTCCCGTTCGTCGCCGGGCAGCTCGTGCAGCCCTGGATCGGGCCCTGGGTGCGCGCGCACCGGCCACTGACCCTCGTGACCGACCGGGCGGCGATCCTGCTGGTCGCGTACGCGTCGGTCAGCGAGGCGCAGGTCTCGGGGGCGTGGGACGAGATCACGTGGGTGTCGCTCGTCGTGCTGCTCGTCGTGTGCGCGGTGCTGCTCGCCGCCATGCTGGCGACGACCTGGAGCGCCGGTCGGTGGCTCGGGCTGAACCGGCCCGACCGGATCGCGCTGCTCATGTGCGGGTCGAAGAAGAGCCTCGCGACCGGGCTGCCCATGGCGTCGGTGCTGTTCAGCCCGGTCGTCGCGGCGAGCGTCGCGCTGCCGGTCATCGTGTTCCACCAGCTGCAGCTCGCGACGTGCGCGGTCCTCGCGCGGCGGCTCGCGAGCACCGACCCGGACGCGGTCCCGGCGCGCACGGCCTGACGCGCCGGAGGGTCAGCGCTCCTGGACCGGGTTGGGCGCCGCCTCGGGCGCCGGCTGGTCCGCGGGCCGCTCGGGCGACGCCTCGGGCTGCGCGACCGGCGCAGCGCCGTGCGGACCCGGCTGCGGCGCGTGGCCGCCGTACGCGGGCGGACCGCTCTGCGGCGGGGCGGCCGGCGCACCCACCCACGGGCCCGGCGGGTAGGGCTGCGGCGCCCGGGCCGGCCGGTGCGCGCGGACCCACCGCCGCAAATGGACGACGCCGAACGCCACGAGCCCGCCGAGCACGAGCCACGGCAGCAGCACCCCGAGCACGAGGACGAGGGTGCCGAGCATCGCGACGAGCGCGTCCCAGCCGACCGCGAGCCCCCCGAGGAAGCCCTCGGGCGCCGGCTCCTCCTCGACGACCACCGGCTCGTCGGACGGCTCGGTGATCGACACGCGCAGCGTCGAGAGCGCGACCTGCTCGGCGAGCCGGGCGCGCTGCGCCTGCAGCGTCTCGAGGTTCGTCTGCCGCTCGGACAGCGCGACCTCGGCGGTGATGAGGTCCTCGCTCGTCGTGGCCTTGCTCAGCAGGTCCTCCATGCGCGCCACCGAGACCTGCAGGGAGCGGATCCGGGCGTCGAGGTCGGTGCTGCGCGCCGTCACGTCCTCCGCGGAGAGGTTGACCGACTCGACGGTGCCGATCTCCTCGAGCGCGTCGAGCGTCGGGGTCAGGTCGTCCGACGGCACCCGCACCAGCAGCTCCGCGCCGGCCTCCTGACCGGAGGTCGCGGCCCGCTCGTAGCGCTCGTCGACGCGCCCGTCAGCCGCCTCGACGAGCCGCACGACCTCGTCCGCGGCGTCGCGCGGCTCCTCGGACGTCAGGAGCACCTCGCCGCTCGTGACGACCTGCCGCCCGCCCGCGTCGGACTCCTCGGCCGCGCCCTCGGCGCCCTCCGCGCCGGCCTCACCGCCGACGGAGCCCTGGGCGGCGTCGGCGGCCTGCGGGGCGTCCTGCAGCGACGCTCCCGCGTCCGACGCGGCCTCCGAGCCGCCCGAGTCACCCGCGGAGCAGCCCGCGAGCACCCCGACGATCAGCAGCGGCACGGCGGCCAGCACAGCGGTCCTGCGTCCTCGCACCCGGAGTCGTCCCATGCGGCGACCGTAGGGGTGGGCACCCGCCGGCCGGGCCGTCGTGGCCCGATCGTGACGGTTCCGTCATCCGATCGCTGCACAGGGGCCGCCGTGCGGGGCCAGGAGCGTGCGCGCGGACCTGCGCCTCGGGTGCGGGCCTAGACCCAGGTGTCGAGCCACATGTGCGCGTGCCAGAAGGAGTAGGGGATGACCCACGCGGTCCAGATCGGGTAGAAGAACGCGCTCACCGCGACGATCACCACCACGAACGCCGACACCCCGGCGATGGCGCGCCGCCGGTGCACGGGGTCGCCGTCGCGCTCGCCGATCAGCAGCCCGAGCACGTAGACGAGCGTCAGCACGACCCACGGCGTGAACGCGATCGAGTAGAACGCGAAGATCGTGCGGTGCGTGTAGGCGAACCACGGCAGCCAGCCCGCGGCGATCCCCGAGAGCACGGCGCCGGCGCGCCAGTCCCGCTGCCACACGAGCCAGCCGAGCGCGACGAGGATGGCGGCGGCCGCGGACCACCAGATCAGCGGGTTGCCGAGCGAGGTGATCGCCTGCGCGCACGCGTCGGCGCCGCACGCCTCGCGTGCCTGGTCGGGCGGCAGCGTCGAGACCTCGGCCGGGTAGAAGTACGACGTCGGGCGCCACTGCACGATCCAGCCCAGGGGGTGCGCGGCGTAGGAGTGCTCGGCGCTGAGCGACGTGTGGAACGCCCACATGTCGGTGTGGTACTTCCACAGCGAGCGCAGCCCCTCGGGCAGCCACTGCACGCCCTGCCCCGGGTTCTGCTCCGCCCACAGGCGTCCGTAGGCGTCGGGGGAGCGGAACCACGACCACCACGTGCCGACGTAGGTGAGCACCGCGATGGTCACCATCGCGACCCCGGCGAGCACGGCGTCCTTCACGAACGCCGCGAGCGGCCACGCGCGGACCCCGACGGCGCGGCGGGCCGTCGCGTCCCACAGCACGCTCATCAGCCCGAACACCGCGAGGAAGTACACCCCCGACCACTTGGTCCCGGCGCACAGCCCGAGGAGCACGGCCGCGGCGAGCCGCCACCACCGCACGCCCATCCAGGGCCCCCAGCCCAGCGCGGCACCCGAGTCCAGGACCGCCGCCGTGCGCGCCGCGAGCCGGCGCCGCGCCTGCTCGCGGTCGATCAGCAGCGCGCCGAACGCCGCGAGCGCGAAGAACATGACGAATCCGTCGAGCAGCCCGATGCGCGAGTGCACGATCGCCATGCCGTCGACCGCGAGCAGCAGCCCCGCGAGCGTGCCGAGTGCGGTCGACGCGAACAGCCGCCGCCCGATCCGCGCGACCATGAGCACGCTGAGGATCCCGGCGATCGCGGCGCCGAGGCGCCACGCCGCCGGGTTGTCGACGCCGCCGCCGAGCTGCAGCCCGAGCGCGAGCATCCACTTGCCGACCTGGGGGTGCACGACGTACTCCGCGGCGACCTGCAGCGCACCGGGGTCGCCCGCGGCGAACCGCTGGTTCGCGTCCTCGCCGAGCCACTGCGCCTCGTAGCCGCGCTCGAGCATCGAGTAGGCCTGCTTGACGTAGTACGTCTCGTCGAACACGAGGGTGCGCGGGCGGCCGAGGTCCCACAGGCGCACGAACGCGGCGAGCGCGGTCACGGCGAGCGGCCACAGCCAGCCCAGCAGGCGCGCGCGGGGGGTGGCGTCGAGCTCGAGCGTCGCGGTGCCGAGCAGGCGGCGGAGCAGGCGGGTCTCGGTCGCGACGATGGGCTCGGCATCGGACGCGTCGGACGCGTCGGCCGTGCCGGACCCGTCGGCGGCGTCCGTGCCGTCGACCCGCTCGGTGCAGTCGGCCTCCGCGTCACCGTCCGCGCCGACCTTCGCGGTCGTCACGGCGGGGAACCGGCGGCGGTCGTCGGGTCCGCCGGTCCGGTCCGCCGGTGCGGGCCCTCCCTCGGCCGTGCCCGCCCCGCGGTGGTCCGGGGGCTGCTCCCCGGGCGCGCGGGGACCTGCCGGGTCGGTGGACGTCGAGGCGCCCGTGGGCGCGGCGTCGTCGTCGAAGGTGCGCGGCACCCGGTCATCGTAGGGGGAGCGCTCCCGCGAGCGCCCCCTCCGGACCGGGGCCGTTCCGGTCCGTGGGCACCGGACAGCCTTCTCCCCGACCGGGCGTCGGAGGTGGCACACGTGGTCCGCAGGGCCGTGGCCCGGCGCCGGTCGCCGGGCGTCGGAGGGCACGGGTCGGCGGCCCGGCCGCCGCCGGTGGCCGGGCACCGCCGCACCGGGTGGCAGGCTTGCGGAGTGAGCGCACCCAGCACCCCGGCCGGCCGGCTCGTCCTCGCGGCGACCCCGATCGGCGACGTCGAGGACGCCTCGCCGCGCCTGCGCCGGCTGCTCGAGGAGTCCGACGTCGTCGCCGCGGAGGACACGCGCCGGCTGCGGGCCCTCGCCGCACGCATGGGCGTCACGGTCGGCGGGCGGGTCGTCAGCTACCAGGAGCACAACGAGGCGGCCCGGGCGCGCGAGCTGCTCGACGTCGTCGCGCAGGGCGGCACCGTGGTCGTCGTGACCGACGCCGGCATGCCGTCGGTCTCCGACCCGGGGTTCCGCGTGGTCGCCGCGGCGGTCGAGGCGGGGCTGCCGGTGACCGCGGCGCCCGGTCCGAGCGCGGTGCTGACGGCGCTCGCGCTCTCCGGGCTGCCGACCGACCGCTTCTGCTTCGAGGGGTTCCCGCCCCGCAGGGCGGGGGAGCGGGCCCGGGCGCTCGCAGGCCTCGCGACCGAGCGGCGCACGATGGTCTTCTTCGAGGCGCCGCACCGGCTCGCCGAGACGCTCGCGGCGATGGTCGAGGCGTTCGGCGGCGACCGGCCCGCGGCGGTGTGCCGGGAGCTGACCAAGACGTACGAGGAGGTCCGCCGCGGTCCGGTCGCCGAGCTCGCGGCGTGGGCGGCCGACGGCGAGGTGCGCGGCGAGATCGCGGTCGTCGTCGCGGGGGTCGCCGGGCCGGCGGCGACGTCGATGGCGGACCTCGTCGTCGAGGTGCTCGCGCGCGCCGACGGCGGCGAGCGGCTCAAGGACGCCGTCGCCGAGGTGGCCGTCGCGGGGCAGGTCGCGAAGCGGGACCTGTACGCGGCGGCGCTGGCGGCGCGCTCGCGCTGAGCCGGCGCCGGCGCCGGCCGCACTCGTCCGTGCCGGTGCGCGCACGCCCTGACCCACGCCCGCCCCGGCGCGCCGCCGGCCGCACACCGGCCCGCCCCGCAGTCGCCGGTCCGGACCCGACCGCCACGGCCCGCCGGATCACCCGGTGCCCTCGCTGTCGAATCGTTACGATGCTGCGGTGACCGGCGAGCTGCTCGAGGACCGCTACCAGGGCGGCCGACCCCTGCGCACGCTCGCCTACCTGTTCACGGGTCAGCGGCGGCGGCTCCTCGTCGCGGCCGTCGCCTTCGCGTTCAAGCACTCGCCGGTGTGGATCATGCCGGTGCTGACCGCCGAGGTCATCGACATCGTCGTCGACCACCGGCCGCTGCGGGACCTGTGGTGGGCCGCCGCGCTCATGGCGCTGTTCATCGGCCAGAACTACCCGCTGAGCGTGCTGTTCATCCGCCAGCTGTCCCTCTCGGTGCGGACCGTCGAGACGAACCTGCGCATGGCGCTGTGCCGCCGCCTGCAGGAGCTGTCGATCGGCTACCACCGCCGGATCAGCGCCGGCGTGCTGCAGGCGAAGATCGTGCGCGACGTCGAGAACGTCGTCG
The DNA here is from genome assembly GCF_053607065.1 of Cellulomonas sp. NPDC055163. NCBI lineage: Bacteria > Bacillati > Actinomycetota > Actinomycetes > Micrococcales > Cellulomonadaceae > Cellulomonas > Cellulomonas sp. NPDC055163. The sequence continues at coordinate 91,012 of NZ_JBSGSU010000010.1, read as the reverse complement.
AGAGCACCCGCCAGACGTTCGACTCCGGCATGGCAGCGGTCACGACCCTCGCCGGCGCGATCGTCATCACCGCGGTGCGCGTCCCCGAGTTCCTGCCCGTGTTCGCGGTCGCGGTGCCCGCGTCGGCCCTGCTCGTCGTCGCGATGCGCCGGCGCATGACCGCGCGCAACGCCGCGTTCCGCGCGCAGGTCGAGCAGATGTCGGCCCGGGTCAGCGAGATGACGCACCTCATCCCCATCACGCGGGCCCACGCGCTCGAGAACGACGAGCTCGACCGCATGGACCGCTCGCTCGTGGGCGTCCGGGAGGCCGGGATCCGGCTCGACGTCGTCAACGGCAAGTTCGGCGCGCTCGCGTGGATCACGTTCCAGCTGCTCAGCGTCGCGTGCCTGGTCGGCGCCGCGTGGGTCGCGTGGACGGGGGTGTTCGACGTGAGCCCGGGGGACGTCGTGATGCTCTCGAGCTACTTCATGGCGCTCACCGGCTCGGTGACCGCGCTGCTCAGCCTCGCGCCCGTCGTGACCAAGGGCCTCGAGTCGGTCCGGTCGATGGGCGAGGTCCTGACCGAGCCCGACCTCGAGCGCAACGCCGGCAAGGCCGGGGTGACCGACGTCGCGGGCGCGGTCCGCTTCGAGGACGTGCGGTTCGCGTACGACGACGCGCCGGACGAGCACGCGGTCGACGGGCTGACGCTCGACGTCCGCGCGGGCGAGACGGTCGCGCTCGTCGGGCCGTCGGGCTCGGGCAAGTCGACGGTGCTCAACATGGTCATCGGGTTCCTCGCCCCGACGCGGGGGCGCATCCTGCTCGACGGCCGTGACATGGCGGAGCTCGACCTGCGCACCTACCGCCGGTTCCTGGCCGTCGTGCCGCAGGAGTCGCTGCTGTTCGAGGGCAGCGTGCGCGCCAACGTCACGTACGGCAGCCCCGAGCTGTCCGACGACGCGGTCCGCGCGGCCCTCCGGGACGCCAACGCGCTCGAGTTCGTCGAGGCGATGGGCGGGCTCGACGCCGTGATCGGCGAGCGCGGCGCGCGCCTCTCGGGCGGTCAGCGCCAGCGCCTCGCGATCGCCCGTGCGCTCGTGCGGGACCCGCGGGTGCTCGTGCTCGACGAGGCGACGTCGGCGCTCGACACCGCGTCGGAGCGCCTCGTCCAGGAGGCCCTCGCGCGCCTGATGAAGGGCCGCACGACGTTCGTCGTCGCGCACCGGCTCACGACGATCCGGGGCGCCGACCGGATCGCGGTGATGCGCGACGGGCGGCTCGTGGAGATCGGCGCGCACGAGGAGCTCGTCGCGCGCGGCGGTGCGTACGCGCAGCTGCACGCGATGGGGCCGCTCGCGGGCTGAGCGCCTACGCGTCGTACGACGCGACGAGCTCGACCCCGGCCGCAGCCAGCTCGGCGCGCGCCTGCGCACCGAGCTCGGGGGTCACGGGCACGGTGAGGTCGGTCAGGACCCGGGTGCGCAGCCCCAGCGCGTGGGCGTCGAGCGCGGTCGCGCGCACGCAGTGCGACTCGGCGATCCCGACCACGTCGACGTCGGTCACGCCACCCTCGCGCAGCAGGTCCGCGAGCGGGCGCCCGTCGGCGTCGACCCCCTCGAAGCCCGAGTACGCCGCCGCGTACGCGCCCTTCCGGACGCTGAGGTCGGGCAGCATCGCGGCGAGCGCGGGGTGGATCGCCGCCTCGGGCGTGTCCGCGACGCCGTGCGGCGGCCAGGTGTCGACGAAGTCGGGGGTGTCGCTGAAGTGCGCGCCCGGGTCGACGTGCCAGTCCTGGGTCGTGACCACGAGCGGGTACCGGTCCCGGTGCACGTCCACGTAGCGTGCGATCGCCGTGGCGACGCCGTTGCCGCCCTCGACCGGGAGGGAGCCGCCCTCGCAGAACGTCGGCTGGACGTCGACGACGAGGAGCGCGCGCACGGGCCCGGCGCCGGGAGCCGCCGCCCGGGGCGCGGCCTCGGGCGCCGTCGGGTCGGTGCCCTCGGCGGGGGTGGAGGTGCCGGTCGGCGTCGGCTGTGCCTGCGGGTTCTGCTGCGTCACGGTGCTCCTCCAGGTCGTGCGGACGGCCATGCGTCCCGAGTCTCGCAGCGTGGCGGACCGGGTGCGCCCCCGCACGCGGGCACTAGCGTCGGTCCATGGAGTTCCGCCGCATCCCGGGCCTGCCGCCCTACGTGTTCACGATCATCGACTCGCTCAAGCTCGAGGCCCGCCGAGCCGGCCACGACGTGATCGACCTCGGCTTCGGCAACCCCGACCTGCCGAGCCCGCAGGTCGCGGTCGACAAGCTCGCGGAGGCCGCCCAGAACACGCGCAACCACCGGTACTCCGCGTCACGCGGCATCCCCAAGCTCCGGCAGGCCGTCGCCGACCTGTACCAGCGCCGCTTCGGGGTGAGCCTCGACCCGGACACCGAGATCATCTCGACGATCGGCGCGAAGGAGGGCTTCAGCCACCTCATGTGGGTGCTGCTGCAGCCGGGCGACGCCGCGATCGTCCCGACGCCGAGCTACCCCATCCACATCTGGGGCCCGTACTTCGCCGGTGCCGACGCGCGGCAGGTCCCGATCGGCGACGGCGACGACGGCGCCGGGTACATCGACCGCGTCATGGAGGCGTGGGAGCTCGGCTGGCCCAAGCCGCGCGTCGTCGTGCTCTCGTTCCCGCACAACCCCACGACCACGACCGTGGACCTGCCCGACCTGCAGCGGCTCGTCGACTGGGCGCGCGAGCGTGACGTGGTGCTCGTGCACGACCTCGCCTACGCCGACATGTGCTTCGACGGGTGGACGCCGCCGTCGATCCTGCAGTGCGAGGGCGCCAAGGAGGTCGCCGTCGAGCTGTACTCGATGACGAAGTCGTTCTCCATGGCGGGCTGGCGCGTCGCGTTCCTCGTCGGGCGCCCGGACGTCGTGGGGGCGCTCGCGAAGCTCAAGAGCTACCTCGACTACGGCACGTTCCAGCCGATCCAGATCGCCGCGACCGTCACGCTCAACGAGGCCGCCGACTACCCGACCGAGCTCAACACCGTCTACGAGTCGCGGCGCAACGCGCTCTTCGACGGCCTGACCCGCATCGGCTGGGACATCCTCAAGCCGCGCGGCACGATGTTCGCGTGGGCGCGGATCCCCGAGCAGTACGCCGAGATGGGGTCGATCGAGTTCGCGCAGCACCTCGTGCGCGAGTGCGACGTCGCGGTCTCGCCGGGCGTCGGCTTCGGTCCCGGGGGTGACCGGCACGTGCGGTTCGCGCTCATCGAGAACGAGCAGCGGATCGCGCAGGCCGTGCGCGGGCTGCGGCGCGGGCTGACGCGGCTGGGGTGACGTGGCGCGCGGGATGGCGCCGAGTGCGGGCACACGCTGGGCGTGGGCTGACGCTGGGTGCGGGCTGACGCTGGGTGCGGGCTGACGCGGCCTGGGGTGACGTGGCGCGCGGGATGGCGCTACGCGCGAGCCGAGGTCCCGGCGCCCGACGCGGCTCCGGCGGCCCGGCGTCGCTGCGGTCGAGAGGCGCCCCTGCCCGCGAGCCGCGAGGCTGGCCGCATGGTCGAGCGGGCGCGGTGGAGCGGTCGAGGCGTGGACGGGACGGTCGCGCTCGCGGTGGCGCTGCTGCTGCTCGCGGGGTGCACCACGTCCGGCGCGGGCAGCGGGGCGGCGACGCCGGGGCTGAGCCCGGGGTCGTCGACACCGCCCGCGACCGGGTCCACCGCCACCGGTGCCCCGCTCGTCGAGGTCCCGACGGTCGAGGTCACCGCGGTCGACGAGGTCGCGACCGGGCTCGACGTCCCGTGGGGTCTGGACTTCCTGCCCGACGGCCGTGCGCTCGTGACGCTCCGCGACGCGGGACGGCTCGTCGTCGTCGACCCGGCGGGCGAGGTGACGGACGTCGTCGGGCCGGGGGCGGATGCGATCGCGGCGGCGACCGACGCCCAGGGTGAGGGCGGGCTGCTCGGCGTCGCGGTCCTGCCGGTCGAGGGGGCGCCCGGTGGGTCGGCCGCCGCGCCGGACCCCGGGGCAGGCGCGACGGTCGCCGTCTACCTGACGTCCCGGCGCGACAACCGGGTGCTCACCGCGGAGCTCGACGGCACGACGCTCGGCGAGGTCACCGAGGTCCTGACCGGCATCCCGAAGGGCCAGAACCACAACGGGGGTCGCCTGGAGGTCGGTCCCGACGGCTTCCTGTACGTGACGACGGGCGACACCTACGACACGTCGCTCGCGCAGGACCGCGACAGCCTCGGCGGCAAGGTCCTGCGGGTCACGGCCGAGGGCGAGCCGGCGCCGGGCAACCCGTTCCCGGGCTCGCCGGTGTGGACGCTCGGGCACCGGAACGTGCAGGGCGTCGCCTGGGCGGCGGACGGCCGGATGTTCGCCTCCGAGTTCGGCCAGGAGACGTGGGACGAGCTCAACGTGCTGACGCCCGGCAGCAGCTACGGCTGGCCCGTCGTCGAGGGGGCCGTCGGCGAGGACGAGGGCTTCGTCGCGCCGGTCGCGACGTGGGCGACGTCCGACGCGTCGCCGAGCGGGCTCGCGGTGACCGGCGAGGGCGTCTACCTCGCGGGCCTGCGCGGCGAGCGGCTGTGGCGCGTGCCGCTGCGGTCCGACGGCGTGGGGGAGCCGCAGGCGCTCCTCGACGGCGAGCACGGTCGCCTGCGCGCGGTCGAGGTGGCCCCGGACGGCTCGCTGTGGGTCGTCACGGGCAACACCGACGGCCGTGGGCGGGTGCGCGACGGCGACGACCGGATCCTGCGGGTCACCGTCGCGCCTGTCCCGTGACCCCGGCGGGCACCTCGAACGCAGGGCCGAGCTGCCCGCGCGTCCGGACCTTCAGCCGGGGTCGCTCGCGTGCCCGGCCGCCGGGCTCGGCCGAGCGCCGCCCAGCAGCTGCTCGACCGCCGTCTCCACGAGCCCGTCGAGCAGCTCGGGCCGCACGAGGCTGCCGTTGATCATCGACGCGATGCCCTGGAGCGTCGCGAACACGACGAGGCCCGTGCGCTCGGGGTCGCCGGCGGGGAGCGCACCGAGCTCCTGACCCTCCACGACCAGCCCGTGCATGAGGGTGAACGGGGCCGACGCGGCCTCGAGGATCCGCTCCGCGCCGGCCCGGTGCTTGCTCGTGTACATGAGCTCGAGCAGCGCGGCGTTCTCGGTCGCGAAGCGCACGTAGGCCGTCATGGCGGCGCGCAGGCGCCCGGGGAAGTCGGCACCGGCGTCGGCGAGCGCGCCGCGCAGCGCGGTGTCGAGCCGCGCGAACCCGGCCTCGGCGAGCGCGTCGAGCAGGGCCTGGCGGTTCGCGAAGTGCCGGCGCGGGGCGGCGTGGCTGACGCCGATCTCCCGCGCCAGGTCGCGCAGCGTCACCTGGTCGGGGCTGGTCTCGCGGAGGCGCTGCTCCGCCGCGTCGAGCAGGGCGGCGCGGAGGTTGCCGTGGTGGTAGCGGCGCTCGTCGGTCGTCTCGGGCACGCCGTCAGCCTACCGTCGATGTTGCCGTTGACGACATTGTCGCCGCTGCCTACTATGTTGCGCATGACAACATTCTCCGCGGCGGACGTCCCCGCCATGACCGGGCGCACCGTCGTCGTCACGGGTGCCAACAGCGGGATCGGCCGGGTCACGGCGCAGGTGCTCGCCGAGCGCGGCGCGCGCGTCGTCCTCGCGGTGCGCGACGTCGAGAAGGGCCGCGACGCGGCTGCGGAGATGGGCGGCGACGTCGAGGTGCGCCGGCTCGACCTCGCCGACCTCGCCTCGGTGCGCGCGTTCGCGGACGAGCTCACCGGGGACGTCGACGTCCTCGTCAACAACGCCGGCGTCATGATCCCGCCGCTCACGCGCACCGCCGACGGGTTCGAGCTGCAGCTCGGGACCAACCACCTGGGCCACTTCGCGCTCACGAACCTGCTCCTGCCGCGCGTCCGCGGGCGCGTCGTGACCGTCTCCTCCAACGGCCACCGGGTCGGGTCGATCGACTTCGGCGACCTCCAGTGGGAGCGCAAGGCGTACCAGCCGATGGCCGCGTACGCGCAGTCGAAGCTCGCGAACCTCCTGTTCACCACCGAGCTGCAGCGCCGGCTCGACGTGGCCGGCTCCCCGGTGATCGCGACCGCCGCGCACCCCGGCCTCGCCGCGACGAACCTCCTGCGGCCCGAGGGCCGGAGCCGTGCGCGCCACGCCGTCGAGCGCGCCCTCAGCGGGCTGATATCGCAGAGCGAGGAGCAGGGCGCACTGCCCACGCTCTTCGCCGCGGTCGCCGACGTCCCCGGCGACTCCTACGCCGGGCCGGGCGGCCTCCTCGAGAGCCGCGGCGCGCCGACGCTCGTCGGCCGGTCCGCGAAGGCCCGGGACCGCGCGCTCGCACGACGTCTGTGGGACGTCTCCGAGGAGCTCACGGGCGTCACGTTCCCGCGCGCGGCACTCGACCCTGCCGCCTGACGGCGTGCCGGACGGGCCTCGCCCTGCACCCGTGCGGAGGTCGGGCCCGCGTCGCCGAGCAGCAGCCGGGCTCACGCAGAGCGGCTCGAGCGAGACGGTGCGCAACGAGTCGTACAACGGCGCGCTCGCGGCCGACGCCTCGACGACGTTCGGCTTCCAGGTCAGCGGCGCGGCCCCGGGGACGCCCGCGCTCACGTGCACGCCGTCCTGACCCCGACACACCGGCGCCCCGTCGCGGCCACCACGGTCACGGCGGGGCGTCGGTGCGGTCCAAGGTGTCGCGACGGTCCACCCGCGGGCAATGACGAGGACCCGGCGCACGCCCCCGCCTACGATGTCGCCATGCCCGAGTCCCGCTCGTCCTTCTACCTGACCACGCCGATCTACTACGTCAACGACGCACCCCACATCGGGCACGCGTACACGACGGTCGCGGCCGACGTCCTCACCCGCTGGCACCGCCAGCGCCAGGAGCGGGTCTGGTTCCTCACGGGGACCGACGAGCACGGGCAGAAGGTCATGCGCACCGCCGAGGCGAACGGCGTGAGCCCGCAGGAGTGGGCCGACCGGCTCGTCGAGAGCCAGTGGCAGCCCGTGCTGCAGACGCTCGACGTCGTCAACGACGACTTCATCCGCACCACGCAGGAGCGCCACACGACGCGTGTGCAGTCGTTCATCCAGGACCTGCACGACAAGGGCGAGATCTACGCGGGCTCCTACGAGGGCCCGTACTGCGTCGGCTGCGAGGAGTACAAGCTCCCCGGCGAGCTGCTCGACGGCACCGGGGAGTACGAGGGTCAGAAGGTCTGCCCGATCCACGGCAAGCCGGTCGAGATGCTCTCCGAGCAGAACTACTTCTTCCGCATGAGCGCGTACACGGAGCGCCTGCTCGAGTTCTACGAGGCGAACCCGACGTTCGTGCAGCCCGCGAGCGCGCGCAACGAGGTCCTCGCGTTCGTGCGGCAGGGCCTGCAGGACCTGTCGATCTCCCGGAACACGTTCGACTGGGGCATCCCGATCCCGTGGGACACGAGCCACGTGCTGTACGTGTGGTTCGACGCGCTGCTCAACTACGCGACGGCCGTCGGCCTCGGGTCCGACGACCCGGAGGAGAAGGCGCGGTTCGAGCGGGTGTGGCCCGCGGACGTGCACCTCGTGGGCAAGGACATCCTGCGGTTCCACGCCGTGATCTGGCCCGCGATGCTGATGGCCGCAGGCCTCCCGCTGCCCGGGCAGGTCTTCGCGCACGGGTGGCTGCTCGTCGGCGGCGAGAAGATGAGCAAGTCGAAGCTCACGGGCATCGCCCCGAGCCAGATCATCGACACCTTCGGCTCCGACGCGTTCCGCTACTACTTCCTGCGCGCCATCGCGTTCGGGCAGGACGGCTCGTTCTCGTGGGAGGACCTGCACGCCCGGTACACCTCCGAGCTCGCGAACGGCTTCGGGAACCTGGCCTCGCGCGTCACGGCGATGATCGCGAAGAACTTCGGCGGCTCGCTGCCGGAGCCGGGGCCGCTCACGCCCGCCGAGGAGGCGCTCGCCGAGGTCGCCGCGCGTGCGGTCGCCGACGCCGAGTCCGCGATCGACCGGCTCGCGCTGCACGAGGCCATCGGGGCGGTGTGGACCCTGGTCGACGCGACGAACCTCTACCTGACCGAGCAGGAGCCGTGGAAGGTCGCCAAGGCGCCCGGCGAGGTCGGCGAGGACGGGCTCGGCGTCCCCGGCGGGCGGCTCGCGACGATCCTCGTGACCGCCGCGGAGGCCCTGCGCTCGCTCGCGGTGCTGCTGCACCCGGTGACCCCGCGCGCCGCGCAGTCGCTGTGGTCCGCTCTCGGCGCCGAGGCGGCGCTCGGTGCGCTCGGCGCGCAGCCCGTCGCGGACGCGGGCCGCTTCGGTGTGCTCCCTGCCGGCACCACCGTGACCAAGGGCGCGTCGCTGTTCCCGCGGATCGAGGAGCCGGCCGACCAGTGAGCCGGTCGCGCAGCCGCGAGCGCGGCTGGCCGGCCGACCCCGAGCCGCTGCCGTCCCCGGTCTGGGACAACCACACGCACCTCGAGAGCGTGCTCGCGTTCGACGTGCCCGACGACGCGGTGGGCGCGGACGGTGCAGCGGCGGCGCACGACGCGGCGTCGTCCGGCGAGCGGCCCGACGGTGACGCCGGCTCCGGCGGTGCTGCCGCGCGGCGCACGCTCGACGACCATCTGAGCCGGGCGGCGGCGGTCGGCGTCACGACGCTCGTCCAGGTCGGCTGCGACGTCGACGCGATCGCGTGGACCGACACGCTCCTGCGTGAGCACCCCGAGGGCCTCGCCGGCGTCCGGCTGCTCGGCGCCGTCGCGATCCACCCGAACGAGGCGGTGCTCCACGCACGGGTGCTCGAGGTCGCGCCCGACGGTCTCGAGCCCGCCCTCGACCCGCGCCACGAGCTCGACCTCGACGCGGCGGTCGCCCGCGTCGCCGAGGTGGCGCGCACCAACCCGCGGGTGCGGGCGGTCGGGGAGACCGGGCTCGACCACTTCCGCGCGGGCCCGCGCGGCCGGGAGGTGCAGGTCGAGGCGTTCCGCGCGCACGTCGCGCTCGCGAAGGAGCTGGGCCTCGCCCTGCAGATCCACGACCGCGACGCGCACGCCGAGGTGATCGAGGTCCTGGAGCGCGACGGTGCGCCGGAACGCACCGTGTTCCACTGCTTCTCGGGCGACGCGGCGATGGCGCGGCTCTGCGCGGGCCGCGGCTGGTACCTCTCGTTCGCGGGCCCGGTGACGTTCGGGGCCAACGACGACCTGCGGGCGGCGCTGCGCGCGGTCCCGCTCGACCGGGTGCTCGTCGAGACCGACGCCCCGTACCTCACCGCGCACCCGTTGCGGGGGCGGCCGAACGCGCCGTACCTGCTCGGCCTCACCGTGCGCCGGGTCGCCGCCGAGCGCGGCGTCGGGCTCGACGCGCTGTGCCGCACGCTGAGCGCGACCTCCGAGGCGGTGTACGGCCCGGCCTGACGCCGCCCGGACGCGACCACGCCGGCCGACGGCGCAACCGCGCCGCCCCGCCGGCACGACCGTGCCGCCCCGCCGGCACGACCGCGCCGCCCTGCCGGCACGACCGGGCCGCACCGGACGTGCCCCCGGCGGGTGAGACGTCCCGGCGAACCCGGACAAGCGTCCGGCTCCGGCTACCCGCCGGGGTCACGGATCGGTTACGGTCGGACGTGCCGCGCGCGGACCGTGCCCCCGGGGGTCACGGGTCACCGCAGGCGCAGCACCCACCGGAGGACCGAGAGGACGCCCGTGCCCGAGCCCGACGCGTTGCCGATGACGCGGCGCGAGCGTGCGGCGCTCGAGCGGGCGCAGGCGCGCACCGCGCTCCCCGGCCTGGCCCGACGCGCGGCCGGCGGTGCCCAGCGCCCGGCCTCGGCCCCGGCGCCCCGGACGGTCTCCCGCCCGGTCCGCCTCGCCGCGCAGGGCGTCGTGCTCGCGCTCGTCGCGGGCGGCACGAGCGCGTTCGCGGTGCTGCACAAGTCGGTCACGGTCGACGTCGACGGCGCGCCCGTCGAGGTCACGGCGTTCGGCCGCACCGTCGCCGACGTGCTCGCGGGTGCGGAGATCGAGGTGGGCGAGGGGGACCTCGTCGCACCGGCGCTCGACGAGCACATCACGAGCGGGTCCCAGGTCGTCGTGCGCCACGGGCGAGAGCTCCAGGTCGAGGTCGACGGCGCGCAGCAGACCGTGTGGACCACGGCGCTCACCGTCGGGGAGGCCGTCGAGGGCCTCGGCCTGCGCGGCGGCGACACGCTGCTGTCGGCCTCGCGGTCCTCGTCGCTCGGGCGCGACGTGCTGCGCGTCTCGACCGAGAAGACGCTCCACCTCGTGGTCGACGGGCAGGTCATCGACGGTGTGAGCAGCGCCCCGACGGTCCGCGAGGCGCTCCGGGAGATCGGCCTCGTGCTCGAGGAGGGCGACCACGTGTCCGTCCCGCTCGATGCGACGGCGGTCGACGGCCTCGTCGTGCTCGTCACGCGCGCGAGCCAGGGCGACCAGACGGTCACCGAGGTCGTGCCGTTCCAGACCGTCGAGGTCGAGGACCCCGAGCTCGTCAAGGGCAACAAGGTCGTCGAGACCAAGGGCCGGGCGGGTCAGCGGCAGACGACGTACTCCACGTCGCTCGTGGGCGGCGCGGTCGTCGAGCGGACCGTCCTCGCGTCGGCGGTCACCGTCGCGCCCGTCGACCAGGTGATCCGGGTCGGCACCGCCGAGCTCCCGGACCCCACGACGGTCGCGGTCGAGCCGGGGACGGCGCAGGCGATGGGCAAGGAGATGGCCGCCGCCCGCGGGTTCGGGGACGACCAGTTCGCGTGCCTGCTCGCGCTCTGGAAGAAGGAGAGCGGCTGGCGCGTCGACGCCGAGAACAAGTCGTCCGGCGCGTACGGCATCCCGCAGTCGCTGCCGGGCAGCAAGATGGCGACGGTCGCGGACGACTGGCGCACGAACCCGGCGACCCAGATCACGTGGGGACTGAACTACATCGAGGGCCGCTACGGCGACCCGTGCGGGGCCTGGGCGCACTCGCAGGCCAAGGGCTGGTACTGACCCGACCGGTCTCACGTGACGGTCTGTGACGTGACGGTGACGGCGCCGGGTCGGCAGCCGCCGGCTCGGGCGCCCCGCCGCCGCCGGCACTCCCGCGCTGCCGCTGCACGCGTCGGACGAGCGGGCGGGGACACGTCGCTGGCGGGAGCCGGCGGGGCCCCACACGGCCGTCTGCTATGTCCTGCTCTGCCCCGGTCTGGACCTGCGTCTCGGGGTGATCTCGCGCACAGAGGGTTGGGCGCCACATCACGGGTCGGTTACGGTCGCGTGTCGCTGCACCGGCCGGACGTCCCTCGCGGGGCTCCGACGCGGACCGCGGGCGACGGGCCCACGCGCCTGTGCGTGAGCCGTTGACGGCCGGATCGGGGATCCGGGAACGACGGGCACGTCCTCCCTCCAGGACGCGCAGAGCCACCGGCCCTCGGGCGACGGGGCACCGCCGTGCGCCGCGTGCGGTGCGCCCGCTCCCCGTGCCCGGGACCACCGACGTCTGGAACCGTGTGCGCTTCCCCTCCCTGAACCCCGCCGGCGACACCGCCGAGACAGCCACCGAGCCCCAGCTCACCGACACCCCCTCCCTGCGCTCGCGCCTCACCGGGTCCGCCGACTCCGGCCGCGTACGCCTCCGCCTCGTCGCCGCGCTCTCCGCGGCCCTGGTCCTCGTGACCGGCACGGCCGTCACGGCCCAGGCGCACAAGACCGTCACGCTCGACGTCGACGGCGTCGAGACCGAGGTCACGACCTTCGCCGGCAGCGTCGACGGGCTCCTCGAGGAGCACGACGTCACCGTCGGCACGCGCGACACGGTCGCCCCCGACGGGGCGCTGCAGGACGGCTCCGACGTCGTGGTGCGCCACGCGCGCCTCGTGACCGTCCGGACCGACGGCGTCGACGCGTCCGTGTGGACCACCGCGCTCAGCGCCGACGAGGCCCTCGAGGCGCTCGCGGGCCGCGGCGGCGATGTACAGCTCGTGGCCTCGCGCTCCAACGGCACGGGCCGCCCGTTCCTCGCAGGCGACCTGACGCTCGACGGGCCGGCCGACGTGCTGCGCGACGGCGAGACGATCCCTGTGCCCGACGGCGTGACCGACGTCGCGACGGCGCTCGAGCGGCTCGGCGTGGTGCTGGGCGAGCGCGACACCGTCGCCGTCCGGCCCGGTGTCGACGGCCGCGTGACCGTGGTGGTGACCCGCGTCGTCGTGCAGGACGTCACGACGACGGTCGAGCTCCCGTTCGCCTCGGTGACGCAGGACGACGCCGAGCGCTACGTCGGCCAGAAGGCTGTCGTCACCGAGGGTGTCGTCGGGGTCCGCACGGTCGTCGAGCGCGTCACGACGGTCGACGGGGTCGAGACCGCGCGCGAGCCGGTCTCGGACCAGGTCACGCAGGCCCCGGTCGACGAGGTCGTCGCGGTCGGCAGCAAGGCCCGCCCCGCGGCCACGCCCAAGGCGGCTGCGGCTCCGGCTGCGGAGTCCGCGCCCGCGACCGGTTCCCCGGTCACGGCGGGCGGCGACGCCGACTCGCTCAACTGGGCCGCGCTCGCGAGGTGCGAGTCCGGCGGCAACCCGTCGATCGTCTCGGCGAGCGGCAAGTACCACGGGCTCTACCAGTTCTCGGTCGCGACGTGGCAGGCGGTCGGCGGCGCCGGCGTCCCGTCCGCCGCATCGGCGGAGGAGCAGACGGCACGCGCCAAGATGCTCTACAACCGCTCCGGTGCCGGCCAGTGGCCGCACTGCGGGAAGAACCTGTTCTCCTGATCGACCGACGACGCCCCGCCCTCGCTGCCCGCAGCGGCGGCGGGGCGTCGTCGTCCCCGCCGGGCGGCTGCGGTTCCCGGTTAGGCTCCTGCGCATGACCGACACCCCCGGACCCCTGCTCGGGCCCGCGGAGATCCGGCAGCTCGCCGAGCGTGCGGGCATCCGTCCGACCAAGACCCTCGGGCAGAACTTCGTGCTCGACGGCGGGACGGTGCGCAAGATCGTCCGGCAGGCGGCCGTGCAGCCGGGTGAACGGGTCGTCGAGATCGGCCCCGGGCTCGGTTCCCTGACGCTCGGGCTGCTCGAGGCGGGCGCCGACGTGCTCGCGGTCGAGATCGACCCTGTGCTGGCCCGCCTGCTGCCGGCGACGGCGCGGGCGCACGTCCCGGGCCTCGTGGTCTCCGGCCCGCACGAGGGCGACCGGCCGGTCGCGGACACGGACGTCGACGCGGCCGCGCGGCTGACGATCGTGCTGGCGGACGCGCTCGACGTGCGCGCGCTGCCCGGGCGTCCGCCGACGGCCCTCGTCGCGAACCTCCCGTACAACGTCTCGGTCCCGGTGCTGCTGACGTTCCTCGAGCGCTTCCCAACGCTCGAGCGCGTGCTCGTGATGGTCCAGGCGGAGGTCGCCGACCGGCTCGCCGCGCCGCCCGGCAGCCGGGTCTACGGCGTGCCGTCCGCGAAGGTCGCGTGGTACGCCGAGGCGCGCCGCACCTCGACGATCGGGCGCAGCGTGTTCTGGCCGGTGCCGAACGTCGACTCCGCGCTCGTGCGCCTCGACCGCCGCGAGCCGCCGCGCACGTCCGCGACGCGCGAGCAGGTGTTCGCGGTGGTCGACACCGCGTTCGCGCAGCGGCGCAAGATGCTGCGCTCGGCGCTCGCCGGGCTCGCGGGCTCGGCCGACGCCGCGGTCGCCGCGCTCGAGGTCGCCGGCGTCGACCCGCAGGCCCGCGGGGAGCGCGTCGACGTGGACGGGTTCGCCCGCATCGCCGCGGCGCTGGCCGACGCGTCGCCCACCGACGCCGCGTCCGCCGACTCGTCACCCACCGACGCCGCGCTCGCCGACGCCTCCGCGCCGTCCCCGGGCCGACCTGGCACAGTGGAACCGTGACGTCGAGCCCCACGGAGATCCGCGCCGACCGTGAGGTCCGGGTCCGCGCACCCGGCAAGGTCAACCTGTCGCTGCGCGTCGGCCGGCGCGAGGCGGACGGGTACCACCCGCTCGCGACGGTGTTCCAGGCGGTCTCGGTGTACGAGGACGTCGTCGCGACACCCGCCGAGGGGCTCTCCCTCTCGGTGACCGGGCCGCAGGCGCACCTCGTGCCGACCGACGGGTCCAACCTCGCGCTGCGCGCCGCGCGCGCGCTCGCCGACCACGCCGGGATCGACGAGGGCGTGCACCTGCACGTGCACAAGGCGGTCCCGGTCGCGGGCGGCATGGCGGGCGGCTCGGCGGACGCGGCGGCCGCGCTCGTGGCGTGCGACGCGCACTGGCGCACGGGCCTGCCGCGCGAGGAGCTGCACGAGCTCGCGGCGTCGCTCGGCTCCGACGTGCCGTTCGGGCTGCTGGGACACACGGCGGTCGGCTCGGGGCGCGGCGACCTGCTGACCCCCGCGCTGTGCCGCGGCGAGTACCACTGGGCGTTCGCGGTGCAGGACGAGGGGCTCTCGACCCCGGCCGTGTACGCGGCGTTCGACGAGCTGCACATGGGCGGCGGCGGCCACGAGACCGAGGTCGCGCTCATGCAGGCGCTGCGCGCGGGCGACCCGCGGGCGCTCGGGCGGGCCCTGCACAACGACCTCCAGTCCGCCGCGCTCGAGCTCGCCCCGAACCTCGCCGAGCCCCTCGCGGTCGCCGAGGACGCGGGCGCGCTCGGCGTCGTCGTCTCCGGCTCTGGGCCGACGATCGCCGCGCTGGCCCGCAGCCGCCAGCACGCGCTCGTCATCGCCGCGGCCATGACCGCGGCGGGCGTCGCCGACTCGGTGCTCACCGCGGTCGGCCCCGTCCCCGGCGCGCGCGTCGTGACGTCCGGGCCCGAGTGACCTGACCCGCGGCTCCCGCGACCCTGGCCCGCCGCCGCCGCCGCCGTCGTCGTCCGTCCGCCCCCACCCGGCCGGGCGGCCACGACCGGCACCGGGCGGCGCCCGACGTCGTCGCCCGCGTACCCTCGCCTGGTCGTGCACCCGCACCCCACCCCCAGCGGAAGAACCTGATGGCCCACCTGCTCGGAGCGGACTCCGTGTCGCTCACCCTCGGTACCCGCACGCTCCTCGACGACCTGAGCATCGGCGTCGACGACGGCATGCGCGTCGGTGTCGTCGGCCCCAACGGCGCCGGGAAGTCGACGCTGCTGCGGGTCCTCGCCGGCCTGCAGCCTGCCGACTCCGGCCGCGTGACCCGCGCGGGCGGGGTCCGCGTCGCGCTCCTCGACCAGCGCGACGAGCTGCCCCCGGGCGCGACGGTCCGGGAGATCGTGCACGGCGACGCCGACGAGCACACGTGGGCGCGCGACCCCCGCGTCCGCTCGGTGCACGCCGGGCTGCTGGCCGACCTGGACCTGACCGACGACGTGGCCAACCTCTCGGGCGGCCAGCGCCGCCGCGTCGCGCTCGCAGCGCTGCTCGTGCGCGACCACGAGGTCCTCGCGCTCGACGAGCCGACCAACCACCTCGACGTCGAGGGCGTCGCGTGGCTCGCGGAGCACCTCGTCGCCCGCTACGCGCGCGGCACGGGGGCGCTCGTGGTCGTCACGCACGACCGGTGGTTCCTCGATGCGGTGTGCACGCGCACGTGGGAGGTCGCCGACGGGTCGGTCGAGCAGTACGACGGCGGGTACGCGGCGTACGTGCTCGCCCGCGCCGAGCGTCAGCGCACCGCGTCGGTCACCGAGGAGAAGCGCCAGAACCTGCTGCGCAAGGAGCTCGCGTGGCTGCGCCGCGGGGCACCCGCACGGACCTCGAAGCCAAAGTTCCGCCTCGACGCGGCCGCCGAGCTCATCGCCGACGAGCCGCCGCCGCGCGACCGCCTCGAGCTCACCCGCATGGCGACGAGCCGCCTCGGCAAGGACGTGCTCGACCTCGAGGACGTCACGCTGCGCTTCGACGCCCCGGACGACGCGACGGGGGCCTCGACGACGCGCACGCTGCTCGACGACGTGACCTGGCGGCTCGGGCCGGGGGACCGGTACGGGGTCGTCGGCGTCAACGGCGCCGGCAAGACGACGCTGCTCAAGCTCCTCTCGGGCCGCCTCGAGCCGACCACCGGGCGCGTCAAGCGTGGCAAGACGGTCCAGGTCGCCGAGCTCACGCAGGACGTCGAGGACCTCGACGAGCTCCGGGAGCTGCGGGTCGTCGAGGTCGTCGAGCGCGAGAAGCGCACGGTCGTCGCGGGCGGCAAGGAGCTCACCGCCGCGCAGCTCGTCGAGCGTCTCGGGTTCACCAAGGAGCGGGCCCGCACGCCGGTCCGCGACCTCTCGGGCGGCGAGCGCCGCCGCCTCCAGCTCCTGCGCCTGCTCGTCGGCGAGCCGAACGTCCTGCTGCTCGACGAGCCCACCAACGACCTCGACACGGACACCCTCGCGGCGCTCGAGGACCTGCTCGACGGCTGGCCCGGCACGCTCGTCGTCGTCTCGCACGACCGGTACCTGCTCGAGCGCGTGTGCGACCGCCAGGTCGCGCTGCTCGGCGACGGCCAGGTCCGCGACCTGCCGGGGGGCGTCGAGCAGTACCTGGAGCTGCGCCGCGCGGCCATGGCCGGCGGTGGCGGCTCGGGTGCGCCCGGCGCACTGAGCGCCGACACCGGCCGGCCCGGCGCCGGCGCCGGGGTGCCCGCGCCCTCGGACGCCGGCGGCGACGAGGGAACGGCGGCGCCGTCCGCGGCCGACCAGCGCGCCGCGCGCAAGGAGACCCAGCGGATCGAGCGCCGGCTCGCGAAGATCACGGAGCTCGAGGGGAAGCTGCACGAGAAGATGGCCGCGCAGGCGACCGACCACCAGGCGGTCCTGGCGCTCGACGCGGAGCTGCGCGCGCTCGCGGTCGAGCGGGAGGAGCTCGAGGAGGCGTGGCTCGAGGCGGCCGAGACCGCCGGCTGAGCGCCCCTCCGGCGGCCGGTACCGGCGGCGAGCCCCACTCCGGCGGCCGGTACCGGCCGCGAGCCCCGTCGTGCCGGGGCCGTCACGCGGGCGGGCCGGCGTCGTGCCCGGTCGTCCCACGGACGGGCCGCGTCGTGCGGTGTGCCGACCCGCGTCGCGTCAGGGCGCGTCGAACGGGGCGACCACGTCCCGCAGCAGGGTCGCGAGCGTCGTGTGCTCGGCCTCGGTGAGCACCGCGAGCAGCCGCCGCTCCACGTCGAGCAGGTCGCTGAACGCCGCGTCGACCCGCGCCAGGCCGGTGTTCGTGAGCTGCACGAGCACCCCGCGCCGGTCCTCCGGGGACGGCTGGCGCTCGACGAGCCCGCGCTCGGCGAGCCGGTCGATCCGGTTCGTCATCGTGCCGCTCGTCACGAGCGTCTGGGTCAGCAGCGCGCCGGGGGAGAGCCGGTAGGGCGCACCCGCGCGCCGCAGCGCGGACAGCACGTCGAACTCCCACGTCTCGAGCTCGTGGCGCGCGAACGCGCCGCGCCGCGCGAGGTCGAGGTGCCGTGCGAGGCGGCTGACGCGCGAGAGGACCGTCAGGGGGGTGACGTCGAGGTCCGGTCGCTCGCGCCCCCACGCCTCGACGATGCGGTCGACCTCGTCGCGCACCTCGGTCCGGGCGGCGCCGGTCCCGGCGGCCGGCGCACGCGCGGGCTCGCCGCCCCGTCCGTGCGCCGCTCGAGCCGTCATGGCGCGAGGTTACTCGACATCGAGATACCCGGCGGGAGCCGTCGGCGGCGCGTCAGCTCTCGGTCGAGGTGAGCGTCGGGCGGCGCTCGAGCCCCGAGAGCCCGTTCCACGCGAGGTTGACGAGGTGCGCCGCGACGTCGGCCTTCCCGGGGCGGCGCGCGTCGAGCCAGTACTGCCCGGTGAGCGCGACCATGCCGACGAGCATCTGCGCGTAGATCGGGGCCGTCTTGGGGTCGAGGCCCTGGCGCTTGAACTGGTCGGCGAGCAGGTGCTCGACCTGGGTCGCGACGTCGCCGATGAGGCTCGAGAACGTGCCGGTCGCCTGCGCCACGGGGGAGTCCCGCACGAGGATCTGGAAGCCGTCGGTCGACGTCTCGATGTAGGTCAGGAGCGCGAGCGCGGTGCGCTCGACGAGCACCTTGGGGTGCCCGCCACCCGCGAGGGCCGCGGTCAGCGCCCCGGTGAGCGCGCGGATCTCCCGGTCGACGACGACGGCGTAGACGCCCTCCTTGCCGCCGAAGTGCTCGTACACGACGGGCTTCGACACCTCGGCGCGCGCGGCGATCTCCTCGACGCTCGTGAGCTCGAAGCCCTTCTCCGCGAACAGCCGCCGGCTGACGTCGAGCAGCTGCTCGCGCCGCTGGACGCCCGTCATGCGCGCGCGCGTCGTCCGCCTCGTCTCGGTAGCCACGCGCCCATCATCGCAGCCGCCTGCGGGCACCGGGGCGGCGCGGGCTGGCAGACTGGTCGGCCGACGGTCGTCCCGTCGGTCGCCGGCTCGTGGCGGCCGACGGGCCTGCGCGTCGGTGCGGGCCCCGGGCGGCTCCGGGCAGCTCACGGCAGCTCCGGGCAGCTCCGGGCAGCTCCGAGCACGGTCGAGCCGACGATCCGCCCTGGTGTAACGGCAGCACGCAGGCCTTTGGTGCCTTGCGGTCCGGGTTCGAATCCTGGGGGCGGAGCACACGCGCGGTCGGTGTGCGGGGTGCGCGGGACGCGCGCGGCACCGGCGCGCCGCCCACCCGCGCCGCCCACCCGCGCCGCCCACCCGCGGGGTGCGCTGCGCCACCCCGCACCGCTCCCTGCGCTCCCGCCGGGACGAACCGGGCGCACCCCCGCGAACCCGGCGGCGCGGGTGCGGGCCCGAGCCTCGCGCCGGCCCCACCGGACAGCCGGCGGCGCGGGAGGCCCTCCGCGCGGCGGTAGAGTGCACTCGCGCCAGATCCGCCGCCCGAGCCTTCGGGCAGTCCGCGAGGAGCACCCACAGGTGACCACCCCCCGCCCAGCCGCCGTCGTCGTCCTCGCCGCAGGTGAGGGCACCCGGATGCGCTCGGCGACACCCAAGGTCCTGCACACGATCGCCGGCCGGAGCCTGCTCGGGCACGCGCTCGCCGCAGCCCGCCGGCTCGAGCCGGCGCGGGTGACCGTCGTCGTCCGCCACGAGCGGGAGCGTGTCGCCGCGCACGCCCGCGAGCTCGACCCCACGGTGCTGCTCGCCGACCAGGACGCGATCCCGGGGACCGGCCGCGCGGTGCAGTGCGCGCTGTCGGTGCTCGACGCCGCGGCCCAGGCCGAGCAGGTCGCCGCCGCCGACGGCCCGGGCAGCAGCGGCAGCGCCGCGGGCCTGCAGGTCGAGGGCGCCGTCGTCGTCCTCGCGGGCGACGTCCCGCTGCTCGACGGCGACACGCTCGCGGAGCTGCTCGCCGCGCACGTCGCGGACGCCAACGCCGTCACGGTGCTCACGACCGAGGTCGACGACCCGACGGGCTACGGCCGCATCCTGCGCGAGGCCGGCACGGCCGACGTGCTCGGGATCGTCGAGGAGAAGGACGCCGACGAGTCGCAGCGCGAGATCCGTGAGATCAACTCCTCGGTCTACGTCTTCGACTCGGGTGTGCTCCGCTCGGCGCTCGGCCGGCTGGGCCGCGACAACGCGCAGGGCGAGGTCTACCTGACCGACGTGCTCGCGATCGCGCGGGCCGACGGCGGGCGCGTGCGCGCGCTGCGCACCGACGACCCGCTGCTCGTCGAGGGCGTGAACGACCGCGTGCAGCTCGCGGCGCTGCGTGCGGAGCTCAACCGCCGGCTGCTCGAGGACTGGATGCGGGAGGGCGTCACGGTCGTCGACCCGGCGACCACGTGGGTCGACGTCGACGTCGAGCTCGCGCGCGACGTGACGCTCCTGCCCGGCACGCAGCTGCACGGCGCGACGACGGTCGGCGAGGGCGCGACGGTCGGCCCGGACACCACGCTCACGGACGTGAAGGTCGGCGCGGGCGCGAGCGTCGTGCGCACGCACGGTTCCGGTGCCGTCGTCGGCGCGGGCGCCACGGTGGGTCCGTTCGCCTACCTGCGGCCCGGCACCGACCTGGGCGACCGCGGCAAGATCGGCACGTTCGTCGAGACCAAGAACGCGCAGATCGGCGAGGGCTCGAAGGTCCCGCACCTGTCGTACGTCGGGGACGCGACGATCGGCGTCGAGACGAACATCGGTGCGGCGAGCGTCTTCGTGAACTACGACGGCGTGAACAAGCACCGCACGACGATCGGCTCGTACGCCCGCACCGGCTCGGACAACATGTTCGTCGCGCCGGTCACGGTGGGCGACGGCGCGTACACCGGGGCGGGCAGCGTCATCCGGCGCGACGTCCCGCCTGGGGCGCTCGCCGTGAGCGCGGGCCCGCAGCGCACGATCGACGCGTGGGTCCTGCGCGCACGCGCGGGGACGCCCGCCGCCGACGCCGCGGCGCGCGCGCTCGGCGACCGCAGCACCGAGGACCTGTCGCCGCAGGCGCGCCTCGAGCTCGAGCGCGCCCAGCGGGCAGCTGCGGGCCGGCCCCCCACACCGCCACCGACGCTCCCGGACCACCCCGCGGAGATCCACGACCTGCCGGCCGACACGAAGGACACCGCACGATGATCGGGACCGTGTCGAACGACGGCGAGCGACGGCTGGTGCTCGTCTCCGGCCGAGCCCACCCGGAGCTGGCGACCTCGGTCGCCGAGGAGCTCGGGACCTCGCTCGTCCCCACCACCGCCTACGACTTCGCGAACGGCGAGATCTACGTGCGGTTCGGGGAGTCGGTGCGCGGCTCGGACGCGTTCGTCCTGCAGAGCCACGCGGCGCCGATCAACCAGTGGCTCATGGAGCAGCTGCTGATGGTCGACGCGCTCAAGCGCGCCTCGGCGAAGACGATCACGGTCGTCGCGCCGTTCTACGGCTACGCGCGCCAGGACAAGAAGCACCGGGGCCGCGAGCCGATCTCGGCGCGGCTCATGGCCGACCTGTTCCGGACCGCGGGCGCCGACCGGATGATGAGCGTCGACCTGCACGCGGCGCAGATCCAGGGCTTCTTCGACGGCCCGGTCGACCACCTGTGGGCGATGCCGATCCTCACCGAGTACGTCCGCTCGCGCGTCGACACGACGAACGTCACGGTCGTCTCGCCCGACGCCGGCCGCATCCGCGTCGCCGAGCAGTGGGCCGCGAAGCTCGGGGGCGGCCCGCTCGCGTTCGTGCACAAGACGCGGGACATCAACCGGCCCAACTCGACGAAGGCGAACCGCGTCGTCGGCGACGTCGAGGGCCGCAGCTGCGTGCTCGTCGACGACCTCATCGACACGGCCGGCACGATCACGGGCGCGGTGCGGGTGCTGCTCGAGGCCGGCGCGAAGGACGTCATCGTCGCGGCGACGCACGGTGTGCTCTCCGACCCCGCGGTCGATCGCCTGTCGCAGTGCGGGGCGCGCGAGATCATCATCACCGACACGCTGCCGATCGCCGACGACCGTCGCTTCGAGCAGCTCACGGTGCTCTCGATCGCCCCGCTCATCGCGCGTGCGATCCGCGAGGTCTTCGACGACGGCTCGGTCACGTCGCTGTTCGACGGCCAGGCCTGACCGACCCGCACGACGTCCGCCCGGCCGCCGCACGCGCCCGGGCCGCGCGCTCGACGCTCGGCGCGGGTGGGGCACCGGCACACCGCCCGGCCCACCCGCGCGGCGTGTCCGGCGGGCTCACCCCGGGACCGGCTTGGGGTCCTGGCCCCGGGCGGGTAAGATCGTCAGGTTGCCTCGGCGAGGGACGTCGGACGGTCAGGTCGCGGGATGCCATCCCGCACGATCGGACCACCACGATCTCCGTGATCGACTGGGCGGATGCCTCCGCGTGCCCGTCCTGCGCCCCGCGTCGAGGCCACCACCTGCTCGTCCTGCGCTGAACATCATCAGCGGCGGCCGTCCTCCCCGGGCGGCTCGTCCCCCTGCTCGCTGCCCTGCACCACCGTCCTCACTTGGGAGTCATCGTGTCCGAGGTCAAGCTCGTCGCCACCACCCGCACCGATTTCGGCAAGGGCGCCGCGCGCCGCACCCGCCGTGCCGGCCGCATCCCCGCCGTCCTGTACGGGCACGGCTCGGACCCGCTGCACGTGTCCCTGCCGGGCCACGAGACGTTCCTCGCGCTCAAGCACGCCAACGCGCTCTTCGCGATCGAGATCGACGGCGAGACGACCCTCGCGATCACCAAGGACGTCCAGCGCGAGCCCGTCCGCAACGTCATCGAGCACGTCGACCTGCTCATCGTGAAGAAGGGCGAGACGATCTCCGTCGAGATCCCCGTCGTCATCACGGGCGAGTCGTTCTCGGGCACGATCCACATCGTCGAGCACCAGACCGTGACCCTCGAGGCCGAGGCGACGCACCTGCCGCAGTCCGTCGAGGTCTCGATCGAGGGCCTCGAGGCCGGCGCGACGGTCACGGCCGGCGAGCTGACCCTCCCGCA
Organism: Cellulomonas sp. NPDC055163; assembly: GCF_053607065.1. Taxonomy (NCBI): domain Bacteria; kingdom Bacillati; phylum Actinomycetota; class Actinomycetes; order Micrococcales; family Cellulomonadaceae; genus Cellulomonas; species Cellulomonas sp. NPDC055163. The sequence goes on along the minus strand of NZ_JBSGSU010000010.1, from coordinate 68,650 downwards.
GGGCTCGACCCTCGTCACGGACGCCGACGCCGTCATCGTCTCGATCACGGCGCCGCAGGCCACGGCCGCCGACCGCGAGGCCGACGCCGCCGCGGCCGACCTCGCCGCCTCGCAGTCGGCCGCCTCGGCCGCCGCCGCGGAGGCCTGAGCCACCACGCGCACGGGGTGACGCGCTCGCGCACCGCCCCGCTCGGACGCACCTCGGCGCCCGGTACCGTCTCGGTGCCGGGCGCCGCTGCGTCGTCCCGGGCACCGGACCGATCGGAAGGACCGCCATGACCGAGGGCCCCTGGCTCGTCGTCGGCCTCGGCAACCCCGGCGCGCAGTACGCCGGGAACCGCCACAACGTCGGCCAGATGGTGCTCGACGAGCTCGCGCGGCGCACGGGTGCGAGCTTCGGGTCGCGCGGCGGGATCCTCTCCCGCCGCCCGCAGGCCGTCGTCGCCGAGACACGGCTCGGGACGCTCCCCGGCGGCGCGCCCGGCCCCCGCGTCGTGCTCGCGAAGCCGACGACGTACATGAACGTGTCGGGCGGTCCCGTCGCGTCGCTCGCGCAGTACTACGACGTGCCGCCCGAGCGCGTGGTGATGGTGCACGACGAGCTGGACATCCCGTACGCGGAGCTGCGGCTCAAGCGCGGCGGCGGCGAGGGCGGGCACAACGGCCTGCGCGACACGACCAAGGCGCTCGGCACGAAGGACTACGTGCGCGTCCGGGTCGGGGTCGGCCGGCCGCCGGGCCGCATGGACGCCGCGGACTTCGTGCTGCGCGACTTCTCCGCCGCCGAGCGCAAGGACCTGCCATGGCTCGTCGACGCGGCGGCGGACGCTGTCGAGCTCGTCGTCGTCGAGGGGCTCGAGAAGGCCCAGCTGCGCGTCCACACCAAGGGCTGAGCAGCCCACCGGATCGTCACCCACGGTTCACCCGGATGCCGTGGCATCGGGTGAAATCGGACATTTGGCGTTGTGACGCCCATGAGGTCGTCCTACCCTTTCACCAGCACATTCAGCGCTGGACGGGGGACGTATGACGCTGACGGCAGAACCAGGGCTGGACGAGTCGGAATGGACGCAGGAGCGTCGCGCGCGGTCGATCGAGGCCCGCCGCTCCTGGGCCTCCGACCTTCCTTTCGAGCGGCGACCGACGCCGTACAACTCCGACGAGACGACCTACCCGATGCGGTGGGCCCGCGCGAGCGTGGCGTACGCGCGCACCGCCGTGCTGCTCGACGCGGTCCTCGCGGCCGGCGTGACCTTCGCGGTCCTCGGCTGGTCGGCGGGCTACACGCTCCCGAGCGCCGCCTGGGCGGTCGCGGGCGCGCTCGCGTTCGTGTCGTTCGTGGCGACCGCCAAGGGGTACCAGCGCTCCGCGCTCGGTGACGGCCCGCGGGAGTTCCAGTCGGTGCTGCGCGGCACGCTGCACCTTGCCGGCGCGCTCATGGTCCTCGGCTTCCTGCTCAACGCCCCGGTACCGCGCTCGCTCGTCGTCGTCGGGGTCCCGGTCCTCGCGGTGCTCTCGTGGTGGGTGCGGCACGTGCACCGCCGCCGCCTGCACCGTCAGCGGATGCAGGGCCAGGCGATGATGCGCACCGTCGTGGTCGGGGACGCCGCCTCGGCGCTGCGCGTCACGCGCAACCTCGGCGGCGCCACGCACCACGGCTACCAGATCGAGGGCATGTGCCTCCCGGAGGCCCAGCCCGGCGGCGACGTCGGCGGTGTGCCGGTCCTCGGGGCGATCGCGGACGTCGTCCAGGTCGTCGCCGACCGTGCGGCGGAGGTCGTCATCGTGACCGGCTCGTCGCTCAGCGGTGACGCGCTGCGCCGGCTGTCGTGGGCGCTCGGTCGTGCCGGTGCGCATCTCGTGGTCGCCCCGGACATCGTCGAGGTCGCGAGCCCGCGGCTGACGGTCCGCCCCACGGCCGGGCTCTCGCTGCTCCAGGTCGAGATCGAGGCGCCGCGCGAGCGGCTGCTCGCGAAGTCGGTCATGGACCGCACGCTCAGCGTGCTCGCGCTGCTCGTCACCTCGCCGGTGATCCTCGGTGCCGCGGCGGCGGTGGCCCTGACCTCGAAGGGCGGGGCGTTCTACCGCCAGACGCGCGTCGGGGTCGACGGGCGGACGTTCACGATGTGGAAGCTCCGCACGATGGTCGCGGACGCCGACCGGGTGCGTCAGGAGCTGCTCGAGTCGAGCGACCGCGACGGCCTCATGTTCAAGATGCACGCCGACCCGCGCATCACCCCGGTCGGCCGGGTCCTGCGGCGGTTCTCGATCGACGAGCTGCCGCAGCTGCTCAACATCATCCGGGGCGACATGTCGCTCGTCGGCCCGCGCCCGCCGCTGCTCGAGGAGGTGCAGGCGTACCCCGACGCCGTGCGCCGCCGGCTGCGCGTGCGCCCGGGCCTCACAGGGCTGTGGCAGGTCAGCGGCCGCGCGGACCTCGCGTGGGAGGACTCGGTGCGGCTCGACCTGCGGTACGTCGACAACTGGTCGGTCACGATGGACCTGATGATCCTGTGGAAGACGGGCCGCGCGGTCCTCTCGGGCTCCGGCGCGTACTGACTCGCAGGGGGCGCACCGGGACCGAGCCCGCAGGGGCACCGGTACCGCGCACAGCACGACCGGTCCGACGACGACGGCGGGGCAGGCTCCCTGAGGAGCCTGCCCCGCCGTCGTCGCTGGGTCCCCGGGGGACCGCCGGGCTCAGGCGCCCTTGGTGATCTTCACCGCGGAGCCGTCGGTGAACTGGTTGTTCACGTTGCCGACCGTGACGGTGGTCGGCGCGACGATCGCGCACTTGGCGTGCCGCTGCGCGGTCCCGAAGACGTTGTTCGAGGCCGTGAAGCCCTTGATCGGGCCGTACGTGGAGCCGATCGCGATGTTGATCGAGCACCCGCCGCCGTCGATCTTGTTGCCGGTGACCGTCACGTTGGAGACCGCCGCGCGGTCCTGCGTGGTCTGCATCGCCGAGGAGTACGCACCGTCGATCGTGTTGCCACGGAAGGTGAAGTTCGACCCGCCCTGGATCTGGATGCTGTCGGCGTGGCTCGGGCCACCCTTCTGGTTCGGGTCCTGGGCGTAGAACAGGTTCCCGTGCAGCCAGGAGTTCTCGAGCGTGACGTTCGAGCCGGTGATGTGGACCGAGTCGATGACGTTCGCGATCTCCGTGCGGCGGACCGTGAAGTTGTGGCCGATGATCCCGTTGATCCACGGCGAGGCCTCGGACGGGATCAGCTCGCTGTCCTCGAGGGTGAACGGGTACGCCCCGGTGTCGTTCGTGATGAGTGCGAAGCTGCCGGTGAGAGGGCGGCCACGGACGATCGAGCGCTTGATCGTGACGTTCGGCGCCTTGACCTTGATGAAGCCGCGGACGTCGACCGCGTCCACGACGGCACCCGGCGTGGTGACGACCAGGTCACCGGTGACGACCTTCAGCGCCGTCCCGGCCGGGACACCCGTCGAGGCGGCGTTCGCGAACTGCGGCTGCGCGGGCGTCGGGGTGGACGTCGCTGCGGGCTTGGGGGTCGCCGTGGCGGTCGGCGTCGGGGTCGCCGTGGGCTTCGGCGTCGCCGTCGGCGTCGTCGTGCCCGGGACCTCGAAGCTCGCGACGCTCAGGGCGACACGGACGCTCGCCTCGAGGTTGTAGACGGTGACCTTGCCGGCGGCCGTGGACGGCAGCGGGAGCGTGAACGTGGCGCTGCCCTCGTCCTGGACCGGGGTCGTCAGCACGACGTTGCTCGTGCAGGCGGTCGTGAGCGTCGAGCCCGCACACACCGACAGGTGCGTGGGCTTCCACGCCCACCGGCCCTTGACGGTCATCGTCACGGCGGTGGCGCCGGCGGGCACCGACGGCAGCGCGACGACCTTCGACGAGTTGTACGAGAGCGTGAACTCGGGGATCGCGGTACCGGTGTTCGTCACGGTGCTGAGCGGGACCGAGGCAGCCTGGGCCGCCACGCTCGTGGCGCCGGTGAGCAGGAGCGCGCCGACGGCGGCGAGCGCCAGCCCGCGGGAGCGGCGCGTGGTGCGTGATCGGTTCAGGGGTGCTGCGAACATGACAATCTCTCCTCTTCAGGTGCATTCCGGACGGAACGCACATCCCATGCTCGTCAGCGTGGTTGTAGCCGCTTCCCGCGACCGCGTTCCCGAAAAGGGACAGTAGGCCATCGGTGCGACACCCGTAAGTGAGCGTTCTCACTCATGGGGCCCAATCGGCTGCCGGTGGCCGAGGGTGAAGCCTGTGACCTGCAACTTCACCCGCTCGACGGTGAAATAAATCACGCGGGAGCGTGCGGTGGCCGCCATTTTGGGGGGATCTGCCGGAATTTTCGGGCGAGATCGGGGGGAATGTGCAGTTCACGCGCTCGGCGCCAGAATGTGCCCGGCCCGTGCCTGCACGTCCTGAGGGATTCTCGGGTGTGACCTCCACCACGCCGCCCCCGCGTGCGCGGACGAGAATTCAGTGCGACGGGGGTTTACGCCCGCGCCCGGTGGCCGGGCGTCATGACGACGGCGGGGCGGCCCCGAGAGGCCGCCCCGCCGTGTGGTCCTGCTGTGCGCGAGCTGCGTCGCGCGGTCCTGCGGTGCGCGAGCTGTGTCGCGCGGTCCTGCGGTGCGCGAGCTGTGTCGCGCGGTCCTGCGGGTGCTAGGAGCTCACGACCCCCGCGAGACCTTGACCGCGGCCCCGTTGACGTACGTGTTGTTCGTGTTCGTGACCGTGACGCTCGAGGGCGCGATGATCGCGCACTCGGGGACCCGGGTGTCGAGCCCGAACACGTTGTCGGTGACCTTGAGCCCGGCGATGGCCGGACGGCTGCCGATCGCGACGTTCACCGAGCAGCCGCCGCCGTTGATCTTGTTGCCCTGGATCGTGACCTGCGAGACGGCGTCACGGTCCTGGGTCGTCTGGAAGGCCGAGGAGTACGCGCCTTCGATCGTGTTGCGGCGGAACGTGATGTTCGAGCCGCCCTGGATCTGCACGCTGTCGGCGTGGCTGGGCCCGCCGCCCTGGTTCGGGTCGTTGCCGTAGAAGAGGTTGTCGTGCAGCCAGGAGTCCTCGACGAGGACGTTCCCGCCCGTGATGTGCACCGAGTCGATGACCCGCGTGATCTCGGTGCGCCGCACCTCGAAGTTGCTGCCGATGATGCCGTTCACGTACGGGGACGCCTCGTTGGGGCGCAGCTCGCTGTCCTCGAGGACGAAGCGGTACCGGCCCAGGTCGTTCGTGACGAGGCCCATGTTCCCCGTGAGCTTCTTGCCCCGGATGATCGAGCGCTTGATCGTGACGTTGTCCGCCTTGACGGACACGACGCCCTGGATGTCCAGCCCGTCGATCACGGTGCCGGGCTGCGTGATGACGAGGTCTCCCGCGTGCGTGGTGAGCGCCGTGCCGGAGGGGACTCCGGTGGTCGCGGCGGTCGCGGGGCCGCTGGGTGTCGCCGGCGCGGGCTCCGGAGCGGCCGTGGCGGTCGCCGTCGGCTTGGCGGTCGGCGTCGGGGTGGCGGTCGGGGTGGGCGTCGGCGTGGGGGCCGGAGCCGCAGCGGGAGCCGTCGTGTACGACTGCACCTCGGCGCGGACCCGCGCGCTCGCGTCGGCGTTGTAGAACGTGACCCGGTTCTTGGCGTCCGCGGGGAGCGCCAGGGTCACGGTCACGGTCTTCTCGCGCTGCTTGGGCGTCGTGAGGACCACGTTGCTCTTGCAGCTCTGGGTCGCGGTCGTCCCGGCGCAGAGCGAGACGCGGGTCGGCTTCCAGGACCACCGGCCGCGCACCTTGAGGGTCACGGCGGTCGCGTTCGTCGGTGCGGACGGCAGCGCGACGGTCCGCGCGGAGCCGTACGCGAGCGTGAACTCGGCGATGGTGGGGGCTGTGGTCGCCGCGGCGACGGCCGAGACGGCGGGGGCGGCCGTGGCGGCCACCTGTGGAGCGGCGGAGGCGGGGGTCGAGGCGGAGGCGGTCGCCTGGGAGGCGGTCCACGGCACGAGCGCCAGCAGGAGCGCGCCCACCGAGGTGAGGGCGAGGCGCCGGTGCGTCGAGCGCCGGGTGGGCGCTCCGGTCACGTGTGTACCCGTCATGGACACTCCTTTTTCTTTCGGTGCAGCCGAAATGGGCGCACGCGTCACGCGTCGAGTCGCGGGGGCCGGGCCGCAGGGGCGGCCGCGTCCGGACGACACTAGGCCATCCGGGTGACGGCCGACAGGCCCGTGAACACGCGGAACGGACAGCTCGGACGCGTCCGACCGGGCGCGCCGCGCGGCCCGACCTGCACGTACGGACATCTGTCCGACTGCATCCTGTCGCGGATGCGTGACACGTTTCACACTCTGTCGTGGGCTATTCGGTTGAGATCGAACATTGGGGCAGGGTGTACGCATGGACGTTGCATCAACGCGGAAGTGCGGGCGATGAGCGCCCGCGTGGCCACCGTACTCAGCCGTTTCGCCAGTCGGGCGAAAGATGAGAGTTATCTCATCGACGAGGGCATCGGCGGGGGGTACCTCCTGCACGTCGTGCTCGAGCGCGTGGCCATGAAGGTGCGCGGCCTCGTGCTCTTCCCGACCCGCTCCGAGCGCCCCTCGGTCGGCGCCCGCGCGCGGGTCCGGAGCAAGGGGGACCTCGTCGTCGGGCGCGGCGTCACCATCGGCTCCGACGCCTACGTCGACGCGCTCTCGGTCGACGGCGTCCGGCTCGGTGACCACACCACCGTCGGCCGCGGCACCCGCATCGAGTGCACCGGGAGCCTGCGCCAGCGGGGCCGCGGGCTCACGGTCGGGCGCCGCGTCGGCCTCGGCACCGACAGCTTCTACGGGTGCGCCGGCGGTGTGACCATCGGCGACGACACGATCGTCGGCAACTTCGTCAGCTTCCACTCCGAGAACCACGTCGCCGACCGGCTCGACGTGCCGATCCGCGAGCAGGGCGTGACCCACGCCGGCATCCGGGTCGGCGCGGGCTGCTGGATCGGCGCCAAGGTCACGGTGCTCGACGGCGCGCAGATCGGCGACGGCTGCATCGTCGCCGCCGGCGCCGTGGTCGCGGCCGGCACCTACCCGCCGAACGGCATCTACGGCGGGGTCCCCGCCCGGCTGCTCAAGACGCGCGCCGCCCGGCCGGAGGTCGCGGAGTGAGCGCGCGCACGCTGCTCGTCGCGCACCCGTCGCCCGACCTGTACGGCTCCGACCGGCAGCTCCTGGAGACGATCACCGCGGCCGTCGGAGGCGGGTGGCGCGTCGTCGTCGTCCTGCCGGTGGCCGGGCCGCTCGTCCCGCTGCTCGAGGAGCGGGGTGCGCGGGTCGAGGTCGTCGACCACCCGGTGCTGCGCAAGGCGCTCCTGCGTCCCGCACAGCTCGTCCGGCTGCCGTGGCGGATGCTCGCCTCGACGGTGCGCCTGCGCCGGCTCGTGCGCCGGGTCGACCCCGCGCTGGTCTACGTCAACACCGTCACGATCCCCGAGTGGGTGCTCGCCGCGCGCCTGGCCCGCCGACCGGTCGTCTGCCACGTGCACGAGGCGGAGGACGGGCACCCCGGGCTCGTGCGGCGCGCGCTGGCCGCGCCGCTGCTCCTCGCGCGCTCCGTGATCGCGAACAGCGCCGCCGCACGCGACGCCGTGACCGACGTCGTGCCCCGGCTGCGGCACTCGGTCGTCGTGGTGCACAACGGCATGCCCGGGCCGGCCGAGGGGCCGACGCCGCTGCGTGCGCGCACCCCGGGCGACCCCGCGCGGCTCGCGCTCGTCGCACGGCTGTCGCCGCGCAAGGGCATCGACGTCGCACTCGAGGCGACCGCGCTGCTCACGGCCGCCGGGCAGGACGTGACGCTCACGGTGTGCGGCACCGTCTTCCCGGGCTACGAGTGGTTCGAGGACGAGCTGCGCGCACGTGCGGCCCGGCCGGACCTCGACGGCCGCGTGACGCTCGCCGGGTACGTGCACCCGACGTGGCCCGAGCTCGCGTCCGCCGACGTCGTGCTGGTCCCGTCGCGCCTTGAGCCGTTCGGCAACACCGCGGTCGAGGCGATGCTCGCGAGCCGCCCCGTCGTCGCCTCGCGCGTGCAGGGCCTCGCCGAGGTGGTCGACGACGGCCGCACCGGCCTGCTCGTGCCACCCGGGGACGCCGCCGCGCTCGCGCAGGCCGTGGCGTCGCTGCTCGACGACCCGGCGCGGGCGCACGAGCTCGCCGCCGCCGGTCGCGCCGAGGCAGACCTGCGGTTCACCGCCGAGCGCTACGGGGACGCGGTGCTCACGGTGCTCGACCGGGCGACGGGGCGCACGGCCGAGGCGGTGGAGCCGTCGGGTCGCTGACCCCGGCACCTCAGGCGGGGAGCGCCCGCATCTCGCGGTACCACTGCGGGAGCTTGCCGAGCAGGAACACGACGTTCGCCGCCATGAGCAGCGCGTAGACCGCGACGAACACGTCGTGGAAGCCGAGCAGCAGGAACGTCACGCACAGCACGCCGTAGTCGGCCGGCAGCACGAGCACCGAGCGCAGGACCGGCGCCGGCTCGGCGGACGCCGGGGTGGCAGCGGGCGCGGCCGGGGACGCCGCGCCCGCACCGTCGAGCGCCGCCCGGCCCCGCCGGCGCAGCTGCTCCGAGAGGATGATCGCGAAGAAGAAGACGCTCGCCTCGGCGCCGAACGCGAGCGGGACGAGCAGGAGCGCGTCGGGCAGGTCGAAGAACCGGTACCACGCGACCAGCACGGCGACGTGGATCAGCGCGGTCTTCGTCGCGTCGACGACGTGGTCGAGCCACTCCCCGGCGGGGCTGCCCGTCCCCGTGAGCCGCGCGAGCTGACCGTCGGCCGCGTCGAGCGCGAAGCCGAGGACGAGCAGGACGGCGACGAGCACCCCGGTCGCGACCGTCGGGCGCAGCGTCGCGAGCAGCGCGATCGCGACCGCGCTGACCGTCGCGCTCGCGGCGGTGACCTGGTTCGGGGTCATGCCTCGCCGGTAGGCGAACGCCGCGAGCTGGCGCCCGACCGGCCGGTTGACCCAGCGCGACCACCCCGGCGCGCCGCGGTTGCTCTTCTGGGCTGCGGCCAGCCGGGCGACGACGTCGCGGTGGCTGGGTGCGGGACCGTCCACCAGGGGCCGGGATGTCATGGTGTCGAGCTCCTCGTCTCGGGCCCGGCGGCGACGACGCCGGACGTGGCGCCCTCCGCGAGGGGCCGGTGGCTTCGGTGGGTCACGAGCAGGCGAAGGCCCGCGAGCGACCCGCGCAGCGCCGCACCGACCGGGGCCACGGGGTGCGCGAACTGGCGGCGCCCGCCGCGCAGCAGCACCTCGACGGCGTACCCGGGGGTGCGCAGCGCCCACCGCAGCCGGTCGCGCGGGCCCAGGTGGCGCGCGGCGAACAGCAGGCGGTTGCGGCAGTTCCAGTAGTAGTAGGTCGTCGACTTCGCCTGCGGGTGCGCCGTGGCCTGCGTGCCGCCGACGTCGTGCGTCGCGCGCACCCGGGGGTCGACGAGCAGCCGGCCACCCACGGCGGTGCACCGCCACGACAGGTCGACGTCCTCCCAGTAGAGGAAGTAGTCGTCGTCGAAGCCGCCGATCGCGTCCCAGAGCGTCACGCTCAGCACGAGGACCGTGCCCGCGAGCCACGCCCCGGCGAGGTCCGGGTCGCTGCCGTCGGCGGCGCGCGTGCGCCCCTCGCGCACGAGCACCTGCGAGCCGCGGAACTGGAGCCTGCCGCTCGGCAGCACGATGAGCGGGGAGAGCATGGTGAGCGGCTCGGCGCGGGTCGTCGCGACGAGCTCCGCGAGCCCGGCCGCGGGGATCGAGGCGTCGGGGTTGAGCAGGAGCAGCGTGTCGGCGCCCGCCGCGCGCGCGGCCGCGGACCCCGCGTTCATCCCGGCGCCGAAGCCCACGTTGTCGAGCTCGAGCAGCGACCAGCCCCGCTCGCCGGCGAGCTCGCGCACCGCGTGCCGCTCGGCGTCGCCCGAGAAGTTGTCGACGACGTGCACCCGTGCGCCGCCCGCAGTGAGCTCGTCCGGCAGGTTCGTGCGCAGCAGGTCGCTCGACCCGTAGTTCACGACGACGACCCCGAGGCCGCGCAGGTCGACGGCGGTGCGGTCCGTCGTCGCGCCCGTCGTCCCTCCGTCCGCGGTCACCGGCCGGCCCTCCGCGAGAGCGCGGTCCGCACGACGGCGAGCACCGCCTGCAGGTCGCGGCGCACGGGCGGCACGGTGAACCCGAGCGCGTAGACGACGACGAGCCCGAGGGCGGCGAGCGCGAGCTGGCCGACGGGGGAGCCGTGGACCGCGAGCGTCGCGGCGTACCCGGCCGCGGCCGCGAGCGACGCCACGGCGAGGATGCGCAGGGCGCCGAGCACGAGCGCCCGTGCCGGCAGCGGCGTGCGCCGGGACAGCCACCAGATCGACAGCGGCCACTCGAGCGACGCGGCGACCGCGATCCCGGCGGCGACGCCGGTGATGCCCCACGTGCTGCCCACCACCACGCACGCGATCTTCACGACGGCCGTGACCGTCGAGTAGCGGAACAGGTCCGCGGTCAGCCCACGCGCGAGGTAGACCCAGAAGCCGACGTAGGCGAGCGTCTGCATCGCACCGGCGACCGCGAGGAAGCGCAGCACGGGGACCGTCGCGAGCCACTGCTCGCCGAGCGCGACGCGGACGACCGGCTCCGCCGCGCCCGCGACCAGCGCGACGCCGACGACGAGCGTGTAGCCGAGGGTCTGCTGACCGCGCCGGACGTAGTGGGCGAACCGCTCGGTGTCGTCGCTGAGCCGCGACAGGACGGGCAGCGCGACGGTCGTGGTCGGAGCACGCAGCTGGCTCAGCGTGGTCGTGAGGAGCTGGTACCCGCGGTTGTAGTACCCGAGGTCGCCTGCGCCGAAGCGGCGGCCGATCACGAACGAGTCGGCGTTGTTCGCGACGTACCCGAGCACCTGCGTGGCGGCCAGGTTGCGCCCGAACCGGAGCAGGTCGCCCACCGGTGCCGAGCGGTCCGGCCGGCGCGGGAGCCAGCGCGCCCACACCCCGAGCATCACGAGCAGCACGAGCGCCTGCGTGACCTGCTGCGCGACGAGCGCCCAGTACCCCTGCCCGGCGAGCGCGAGCGCGACGCCCACGGCGAGCGCGACCGCGGGTGCGGTCAGGTCGCTCGTCGCGAGCGCCGAGAACCGCATGCGGCGCACGAGGTCCGCGCGGTACTGCGTCGCCATGCCGTTGAGCAGGAACGTCACGGCGAGCGCGCGCGCGACGGGCGTCACGTCGGGCTCGTCGTACAGCGCCGCGAGGAGGGGCGCGCCGGCGAGCACGGCGAGCGCGAGGACCGCGCCGAGCGCGGTGTTGATCCAGAACAGGTTGGTCCGCTGCCCGCGCGAGAGCTCGGGGGCCTGGATCGCGGCGGAGGACAGGCCGAAGTCGCGCAGGATCTCCCCGACGCCGATCACGGCGAGCACCATCGCGAGGAGCCCGTAGTCGTGCGGGTCGAGGAGCCGCGCGAGGAGCACGACCGACAGCACCTGGATCCCGATGCGGACGACCTGGCCGGCCATGGTGACCGCGCCGCCGCGGGCTGCGCGCGCTCCCAGCCCCGCGGCGGGGGGTGCGGACGATGACATCGGCGACGGCTCCGGTCGTTCGGTGGGGGCGGGGGGCTGTCCCGACCGCCGGGGTGTGCCCCCGGGGTGAGGTCGCCGGTGCCGACGCCGCACGGGCGCGCGACAATCGGCCCCGATCAGCAGGGACGAATCTACTCGGGCGCACCGCGGGGTCGTCCCGGCCGTCCGGGTGAAAAGTACGTTTTGCGTGCCGGGGGGCTCCGCACCGTCCGTATCCTTTCGCTGACGATCGAGGGCCGACCGTCGGCCACAGAGCCGGATCCCGCAGGTGCGGGCCGCGCCCGCCCCGCCACCCGCGGGCCGGACGGCTGCACGTCAGCCGCGGTGGGGCAGCACGAGGGGGAGTGTCGTGACGGCAAGGACCAGCCTGCGGATCGCGCTCGTCGGGACGCGCGGCGTACCGGCGCGCTACGGCGGCTTCGAGACGGCCGTCGACGAGGTCGGTCGCCGGCTCGCCGCGCGCGGGCACGAGGTCACGGTCTACTGCCGCTCGACGGGCGAGGAGGCGGCGCCCACGTACGCCGGGATGCGCCTCGTGCACCTGCCCGCGGTGCGCACGCGCTCGCTCGAGACGCTCTCGCACACGGGCCTGTCGGTGCTGCACCTCGCGGCGCACCGGGTCGACGCCGCGATCGTCTTCAACGCCGCGAACTCCCCGTGGCTGCCCGTGGTGCGCGCCGCGCGGATCCCGGTCGCGACGCACGTCGACGGCCTCGAGTGGAAGCGCGCGAAGTGGGGCCCCAACGGACGCCGGTACTACCGCGCCGCGGAGAGCCTCTCGGTGCGCTGGTCGGACGCGCTCATCGCCGACGCGGAGGGCATCGCGCAGTACTACCGCGACGCGTTCGCGGTCGAGACGACGCTGCTGACCTACGGTGCCCCGCGGCTCGACGGCCTGGGCTCCGAGCGGCTGCGTGCGCTGGACCTCGAGCCCGACGGCTACCACCTCGTCGTCGCCCGCTTCGAGCCCGAGAACCACGTCGACCTGATCGTCGAGGGCTACGTGCGCAGCGGCGCGACGCTGCCCCTCGTCGTCGTCGGCGGCGCCCCGTACTCCGACGCGTACACCGCGCGGGTGCGCGGGCTCGCGGACGGCCGGGTGCGCCTCGTCGGGCCGGTGTGGGACCAGGACCAGCTCGACGAGCTGTACGCGCACGCCCGGACGTACCTGCACGGCCACTCGGTCGGCGGCACGAACCCCTCGCTCCTGCGGGCGATCGGGGCCGGCACCGCGGTCACCGCGTTCGACGTGAGCTTCAACCGCGAGGTGCTCGGCGCGGACGGCCGGTTCTTCGCCGACGCGGCCGGCGTCGCGGCGGCGGTCGAGGAGTCCGAGCGGGACGCCGCCGGCACCGCCGCTCGCGCAGCCGGCCTGCGGCTGCGCGCCGACGCCTACGACTGGGACCGCGTGGCCGACGGCTACGAGCAGCTGTGCCACGACCTGCGCGCGCGCCGCGTCCCCGGCCCGCGCCGTGCCCGGCGCCGGCCGGTCGCCCTCGACGGCGCCCCCGCGTCCGTCCCTGCCGACTCGGAGGCGCTGCGATGAGCGAGACACCCACCACCCCGGCGGGGCCCTGGGCCCGGCTGGGTCCCCGCAACCGGCTCGTCGCCGCCGCGCTCGTCGCCGTGGTCGTCGTGGCGCTCGTCGTGTGGGCGGTCGTGCGCGCCGGCGCCGGTGAGCCCGGCGCCGCGGCGTCGCCGACGGCGAGCCCGACGGCCTCGCCGTCCGTGTCCCCGTCGGCCTCGCAGTCGCCCGTCGTCGCGGGCGCCACGACCGAGGGCTCGGAGGAGGCCGCGACGGCGGCACCCGACGCGGCGGCCCCCGTCGACGCCCCACCCGCCGCGGCGCCCTCGCCCAGCACCGTGTCCTCGGCCGTCGGCGAGACCGCGGAGGTCGCGCCGCGCGTCACCGTCACGGTCGACGCGCTCGAGGCCATCCAGGGCGACGGTGACGGGCCCGGGGAGATCGACGGGCCCTCCGTCCGGTTCACCGTGCGCGTGGCCAACGGCTCCGACGCCGGTCTCTCGCTCGTGGGCGCGGTCGTCAACGCGTACTTCGGTGAGGCGCAGACCCCCGGCATCCAGCTGAGCGGCTCGGGCTCGAGCCCGCTGCCGTCCTCGGTCGCCGCGCGCGCCGACGTCACGGGCACCTACGTGTTCCTGCTCCCGGCGGGCGCCACGACCACGCGCGTCGAGGTGTACTCCGTGCCCGGCGCCGCCGTTCTCGACTCCACGGCCCCGACGCCCTCCTGAACGCACCCGTTTGCGCCGACTTTCACCCGGTCGGCAGCCCAGGGTGTCCGGTTCGCGCGGATATCCTACGAATCGGTCCTCCGCGACCGCAAAACCCCCTGTCGACGTTTTTCGTGGCAATCGAGGACCCCATGCGCCAGCACGTTCACCTCGGTCGTCGGCTCGCCGCCGGCCTGACCTCTCTCGTGATGGCGGCCGGCGTGGTCGCCGTCGCCGCGCAGCCGGCTGCGGCCGACACCGCGCCCGCCGACCCGGTCGTCCCCGAGACGGTCGCCGCGGACGGCCTGCCCACCGTCCAGATCGACGGCGTCGTGTGGGACCAGGAGATCGTCGGCAACCGCGTGTACGTGGCCGGCAGCTTCACGACCGCGCGGCCCGCGGGTGCGGCGCCCGGGACGAGCACCGTCCCCCGCTCGAACCTCCTCGCGTACGACCTCACGACGGGTGCGCTCATCACGAGCTTCGCGCCGACGCTCAACGCGCAGGCCCGCAGCCTGTCCGCCTCGCCGGACGGCACGCGGCTGTACGTGGGCGGCGAGTTCACCCAGGTGAACGGCGCGACGCGCTACCGCATCGCCGCGTTCGACGCCGCGACCGGTGCGCTGCAGAGCTTCGCGCCCGTGGTCAACGCCCGGGTCGCGGTCGTCGAGGCGACGAACACCTCGGTCTACATCGGCGGGATCTTCTCGCAGGCGGGCTCCGCGGACCGCGTCCGCGTCGCGCAGCTCGACGCGACGACGGGCCTGGCGACGCCGTTCGCCGCGACACCGGCCGACGGCCAGGTCGCCGCGATCGCGATCTCCCCGGACCGCTCGACCGTGGTCATCGGCGGCAGCTTCACCGCGGTCGACGGCTCGGGCACCCCGGGCTACGGGCTCGCCCGCCTCGACGCGAGCACGGGCGCCTCGCTGCCCCTCGCCGTCAACGGCCTGGTCCGCAACGGCGGCGAGAACGCGTCGATCTACAGCCTGGCCGGCGACGCGCGCGGCTTCTACGGAACCGGTTACGTCTACGGCGCCGGCGGCAACCTCGAGGGCACGTTCTCCGCCGACTGGGAAGGCAACCTGCGCTGGGTCGAGGACTGCCACGGCGACAGCTACGACGTCTACCCGAGCGGTGACGTGACCTACACCGTCGGGCACCCGCACTACTGCGCGACCGTCGACGGGTACCCGCAGACGGAGCCCTGGACGGCGTACTACGCGAACGCGTTCACGAACTTCGTGACGGGCCCCGTGGGGCGCAACCTCTACAGCAGCTACTTCCAGTACGAGGGAAACCCCGGCCCGAGCCTGCTGACGTACTTCCCGGCATTCACGCCGTCGAATTTCACGGGTGCCAGCCAGGCCACGTGGACGGTCACCGGGAACGGCGACTACGTCGTCTACGGCGGCGAGTTCACGCACGTCAACGGCACGCGCCAGCAGGGCCTCGTGCGCATGGCCAAGAAGAGCATCGCGCCGAACAAGCAGGGCCCGCGCCTGTACTCCACGACCTTCCCCGTCTCGGCGCAGTCGCTCGAGGCCGGCGAGGTCCGGATCGCCTGGAACGCCAACTTCGACCGTGACAACGAGACGCTGACGTACCGCGTGCACCGCGGGACCACGGTCATCAACGAGCAGGTCGTGAGCGCGAAGTTCTGGAACCTGCCGCAGCTGGGCTTCGTCGACACGACCGCGGCCCCGGGCAGCACCCAGCAGTACCGGGTCTCGGCCCGTGACGCGTTCAACAACGTGCAGTACTCCGACTTCGTCACCGTGACCGTCGCGACGGACGGCACCCTGACGCCGTACGCCCAGAAGGTCCTCGACGACGGCGCCCGCTCGTTCTGGCGGCTCGGCGAGGCGTCCGGCGACACCGTGCGCGACTGGGCCGGCTTCAACCCCGGCACCGCGCTCGCCGGGGTCACCCGCGGCACCGCAGGTGCGCTCGGGGGCGACCCGGACACCGCGTCGACGTTCGACGGAACTGACACCGGTCGCGTGGCGTCGCAGCGTGCGCAGATGGGCCGCGACGCGTTCACCGTCGAGGCGTGGTTCAAGACGACCACGCGCGCCGGCGGCAAGATCGTCGGCTTCGGCAACCTCGCGAGCGGCAACAGCACGCGCCACGACCGGAACCTGTACATGAACACGTCGGGCCAGGTGCTCTTCGGGGCGTTCCCGGGCACGACGCGCACCGTGCAGTCGCCGACGGCGCTCAACGACGGGCAGTGGCACCACGTCTCCGGCACGCTCGGTGCCGACGGCATGTCCCTGTACGTCGACGGCAAGCGTGTCGCGAGCCGCGCCGACACCGTCAGCGCGCTGGCCTTCGACGGCTACTGGCGCATCGGCGGGGACTCGACCTGGTCCGGCGGACGCAACTTCAACGGCTCCATCGACGACGTCGCCGTCTACGACCGCCCGCTGACCGCGGCCGAGATCGACAGCCACTACGTCCTGTCGGGCCGTGCGTCGACCCTTCCTCCCGCCCCGACCGACGCGTACGGCCAGGCGGTCCACGCGGACTCCCCGGACCTGTACTGGCGGCTGGGCGAGACGTCCGGCACGACGGCTGCGGACTCGGGCGTGCGCAACATCACGGGCGCCTACCGCAACGGCGTCGTGCTCGGGCAGCCGTCGGGCGTCGTCGGCACGACGAACACCTCCGCGCGGTTCGACGGCGTCAACGACACCATGGGCAGCAACGTGCAGTTCGTGAGCCCGTCGGCGTTCACGCAGGAGCTGTGGTTCAGCACGACGTCGACCACGGGCGGCAAGCTCGTCGGCTTCGGCAGCGCCTCGAGCGGGCTGTCCGCGAGCTACGACCGCCACGTCTTCCTCGACGCGACCGGCCGGCTCACGTTCGGCGTCTACCCGGGCACCCAGGTCGAGATCACGTCGCCCGCGGCGTACAACGACGGCGCGTGGCACCACCTGGTGGCGTCGCAGTCCGCGGCCGGGATGCGCCTGTACGTCGACGGCGTGCTCGTCGGCTCCAACGGCGAGGCGCGGGCGCAGACCTACGCCGGCTACTGGCGCGTCGGTGGCGACAGCTCGTGGAACGGGACCCCGGCCTACCTGGCCGCCCGTGTCGACGAGGTCGCCGTCTACGGCCGGGCGCTCACCGACGACGAGGTGCGCGAGCACTTCACGCTCGGCAGCGGCACCACGCCGGCCAACTCCCTGCCGGTCCCGGCCTTCACGGCGACGCCGGGCGAGCGCACGGTCACGGTCGACGGGTCGGCCTCGACCGACTCCGACGGCACCGTCGCGGCCTACGCGTGGAGCTTCGGTGACGGTGGCACGGCGACCGGCGCCACGGCGACCCACCCGTACACCGTGGGCGGCGAGTACACGGTGACGCTCACGGTGACCGACGACAAGGGCGACAGCGCGTCGACCAGCCAGCAGGTCACGGTCACCGACCCGCCGCCGAACGTGCCCCCGGTCGCGGCGTTCACGTCGACCACCTCCGACCTCTCGGTCGCGGTCGACGGCTCGACGTCGTCCGACCCGGACGGCACGGTCGCCGCGTACGCCTGGACGTTCGGCGACGGCGGCACGGCGACGGGCGCGACGGCGACGCACGCCTACCTCGCCGCGGGGACGTACCCGGTCACCCTGACGGTCACGGACAACAAGGGCGCGACGCACCAGCGGACCGCCCAGGTGACCGTCACCGACCCGCCCGTGGTCACCGACCTGGCCCGCGACGCGTTCGACCGGACCGTCGCCAACGGCTGGGGCAACGCGGCCACCGGCGGCACGTGGACGCCCACGACCGCAGCCTCGGGCTTCTCGGTCGCCGCCGGGACGGGCACGCACCGCATGGCCGCGGCGGGCGCCAACGTCGTGAACTACCTCAACGGGGTGTCCTCGACGAACACCGAGGTCACGGTGGCCGTGGTCCCCGACCAGGAGCCCACGGGCGGCGGCACGTACGTGTCGGTGCTCGGGCGCCGCGTCGACGCGACCAACGACTACCGCGCACGCCTGCGGCTCTGGCCGGGCGGCAAGGTCACGCTGCAGCTCCAGCGCGGCGCGACCACCCTGACGGCGGCCGACGTGGCCGGCGTGACCTCGGTCGCCGGCCAGCCGCTGCGGGTCCGCCTGCAGGTCACCGGGACGGCACCGACGACGGTCCGCGCGAAGGTCTGGCGCGACGGGACGGCCGAGCCCACCGCGTGGCAGCTCACGACGACCGACGCCACGGCGGCCCTGCAGGTGCCCGGCTCGATCGGGCTGCACTCCTACCTCTCGGGCTCGTCCACGACGCTGCCCGCGACGGTCGGCATCCGCGACCTGTGGGCAGGTCCGGCGCAGTGACGCACGAGGATGGCGGCGGCGCACGGCCCCTGGGGGCGGGCGCGGGGGAGCCGTCGGCGGCAGACCTGTCGGTCACGGTGGCGGTGCTCACCTACCTGCGGCCCGACGACCTGCGCGCGGTGCTGCCGACGCTCGTCGCGCAGGCCGCCGAGCTGGGGCCCCGGGCCCGCGTGGTCGTCGTGGACAACGACCCCGCGGCCGGGGGCCGGGACGTCGTCGAGGAGGTGGTCGGTGCGCGGTACGTGCACGAGCCGCAGCCCGGCATCGCGCACGGACGCAACCGCGCGCTCGACGAGGCCGCCGGCGACGACCTCCTGGTCTTCATCGACGACGACGAGCGCCCGAGCGAGGGATGGCTGCGCCGGCTCGTCGAGCAGTACCTCGTGGACCGGCCGCTCGCGGTCGTGGGACCGGTGGTCTCGGAGTACGTCGTGCAGCCCGACCCGTGGGTGCGTGCCGGCCGGTTCTTCGACCGGCGCCGCCTGCCGACCGGGACCGCGGTGACCCTCGCGGCGACGAACAACCTGCTGCTCGACATGCGCCAGGTCGCCGCGTCCGGGCTGCGCTTCGACGCCCGCTTCGGCCTCACGGGCGGCAGCGACTCGCTGTTCACCCGGCAGGCGGCGGCGCGCGGTCTGCGCATGGTCTGGTGCGACGAGGCCGTGGTCACCGACGTCGTGCCCCCGAGCCGGGTGACGCGCGCGTGGGTCCTGCAGCGCGCCTACCGGGCCGGGAACACGTGGACCCGCGTGAGCCTCGTCGTCGCCGGGTCGCCCGCCGCACGGCTCCGCACCCGGGTGTCGCTGCTCGCGCTCGGCGGCGTCCGGGTCGCGGTCGGGGCCACCCGCACCGCCCTCGGGCTCGTCACGCGGTCCGCCGCGCAGAAGGCCCGGGGACGCCGGACCCTCGCGCGGGGCGCCGGAGTGCTCTCGGGGCTCGCGGGGAGCGTCTACACGGAGTACGCGCGGCCCGCCGCGCCCGAGCCGGCGAGCTCGCACTGACGTCGCAGGGCGCGGCGCCCGGCCGCGGCACCGGCCCGTCGGTGACCGTCGCCGTGGCGACGTTCCGCCGCCCCGTGACGCTCGCGAGCACGCTGAGCCGGGTCGTCCCGCAGGCGGAGGCTCTCGCGAGCGAGGTGCGGGTGCTCGTCGTCGACAACGACCCCGACGCGAGCGCCCGCGACCTCGTCGTCGGGGACTGGGCCGGTCGCGTCGAGTACCGCCACGAACCGCGGCCGGGCCTGGCCGCCGTGCGCAACCGGGCGCTCGACGAGAGCGCCGCGAGCGACGTCCTCGTCTTCGTCGACGACGACGAGCTGCCGCGGGACGGCTGGCTCGCCCACCTCGTCGACGCGTGGTCGCAGTGGGGGTGCGCGGCGGTCGCGGGCCCCGCGGTCAAGCGGCTCGCGGAGCCCGTCGACCCGTGGGTGCGGGCGAGCGCGTTCTTCGCCCCGCGCGCGACCCGGGTGACCGGTGCCGTGGTGCCGGGCGCCGCGACGAACAACCTGCTGCTCGACCTGCGCGTGCTGCGCCGGCTCGGGCTCCGCTTCGACGAGCGCTTCGGCACGAGCGGCGGCGAGGACACGATGCTGACCCGGATGCTCGGCGCCCGGGGCGAGACTGTGCGCTGGTGCGCGGAGGCCGTGGTCGACGACCCGGTGCCGGCGGACCGTGCGACGCGTGCGTGGGTGCTGCGCCGCTCCTACCGCACGGGCACGACGTGGAGCCGTGTGCACCTCGCCCTGCAGCCGAGCCTGCCGGGGCGTGCGCGGGCGCGGCTCTCGCTCGTCACCCGCGGGGCCGCGCTCGGGGCGCTCGGCGCCGCGCAGGCGCTCACGGGCACCCTGACCCGCTCGCTCGTGCGCCGGGCCCGCGGCGAGGTCCGGGCGGCGAGCGGCTGGGGCGTGCTCGCGGGCGTCGCCGGGCGGACCTACGGCGAGTACGCGCGCGCCGCCGCTCCCGGGGGCGCCGCGGGCGGTGGCTCCGCGGCGGGCGGCTCGGTGCGCAGCAGCGCGAGCCCGAGCGCCGCGACGAGCGCCGGCGCCGACGCGTAGAGCGGGCCGAACAGCAGGTCCCACACGACGAGGAACGTGAGCCAGACCGTCACGCCGCTCGCCTGCTTCGCCGTCAGGGCGCCGGCGAGCGCGAGCACGACGAGGACGAGCACGGCGAGCGCGAGCGCGGCGCCCGCGATGCCGAACGCCGCCCAGAGGTCGCCCACCACCGAGTGCAGCCGGAACTGGGTGCCGAACATGAACCGCTCGACGTACCCGTTGTCGGGGTCGTAGTGGATCGCGGCCATGCCCTCCTTGGCCGTCACGACGTCGCGCGGGCTGGGCAGCGTCCCGGGGCCGAAGCCGAGGGGGCGCTCGCGCATGAGCGCGGCGGTCGCGGCGAGCTCCGGCCGTCCGCCGAGCAGCAGCGAGCCGGACGTGCGGACCTGGGCGAGGGTGCGCTGCTGGGCCGACTCCCCGAGGTGCCCGTCGAGCACGAGCGCGACGCCGAGGTTGTAGGTCGCCGCCACGACGGCGCCCATCACGAGCAGGATCCGTCCGCGCCGGCGCCACGAGCTGCCCTGGGCCTCGACCGCTGCCGGCACCGTCTGCCACAGCAGCAGCGCGGCCGCGACGAGGTAGATCGCGAACGCGGACCGCGAGTCCTGCGTCGCCGAGAACAGCGCCAGCACGACGAGGGCGGCGACGTCGACGAAGCGGCGGCGCGAGAGGCGCACCGCGGACAGCACGACGATCGACACGGGGACCGCGAGAGCGAACTTCCAGGGATTCCCGCCCCACCCGCCCGGGCTCGCGAGCTCGGAGGCGAGCGCGCCGAGCCCCAGCCAGATGCCGACCCACGCGTCGGGCAGCACGGTCCGCGCCCACAGGACGACTCCGACGCCGCCGAGGATGCCGAGGAGCAGCAGCGAGGCGCCGGTGGCCAGCCCCTGGCTCACCGTGTGGTCCGCCGCGGACCACATACTCAGCCACACACCGTTGAGCAGCGCGAGAGCGCCGAGGCCCACGACGAGCCGCGCGCCGGCGAACCGCCGCAGCGCCGGGAGCCACACCGGCAGGAGCGCCACCGCCACGAGGATCCCGGGGACGAGCTCCTGGCCGAGGCGGATGCGCAGCCCGGTGAGCAGGAGGGCCGCGACGGCGATCCACCGGTTGAGCTGGACACCGGGCTGGGCCACGTCGGCGTGCACGACCGAGCGCGGCCGCGGGCGACGCGGCCCCGCGACGGGTGCGCCGACGGGCGTGGCGGCGGGCGCGGTCACGCGTCGTCCCGCTGCGTCGTCGTCCGGGCGCGCCGGATGCGGCGCACGGCCTCGTGCTCGTGCTCGTCGCTCGTGTCCATGTCTCCCCGTCCCGTGCGCCCCCATTCTCCCCCCTCGCGGCGGTGCCCGGCCTCGGCCGATGGGGTGGGCGAATCGGACAAACCTCACCCGGTCGACGGTGTCGGGCCGAGGTTCCCCGCGGCTAGGGTGACGAACGGGACATGGTCCCCGCGGCCGGCACGACGTGTCGCGCACCGCCGACGCAACGGGGAACGAGGGAGTCGACGATGCTGTCCGAGCCTGCCGAGGGGGAGGCGGGCGTCACCGGCACGCATGCCGGGACCCCGCTCGTGGCCATACCCACCTACAACGAGCGCCTCAACATCGAGGACATCGTCGGCCGTGTCCGCGCCGCGGTCCCGGGCGCTCACGTGCTCGTGGTCGACGACGGCTCGCCCGACGGCACCGGCGACCTCGCCGACGCGCTCGCGGCCGCCGACCCGCACGTGCACGTCATGCACCGCACGAGCAAGGCCGGGCTCGGGGCGGCGTACCTCGCCGCGTTCGCGTGGGCGTTCGAGCGCGGGTACGGGGTGGTCGTCGAGATGGACGCGGACGGCTCGC
Organism: Cellulomonas sp. NPDC055163; assembly: GCF_053607065.1. Taxonomy (NCBI): domain Bacteria; kingdom Bacillati; phylum Actinomycetota; class Actinomycetes; order Micrococcales; family Cellulomonadaceae; genus Cellulomonas; species Cellulomonas sp. NPDC055163. Next base: position 46,612 of record NZ_JBSGSU010000010.1, on the reverse strand, counting down.
ACCTGCCCGAGCAGCTGCCCTCCCTGCTCGAGGCCCTCGACGAGCGGTCCGCGGACCTCGTCATCGGCTCGCGCTGGGTCCGGGGCGGCTCGGTCGTCAACTGGCCGCTGCACCGCAAGCTGCTCTCGCAGGGCGGCAGCATCTACGCGCGCGTGATGTGCGGCATCCCCGTCCGGGACGCGACCGCCGGCTACCGCGCGTACCGCGCGGACTCCCTGCGGCGCATCGTCGCGGACGGCATCGAGAGCCAGGGCTACTGCTTCCAGATCGACCTCGTGCGCCGGGCGCACCACGCGGGCATGCGCGTCGTCGAGGTGCCCGTCATGTTCGTCGAGCGCGAGCGCGGCGAGTCGAAGATGAGCCGGGACATCGTCGTCGAGGCGATGGGGCGCGTCACCCGCTGGGGGTTCGAGCGCCTCACGCACCGCGCGCCCGCCCGCCCGTCGGTCCCGGCCGGCGCCCCGCGATGACGACGCGCGTCCCGGAGGCCGACGAGTCGGCGCCGCGGACGAGCCCGGGGGAGGGGCCGGAGCCCGCGGCCCGCGGCTGGCTGGTGCCGGTGCTCGTCGGCGTCGGCGCGGCGCTGCTGGGGTTCGTCGGGTCGTGGGTGCCCTCGGGCTGGCGGGACGAGGCGGCGAGCCTCTCGGCCGCGACGCGCAGCTGGGCGGCGCTCGGCCGCTACCTCGACGAGATGGACGCCGTGCACGGCGTCTACTACGGCGCGCTGCACCTCTGGCTCGACGTGTGGGGGCCGTCCCTGCTCGCCGCCCGGGCTCTGAGCGCGGTCGGCGTGGGCCTCGTGGCGGCCGGGACCGTCGTGCTCGGACGGTCGCTCGGCGGGGCCCGGCTCGGGCTGCTCGCCGGGGTCGTCGTCGCCGTGCTCCCGCGCACGACGTGGCTCGCGACCGAGGCACGGTCGGGGGCGCTCGTCGCCGCGGCCGCGGTCTGGGCCACGGTCGCGCTCGTGACGGCGCTGCGCCGTGGGACGCTCCGCTGGTGGGCCGTGTACGCGGTGCTCGTCGGCGTCGGGGCGTCGCTGTGGGTCTTCCTCGGGCTGCTGGTCGTCGCCCACGCGATCACCGTGCTCCTCGCGCGGCCCGGCCGTGCGGCGACCGTCCGGTTCGTCGGTGCCGCAGTGCTGGGCGGGGTGCTCGCCGCGCCGGTGCTCGTGCGCTCCGCGGGCCAGACGGGCCAGGTGTCGTGGATCCCCGAGCCAGGGCTGCGCTCGCTGCGCGGCGTCGTCGTCGAGCAGGCCTTCGGCACCGACGGGCTGCTCTCCCTCCCGCTGGCCCTGGTGTGCTGGGCCGCGGTCGCGCTGGTGCTCCTGCGAGCCGTCCGCTCCGGGCGCGACGCCCTCGCGCTGTCGCCGGTCGTCGTCGCGCTGCCGTGGCTCGTCGTCCCGACTCTCGGCGTGCTGGCCTACTCGGTCGTCGCCTCGCCGGTGTACACCCCGAAGTACCTCGCGTTCACCGTGCCGGCCCTCGCGCTGCTCGTCGGCGGGGCCCTGATGCTGCTGCGCGGCCGCACCCAGGTGGCCGCCGCGCTGGCCCTCGTCGTGCTGCTCGCGGTGCCGTCGTACGCCTCGGAGCGCCGCACCACGGCGAAGGACCTCTCGGACTGGGCGCCCGCGGTGCGGCACCTCGAGGCGTCCGCGCGCGCCGGTGACGCCGTGGTCTACACGGACCTGCTCAACGCGAACGGCGACGCGACGTCCTCGGCGCGCGCGATCGCGCAGACCTACCCCGACGCGTTCGACGGGCTCGAGGACCCCACGCGGCTGCCGACCGCGGACCCCGAGGGCGAGGTGTGGGACCGCAGCAGCACCGTCGAGGAGCAGCGCGCGGAGCTCCTGGGCGCGACCCGGGTGTGGCTCGTGGCCGACGCCGGGCTGGCCGTGGACGGCGCGGAGCGCACCGGGCTCGAGAGCCTCGGGTTCGAGGTCGTCGACGAGTGGCAGGGGAACCGCACCGCGGTGCTGCTGCTCGAGCGCGTCGGCTGACCGGCCGCAAGGCCGACGCCTGTGGGCGACGCCTGGGGGCGACGCTCGCGGACGCTCCCGTGGGCGACTCGGGCGGGTGCCCAGGAGCGTCGCTGCCGAGCGGTCGGCGTCGACCCCTGGGCGCCGCTGCTGAGGGCGGCGCGAGGGGGCCCTCGCCTGTCGCTCCCGACCGGTCGGCACCGCGCACCCGAGGTGATGGGCTCCCGACCGACGACCGGCGACCGACGACCGACGACCGACGGCCGACGACCGGTCGACCGGTCGCCCGGTCGACCGACGCCCGGTCGAGCGGGGCGTGCCGCGTCAGGAGTCCGCGGGAACCGTGGCCACGTCGTGCGGGGAGGGCGGCGCGCCCTGCGGGTCCGCCGGCGACGCGGAGGTCGACGCCGCGGGCGCGGGCTTCGGTACGGGGGCGGACGCGGACACGGACGCCGCAGGAGCGGCACCGGGCTGCCGGGCGTCGGCCCGGGCGGTGTCGACGCCGGACGCCGGACGCCCCTGGGGCGCGGCACCGGGCGCCGGCGCCGGAGCGGCGGGTGCCGCCTGAGCGGTCGAGGCTGCAGGAGCGGCCGCAGCCCGAGGAGCGGCGGCAGGGCCGGGAGCGGACGCAGCGTTGGGAGCGGACGCAGCGCCGGGAGCGGACGCAGCGCCGGGAGCGGCGGGACCGGCCGGAGCCGCCGAGACCTCCGGCAGCGCGCGCGTCGTCGAGGCGTCCACGGGCTCCGCGGCGGGCGTCTCCTCGGAGCGGACCTCCCCGGGGCGCGCCGCGACCGGCAGCCACGCGGCGGGCGGGCGGTCGGCCGCGCCGGCGGCCTCCTCCATCGCGCGCAGGGCCTCGGGCAGGCTCGGACCGACGAAGCGCGGGGCGGCCGCCACGTCGGGCACGGCGGGGGCGGGGCGGTCCGCGAGAGCGGGGGCGGGAGCCGGGACGGGGGCCGGGAGCGGCGCCGGCCGCGTCGGCGGGCGTCCGGCGGCGGCGTGCAGCGGCCGGGACGCGTCGGGCCTGGCCGTGCGGCGCACCCCGCGGCGGCGGCGCTCCTGCGGCCGGGTGTCCCCACCGGGCACCGACCCGTACACGTACGCCGCGCCGGACTCCTTCGAGGAGACCTGGTTGAGCACGATGCCGAGGATCCGCGCGGCGACCGTCTCGAGCGAGGTGAGGGCCTCGGTGACCTGGTGGCGGTGCGCCTTGCGGCAGCCGACCACGAGCAGCGCCCCGTCGGTGAGCCGTGCGAGCACGGCCGCGTCGGTCACCGGGAGCAGGGGTGCGGAGTCGAGCAGCACGACGTCGTAGCGCAGGGCGGCCTCGCGCAGCAGCTCGACCATCGAGTCCGAGTCGAGCAGCTCGCTCGGGTTGGGCGGGATCTGGCCGGCGGCCAGCACGTCGAGCGTGCCGTCGCCGAACGGCTGGACGACCTCCTCGAGCTGCGCGTCGCCGATGAGCACGGTGGTCAGGCCGACCGCGCCCTCGAGCCCGAGCATCCGGGAGACCGACGGCCGGCGCAGGTCGGCGTCGACGAGCAGGATCCGCGAGGAGCCCTCCGCCATGGCCATCGCGAGGTTGATCGTCGTGACGGACTTGCCCTCGCCGGGCAGCGACGACGTCACGACGATGGTCCGCCCCGAGCCGCGCAGGTTGAGGAAGCGCAGGTTGGTGCGCAGGCGGCGGAACGCCTCCGCGCGGTCGCTCTGCGGGCGGTCGCGGACCACGAGACGGTCCTCGACGTCGCGGCGCTCCCAGCGCACGACGCTGAGCACCGCGGCGTCGGTCACCCGGCGCAGGTCCCGGACGCTGCGGATGCGCGTGTCGACGATCCGGCGGCCGAGCAGGAAGACGACGGCCGCGGCGAGCCCGAGGAGCATCCCGGTCGCGGCGAGCAGCTTCGTGTTGGGGGAGAACGCGTACGCCGGCGGCGTCGCGGGACCCGTCGTGGTGATCTGGATGGCCGGGCGGTCGGCGTCGCGCTCGCCCATGAGCTCGGCGACCGACGCCGGGAGCTGGTCCGCGACCCCGTTGGCGATCGCGGCGGAGCGCTCGGCCTCGCCGCTCACCACGGAGATCTCGAGGATCGAGGTGTCCAGCGGGCTCTCGACGGTGATCGTCTTGGCGAGCGAGCCGGCGGTCGTGCCGAGGTCGAGGTCGTCGATGACCTTCTCGAGCACCACGGGCTGCACGGCGAGGCGCGCGAGGCTCGGGACGGTGTTCTGCACGAACGTCGAGCCCTGGACGTCCTCGCCGACGGTCGCGCCGGGCGGGACGGCGATGAAGACGCTGGCCTTCGCCCGGTAGCTCGGCGGGACCGTCTGCGCGTACGCGTACCCGCCACCGAAGCCGAGGACGGCGGCGACCACGAGCAGCAGCCAGTTCCGTCGCAGGATCGACAGGTACTCGCTCGGTTCCATCGACCGTCCTTCGTCGGGGCAGCTGCGGCCGGTGGGGGCGTCGGGCCCGTCTCGCGGTGCCCACGTCCCGGGTGCGTGCGTCCACCTGGGGCTGCGCCCCGGGCAACCGTTCCATCGTGACACAGCGCCAGGTGCCCGAGGCTCCCCGCCCACCCGGACGGTCGAGGCCGCGCGGGTGAATTACCTCCCGGTGTGTCGTCAATGCCCGTTTGCGTCGATATCGTGGCGCTGCGACGACGCCGGCCGGGCCGCTCTCGCGACCCCGCCACCACTTCACGGACCGGGGGACCAGGCATGGCACGTATCGGCTACGCACCGGGTGCGTACGACCTGTTCCACGTCGGTCACCTCAACATCCTGCGGCTCGCCAAGCAGCACTGCGACCACCTGATCGCGGGCGTCGTCTCCGACGAGATGCTCGAGCTCACCAAGGGCTCGCGGCCCGTCGTGCCGCTCGCCGAGCGCATGGAGATCGTCCGGCACATCTCGTTCGTCGACCAGGTCGTCGCCGAGGTCGTGCCCGACAAGGTCGACACGTGGCGCTCGGTCGGCTTCGACGTCATCTTCAAGGGTGACGACTGGCGTGGGACGCCCAAGGGCGACAAGCTCGAGCGCGACTTCGCGGCGGTCGGCGTCGAGGTGCACTACTTCCCGTACACCGCGCACACGTCGAGCACCGCGCTGCGCCGTGCGCTCGCGCGCCTCGACGGGGTCGCCCCGCCGGCCGACGGGCCGCCGGTCGAGGCCCCGGCGCTCCCCGTGCTCGGGTCCGGGGTGCTCAGCCAGGCCTGAGCGCCCGGACCGCCCGGCCGCCGTGTGCGTGTGGGACGCGGCTCGTAGACTTCCAGCACGACGACCCCGGGACCGCACGGTTCCGGGGCGCCTGTGCTGTCGTGCCCTCGTTGCCGCGTCGTCCCGGCGGCCGCGGGAGCGCCTGCGAAGGGAACCATGAACCTCACCGGCCTGCTGCCCGCCCTCCTCGCCGACCCGAACGCCGCGCGCGCCGTCGAGCTCGTCCGCTCGCGGGGAGAGGTTGACGTCGTCGGCCCCGCGGGCGTGCGTCCGCCGCTGCTCGCGGCGCTCGCGGGTGCGCGCGCCGCGGGCGAGCCGGGCGCGGCCGGGCCGGCCGGGGGAGTCGCGGGGCGCCCGCTCGTGGTGGTCACGGCGACGGGGCGCGACGCCGACGAGCTCGCCGCGTCCCTGCGCTGCTACCTGCCCGACGACGCGGTCGCGGTGCTGCCCGCGTGGGAGACGCTCCCGCACGAGCGGCTCTCGCCCCGCAGCGACACGGTCGCGCGGCGGCTCGCGGTCTTCCGCCGGCTCGCGCACCCGTCCGACGACGAGGGCCTGACCGGCCCGATCCGCGTCCTCGTGGTGCCGGTGCGCGCGCTGCTGCAGCCCGTCGTCGACGGTCTCGGGGAGCTCGAGCCCGTCGCGCTCGCGGTGGGCGACCGGGCGGACCTCGCCGAGCTCGCGGACCGGCTCGTCGGCGCGGCGTACGCGCGCGTCGACATGGTCGAGAAGCGCGGCGAGTTCGCGGTGCGCGGCGGGATCCTCGACGTGTTCCCGCCCACGGAGGACCACCCGCTGCGCATCGAGTTCTGGGGCGAGGACGTCGAGGAGATCCGCTGGTTCTCCGTCGCGGACCAGCGCAGCCTCGAGATCGCCTCGCACGGGCTCTGGGCTCCGCCGTGCCGGGAGATCCTGCTCACGGACGACGTGCGGGGGCGCGCGATCGCCCTCATGGACCGCCTGCCGGGCGCCGCGGAGATGCTCGAGAAGCTCGCCGACGGCATCGCGGTCGAGGGCATGGAGTCCCTCGCGCCCGCGCTCGTCGAGCGCATGGTCCCGGTGCTCGACCTCGTGCCCGACGACGCGCTGCTCGTGCTCGTCGACCCCGAACGGGTCCGGCGGCGCGCGCACGACCTCGTGGCCACGACCGAGGAGTTCCTCGCGGCGGCGTGGACGTCGGCGGCGGCGGGCGGGGCGACGCCGCTCGACCTGTCCGCGGCGTCGTTCGCCTCGTTCGCCGAGGTGCGGGCGCTCGCGGCGGTGCGCGGGCTCGGGTGGTGGACGCTCAGCCCGTTCACGCTCGACGCCGAGGGGGTCGCGCGCGCCGAGGAGACCGGCAACCGCATGGAGCGCGTGGGGCTCACGGACGACCACGCGACCGGCGACGTGCTGACCGGCGCGGGCGAGACGCTCGTCGTGGCGGCGCGCGACGTCGAGCGGTACCGCGGCGAGGTCGACCGGGCCGTCGCCGACGTGCGCGCGCTCCAGCGGGCAGGCTGGCACCTCGTGCTCGCGACCGAGGGCCACGGCCCCGCGCAGCGCATGACCGAGCAGCTCAAGGCCGCCGACGTGCCCGCGCGGCTCGTGCCGACGATCGGCGAGCCGCCCGAGGGCGGCGTGGTGCTCGTCGTCCCCGCACCCGTCGGCCCGGGGTTCGTCGCGGAGGCCCTGCGGCTCGCGGTGTTCTCCGAGTCGGACCTGACCGGGCGCACCGGCACCTCGACGCGCGACATGCGCAAGATGCCGTCCCGCCGCCGCAACACCGTCGACCCGCTGCAGCTGCGCCCCGGCGACCACGTCGTGCACGAGCAGCACGGGGTCGGGCGCTTCGTCGAGCTCGTGCAGCGCACGATCGGCTCGGGGTCGACCGCCGCGACCCGCGAGTACATGGTCATCGAGTACCAGTCGAGCAAGCGGGGCCAGCCGGGGGACCGGCTGTTCGTGCCGACGGACCAGCTCGACCAGGTGACCAAGTACGTCGGTGGCGAGGCGCCGAGCCTGAACAAGATGGGCGGCGGCGACTGGGCCAAGACGAAGGGCCGCGCGCGCAAGGCCGTCAAGGAGATCGCCGCCGAGCTCATCCGCCTGTACTCGGCGCGCATGGCGACGCCCGGGCACGCGTTCGCGCCGGACACGCCGTGGCAGCGCGAGCTCGAGGACGCGTTCGCGTACGTCGAGACCCCCGACCAGCTCGCCACGATCGACGAGGTCAAGGCCGACATGGAGAAGGCGGTCCCGATGGACCGGCTCGTGTGCGGCGACGTCGGGTACGGCAAGACCGAGATCGCGGTGCGGGCGGCGTTCAAGGCGGTGCAGGACGGCAAGCAGGTCGCGGTGCTCGTCCCGACGACGCTGCTCGTCCAGCAGCACCTCGACACCTTCACCGAGCGGTACTCGGCGTTCCCCGTCGTCGTGAAGGCGCTCTCGCGCTTCCAGACCGCCGCCGAGAGCAAGGCGATCGTCGAGGGCCTCGCCGACGGCAGCATCGACGTCGTCATCGGCACGCACCGGCTCATCACGGGCGAGGTCCGGTTCAAGGACCTCGGGCTCGTGATCGTCGACGAGGAGCAGCGGTTCGGCGTCGAGCACAAGGAGACGCTCAAGGCCCTGCGGACCAACGTGGACGTGCTCGCGATGAGCGCGACCCCGATCCCGCGCACCCTCGAGATGGCGGTCACGGGCATCCGCGAGATGTCGACGCTCGCCACGCCGCCCGAGGAGCGCCACCCGGTGCTCACGTTCGTCGGCGGGTACGACGAGAAGCAGATCACCGCGGCGATCCGCCGGGAGCTGCTGCGCGAGGGCCAGGTGTTCTACGTGCACAACCGCGTCGAGTCGATCGAGCGGGTCGCGTCGCGCCTCAACGAGCTCGTGCCGGAGGCGCGGGTCGCCGTCGGGCACGGCAAGATGCCCGAGCACCAGCTCGAGCAGGTCATCGTCGACTTCTGGGAGAAGAAGTTCGACGTGCTCGTCTGCACCACGATCGTCGAGACGGGCCTCGACATCTCCAACGCGAACACGCTCATCCTCGAGCGCGCCGACCTGCTCGGCCTCTCTCAGCTCCACCAGCTGCGCGGGCGCGTGGGCCGTGGGCGCGAGCGGGCGTACGCCTACTTCCTGTACCCGCCGGAGCGCCCGCTCACCGAGACCGCACACGACCGGCTCGCGACCATGGCGGCGAACACCGACCTCGGCGCGGGCATGGCGATCGCGATGAAGGACCTCGAGATCCGCGGCGCGGGCAACCTGCTCGGCGGCGAGCAGTCCGGGCACATCGAGGGCGTCGGGTTCGACCTCTACATCCGGATGGTCGGGGAGGCGGTCGCGGGCTTCCGCGGCGAGGTCGAGGAGGAGCTGCCCGACGTCACGATCGAGCTGCCCGTCGACGCGCACCTGCCGCACGACTACATCGCGCACGAGCGCCTGCGCCTCGAGGCGTACCGCAAGATCGCGGCGGCGGTCGACGAGGCGGCGCTCGGGGAGGTCCGCGCCGAGCTCGTGGACCGCTACGGCCCCGTGCCGGACGCGGTGAACAACCTCTTCGACGTCGCGGCGTTCCGCACCGTCGTGCGGGCGGCCGGGCTGAGCGACGTGACCGCGCAGGGGAAGTTCGTGCGCTTCGCGCCGGTCGAGCTGCCCGAGTCGGCGCAGCTGCGGCTCAAGCGGCTCTACCCGGGCACCGTGCTCAAGCCGGCGATCCGCACGATCCTCGTGCCGTTCCCGACGACGGCCCGCATCGGTGGCAAGCCGCTGCACGGCGAGGCGCTGCTCGCGTGGGCACGCCAGCTCATCGACGCCGTTGTCCTCGGCGACGTCTCCGCCGCGGCCACGGTGGGGACGGTCGCACGGCGCTGAGCCTCCCCCGATCGCCGGGCGCACAACCCTGGGACGAGGTGCGACGATGACCTGGACACCGGTGTGAAGCCATCGCACCACTGACCGCGCGTACCCCGCCGGGGTGCCGCGGACGACGAGCTGCACGCGCGGCCGCCCCAGGTCGCCGTCGCGTGCGGCGGCCGAGCGCGCGTGAGCGCTCACGTGGGGGCGAGGGGGGTGCGCAGCCAGGTGAGCCCGGTCGTGCACATGCTCGTCTACCTGGCCGCCGCCGCGGTCTTCGTCGTGGTCGCCGTCGGCGCGTTCCGGCGCCGGGGCCCGCGCACCGTGACGGCGACCTCGCTCGGGGTGCTGGCCGTCGCCGGGGCGTGGTGGAGCGTCGCGGACGCCGTGAGCGTCGGACCCTTCGACCCGCGCGTGCAGTCCGTCGCCGCGCTCGCGTCGTTCCCCGGTGTCGCCGTCGCCGTCGGGGCGTTCGCGTGCCTCGGCCGCAGCGCGACGGGGACGGGGTGGGTGCCGAGCCGCGCGGTGCTCGCGGGCCTGAGCGTCGAACCGATCCTGGTGACGGTGGCCGCCGCGACGAACCCGTGGCACGCGCTGTTCTACTCCGGCCACGCGGCGGTGACGCTCGGCGACCCGGTGCTGTGGGAGCGTGCCCCGCTGTTCTGGCTGCACGCGCTGTACTCCTACGTCCTCATCGCGGCGGGCCTCGTGTTCGTCGCGCGCGGCTGGTGGACGGCGCCGCCGGCGTTCCGTCGCCAGCGCTGGCACCTGCTGCTCGCCTCCGTCGTCCCGGTCCTCGTCAACGTCGTCAACCTCACCGGCGCGTTCGGCGACCTGGGTGACCCGACGCCGCTCGGCTTCGCGGTCACCGCCGGAGTCATCGGGAACGCGATGTTCCGGCAGGACTTCATCGCCTTCGCGCCCGTCGCGCGCGACGTGCTCATCGAGCGGATCAGCGACCCGGTGATCGCGCTCAGCCCCGACGGGCGCCTGATCGACGCGAACCCGGCGGCGCTCAAGCTGCTCGTCGCGACCGCCGGCCCGCGGCTCGGCACCACGCAGCTCATCGGGATGCCCGCGCGGGTCGTGATGTCGTGCTGGGGCCTGTTCGACGCCGAGGGCCGGCTGATCGCCGCGGAGGACGAGCCCGCGCACCTCACGCTCACGGTCGCCGGGACGCCCGTCGACCTCGAGGTGCGCGCGTCGCCGCTGGTCGACGGGCGCGGCCGGGAGATCGGCACGGTGCTCGTCGCGCGCGACGTGACCGAGGTCAACGCGCAGCGGGCCCGGCTCGTCGAGCAGCTCGCGACGATCGAGCGGCTCCGCAGCGACCTCGCCGAGCAGGCGGTGCGCGACCCGCTCACCGACCTGCACAACCGGCGGCACCTCATGGACCGCTTCGGCCCGATGCTCGACGCGGCCGCCGGCGCGGGGGAGCCGCTCGCCGTCGTGGTGCTCGACCTCGACCGGTTCAAGCGCGTGAACGACGAGCACGGTCACCTCACCGGGGACGCGGTGCTCATCGCGATGGCGCAGCGGCTGCGCGAGTGCGTGCCCACGGGTGCGCTCGCGGCGCGCTGGGGCGGCGAGGAGTTCGTGGTCGTCGTGCCGGGCGCCGACCTGACGGAGGGGGCTGTGCTCGCCGAGACGCTGCGGCGCCGGTGCGAGGCCGAGCCGCTCGGGAGCGGCGAGCGCGTCGTGCGGTGCACGCTGAGCGCCGGCGTCGCCGCGTACCCGGTCAGCGGCGGGACCGTCACGGACCTGCTCCTCGCCGCCGACCGGGCGCTGTACGAGGCGAAGGACCACGGGCGCAACCTCGTCCGGCGCGCGCCCCCGCCGGGCGACGGCTCGCGCGCACCCGCCCGGCCGGTGCGGGTCGAGCCCGCGGACGACGACGAGCGCGACGAGGCCGACGACGAGGTCGCCGGGGCCTGAGCGCACTCGGACGAATGATCCTGACCGTACGGTCGGCCGACGGCTTGCCTTTGCGTCCCGGCTGCCGATGGTGCAGGTCGACGGGGCCCACCGGGCCGCGCAGCGCCGGGAAGGTGGGTATGGGTCCGCTCGTCGCGTCCGTGTACGCCGCGTCGGCGATCCTGTGCATCACCGTCGCGGTCTACGCCTGGCGCAACCGCGTCGGGCGGGTCGTGACGGCGACGTCGCTCGCGGCGGTCGCGGTCGGTGCCGGCTGGTGGTCGGTGGTCGCGGCGCTCCAGGCCGGCGACGCCCCCGAGGTCGTCACCGCGGTCACGAGTCTCGTCGTCTACCCGGGCATCGGCTTCCTCGTCCTGTCCTTCACGGTCCTCGCGCGCAGCGTGGCGATCGCCGACTGGTCCCCGAGCCGCCGCCTGCTCGCGCTGCTCGCCATCGAGCCCGTGCTCGTGACCGCGGTGGCCGCGACGAACCCGTGGCACCGCCTGCTGTACCACGGGCCCGGGACGCACGAGCTCGCGACCCCGCAGCTGTGGGAGCACGGTCCGGCGTTCTGGGCGCACACCGCCTACAGCTACGGGCTCCTGCTCGTGGGCATGGTCACGCTCGCGGTCGGGTGGCGGAAGGCGCCGCAGGTCTTCCGTCGCCAGCACCTCAGCGTGCTGCTCGCGTCGCTCGTGCCCGTGGCGGTGAACGTGCTGAGCATCGCCGGTGCGCTCCCGGGCCTGACGCAGCCCACGCCCCTCGGGTTCGCCGCGACCGGGGCGATCATGGCCTGGGCGATCTTCCGGCAGGACCTCATCGCGTTCGCCCCGGTCGCGCGCGCCCTCGTGGTGGACCGCATCGGCGAGTACGTCATCGTGATCAGCCCGGACGGACGCATCCTCGATGTCAACCCCGCGGCGGACCGGTTCGTCCGGTCGATGAACCCGGGCGGGCCGGCGACACTCCTCGGGTCGTCGGCCTCGTCGGCGCTCGGCGGGTTCGACGTGAGCGACCTGCTCGCCGGGTGCGGGGACGTGAACCGCGTCGTGCAGGGCCACGACCGGACGGTCGAGCTCCAGCTGAGCTCGTCGCGGCTGGTGGACAACCGCGGGGTCGACCTCGGGGTGGTGCTGGTGGGGCGGGACGTCACGGAGGCCAACGAGCAGCGGCGCGAGCTCGCGGCAGCGAACGAGCGCCTGGGGGAGCAGCTGCGCACGATCGAGGTGCTCCGGGCCGACCTGGCCGAGCAGGCGTCGCGCGACCCGCTGACAGGGCTGCTGAACCGTCGCCGCCTGATGGTCGGCCTGGCCGAGGCGATGGCCGCGTCGCACGAGGACGGTGCACCGGTCGCGGTGCTCATGGTGGACGTCGACCACTTCAAGCAGGTCAACGACCGGTGGGGTCACCGCGCGGGCGACGAGGCCCTGGTGTCCCTCGCGCGGCTGCTCTGCGAGGTCACGCCCGAGGACGCCCTCGTGGGCCGCTGGGGCGGCGAGGAGTTCCTCGTGGTGCTGCCCGGCGCCGGCACCGCGGAGGCGGCCGCCGTCGCGGAGACGGTCCGCGCCCGGTGCGCCGAGCCACGTCCGGGCGCGGCGGCGGACGGTGCCCCGCACGCGCGGACGGTCAGCATCGGCGTCGCGGCGACCCGGTCCCCGACCGCGGCGCCCGACATGCTCGTCGACGCGGCGGACTCCGCCCTCTACGACGCCAAGCACGGCGGCCGGGACTGCGTGCGCGTGCACCCCGGCCTCGCGGCCGACGAGCAGCGGGCGGCGTCGGCCCGGACGTGAGGCGTACGCCTACGATGGGCCCCGATCCACGAGCGACGACGCGGGAGGTCCCAGGGTGACGACGGTGACGACGGTTCCGGACGAGCACGCAGGCCGGTGGACCGGCACGCGCCGGCGGGCACGGCGGCGCGCGGGCGCGGTCCTGGGGCTCGTGACCGCGGTGACGCTCACGGGGTGCGCCGGGCAGCCGGGTGCCGCGGCGGTCGTCGACGGTCGCGTGATCGCGGTCGAGGACGTGCACACCGCCGTCGAGCAGCTCTCGCCGTTCTTCGAGGGGGCGACGTCCCAGAACGTGCTCGCGGTGCTCGTCCAGGAGCCCACGATCCGCGCGTTCGCCCAGGAGCACGGCGTCGCGGTCTCCGACCAGGCGGCGCGCGCACAGCTCACCGACGCGGCCGCCCAGCTCGACGAGCCGACCACGGACGAGTTCGGCGAGCCGGCGGTCGCGGTCTCGCGGTACCTGCTCGTCTGGGAGCAGCTGACGGCGCTCCCGGACGCGCAGACGCTCGTCCCCGACCTGCAGCTCGAGCTCGGCGAGCTCGACGTCGAGGTCAGCCCGCGGTTCGGCGCCGTCGACGAGGCCAACGAGCTCGTCGCGGTCGACCGGCCGTGGCTCGTGACGAGCGACGACGAGACCGCGGTCGAGTGACCGCCGCCGGCGCGGGGGGCCGGTCCGGGGACGGGGTGCGCGAGCTCGTCGCGACGATGGACCGGCTGCGCTCGCCGGGCGGGTGCCCGTGGGACGCGCAGCAGACCCACACGAGCCTCGTGCCGTACGCGCTCGAGGAGGCCTACGAGGTCGCCGAGGCGGCCGAGGCCGGCGACCGCGCCGACCTGCGCGAGGAGCTCGGGGACCTGCTGCTCCAGGTCGTCTTCCACGCGCGCATCGCGCAGGAGCACCCGACCGAGCCGTTCGACCTCGACGACGTCGCGCGCGGGATCACCGCCAAGCTCGTGCGGCGTCACCCGCACGTGTTCGGGACCGACGGCGGTGGCGCGGCGGCGTCCACGGGTGCGCGCGAGGGTGCCGGCGGGCGTGCCGAGACCGGTGACGGCGCGGGCGCGGGAGCGCCGACCGGGACGGGCGACCTGCACGTGCAGTGGGACCGGATCAAGCAGGCGGAGAAGCAGCGGTCGTCGGTGCTCGAGGGGATCCCGCTGGCGCTCGGTGCGCTCGCCCGGGGCCAGAAGGTGCTCGGCCGGGCGCGCCGTGCCGGTCTCGAGCTCGGGGGTGCGGCGGCCACCGGCTGGCGCGCCGAGGCCCAGGTCACGTCGCCCGCCGACCCGACCGCAGCCGGGTGGCAGGAGGCCGAGGTCGGGCGACGGCTGCTCGAGCTCGTCGCGACGGCCGACGAGCTCGGCGTCGACGCCGAGTCGGCGCTGCGCGCGGCGGTCCGCGGTGTCGAGCAGCAGGTCCAGCAGATCGAGCGCTCTTCCGCCGCGCAGTAGGAAGCCGCTTTCCCAGGACGGAGGTCCGGGGTCGGGCGACACGCCGCGCGCCACGATGTCACCGTAGGGGGACGGCAGCCGGGCCGTCGCGACGCACAGGCGCGCGGCCCGCACGGGTGGGAGCGAGGGCGCATGACGACGGCACTGACAGTGGCGGCGCTCGTGGAGCGCGCGGCGGGGGAGCAGCGCGTCGCGCTCGTCCCCGAGGTCGTGACCCGGCTCGTCGCGGAGGGCTACGAGGTGCTCCTCGAGTCCGGCGCGGGCGCGGGGGCGTTCCACCCCGACGACGCGTACGTCGCCGCGGGCGCCAAGGTCGACGCGCTCGACGCCGTGCTCGCCGCGGCCGACGTCGTCCTCGCCGTGCGCCGCCCCGAGCCGGCGGTGCTCGACCGGCTGCGACCCGGGCAGGTGCTGATCGGGCTGCTCGACGCGCGCGGCGACGCCCGGGCGGGGCTCGACGCGCTCGCCGACCGCGGGGTCGTCGTGCTGTCGCTCGACCTGCTCCCGCGCACGCTCTCGCGGGCGCAGACCATGGACGCGCTCAGCTCCCAGGCGGCCGTCGCGGGGTACCGCGCGGCGCTCGTCGCCGCGGAGGCGTTCGGCCGGTACGTCCCGATGATGATCACGGCCGCCGGGACCGCGCGCCCCGCGACGGTCCTCGTGCTCGGCGCCGGCGTCGCCGGCCTGCAGGCGATCGGGACGGCCCGCCGCCTCGGTGCGCAGGTCAGCGGCTACGACGTGCGTCCCGCGGCCCGCGAGGAGGTCACGTCGCTCGGCGCCGGCTTCCTGCGGACGTCCGTGACGGCCGGAGCGGGCGAGGGCGGCTACGCCCGGGCGCTGACCCCCGAGGAGCAGGCGCTCCAGCAGGCCGAGCTCGGGCAGCAGATCCGCACGTTCGACGTGGTGATCGCGACCGCCCAGGTGCCCGGTGGGCGCCCGCCCGTGCTCGTCACGGCCGAGAACCTCGCCGCGATGCGGCCCGGATCGGTCGTCGTCGACCTCGCGTCCGGGCCGCGCGGGGGCAACGTCGAGGGCTCCGTCCCCGGGCAGCGCGTGCTGACCGACGGCGGCGTCACGGTGATCGGGGCCGGTGACCTGCCGTCCGGGATGCCGACCGGCGCGTCCGCCGCCTACGCACGCAACGTCACGGCGCTGCTCGCCGCGGTGGTCCGCGACGGCGCGCTCGCGCTCGACCCGCAGGACGAGGTGGCGGGCGCCGTCTGGGTGCGCCGCACGGACCCGGCGGACGCCCCGGCCGCCACGACCCGCCCGGAAGGGGTGTGACATGAGCGCCGAGCTGCTCAGCAACCTGGCCCTGTTCGTCCTCGCGCTGCTCGTCGGCTTCGAGGTGATCAGCAAGATCCCCGCGACGCTGCACACGCCGATGATGTCCGGCGCGAACTCGATCCACGGCGTCGTGCTCGTGGGTGCGATCCTCGTCGCGGCCGTCGCCGACGACCCGCTCGCGTACGTCCTGACGTTCGTCGCCGCGGCGTTCGCCGCGATGAACGTGGTCGGCGGGTACGTCGTGACCGACCGGATGCTCGAGATGTTCCGGGCCCGCCCGAGGCCGGTCGCCGCTGCCCCGGACGCCGCCCCGACCGAGTACGGGGCGGCGCGATGAACGGCGAGGCGCTCCCGCTGCTGGACGCCGTCGTGCGCGTCGTCTACCTGGGTGCGGCCGTGACCTTCGTGCTCGGCCTGCACCTCATGCGATCCCCGGCGACCGCGCGGCGGGGCAACCTGCTCTCGGCGTCCGGCATGGTGGCGGCGGTGCTCGCGACCGTCGCGCTGGTCCTCGTGGGGGAGGGCGAGCAGGGCGGTGTCGTCCCGGTCGCGGGCGTGGCGCTCCTGGCGGGGACGGTCGTCGGCTCCCTCGCCGGGCTCGTGGGCGCGCGCCGCGTGCAGATGACCGCGATGCCGCAGCTCGTGTCCGTGTTCAACGCGGTCGGCGGCGGCGCGGCGGCGGTCGTCGGCATCGTCGACTTCCTGCGCCTGCACGGCGACGGCACGCTGACCGCGGGCGTCTGCGTGCCGGTCGTGCTCGACGTGGTCATCGGTGCGGTGACGTTCTCGGGGTCGCTGGTCGCGGCCGGGAAGCTCCAGGGCTGGGTCTCCGGTGCACCCGTCGCGTTCCCCGGCTCACGACTCGCGAGCATCGTGTCCGCCGCGGTCGCGCTCGTCGGGGGCGTCGGGGTCGTCGGGAGCCCCAGCGCGTGGCTGCTGTGGGTCGTGGTGCTCGCGGCGCTCGCGTTCGGCGTGCTCATGGTGCTGCCGATCGGCGGCGCGGACATGCCCGTCGTCGTCTCGCTGCTCAACGCGTTCACCGGGCTCGCGGTCGCGATGGCGGGCTTCGTCGTCGACAACCAGATCATGATCGTCGCGGGCGCCCTGGTCGGCGCGAGCGGCGCGATCCTCACCCAGCAGATGGCCGAGGCGATGAACCGCTCGGTGCTCTCGATCATGGTCGGCGGGTTCGGCACGGGTGACGCGGCCGCGGGCGACGACGCAGCGGCCGGGCCGGAGGGCCTCGAGGTCCGACGCGTCGGCGCCGAGGACGTCGCGATCCAGCTCGCGTACGCCCGCAAGGTCATCATCGTCCCCGGTTACGGCCTCGCCGCCGCCCAGGCCCAGCGCGAGTGCGGCGAGCTCGGCCAGCTGCTCACCGACCGCGGCATCACGGTCTACTACGCGGTGCACCCGGTCGCCGGCCGCATGCCCGGGCACATGAACGTGCTGCTCGCGGAGGCGGACGTGCCCTACCCGCAGCTGCTCGAGATGGACGAGGTCAACCCGGAGTTCGAGACCGCCGACGTCGCGCTCGTCGTGGGCGCGAACGACGTCACGAACCCCGCGGCGCGCCGGCCGGGCAACGCGATCTCGGGGATGCCGATCCTCGACGTCGACCACGCCCGCTCGGTCGTCGTGATCAAGCGCTCGCTCGGGCACGGGTACGCGGGGCTCGACAACGAGCTCTACGGCGACCCGAGGACGAGCATGCTGCTCGCGGACGCCAAGAAGGGCCTCGCCCAGATCCTCGCGGGGGTCAAGTCGTACGTGGGCTGACGCCGCGACCCGCGACCCGCGACCCGCGACCCGCGACCCGCGACGCGCCCGACGCGCGCCGCCCCGCAGTCCCGTCGACATGCCGTCGAACCCCCGCCCGGACCCCTCCGGGCGGGGGTCCGTCGCACGTGTCGCGGACGGGTGGGTGTCCACCTGTCCAAGGTCCCACCACGGGGTCGTCAGGACGGCACTAGGCTGAGGGCGCAAACCCACCCGTCTGTCGAAGGAGCACCCATGGCCAGCATCGAGGCCGTCGGCGCCCGCGAGATCCTGGATTCTCGCGGCAACCCCACTGTCGAGGTCGAGGTCGCTCTCGACGACGGCACCATCGCCCGCGCTGCCGTGCCCTCGGGCGCGTCCACCGGGGCGTTCGAGGCCGTCGAGCGCCGTGACGGCGTCAAGGACCGCTACCTGGGCAAGGGTGTCGAGGACGCGGTCAACGCCGTGATCGACGACATCGCGCCCGAGCTCATCGGCTTCGAGGCCACCGAGCAGCGCCTCGTCGACCAGGCCCTCATCGACCTGGACGGCACGCCCAACAAGGGCAAGCTCGGCGCCAACGCGATTCTCGGCGTCTCGCTCGCGGTCGCCAAGGCCGCGGCCGACTCGGTCGACCTGCCGCTCTTCCGCTACGTCGGCGGCCCGAACGCGCACGTCCTGCCGGTCCCGATGATGAACATCCTCAACGGTGGGTCGCACGCCGACTCCAACGTCGACATCCAGGAGTTCATGGTCGCGCCCATCGGCCAGGGCACGTTCCGTGAGGCCCTGCGCACCGGCACGGAGGTCTACCACTCGCTCAAGTCGGTCCTCAAGAGCGAGGGCCTCTCGACGGGCCTCGGCGACGAGGGCGGCTTCGCGCCGAACCTGCCGAGCAACCGCGCCGCGCTCGACCTGATCATCACGGCGATCGAGAAGGCCGGCTTCGTCCCCGGCAAGGACGTCGGTCTCGCGCTCGACGTCGCGGCCACCGAGTTCTTCCGGGACGGCGCCTACCAGTTCGAGGGCCGCGCGGTCGGCACCGAGGAGCTCGTCGCCTACTACAAGCAGCTCGTGACGGACTACCCGCTGGTCTCCATCGAGGACCCGCTGTCCGAGGACGAGTGGGACGCCTGGGCGCACCTGATGGGTGAGGTCGGCGACAAGGTGCAGATCGTCGGGGACGACCTGTTCGTCACCAACCCGGTCCGCCTGGCCAAGGGCATCGAGCTCCGCTCGGCGAACTCGCTGCTCGTCAAGCTCAACCAGATCGGCACGCTCACCGAGACGCTCGACGCCGTGACGCTCGCGCAGCGCAACGGCTTCACGACGATGATCTCGCACCGCTCCGGCGAGACCGAGGACACCACCATCGCCGACCTGGCCGTCGCGACGAACTCCGGCCAGATCAAGACGGGCGCCTCGGCGCGCGGCGAGCGGATCAACAAGTACAACCAGCTGCTCCGCATCGAGGAGGAGCTGGACGACGCCGGCCGCTACGCCGGTGCGAGCGCGTTCCCGCGCTGGAAGCAGGCCTGAGCCCTGCGCCTGAGGCGGCGGCGCTCGTGAGCGCCTGACGCTGCGGCACCCGGAGGCCGGCGACCCACGTGGTCGCCGGCCTCCGGCGCGTCCGGCCCCGGCTCGTCTGCCACGGACGGGTGACGGACACGGCCGGCGGCCCGCCTGCGCTGCGTGCGGCCCGGCCCGGGGCACAATCGACGCATGTCCCCGCGCCGCCCTGCCTCGCCGAGCCCGGGCAAGGGCGCCGGCTCGCGGGCGGGGGGAGCCGCGTCGCGGCCGAGCGGACCGCGCACGGGGGCGAACCGCGTCGTGAGCGGACGCCCGCCCGTGCCTCGCACCGGGTCGACGCCGGTCACGCCACGCGCGGCGACCCGCCCGTCGTCCCCTCGCCCCGCGTCGCGCGGAGCGTCGACGCCGCCCCGCGGGGTGCCCCGCACCGAGAGCGTGCAGGTCCGCGTGCCGCGGCTGTTCACGGTACGCGTCATGGTCCTGGGCGTCGTGAGCCTGCTCGCGTTCATCCTCGTCTTCCCGACCCTGCGCTCCTACCTCGCGCAGCGCGTCGAGCTCGAGCAGCTGCACCTCAAGGTCGCCGAGGCGCGTCAGCGCAACGAGGACCTCGAGGCGGACCTCGCGCGGTGGGACGACGAGCAGTACGTGATCGCGCAGGCGCGCGACCGGCTCGCGTTCGTGCTGCCCGGCGAGACGGCCTACCGGGTCCGCGACCCCGAGATCGTGCCCGAGCCGACGGCCCCGGAGATCGCGGCGCAGGGCAGCGGGCCGGTGCTCGGCGACGACTCGACGCAGCCCTGGTACTCGGTGGTCTGGGACTCGGTCCGGATCGCCGGGGAGGCCACGCTCGAGCCGGAGGCGGACGGGACGCAGCCCGCGCCGGGGGACAATGAGCAGGCGCCGGCCGGCGACGAGCCGGCCGCGACCCCCTGACCACCGACCCCCGCCGCGCGGGGGCGAGCCCGAACGGACGTCCCGTGAGCGAGAACCCCGCCGTCGGCACCGTCGACCCGAGCGACGTCCCGCGCGCGCGGACCGACGCGCCCGAAGTGTCCAGGGCCGACGTCGCCGTGCTCGCCGAGCAGCTCGGCCGCCCGCCGCGCGGGGTCGTCGGCATCGCCGCGCGCTGCGTGTGCGGGCGCCCGCTCGTCGTGCGGACCGCGCCGCGCCTGGACGACGGCACGCCGTTCCCGACGACGTACTACCTGACCTGCCCGCCCGCGGTGGCGGCCGTGTCGACGCTCGAGGCGAGCGGCCTGATGAAGGAGCTGACGGCGCGCCTCGCGGAGGACGACGCGCTCGCGCGCGCGTACCGCGGCGCGCACGAGGCCTACCTGCGCGACCGGGAGGCGCTCGGCGACGTCCCGGAGATCGCGGGCGTCTCGGCGGGCGGCATGCCGACCCGCGTGAAGTGCCTGCACGTCCTCGTCGGGCACGCGCTCGCGGCCGGCCCGGGCGTCAACCCCGTGGGCGACGAGGTGCTCGTGCTGCTGCGCGGCGCGTGGCGCCCGGACCGCTGCACCTGCTGAGCGGGCACGGCGCCCGGCGGCGCCGGGTGCGAGGATGCCGCCATGACGCGTGTGGCTGCCATCGACTGCGGGACCAACTCCATCCGACTCCTCGTCGCGGACGTCGACGTCGAGGCGGGGACCCTCGTGGACCTCGACCGCCGCATGGAGGTCGTCCGCCTCGGCCAGGGGGTCGACCGCACGGGCCGGATCGCCCCTGAGGCGCTCGCCCGCACGCTCGACGCGGCCACCCGGTACGGCGCGGTGTGCAGCGCGCTCGGCGTCGAGCGGATCCGCTTCGTCGCGACGTCCGCCTCGCGGGACGCCGAGAACCGTGCGGACTTCGTGGCCGGCGTGCGCGACGCGCTGGGCGTCGAGCCGGAGGTCGTCGAGGGCGAGGAGGAGGCGGCCCTGTCGTTCCGCGGGGCGACGGGCGTGCTCGCGGGCCGGCACCCGGGACCGTTCCTCGTCGTCGACCTCGGCGGCGGCTCGACCGAGCTCGTGCTCGGCACGGACACGCCCGAGGCCGCGTACTCGATGGACGTGGGCTGCGTCCGGCTCACGGAGCGCCACCTGCGCAGCGACCCCCCGACGGGCGCCGAGGTCGCGGCGGCGCGGGCCGACGTCGCGGCTGCGCTCGACGTCGCGGCGGGCGTCGTCCCGCTCGGCAAGGCCGTGACCCTCGTCGGCCTGGCCGGCTCGGTGACGACCGTGACCGCGCACGCGCTCGGCCTGCCCGCGTACGACCCGGCACGCATCGACGGGTCGGTCCTGCCGGTCGAGCAGGTCCTCGCGGCGTGCGACGACCTGCTCGCGCGCGACCGTGCGTCGCGTGCGGCGCTCGGGTTCATGCACCCGGGCCGGGTCGACGTGATCGGCGCCGGAGCGCTCGTGTGGCACGACGTGGTCGCCCGCGTGCGCGACGACGTGGCTGCGGCCGGGGGCGAGCTCACGCACGTGGTGACCTCCGAGCACGACATCCTCGACGGCATCGCCTGGAGCGCCGCGGAGCGCTGAGCGGCGCGCCGCGCCCGGGTAGCGCCTTCTGGCCGGTACTGCGCACTATGCAGTACTGTGCCGACTGCGGGTCCGGGGTCACCGGCGCGCGACCGGGGAGGACGGCCATGGACACGACGCAGCTGCTCAAGGGGGTCCTCGACGTCGCGGTGCTCGCCGTGGTCGCCGAGGAGGACGGCTACGGGTACGACGTCGTCCGCCGGCTGCGCGCCGCGGGGCTCGAGGAGGTCGGTGACGCCTCGGTGTACGGGACGCTGCGCCGGCTCTACTCGTCGGGCGCGCTGACGTCCTACGTCGTCCCGAGCGACGAGGGCCCGCACCGCAAGTACTACGGCATCAACGCTCAGGGCCGGGCGATGCTCGACGCGCAGCGCAAGGACTGGCACGAGTTCGCGCGGACCATGTCGCGCCTGCTCACGACGGAGGGTGTGCGATGAGCACCAGCACGGGGACCCACGCGGCCGACGTCGCCGGCTACGCGGCGGCGGTGCGGCGCCATCTCGCGGGGCTCTCGGCCGAGCAGGTCGAGGACCTGACGGACGGCCTCGAGGCGGACCTCGCCGACGCGGTCGCCGACCACGACGCGCGCGGGGCCGGGGCCGGCGAGCACGACCTCGTCGCGCGGTTCGGCGACCCGCGGGCCTATGCCGCCGAGCTCCGCACGTCCGCGGGCCTGCCTGAGCCGGGCGCGCCGGCCGGCGCAGTGAGCCAGGCGCTCGCGCGCCCGGCGCGGTTCGCACGCGAGCAGGCCGACCGTGCTCTCGCGGCGCTGCGCCCGCAGCCCTGGTGGGGACCGTTCGAGGAGCTCGCCCGCAGCATGCTGCCGCTCGCGTGGTTCGCCCGCGCCTGGGTGCTCTACCAGGTGCTGCGCGGGGTCCTCACCGGGTCCGAGCTCGTCTGGATGCCGCGCTCGTTCGGCGGCTGGGTCGCGCTCGCCGCGCTGACCGTCGTGAGCGTGCAGTGGGGTCGCGGGCTGTGGCAGCCCGGTGGGGCGGGCCGGTGGGTCCGCGGGGCGGCGACGGTCGTCGCGGCGCTCGCCGTCCTCCCGGTGGTCGGCACCGTGAGCGCGGACACCGAGCGCGTCCACGTGGTCTACGAGACGCAGACGCTGCCGGGCGCGACCGTGCCGCAGGACGGCGTCGTGGTCGACGGCGTGCCGGTGAGCAATCTCTTCGTGTACGACGCGCAGGGCAACCCGCTCCGCGACGTCCAGGTCTACGACGACCGGGGCCGCGCCGTGCGCACCACGTTCGACGACGGCCAGTCCGACTGGGCGCTGCCGGGCGTGCGGGAGCCGTGGTCGTTCGTGGCGGTCGCGGACGTCGACGGGCGCCAGCGCTGGAACGTCTTCCCGCTGAGGGGAGCGCCCAGCAGCGAGTTCGAGTGGGACGAGGACGCCGGGTACGTCCTGGTCGGCGAGAGCCGCACGCCGCCGATGCCGTTCGCCAAGGCGCCGTCCCTCGTGCTTCCCGGCGATACCCCGAGCACCGTGACCCCGTCGACCCCGTCGACCCCGTCGACCCCGGAGCCGACGACGGCCGGTGCCGGCACGGGCGACGGCGCGGGCCAGGCCGGCGCCGGGACCGCCGGCGTCGACCCCACCGCGGCGGCGGAGCCCTCGTCGCAGCCCTGACGCAGGGCCGGGCGACGCACCGGGCGCCGACGTGCGGCGTCGCCCGCCCGCTCGGCGCGGGTCCCCGGGGGCGCCCCGCACGAGCGGGCGCTGTGCCCAGGATCACGGGCCGCGCGCTCGCTGCGGCCAACGGGCGGCGTTACCGTGATTCCATGTCTCACGATGCGTCGACCACGGTGGACAGCGGGCCTCGCACAGGCCCCGACAGCGCCCACGCGGGGCAGCGCGGGAAGCCTCGCAAGGTCCCCCGTGTCGTCGTCCTCGGGGGCGGCACCGTCGGCCTGTACGCGGCTCGGCGGCTGCGCAAGCGGCTCGGCAAGCGTGAGGCGGCCATCGTCGTCGTCGACCCGCGTCCCTACATGACCTACGCGCCGTTCCTGCCCGAGGCCGCCGCCGGCAGCATCGACCCGCGCAACGTCGTCGCACCGCACCGTCGCGCGTTCAAGCACGTCGACGTCCTGCAGGGCAAGGTCACCGAGATCCGGCACGCGGACCGCACCGTGCAGATCACGCCCGCCGAGGGCGACTCGTACTGGATCACGTACGACCACCTCGTCGTCGGCCTCGGCTCGGTCGCGCGCACGCTGCCCATCCCCGGCCTCGCGGACATGGCGATCGGCTTCAAGAACGTCGAGGAGGCCATCGCCGTCCGCAACCACGTGCTCGGGCGCATCGACCTCGCGTCGAGCACCTGGGACCCGGACCTGCGCAAGAAGATGCTGACGTTCACGTTCGTCGGCGGTGGGTTCGCCGGTGTCGAGGCGCTCGCCGAGGTCGAGGACATGGCCCGTGCGGCCGTCCGGTACTACGGCGCCATCGAGCAGGAGGAGCTGCGGTTCGTGCTCGTCGAGGGCTCGCCGCGCATCCTCCCCGAGGTCAGCGAGGAGCTCGGCGGGTACACGCTCGAGCAGCTCCGCAAGCGCGACATCGAGATCCACCTCTCGACGTTCCTGAGCTCGTGCGTCGACGGTCACGTCGTGCTGTCGAGCGGTGTCGAGTTCGACTCCGAGACCATCGTGTGGACCGCCGGCGTCAAGGCCAACCCGGTGCTGCAGAACTCGGACCTCCCCCTGGACAAGATGGGCCGCGTCATCTGCCTGCCGACGCTCCAGGTGGCCGACGAGAACGGCAACGTCGTCGCCGACGCGTACGCCGCCGGCGACTGCGCCGCGGTGCCCGACCTGTACAACCCCGGCAAGTTCTGCCCGCCGAACGCCCAGCACGCGCTGCGCGAGGGCAACCACCTGGGCGACAACCTCGCGCGCGTGCTGAGCTCGGCGCCCGTCACGGAGTACAAGCACCGCAACGTCGGTGCGGTCGCGTCGCTCGGCATGTACAAGGGCGTCGCGCAGATGTTCGGCAAGATCAAGGTCCGCGGCTTCCCGGCGTGGGTCCTGCACCGCACGTACCACGTGTTCGCGATGCCGACCGTGAACCGCAAGATCCGCATCATGGCCGGCTGGACGGGTTCGCTGCTGCTGCGCCGCGAGG
Source organism: Cellulomonas sp. NPDC055163 (assembly GCF_053607065.1). Lineage (NCBI taxonomy): Bacteria > Bacillati > Actinomycetota > Actinomycetes > Micrococcales > Cellulomonadaceae > Cellulomonas > Cellulomonas sp. NPDC055163. The sequence goes on along the minus strand of NZ_JBSGSU010000010.1, from coordinate 22,201 downwards.
TCGTCGCGCTCGGTGCGCTGCAGGACCCGCGCGCCGAGTTCAAGGCCGCAGCCGCCCCGCCGAAGCCGAAGGCGGGCGGTGTCGAGGCCGACAACGCCGCGACGAAGCGCGAGTCCTCGCCCGAGCACGCGGCCGACTCCGGCGGCCCGGACGCCGCCGCGGTCACGTCGCACGGCCGCGCGGACGAGAACCCGCCCGGTGCGTCCTCGGCGCTGACCTCGGCCGGGTCCCCGGCGTCCGACCCGACCGGGACGGGCGACGCGTCGAAGGCCTGAGCGCACCGCACGACGAGCGCGGCCCCCGTGTCCTGCCGGCACGGGGGCCGCGCTGCGTCCTGCGCCTGGCAGGATGAGCGCGGCCCCCGTAGCCCAACCGGCAGAGGCAACCGGCTTAAACCCGGTCCAGTGCGGGTTCGAACCCCGCCGGGGGCACCGGCACGATGCCGGGTCACGGGCGCCGGGTCACCGGCGCCGGGCCTGCTCTGCACCCTGCCGCGGGTACAGGCGCCCGTCGCACGCCGCCGGTGGGCACGCGCACCTCGCCGGTGCCGTCGGCCCGGGTCAGCCCGCGCGGCGCAGCCCGACCACGGGGAAGTCGACGGGCACGGCGAGCGCGATGTTCACGTAGTTCGTGAACAGGTTGAGCGCCACGTGCGCGAGGACCTCGACGACGTGCTCGTCGCCCCAGCCCTGGTCGCGGACGGCCTGGACGTCCTCGGCGGTGACCTGGCCGCGCTGCTCCACCACGGTCAGTGCGAAACGGAGCAGCGCCGCGGTGCGGGGGTCGTCGGAGTCGCCGTCCTGCGCGGCGGCGAGCGCCTCGCGCGACACGCCGGCCTTGCGCCCGAGCGCGGTGTGCGCGGCGAGGCAGTACTCGCACGCGTTGCGGTTCGCGACGGCGACCGCGATCTGCTCGCCGACGGCGGCGCCGAGCGTGCCGCCCGCGAGCGCCCCGAACGAGCCCCACAGGCTGGTGAGCGCGGCGGGGGACTGCGCGACGGCCCGGAACATCGTGGGCACGGTGCCGAACGCGCCGTGGATCTCGTCGAGCTGCGCGCGGACGGTGCCGGTCGCGGACTCGCGGGCGACGAGGGGGACGTGCGACATGGTGTTCTCCTGGTGTCGTGGTGCGGTGTCGTGGTGCGGTGTCGCTGCCCGGTCCGGGTGGCGACGTGCTCCTAGGCTGCCGTGTCCGGCCGGACGAAAAGAGGCAGATGCTCCGCGGTACGTACCAGATCGTCCAGCGACCTGGCACAGTGGTCGGGTGCCCCACCTCGACCGGCTCTCGCCCCTGCTCGACCGCTTCCGAGTGCGCACGCGCCTGTTCCACGCCGGGCCGCTGTGCGGGGTCACGACGTTCGCCGCGCAGCCCGGTCGTGGGTTCCTGCACGTGCTGCGCGACGGCGAGATGGACCTGACGCACCAGGGTCCCGGCGGCCGGCTCGAGACGGTGCACGTCGACAGGCCCAGCCTGCTGCTCTACCCGCGGCCGCTCGAGCACGCCTTCCGCACCGCACCCACGGAGGGCGCCGACTTCGCGTGCGCGACGCTCGACTTCGACGGCGGCGCGACCCACCCGCTCGTCCGGACGCTGCCGCCCGTGCTCGTGATCCCGCTCGACGCGGTCGCCGGCCTCGGCACCGCGCTGGACCTGCTGTTCGCCGAGGTCGACGCCGTGCGCTGCGGCAGCCGCGTCGTCGCGGACCGGCTGTTCGAGGTCGTGCTCGTCCAGCTGTTCCGTTGGCTGCTCGACCACACCGAGGACCTCGCGCTGCCCGCGGGGCTGCTGCCGGGCCTCGCCGACGAGCGCCTCGCCCGCACACTCGTCGCCGTGCACGAGTCCCCGGGCCGGCCGTGGACGCTCACCACGATGGCCCGCGAGGCGACCATGTCGCGCAGTGCGTTCGCCGCGCGCTTCCGGGAGGCCGTCGGGCAGCCGCCCGCCGAGTACGTGACGCGCTGGCGGCTGACCGTGGCGCAGGACCGGCTGCGCGCGGGCGCGTCGGTGGCGGCCGTCGCGGCGGAGCTCGGCTACGCGAGCCCGCCGTCGTTCTCGCGGGCCTTCACCCAGGTGCTCGGCTGCTCGCCGCGCGCGTGGCTCGCCGCCGTGGGGGACGCCGCCTGAGGGAGCGTCCGAGGGGGCGGGGCGGCCGGGCAGGGCGGGGCTGGGCCGGAGCAGGGTGGTGCGGCGGGCCGGGACGCCGTCATCCGGGCGAGCGGCGCCCGACCCGCTGCCGTCAGCGCGCGGACGCGTCGGGCGCCGGCTCCGAGGGGAACGTCGACCCCGGGTCCACCCGGCTCATCACGGCGGCACCGATCGCGCGCAGCTGCTCGAGCTGGTCCGGCGCGAGGGCGTCGATGACGAGCCGGCGGGCCTCCTCGACGTGTCCCGGCGCACTGCCGACGGTCTTCGCGAGGCCCTCGTCGGTCAGGATCGCGTTGGTCGCGCGGGCGTCGACCGTCGAGCGCTCCCGGCGGATGAAGCCGGCCCGCTCGAGCCGCTTGGCGACGTGCGAGAGGCGCGACAGCGAGCCGTTGGTCAGCTGCGCGAGCTCGCTCATCCGCAGCGTCCGGTCGGGCTGCTCCGAGAGCATCGCGAGCACCATGTACTCGTAGAACGACAGCCCGGCGTCCCGCTGGAGCTGGGCGTCGAGCGCGCCCGGCAGCGTGATGGTCATGGCCGAGAGCGCGAGCCACGCGCCGCGCTCGGCGGGGGTCAGCCAGCGCGGCTCCGCCGTCGGGCTCGCGCCGGCGTCCTCCGGGGTCCGGTCCTGCGGCTCGCTCACGGGGTCCTTCCGGGGCTGGTGGCTGCCGTCGCGGCCGGCGTAGGGCTCACGGTCGTGCGGGCGGCGCGTCCGGGCGGTCCGGGTCCGCGTCCGGAGGCGTGTCGTCGAAGCGCCGCTCGCGTGCCCGCAGGTCCGCCTCCCAGTCGCGCAGCATCCGCTCGTGCGTGTCGTCGGACCTCCGCACGCTCGCGAGGAACTCGGGGTCGTCGTCCGGAGCGAGCGGCCGGGGCCGCTCGTACTCCGGGAAGCCCGCGGTCGCGGTGCTCGGCCACGGGACGTTCCGGGAGCGGGCGCTGCGCTCGGGGCGGCCGGCGACGAGCCACGCGATCGCGCCCACGATCGGCACGACGACGATGAGCAGCACCCACAGCGGCTTGGGCAGGTTGCGCACGAGCACCGAGTCGGTCTGGATGCAGTCGATCAGGCAGTACACCAGCAGTGCCAGCTCGAGGAGGTACGGCAGGTAACGCACGACGGCCCTTTCCCACGGCGAGACGCATCCGTGCGGGAGCGCCAGGAGCACCGTAGGGGAGCGGGTGGTGCGCTGTCAGGCGCCTGGGTGTGCGGTGCCACCGGATCACCCGCAGGCGCGCGGGACCGGTGACCTGCCGGTCTCGACGGGGCCTCGCCGACCGGCGGCAGCTCCGCCCGCCCGGGCACCCGTCGCTCCCGGCGGCGCCGGCTCAGTCGAGCCCTGCCGCCTGCTCGGCATCCTCGATCGACCGCGCCCAGTCCTTCTTGGACGCGCGCCAGTCCTCGTCGGCGGCGCCGAGGCGCCAGTACCCCGAGATGGACAGCCCCGTGCGCGGGAGTCCTCGCTCGACCCGCAGGTGGTGACGGAGCTCCTTGACCGTCCCCGCCTCGCCGTGCACGAACGCGTCGACCCGGCCGTCCGGCCACGCGAGGTCGCGCACGGCCTCGACGAGCCGCAGCCCGACGACGCCCGTGCCCTGGTGCACCCACCGGACGCGGACGCCCGCGGGTGCGGTCAGCGGGAGCTCGTCGCCCGGGCCGTGCACTTCGAGGATCGCGTCACCGACCGCGTCGGGGTGCTCAGCAGCGAGCCGCTCGAGCACCACCGCGACCGCGGGCAGGGCGCTCGCGTCGCCCACGAGCAGGTAGCGGTCGGCCGCCGGGTCCGGGCTGTACGCGCCGCCGGGCCCGAGGAGCAGGACCTCGTCGCCCGGCCGGGCGGAGGCGGCCCACGGGCCGGCGACCCCCTCGTCGCCGTGCACGACGACGTCGATCGTGAGCTCGGCCGACGCGGCGTCGAAGGCCCGCACCGTGTACGCGCGCACGCGCGGCTGGTCCTCGGCGGGCAGCGAGGCGCGCAGCGCGTCGAGGTCGACGCGGCCGTCGGGCCGCTCGGACGCGGCGGCGAGCGCGGCCGGCGGCACGAAGACGACCTTCACGTAGGAGTCGGCGTGGGTCGGCGCATGGACGGCACGCAGCCCGGGCCCGCCGAGGACGACCCGCACGAGCTGCTCGGCGACGCGCTCGGTCCGCAGCACCGCCGCGCGCACCGGCGCCGGGCGGGCGCGGGTCGGGGAGGCTGCGGTCGTGGGGGCGTCGGGCATGCGCGTTCCTCGTCTCTGCCGCGGTGGGAGGGCCACCGGCACGGGCGAGCCTAGGCGGTCGACCTGTGCCGCGCGCAGCCCTGTCGTCGCGCCGCCACGGCCCGCTCAGCGCCCCACGAGACCCGACTCGTACGCGAGCACCACCGCCTGCACGCGGTCACGCACGCCGAGCTTCGCGAGGATGCGGCCGACGTGGGTCTTGACCGTCGCCTCGGAGAGGTACAGGCGCAGCGCGATCTCGTTGTTCGACAACCCCTCGGCGACCGCACCGAGCACCTCGGCCTCGCGGGCCGTGAGCTGGGCGAGCAGCGCGTGCGCCGGGTGGGGTGCGGGCGGCTGCTGCCCCGCCGCGGGCAGCGCGTCGGAGAACATCTCGAGCATGCGGCGCGTGACCCGCGGCGAGACCACCGCGTCCCCCGTCGCGACGGCGCGGATCGCCGAGACGAGCTCGGCGGGGCGGGCGTCCTTCAGCATGAAGCCGCTGGCCCCGGCCCGCAGCGCCGCGAACGCGTACTCGTCGAGGTCGAACGTCGTCAGGATGAGCACGCGCGTGCACGCACCCGAGGCCACGACCTGCTCGGTCGCCTCGATGCCGTTGAGCCCCGGCATCCGCACGTCCATGAGGACCACGTCGGGTGAGAGCTCCGCCGTCAGCCGCACCGCCTCGGTCCCGTCGCCGGCCTCGCCGACGACCTCGAGGTCGTCCTCCGCCTCGAGCACGAGCCGGAAGCCCATGCGCAGCAGCGCCTGGTCGTCCGCGAGCAGGACGCGCGTGCGTCCCCGGCTCGTCGGGGTGCCGTCCGTGCGACCGTCGCTCACGTGCTCTCCTCGTCCCAGTGCAGTGCCGTGCGGACCCGCCAGCCCGGACCCGACGGTCCCGCCTCGACGGTCCCGCCGTAGATCGCGGCGCGCTCGCGCATCCCGATGATGCCCCGGCCGCTGCCGGGCGTGGGCGGCGGTCCACCCGGGTGGGTGACGCCGCCGTCGTCGGTGACCTCGATCTCGACCGTCCCGTCCGTGCGGGTGACGCGCGCCTCGACGTGCCCGGTGCCGCGCGTGTGCCGCAGCGCGTTCGTGAGCGCCTCCTGCACGATCCGGTAGACCGCGAGCTGCAGCCCCGTGTCCCGCGGCAGCGCGGTGCCGGCCACCGTCAGGTGCGCGGGCAGCCCCGCGCGACGGTAGCCCTCGACGAGCGCGGCGAGGTCCGTGCCGCCCGGCGGGGGGCCGTACGACGCGTCGTCGTCACGCAGCACGCCGAGGACGCGCCGCATGTCGGTGAGCGCGGCACGCCCGGTCTCGGAGACCTGCGTGATGGCCGCCTGCGCGCTCGCGGGCGAGCGGGGGACGGCGGCCGCGGCCCCGTCGGCGAGCGCGATCATGACGGAGAGGCTGTGCGCGACCACGTCGTGCATCTCGCGCGCGATCCTGGCCCGCTCCTCGGCGGTCGCGAGCTGGGCACGCTGCTCGGCCTCACGGGTCAGGGCGTGCCCGCGCTCGACGATCGCCCGGCCGTGCAGCCGCCGGTTGCGGACGCCGACGCCGGTCGCGGTGCCGACGAGCACGACGAACGCGAGCCCGGCGATCTCGACGCCGCGCGTCTGCGGCGGTGCCCACAGGAACGTCGCACCGGTCAGGAGGAGCGTCGGCACGACCACCGCGACCCCGGCCTGTCGCGGCGTGCACTGCGTCGCGACCGCGTACAGCGCGAGCCCGAGCCCGACGTCGAAGCCGTTGAGCCCGCCGTGCAGACCGAACGAGACGAGCCCGAGGATGGTGACCGCCCCGACCGACCACAGGGGTGCCCGCCGCCGGGCGAGCACCGCGCCGGTCCCCGCGAGGGCGAGGACCAGCGCGGGAGCGGCCGGACGGTGCGCGAGGGCGCCCGCGAACGCGGGGACGGCGAAGAACGCGGCGACGAGCCAGTCGGTCGCCACCGGGTTCCGGCGCAGCCACCGCCGCACGGGGCCGACCGGTCGCGCGTCGAGCTCGTCGAGCAGCAGGGGCACGCCGGAGGGCGCCGCCCCGGGACCCTCCTCCCGGTGCGGCGCCCACGGCGCGGGTTGGCTCAGGCGTCCCTCCGACGCACGAGCACCGCGGCGGCGGCGAGGATGACCACGCCCCACGCCAGGAGGACCCCGAAGCCCTGCCACGGGGTGAGCTGCGGCGCGTCGGACATCTGCGCCGTCATGTCCATGAACTGCTGCGACGCCGTGAGGCGCTGACCGGCGGTCCCGGGCAGGAACGGCGCGGTGTTGCGGAAGAAGTCCGTCGGGATCGCCGAGAAGACGGTCTCGACGACGAGCAGCAGCCCGAGGACGGTCGCGAGGGCCGCCGCCGAGTGCCGGAGCAGCGCGCCGAGCGCGAAGGCGAACAGCGCGATGGCCGTGAGGTACAGCGGTGCGCCGAGCAGGATCCGCTGCGTCTCCGCGGAACCGAGGTCGATCGCGTGCTCGTCGCCCAGCACCGGCCGGGTCACCAGCCACGTCAGCGCGGTCGCGACGGCGCCGGTCAGGAACGACACGACGAGGACGACGAGGAGCTTGGCGGCCAGCACGGGCAGCCGCGCGGGTGCGGCGGCGAACGTGGAGCGGATCATCCCGGTCGAGTACTCGCCCGTGATCGTGAGCACGGCGAGCACCACGATGGCGAGCTGGCCGAAGTACACGCCCGGGCTCAGCAGGAAGCTGGCGTCCATGGGCGGCGCACCGTTGGCCTGCGCGTCGGGACGCGTCGAGAAGAACGCGACGAGGAAGCTGATGCCCACGAACGCGAGGACCGTGAGCGGCAGGATCCAGTAGGTCGACCGGACGGTCCAGAGCTTGATCCACTCGGATCGCACGAGGTGCGGGAACGACAGGTGGGCGCGGGCGGCGTGCGGCGGCACGGTCGGTGCTGCGCTCGTCGGCTTGGTCAGGGTGCTCATCGGGCCTGCTCCTGGGCTGCTGCGCGGACGGTGGACTCGCCGGCCCCGACCGAGTGGTACTCGACCTGGTCGGCGGTGAGCTGCATGTAGGCGTCCTCGAGCGAGCCGCTCAGGGGGGTGAGCTCGTGCAGCACGAGACGGTTCGAGGCGGCGGTCTCGCCGATGGCCTCGGCGGACGCGCCCGTGATCTCGAGCAGACCGGGCTCGGTCGTCGTCACGGTGACGTCGGCGCTGCGCAGGAGCTCGACGAGCTGTGTGGCGTGCGGGCTGCGGACGCGCACGGTCGTGCTCGTCGCCCGGTTGATGACGTCCTGGACGGGGGCGTCGGCGATGATCCGCCCGCGCCCGATCACGATGAGGTGGTCGGCCGTGAGGGCCATCTCGCTCATGAGGTGCGAGGACAGGAACACCGTGCGGCCCTCGGACGCGAGGTAGCGCACGAGGTTGCGGACCCAGAGCACGCCCTCGGGGTCGAGGCCGTTGACGGGCTCGTCGAGGATGAGTGTGCGGGGGTCGCCGAGCAGGGCCGACGCGATGCCGAGCCGCTGGCCCATGCCGAGCGAGAAGCCGCCGACGCGCTTCTTGGCGACGGTCTGCAGGCCGGTCATCTCGATGACCTCCTGCACGCGCGCCCTGCCGATGCCGTGGGTCGCGCCGAGGGCCGCGAGGTGGTTCGCGGCCGAGCGTCCGGTGTGCACGGCCTTGGCCTCGAGCAGCGCGCCGACCTCGACGAGGGGCGACCGGTGCTGGGCGTACGGCCGGCCGTTCACGGTGACGGTGCCCTGCGTCGGGCGGTCGAGCCCGACGATCATGCGCATCGTCGTCGACTTCCCGGCGCCGTTCGGGCCGAGGAAGCCGGTCACCTTCCCGGGCTGGACGGTGAAGCTGATGCCGTCCACCGCCGTCTTCGGCCCGTACCGCTTGGTCAGGCCGTGTGCCTCGATCATGTGTCGTCCTCGTGAGAAGCAGGGGTGGGTGGACTCCTCGAACGTAGGCCCGGGCGGTGGCTCCCCGGAACGTCCTTGGGTCTCATCCTTCTCCGCCCTGGGGATACGCCGTAAGGAGGACAACCCCCGAACGGACCCTGGGGTGACCCTGAGGCCACCCCGAGAGGCTGGGGGGAGGTGCTCCGGGGACGACGTGGGAACGATGCCGACCGCGCGTGCGTTGCGTACGGTAGAACCGGCCGCCAGCGACCAGGAGGAAGCCGTGAGCAACCCCGTCTTCAACAACAGCGAGACGTTCCGCGACCCGAACGCCAGGCGCGGGCGCGGGCAGGGCCGGAGCCCGGTCCAGCCGGGGCAGGCCGCCGGGTACGGCGCCGCCGGCACCCAGACGATCGACGCCGTCAGCCTCGACAAGATGTACGAGGCGCCGTCGGCGACGACCGCCCAGACCGGGCGACTGACCTACGACGACGTCATCGTCAAGACCGGCGGGCTGCTCGCGATGCTCGTCGTCGTCGCCGCGGCGACGTACGCGTTCGCGCCGGGCCTGTGGGTCATCGGCATGATCGTCGGGCTCGTGCTCGGACTGGTCAACGCGTTCCGGCGCAACCCGAGCCCGCTGCTCATCGCGGCCTACGCGATCGCCGAGGGCGTGTTCGTCGGTGGCATCAGCAAGTTCTACGAGGACGCGTTCGGCGACGGGCTCGTCCCGCAGGCCGTGCTCGCGACCCTCGCGGTCTTCGGCACCTCGCTCGTGCTGTTCCGCTCGGGCAAGGTCCGGGTCACCCCGAAGTTCACGCGGTTCCTCATCATCGGCCTCGTGGGCTACCTCGCGTTCTCGGTGCTGAACCTCGTGCTCGCGTTCGTGTTCCCGAGCGAGATGTTCGGCCCGCTGCGCGGCGGTGTCCTCGGCGTGATCGTCGGTCTCGTGGCCGTGGGTCTCGCGGCGATGTCGCTGATCATGGACTTCGACTCGATCAAGCGCGGCGTCGAGCAGGGCGCCCCGGCGAAGCTGGCCTGGACGGCCGCCTTCGGCCTCATCGTGACGCTCGTGTGGCTCTACCTCGAGCTGCTGCGTCTCCTCGCGATCCTGCGTGGCGACTGACCGCACGGCCCGCTGACTGCAGGACCGACCGCCCGGATGCGATGATCGCTCCGGGCGGTCGTTGCGTGAGGCGACCACCCGCGCCCCTCCCCGCGCCCCGCGGCCGACCGTCGCGCGCGCCCCCTCCCACCTCCCGGAGCACCCCGCCGTGAAGTACGCGCAGCACATCTCCGAGCTCGTCGGGCACACCCCGCTCGTGAAGCTCTCCTCCGTGACCGACGGCCTCGCCGCGACCGTCCTCGCGAAGGTCGAGTACCTCAACCCCGGCGGGTCCGTGAAGGACCGCATCGCGCTCAAGATGGTCGAGGCCGCGGAGGCGAGCGGCGAGCTGCTCCCGGGCGGGACGATCGTCGAGCCGACGAGCGGGAACACCGGCGTCGGGCTCGCGCTCGTCGCGCAGCGCAAGGGCTACCGCTGCGTGTTCGTGTGCCCGGACAAGGTCTCGCAGGACAAGCGGGACGTGCTGCGCGCGTACGGCGCCGAGGTCGTCGTCACCCCGACGGCGGTCGCCCCGGACCACCCCGACTCCTACTACTCGGTGTCCGACCGCCTGACGCAGGAGATCGAGGGCGCCTGGAAGCCGAACCAGTACGCCAACCAGAACGGCCCGCTGAGCCACTACGAGTCGACCGGCCCCGAGATCTGGGCCGACACCGACGGGCGCGTCACGCACGCGGTGCTCGGCGTCGGCACGGGCGGCACGATCAGCGGCACCGGGCGGTTCCTCAAGGAGGCCTCCGCCGACCGTGCGGCCGGCGACGGCGGGCGCGTGCGCGTCGTGGGCGCCGACCCCGCGGGCTCGGTGTACTCGGGCGGGGACGGGCGGCCGTACCTCGTCGAGGGCGTCGGGGAGGACTTCTGGCCGACCGCGTACGACCCGTCGGTGCCCGACGAGATCATCGCGGTCTCCGACGCCGACTCGTTCGCGATGACGAGGCGCCTCGCACGCGAGGAGGGGCTGCTCGTCGGCGGCTCGTGCGGCATGGCCGTCGTGGCGGCGCTCCGGCTCGCCCGCCGGCTCCAGGACGACGACCCCGAGGCGGCGGCGAAGGCCGTGATCGTGGTGCTGCTGCCCGACGGCGGGCGCGGCTACCTGTCGAAGATCTTCAACGACTCGTGGATGCGCTCGTACGGGTTCCTGTCCTCCGAGCAGGGCGCGACCGTCGCGGACGTGCTGCGCAGCAAGGGCGGCGAGCTCCCCGCGCTCGTGCACACCCACCCGAACGAGACGGTGCGCGACGCGATCTCGATCCTGCACGAGTACGGCGTCTCGCAGATGCCGGTCGTCGGCGCCGAGCCGCCCGTCAAGATCGGCGAGGTCGCCGGGTCCGTCAGCGAGCGCGGGCTGCTCGACGCGGTGTTCTCCGGTGCGGCGACGCTCGCCGACCGCGTGGACCGGCACATGGCGGCGCCGCTGCCGCTGATCGGCTCGGGGGAGGGTGTCGAGGACGCCCGGAAGGCGCTGCAGTCGGCCGACGCGCTCATGGTCGTCGACGACGGGCAGCCCGTCGGCGTGCTCACCCGGCACGACCTGCTGGGGTTCCTCGCGCGCTGAGCGGCTCGCGCGCCGAGCGGCCGGCGACCCGCGGTCGCGTGCGCCGGGCGGGCGTCGTCGTGTGACACGCTGCTGCCCGGCCGCCGGGGGCACGCCCGCCGGCCCGACCGCCGGACGACGCGCGCCGGCGCACACCCGCGAGGAGCGACGATGCCCCTGTTCGACCTGCCGCTCGCCGAGCTCGAGACGTACCGCCCCGAGCTCGACGAGCCGACCGACCTCGACGCGTTCTGGGCGGCGACCCTCGCCGAGACCCGGACGCACGACCTCGCCGTCGAGGTCACGCCGGTCGACGCGGGCCTCACGCTCGTCGAGACGTCCGAGATCACGTTCGCGGGCTTCGGCGGGCACCCCGTCAAGGGCTGGCTCTCGCGGCCCGCCGGCGCTGACGGCCCGCTCCCGGCGGTCGTGCAGTTCATCGGGTACGGCGGCGGGCGCGGGTTCGCGCACGAGCGGCTGCAGTGGGCCGCCGCCGGCTACGCCTACCTGCTCATGGACACGCGCGGGCAGGGCAGCAAGTGGGGCAACGGCGGGCACACGCCGGACCCCGTCGGCTCGGGGCCGGCCGTCCCCGGGTTCATGACCCGCGGCATCCTCGACCCCGCCGAGCACTACTACCGCCGGGTCATCACCGACGGGGTCCGCGCGGTCGAGGCCGCCCGGTCGCTGCCGTTCGTCGACCCCGGGCGCGTCACCGTCGCGGGCGCGAGCCAGGGCGGCGGGCTCGCGCTCGGCGTGGCCGGGCTGGTCGACGGGCTGCTCGCCGTCATGCCCGACGTGCCGTTCCTGTGCCACTTCCGGCGCGCCGTCCAGATCACCGGCTCCGACCCGTACGGCGAGATCACGAACTACCTCGCGGTGCACCGCGACGCCGAGGAGCAGGTGTTCCGCACGCTGTCCTACCTCGACGGCGTGCACCTGGGCCGCCGCGCGACCGCCCCGACGCTGTTCTCCGTCGCGCTCATGGACACGGTCTGCCCGCCGTCCACCGTGTACGCCGCCTACCACTGGTACGGCGAGCGCGCCGGGGTCACCGACAAGCAGATCGAGGTCTACCCGTACAACAACCACGAGGGCGGCGAGGGCTGGCAGCTCGCGCGCCAGCTCGCGTGGCTGAACGGGCGGTCCGGGGTGCGCTGAGCAGGGCGCGCCGAGCCGCGCCCGGCGGCGTCGACCGAGTCCGGAGACCGGAGTCCCGGCGCAGCCGGTGCCCGTGCCTGCGCCCGTGACGTCGCGGCTTCACCCCGTCCACCAGGCGTCCCCGGCGCGCACGAGGCGGTGGCGAGCGGCGAGGATGGGTGGCGTACCGACATCAAGGCGAGGAGATCCATCCATGACCGCACAGCTGCCCCAGGCCTCCGGCTCGTTCGGCGAGAAGCCCACGCTGACGTTCCCCGAGGGCCAGGCGCCCGCCGAGCTCGAGGTCCAGGTGCTCAGCCGCGGCGACGGCGCGCTCGTGGAGGCGGGCGACGACCTCGTGGTGCACTACCTCGGCCAGACGTGGAACGGGCACGTGTTCGACAACTCGTACGACCGCGGCTCGTCGATCAACTTCCCGATCGGCGTCGGCGCGGTGATCGCCGGGTGGGACGAGGGTCTCGTCGGGCAGCAGATCGGCTCGCGCGTGCTGCTGTCGATCCCGCCGCACCAGGGGTACGGCGACCGCGGCGTGCCGCAGGCCGGCATCAAGGGCGGCGACACGCTCGTCTTCGTCGTGGACGTCGTCGGCGTCAACTGACACCTGCTCGACGGAGGGGCCGCGACACCTCGGTGCCGCGGCCCCTCGGTACGTCCGGACCGGTCGACCGGCGCCGGGGCCGGTCCGCACCGACGCGCCGCCGTGCGGGGCCTCGGCGTCAGCCGAGCAGCACGTGCCGCTCGAGGAACGGCCCGCGGAACACCCCGCCCGGGTCGCTGCGCGCGACGAGCGCCCGGAAGTCGGCCATCCGCGGGTAGAGCCGCGCGAGGTCACGGCCGGTGTCGGCGAAGATCTTGCCCCAGTGCGGCCGCTCCTCGAACGGCGCGAGCGCCTCCTCGATCGCCGGCAGCAGCGCCTCGACCTCGGCCTGCCGCGGGAGCCACGTGAAGTGCAGGCCGATGCGCGGGCCGCCGTACGCGGTCGACAGCCACAGGTCGTCCGCGCCGATCGTGCGGATCTCCGAGACCTGCAGCAGCGGCGCGATGCGGTCGCTCAGCCCGCGCAGCGCCTCGATGGCGCCCACGGCGTGCTCGCGCGGCACGAGGTACTCCGACTGCAGCTCGTCGCCGTTGCTCGGGGTGTACCGCAGCCGGAAGTGCGGCAGCCGGTCGTGCCAGGGGCCCGGTACGCCGAGCTGGTCCGTGCAGTTGACGGGGTCGATCCCGGGCAGCGGGTGCAGCTTGACGGGCGACGGTGCCGCACCGAACAGCTCCGTGCGCAGCTCGTGCCGCTCGCCGGGGACCACGCGCGTCTTGCGCCACACCTGCTGCACGGCGTCGCCGGTCCAGTCCACGAACAGGCTCACGCTGTCGGCCGACGACGTGACCGCGTCGAGGTTCGCGAGCGCGGCGTCCCACGGCAGCCCGGTGTGCACCTCCTGGGCGACGTCGTACGTCGGCTCGACCTCGAGCGTGAGCCGGACGACGACGCCGAGCGCCCCGAGCGAGACGACCGCGCCGGGGAAGTCGGCGTCGGCCCGCGTGAGCGTCCGGAGGCTGCCGTCGGCGGTGACGAGCTCGAGCCCGACGACCGCCGTCGCGAGGTTCGCCGACGCGTCGCCCGAGCCGTGCGTCGCGGTCGCGACCGCCCCCGCGACGGAGATGTGGGGGAGCGAGGCCAGGTTGTGCAGCGCCCAGCCGCGCGCGTGCAGGTGCTCGGCGAGCGTCCCGTAGCGCGTCCCGCCCGAGACCGTCACCGTCCGCGCCGCCCCGTCGAGCTCGATCACCGGCTCGAGCCGCTCGAGCGAGACGAGCCCGCCGGTCGTGTCGGCGATGTCCTGGAAGCAGTGCCGGGTACCGATGGCCCGCACCCGGCCGGCCGCGCCGCCCCGGGCCGCCGCCACGACCTCCTGGACCTGCTGGACCGTCTCCGGCCGGTGCACCTCGGCCGCCTGGAACGTGTAGTTGCCGGACCAGTTCCGCAGGGTCTCCGTCGTCGCCATGACCCGATCATCGCAAGGGTGCGCGAGACTGGCGCCATGAGCACGGATGCCCCGCTCCCGCGCGTGACGATCACCTACTGCACGCAGTGCCGGTGGCTGCTGCGCGCCGCGTGGTTCGCGCAGGAGCTGCTCACGACGTTCCACCGCGAGCTCAGCGAGGTCGCGCTGCGGCCGGCGACGGGCGGGGTGTTCACGGTCGACGTCGACGGGGAGCTGCTGTGGGACCGCGCCGAGCGCCGCGGCTTCCCCGAGATCACGGTGCTCAAGCAGCTCGTCCGGGACCGCGTGGCCCCCGACAAGCCGCTCGGGCACTCGGACGCCAAGGCGGCGACCGGTGCGTCGGACGCCGCCGCACCGCAGGACGGTGCCGCGGACGACCGTGCGGCCGAGGACGCGCCCGCGGAGGACCGCGCCGCCGAGGACCTGCCCGCCGACGACGCGCTCGCCGCCGACGGAGGCTGACCCCGTGACGACCCGCTGCCCGTGCCTGAGCGGCCTGCCCTACGACGAGTGCTGCGGCCCGCTGCACCGCGGTGAGCGGGCCGCGTCGACCGCGGAGCAGCTCATGCGCTCGCGGTACAGCGCCTACGCGGTGCGCGACGCGGCGTACGTCTGCCGCACCTGGCACGCGAGCGGGCGCCCACCCGCGCTCGACCTCGACGACGGCACGCGGTGGTACCGGCTCGACGTGCTCGGCTCGACCGGCGGAGGCGCCGGTGACACGCACGGGACCGTGGAGTTCCGGGCGTTCTACCGCTCGGTCGACGGCGCGGGGTCGCTGCACGAGGTCAGCCGGTTCGTGCGCGACCGCGGTGCCTGGGTGTACCTCGACGCGCTGGGCTGACACCGCGCCCCGCAGCTCGCGCCCCGGACGCGCGACGACCCGGCCCCCGAGGGGACCGGGCCGTCGCCGCTCACGCCGTGCTCACGGGACCGGGCAGGCGACCCCGGTCGAGTGCACCGGGCAGTACCCGTTCGGCACCTTGTGCAGGTACTGCTGGGGGTAGTCCTCGGCGTAGTAGAACGTCCCGGCGCCGCCCTCGCCGTCGACCGGGCGGACCTCCGTGGTGATCTCGCCGTAGCCGTTGCGCCGCAGCTCGGGCTCGTACAGCGCGCGGGTCGCCGCTGCGGCCTCCGCCTGCTCGGGCGTCGTGGTGAAGACCGCCGAGCGGTACTGGGTGCCGACGTCGTTGCCCTGGCGGTAGCCCTGGGTCGGGTCGTGCAGCGTCCAGAACGTGCGCAGCAGCTCCGTGGTCGGCAGCACCGCGGGGTCGTACGCGACGAGGACCGTCTCGGTGTGCCCGGTCAGGCCGGTGCACGTCTCCTCGTACGTCGGGAACGGCGTGATCCCGCCCTGGTAGCCGGCGGCGGTCGTCACGACGCCGGGCAGGTTCCACATCTCCTTCTCGGCTCCCCAGAAGCAGCCGAGCGCGAGGTAGATCACCTGTGTGCCCTCGGGCCAGGGGCCGCGCAGCGGGGTGCCGAGCACCGCGTGCGTCGCGGGGACGGCGTAGGGGTAGTCGTCGCGGCCGGGCAGCGCGCGCTCCGGCGTCACCATCTGGGACTTGAGGGCCGATCCGAACAGCCAGCTCACAGGGGGTCCACCTCTCGTCGGGTCGACGCGCCGGCGCCCGCTGGGTGCGTGCGGGTGGGCCGTGCGTCGCCAGGCACAACGGTCCGGCGGGGTGCGTCTGTTCCCGTACCCCGCGCGCCGCCGCCCCGGACCCGCACCCCGGCGCGCGCCCGGTCCGGCGTCGCGTCCCAGGTCCCGCCCGCGCGCGTCGCCCCGGTGCGCGTCCACCGCGTGCGGACCCGGTGCACGGCCTAGCCTGGGACCGTGACGACCGACCCGTTCCCCACCCCCGACCTCGACCACGACTGGGCCACCGCCGGGTTCGCGACGAGGGCCATCCACGCAGGCCAGGACCCCGACGCCGCGACCGGCGCCGTCGTCCCGCCGATCTACCAGGTCTCGACCTACAAGCAGGACGGCGTCGGCGGGCTGCGCGGCGGCTACGAGTACTCGCGCTCGGCGAACCCGACGCGTGCGGCGCTCGAGGAGGCCCTCCGGGCGGCCGAGGGGGGTGCGGCGGCCTTCGCGTTCGCGTCCGGCCTCGCGGCGGAGGACACGCTGCTGCGTGCGGTCCTGCGCCCCGGTGACCACGTCGTCGTGCCCGACGACGCGTACGGCGGCACGTACCGCCTGTTCGCGCGCGTGCTGGGCCCGTGGGGCGTCGAGCACACGCCCGTGAACCTGAGCGACCCCGGCGCGGTGCTCGCGGCGATCCAGCCCGGCCGCACCAAGGTCGTCTGGGCCGAGACGCCCACGAACCCGCTGCTCGGCATCGCCGACATCGCGGCCCTCGCCGCGCACGCGCGGTCGGCGGGTGCGCTGCTCGTCGTCGACAACACGTTCGCGACCCCGTACCTGCAGCAGCCGCTCGCGCTCGGCGCCGACGCGGTCGTGCACTCGACCACGAAGTACATCGGCGGGCACAGCGACGTCGTCGGCGGCGCGGTCGTGGTCGCGGACGGCGCGCAGCTGCCCGTGGGGCTCGTCGGGCCGACGGGGACGGCCGCGCTCGCGGACGCGGTCGGCTTCCACCAGAACGCGTCGGGCGCCGTCGCCGGCCCGTTCGACTCGTGGCTCACGCTGCGTGGCCTGCGGACCCTCGCCGTCCGCATGGACCGCCACCAGGCCAACGCCGCGGCGGTCGCCGAGCTGCTCTCGGCGCACCCCCGCGTCACCCAGGTGATCTACCCGGGCCTCCCGAGCCACCCCGACCACGAGGTCGCCGCCCGCCAGATGAGCGGGTTCGGCGGCATGGTCGCGTTCCGCACCGGCAGCGAGCAGTCCGCGCTCGACGTGTGCAGCCGCACGCGCGTCTTCACGCTCGCGGAGTCGCTCGGCGGGGTCGAGTCGCTCATCGAGCACCCCGGGAAGATGACGCACGGCTCGGTGCTCGGGACGGTGCTCGAGGTCCCGGACGACCTCGTGCGGCTCTCGGTCGGCATCGAGGACGTCGCCGACCTGATCGCCGACCTCGAGGGGGCCCTGCGATGACGACGACCCACCCGACCGGACCCGTGCCGACCGCGCAGGGGCCCGCCGCGGGCACGGCGACCCCGCGCGCCGCGCAGACGGACGCGCGCTCGGCCGTCCCCCCGTCCGTCCAGGCCGCCGCGGCGTGGTCGTGGCGGATCATCGTGATCGCCGCAGCGCTCGCCCTGCTGCTCGCGGTCATCGGCTACTTCAAGGTGCTCGTCGTCTCGGTCGCGATCGCGGTGCTGCTGACCGTGCTGCTCGCGCCGTTCGTGCGGTTCCTGCAGCGCCGGGCACGGTTCTCCCGCGGGCTCGCGTCCGGGACCGCGGTGCTCGCGCTGCTCGCGCTCGTCGCCGGGCTGCTGACGCTCGCGGGCCGCTCGCTCGTCAACGGTTTCGCCGAGCTCAGCGACCAGGCGCAGGAGGGCTTCCGCGAGCTCGCGCGGTGGCTGTCGTCGGGCCCGCTCGACCTCAGCACCGACCAGATCGACCGCTACATCGACCAGGCGCAGTCCCAGGTCAGCGACAACGCGTCGTCCCTCGTCTCGGGTGCGCTCTCGGTCGGCACGACGGTGGGCCACGTCGCCGCCGGTGCGCTGATCACGCTCTTCTGCACGTTCTTCTTCCTGCTCGACGGCCGTCACGTGTGGGCGTGGTTCGTCGGGCTCATGCCGGTGACCTCGCGCGACCGCATCCACCAGGCCGGCCGGCGCGGGGTCGTGACGCTCGGCGGCTACACGCGCACGCAGATCCTCGTGGCGCTCGTCGACGCGATCGGCATCGGCCTCGGGGCGCTGATCCTCCAGGTCCCGCTCGCGCTGCCGCTCGCGACGCTGGTGTTCCTCGGCTCGTTCATCCCGATCGTCGGGGCGCTCGTCAGCGGCTCCGTCGCCGTCCTCGTCGCGCTGGTCGCACACGGGCCCGTCGTCGCGCTCATCATGGTCGGCGTCGTGCTGCTCGTGCAGCAGATCGAGGGCCACGTGCTCCAGCCGCTGCTCATGGGCCACGCGGTGTCGCTGCACCCCGTCGCGGTCCTGCTCGCCGTGGCCGCGGGCTCCCTCGCCGCCGGGATCGTCGGCGCGCTGTTCGCCGTCCCGATCGTCGCGGTGATCAACACCGTCGTCCTGTACCTGCACGGGCACGACAAGTTCCCGGGGCTCGGTGACGACGACCATGCGATCGTCCGTGGTGAACCGACCGCGCCCGAGGAGCCGGACGCGGCCGGCTCCGCGGCGGTCGTCCCGCCCAGCGAGGTCGACCGCAGCACACCGGGAACCTCCCGCCTGACCGGTGAGGCGTGAGCGACCTCGACGTCGTGCGCGGGGTCGGGCTCGACGACGTCCGGTCCGCCGCGGCGCTGCTCGACGGTGTGGCGACGCGCACCCCGGTCGACTACAGCCGTGCGCTGAGCCGCGTCGCGGGCACCGACGTGTGGCTCAAGTGCGAGAACCTGCAGCGCGCGGGCTCGTTCAAGGTCCGCGGCGCGTACGTGCGGATGGCGCGGCTGACCGCGGAGGAGCGGGCCCGCGGTGTCGTCGCGGCGAGCGCCGGCAACCACGCACAGGGGGTCGCGCTCGCGGCGCGGCTGCTCGGGATCGACGCGCTCGTCTTCATGCCCGCGGACGCCGCGCTGCCCAAGGTGGCCGCGACGCGCGAGTACGGCGCCCGGGTGGTGCTGGCCGGGACGTCGGTCGACGACGCGCTCGTCGCCGCCCGCGAGGAGGCCACCCGCACGGGCCGCGTGCTCATCCACCCGTTCGACCACGCGGACGTGGTCGCCGGCCAGGGCACCGTCGCGCTCGAGATCCTCGAGCAGGTGCCGGACGTCCGCACGATCGTCGTCCCCGTCGGCGGCGGCGGCCTCGCCGCGGGCATCGTCGCAGCCGTCGCCGCGGCACGACCCGAGGTCCGGGTCGTCGGCGTGCAGGCCGCACGTGCCGCCGCCTACCCGGCGTCGCTCGCCGCCGGCCACCCGGTGCCGATGACGGACCTGCGCACGATGGCCGACGGCATCGCGGTCGGCACCCCCGGCCGGGTGCCGTTCGACGTGCTGCGCGAGCACGGCTGCGAGATCCGGACCGTGACCGAGGAGGACCTCTCGCGGGCGCTGCTGCTCGTCGCCGAGCGTGCGAAGCTCCTCGTCGAGCCGTCCGGCGCGGCGGGCGTCGCGGCGGTCATGGCGTCGCCGGGGGCGTTCGAGGGTCCGGTCGTCGCCGTCCTCTCGGGCGGCAACATCGACCCGCTCGTGCTGCTGCGCGTCGTGCGGCACGGCCTCGCCTCCGCGGGGCGCTACCTGCAGCTGCGCGTGCGGATCGACGACTCGCCGGGGACGCTCGCAGGGCTGCTGTCCGAGCTCGCGGCGACGGGCGGGAACGTGGTGCACGTGAGCCACGTGCGCACCTCCGTGGACCTCGCGATCGACGAGGTCGAGATCGAGGTGCAGGTCGAGACCAAGGGGCCCGAGCACTGCGGCGAGGTGCTCGCACACCTGCGGGCCCGCGGCTTCCGGCTCGCGGACCACTGACCTCGCGGACCACGGACCTCGGGGACCACGGACCTCAGGGACCACGGACGCCGACGGGCGAGGCCCCGGCGGACGTGCGTCCGCGGGGCCTCGCCCGTGCGTGGTGGGACGGCGTCGTCCCGGTGCTGCGCGGCCCGTGGGCCGGATGCGTGCGTCAGCCCGTGAAGGGGTGCGCAGCCTTGATCTCGACCGCGATCTCCCGGCCGTTCGGCGCCTCGTAGGCGACCGTGTCGCCCACCGCGCGCCCGTTGATCGCGGCGCCGAGCGGGGACGTCGGGGAGAAGACCTCGATGTCCGCGGAGCCGGCGATCTCGCGCGATCCCAGCAGGAACTCCATCTCGTCGCCGGCGACGAGCGCGGTCACGACCATGCCGGGCTCGACGACGCCGTCGTCCGGCGGCGTGCCGATCTGCACGTTCCGCAGCTTCTGCTTGAGCTCCCGGATGCGCGCCTCCTGCTTCGCCTGCTCCTCGCGGGCCGCGTGGTAGCCGCCGTTCTCCTTGAGGTCGCCCTCGTCGCGCGCGGCGGCGATGCGCGCGGTGATCTCGGCACGACCCTCACCCTCGAGGCGTGCGAGCTCGGTCTTGAGCCGGTCGTGCGCCTCCTGCGTCAGCCACGTGGGCTGCGACGTCTCGGTCACGGTCGCTCCTTCCTTGCCATCATCGACTGGTGCACACGTGCGGGTACACGGGACGTGCACGTGTGCGGTGAGCCTGCCCTGCCAGCTGCCTGCCGGTCGCGTCGACCGGAGGTTCTCGCCGACCCTGGGCGGCGTATGAATCGACAAGGATAGCAAGACGGGTGTCCGGGTGGTGCACGCGCCGGGGGTGAGGCCGTCGCGACCGCGGGGTGATCGCGGGGTGAGCGGCGGGGTGTGCGGGGCGAGGCGGGTGCGGGCGCCCGGGTGAGCGCCTCAGGCGTCGGGCGCCACGACGCACGTCTCGACGGTCCCCGTGACTGCGAGCTCCGCGGTCGCGACGGTCTCGGTGAGGCGCACGACGCTCGTGCGCGCGGGCCCGACGGTCACGGTGCGGAACCCGACCTCGGCGGCGGCCTGGTTGAGCGCGAGCAGCCGGCACTCGACCGTCGCCGCGGGGTCCTTCGTGACCTCGAACGTCATGACCACGCGGTCGGGCTCGACGCGGAAACCGTGGTCCTGCCAGCGCACGACGTCGCGCTGCATGCCCGACATGATCCACGCGAGCACCGCGACGACGACCACGCCGGCGACGACCGCCACGACGACCCACGTGCGGCGCGGCACCGACGTCTCGCGTCCGTACCGGCCCGCCGGGGTGCCTGCGTCCTGCTCCGTCACGTGGTCCGCTCCTGGTCGTCGAGCACGCCTGCCGGTCGACCCGGCCGAGGCCGCACCTCCCGGACGCTCGTCCGGGAGGTGCGGCCCCGGGCGGGCGTCGTGCACCCGGCGTGCGGCGAGGTGCGCGATCATTGTCCCTCGCCCCGTGCGCGCCACGCGCACGGGTGACCCACCCACGGAGGCCCCACGTGACCGGAGAACGGCTGCGCCTGCTGGCGGTGCACGCCCACCCCGACGACGAGTCGAGCAAGGGAGCAGCGACGACCGCGCGGTACGCGGCCGAGGGCGTCGACGTCCTCGTCGCGACCTGCACGGGCGGCGAGCGCGGCGACGTGCTCAACCCGAGCTACCCGCCGGTCGCCGACCCGGACCGGATGCACGAGATCCGGCGCGAGGAGATGGCGGCGGCCGCGAAGGCGCTCGGCGTGCGCCAGGAGTGGCTCGGGTTCGTGGACTCGGGGCTTCCCGAGGGCGACCCGCTGCCGCCCCTGCCCGAGGGGTGCTTCGCGCTGCAGCCGCTCGAGGTCGCCGCGCGCCCGCTCGTCGAGCTCGTGCGCCGCTTCCGCCCGCACGTGATCACGACGTACGACCCGACCGGCGGGTACCCGCACCCCGACCACATCATGTGCCACCGGGTCTCCGCCGAGGCGTTCGCCGCCGCGGGCGACCCCGAGCGCTACCGCGACGCCGGCGAGCCGTGGACGCCGCTCAAGCTGTACTACAACCACGGCTTCTCGATGGCGCGGATCCGCGCGGCGCACGAGGCGCTCGTCGAGCGCGGCATCGAGTCCCCGTTCGGCGAGTGGGTCGAGTCGCGCGCGGCGCGGGAGATCCCCGAGCGGGAGGTCACGACGCGGATCTCGTGCGCCGACTTCTTCGGTGCGCGCGACGACGCGCTGCGCGCGCACGCGACCCAGATCGACCCCGAGGGCTTCTTCTTCGCGATGCCGCGCGACCTCGAGCGCGAGGTGTGGCCCTACGAGGAGTACGAGCTCGCCGAGTCGCGCGTCCCGGTCCGGCTGCCCGAGGACGACCTGTTCGCCGGCGTGCGTCCCCCTGCCCCGACGAGCTCCGCGGGCACCCCGTGACCGGCGCGGCGCTCGTCGTCCGGCTCGCGGCGACGCCGAGCCCGACGCCCGTCGAGGTCCCGCTGTCCGTGCAGGCGTCCCCGGGGGTCCTCGGCTTCCTCGTGACGTTCGTGGTCGCGGTCGCGGCGATCCTGCTCGCGCTCTCGCTCACGCGGCACCTGCGCGTCGTCGACCGCCGGGCCGCGCAGCTCGCGCG
>NZ_JBSGSU010000009.1:0-174803 GCF_053607065.1 Cellulomonas sp. NPDC055163 | reverse complement strand
CGGCGGCACCGGCGGCCCCGGTGGCGCGGCGGGCGGTCCGCGCGGCGGGTTGCCGGGCTCGGGCGCGTGAGCGACGGGGCCCGCAGCGGCGCACGGCCTGGCCCGGCACGGCCCGACGTGCGCGTGACGATCGGGCAGCTGCGGGTGAGCGCCGACCGCGGGGCCGCCCGCGAGGTCGCGCTCGACGCGCTCGCGACCGCGGCCCGGACCGGTGCGGACCTGCTCGTGCTGCCGGAGTACGCCTCGGCGTTCGACCCGCGCGGCGTCGGCCCGGAGCACGCCGAGCCGCTGACCGGCCCGTTCGTGAGGGCCCTGCGCGAGCGCGCGGCGCGCACGGGCGTGGCGGTGATCGCCGGCACGACGCTGCCCGGCGCGACGCCGCCGGGCTCCGCGGACGAGGGTTCCGGCGCGGGCGCGTCCCCGGGGTCGGCCGGACCCGCGCGAGCCGTGAACGCGGTGGTCGCGATCGACGCGCACGGCGAGCTCGTCGGCACGTACCGCAAGGTGCACCTCTACGACGCGTTCGGCGCGCGGGAGTCGGACCGGCTCGAGCCCGGGCCGCCCGCCGCGCCGCCGCTCGTGCTCGACGTCGGCGGCCTCCGGTTCGGCGTCCTGACCTGCTACGACCTGCGCTTCCCGGAGTCGGCGCGGCGCGTGGTCGACGCGGGCGCGGACGTGCTCGTCGTCCCCGCCGCGTGGGCGTCGGGCGAGCTCAAGGCGATGCACTGGCGGGCACTGGCGGTCGCCCGCGCGATCGAGAACACCGCCGTGGTGATCGGCGTCGGGCAGGCGGGCCCCGGGGTCGTCGGCCGGTCCGTCGTCGTGGGGCCGGACGGGGTCGTCGGGCTCGAGCTCGACGAGCAGCCCGACGTGCGCACGGTCGACGTCGACGGAGCGGGGCTGGCCGCGGTGCGGGCGCGCAACCCGTCGCTCGCGAACCGGCGGTACGCGGTCGTCCCGCGCGACTGACCCCGCCGCGCTCGCCGTCAGGTCCGCGCGACGGCGACCGCGACGGCCGCGAACGTGCACGCCCAGCCGATCACGGTGAGCACGTGGAAGACCTCGTGGAACCCGAACCACCGCGGGCTGGGGTTCGGGCGCTTCGTCGCGTACACGACGGCGCCGAGGATGTACGCGACGCCGCAGCCGACGATCAGCGCGACGATCGCGGCGCCGCCGGCCTCGGCGCGGGCGAACTGCGGCAGGTAGCCGAGCGCCGCGCACCCGAGCAGCACGTAGAGCGGCGTGTAGAGCCAGCGCGGGGCGTCGAGCCACAGGACCCGCATGAGCAGGCCGGCGAACGCCCCGGTCCAGACGATCCAGAGCAGGACCGTCGCGTCGCGCGGGCTCAGCAGCAGCACCGCGAGCGGCGTGTACGTGCCGGCGATGATGAGGTAGATGTTCGAGTGGTCGAGCCGGCGCAGCACGCCGGCGACGCGCGGGGACCACGTGCCCCGGTGGTAGACGCCGCTCGTGCCGAACAGCAGGACCGACGTGAGGCCGAACACGGCGACCGCGGTGCGCGCGGCGCCGGGGGGTGCCGCGACGAGCAGCACGACCGCGCCGACCAGGGCCACGGGGAACATGCCGGCGTGGATCCAGCCGCGCAGGTGCGGCTTGACCGCGGCCGCCACCTGATCGGCGGCGTGCTCGACAGAGCGCGGGATGTCCACGGGCGTCCTCCTCGTCGTGAGCGCGGCTCGGGTGGCGGTCGCCGAGCACAACTTACGTCTGCGTAGGTTACGTCAGCGTAGGTCCTACGTCCGCACCGCGCGCCAGGATCCGGACGTACCGTCCGTCGCACGCAGCCCGGGCGAGTAGCGTGAGCGCGGACCGTCCCCAGCCCGCTGACGAGGAGTTCGAGCGTGCGCCTGCCCCATCTGCTGTACGGGCTCTACGAGCGCCGGATCGCGGCCTCGCTCGACCCCGCGCAGATGCCGCGCCACGTCGGGGTCATCCTCGACGGGAACCGGCGCTGGGCGCGCAACCTCGGCGAGTCGGCCGCGACGGGCCACCAGCGCGGTGCCGACAAGATCGCGGACCTGCTCGGCTGGAGCGAGGACATCGGTGTCGAGGTCGTCACGCTCTGGATGCTCTCGACCGACAACCTCACGCGCTCGGCGGAGGAGCTCGACGCCCTCCTGAAAATCATCGAGGACGCCGTCGACGAGCTCGCCGCGACCGGGCGCTGGCGCGTCCAGGTCGTCGGCTCGCTCGACCTGCTGCCGCCGGCGACCGCCGACGCGCTGCGCGCGGCGCAGGAGCGCACCCGCGACGTCCAGGGCCTGCACGTCAACGTCGCGATCGGCTACGGCGGCCGGCGCGAGATCGCCGACGCGGTCCGCTCGTTCCTGCGCACGCACGCCGAGCGCGGCGCGAGCCTCGACGAGCTCGCCGAGCAGTTCGACGTCGAGCACATCGCCGAGCACCTCTACACGCGCGGCCAGCCCGACCCGGACCTCGTGATCCGCACCTCGGGCGAGCAGCGCCTCGGCGGGTTCCTGCTGTGGCAGAGCGCGCACTCGGAGTTCTACTTCTGCGAGGCGTACTGGCCGGACTTCCGGCGCGTGGACTTCCTGCGTGCGGTGCGCTCGTACGCCGCGCGCGAGCGCCGGCTCGGACGCTGAGACCGTGCCCGCGGCGGGCGCGCCGGCGGGAGGTGCGGCCCGCGCCGCGACCCGTGCGTGTCGGCCGGGTATCCATCGGATGAAGAAGTCGTCGGCCGCGCGCGTCCGGGCACCGCGTGTCGGAGCCCGGGCGTAGCGTCGGGCTCACCGGACGGCGCCCGCCGTCCTCGGGAGGCCAGCCCATGGAGCAACCGCTCCGGGAGGAGGGCCGGTCCTGGCCCTGCGGGGCCGGCCGACCTCGTCTCGTCGCCGACTGCCGGCGCACACCGCTCACGCGGGCCGGCACGAGGTGCCCGATGCGGCGCTGACGCGCCGGAGGGAGCCTGCCGTGGGCAACAAGGATCTGGGACCCCGCGCGAGCGCGGCCGCCACCACGAGCACCGCGGGTGCGACAGTGCCGGAGACGCCCGACGAGGGCCTGCGCACGCACGTCCTCGACACGTCGGTCCTGCTCTCGGACCCCAAGGCCGTCTACCGCTTCGCCGAGCACGACGTCGTCCTCCCGATCGTCGTCATCACCGAGCTCGAGGCCAAGCGTCACCACGCCGAGCTCGGCTACTTCGCACGCTCGGCGCTGCGGCTCCTCGACGACCTGCGCGTCGCGCACGGCGGGCTGGACCACCCCATCCCGCTCGGCACCGCGGGGGGCACGCTCCGGGTCGAGCTCAACCACGCCGACGTGAACGTGCTGCCCGCCGGCTTCCGGCTCGGCGACAACGACACGCGGATCCTCGCGGTCGCGGCGAACCTGGCCGCCGAGGGCAAGGACGTCACGGTCGTCTCCAAGGACCTGCCCATGCGCGTCAAGGCGTCCGCCGTGGGGCTGCGCGCCGAGGAGTACCGCGCGGAGCTCGCCGTCGACTCCGGGTGGACGGGGATGGACACGCTCGACGTCTCGGAGCAGCAGATGGCGCGGCTGTGGGAGCACGAGTCGTTCGCGCTCGCCGACCTCGACCAGGACCTGGAGGCCGGCGGGGTCGAGGAGGTCGCGACGAGCGCGCGCGGCGCGGCGGCCCACGACCTGCCGTGCCACACCGGCCTCGTGCTGCACAGCCCGCGGGGGTCGGCGCTCGGCCGCGTGACCGCCGACAAGCACGTGCAGCTCGTGCGCGGTGACCAGGACGTCTTCGGCCTGCACGGGCGCAGCGCCGAGCAGCGGGTGGCCATCGACCTGCTGCTCGACGAGGAGATCGGCATCGTGTCGCTCGGCGGGCGCGCCGGGACCGGCAAGTCGGCGCTCGCGCTGTGCGCCGGGCTCGAGGCGGTGCTCGAGCGCCGCCAGCACCGCAAGGTCATGGTGTTCCGGCCGCTCTACGCGGTCGGCGGCCAGGACCTCGGCTACCTGCCGGGCGGGGAGTCCGAGAAGATGAACCCCTGGGCGCAGGCGGTCTTCGACACGCTCAGCGCGGTCGTCAGCAAGGAGGTCGTCGAGGAGGTCCTCGACCGTGACCTGCTCGAGGTGCTGCCGCTCACGCACATCCGCGGCCGGTCCTTGCACGACGCGTTCGTGATCGTCGACGAGGCCCAGTCGCTCGAGCGCAACGTCCTGCTCACGGTGCTCTCGCGCATCGGCCAGAGCTCCCGCGTCGTCCTCACGCACGACGTCGCGCAGCGCGACAACCTGCGCGTCGGGCGGCACGACGGGATCGCCGCCGTCATCGAGGCGCTCAAGGGTCACCCGCTGTTCGGGCACGTGACGCTCACGCGCTCCGAGCGCTCACCCGTCGCGGCGCTCGTGACCGAGCTGTTCGAGGGCATCGAGATCT
Source organism: Cellulomonas sp. NPDC055163 (assembly GCF_053607065.1). NCBI lineage: Bacteria > Bacillati > Actinomycetota > Actinomycetes > Micrococcales > Cellulomonadaceae > Cellulomonas > Cellulomonas sp. NPDC055163. The sequence continues at coordinate 170,410 of NZ_JBSGSU010000009.1, read as the reverse complement.
GAGGTCCGCGACCACAGGGGTGCGGCCCCGGTCCCCTGCACCAGGACCGCACCCCTGCGACCGCGGAGGCCCGTCCCGCCCGGTACGGCGTCCGCGCGCGCCCGCACCTCCCGGGAACGGGCGCTCGCGGGCCCGCGGCGGGCGAGCGCGCCGACCGGCCCGGCGGGCCTGGGACGTCAGCCCTCGACGAGCCGCCCGTCGGCGAGCCGCACGACGCGGTCCGCGAGCTGGATCATCAGCGGGTCGTGCGTCGACACGATCGCCGTCATGCCCTCGGCCTGCACCACGGCGCGCAGCAGCGCCATGATCGCGAGACCGGTCTCGGTGTCGAGCTGCCCGGTCGGCTCGTCGGCGATGAGCAGTCGCGGGGAGTTCGCGAGCGCGCGCGCGAGGCCCACGCGCTGCTGCTGCCCGCCCGAGAGCTCGCCCGGCCGCTGCAACGCGTGCGCCCCGAGCCCGACGAGGTCGAGCAGGAGCTCGACGCGCGCCTCCCGCACCGCGGTCGGCACGGAGCGCAGGCGCAGCGGGACGCCCACGTTCTCGGCCGCCGAGAGCACCGGGACCAGGCCGAACGTCTGGAACACGAACGACACCACGTCGCGCCGCAGCTCGACGAGGCCCTTCTCGCCGAGGCTCGACACCTCGCGGCCGTCGACCACGACACGCCCCTCGTCGGGCTGGTCGAGCCCGCCGATGATGTTGAGCAGCGTCGTCTTGCCCGAGCCGGAGCGGCCCACGAGCGCGACGAGCTCACCGGGCTGCACGGTGAACGAGACGTCCCGCGTCGCGTGCACCGCGGAGGGGCCCGAGCCGTAGGTGCGGCTCACGTGCTCGACGACGACCATCGGTGCCTCCGCGGGGCCGCCCACCGCGGACCAGGGGGCGGTCCCCGTGACGGGTGTGCCGGTCATGACTCCTCCTCGCGGGTCTGCTGCTGCGTGCCGGAGCCGTCGGGGGCGCCGGTCGTGCTGTGCCGGCCGGGCCGGGGCCGGTCGGGCCACACCTCGACGTGGCGGGCCTCGAGCGCGAGCCGCACGCGGCCCGACAGCTCGAGCGCCTCGCGGTAGTCCGCCGGCAGCTGGACGCGTCCGGCGCGGTCGAGCACCGCGTACTCCTCGGCGACGACCTGCTCGGTGCCGTGCTCGTCGGTGTGCGTGCGGCGCAGCACCTCCGACGACGTGCGTCCGTCGCGGATCTCCACGGTGCGCTGGACGTGCTCGCTCACGCTCGAGTCGTGCGTGACGATCACGACCGTGACGCCGAGCTCGCGGTTCGCGGCGCGCAGGGTGTCGAACACCTCGACCGAGGTCGCGGTGTCGAGCTCGCCGGTCGGCTCGTCGGCGAACAGCACCTGCGGCGAGTTCGCGAGGGCGACCCCGATCGCGACGCGCTGCTGCTCGCCGCCCGAGAGCTGGCCGGGGCGCCGGTCGGCGCAGTAGCCGACACCGAGCGCGTCGAGGAGCTCGACCGCGCGACGGCGCCGGGCCGCGGACCGGACGCCGGCGAGAGCCTGCGGGAGCGCCACGTTCTCGGTCGCCGACAGGTACGGCACGAGGTTGCGCCCGGTCTGCTGCCACACGAAGCCGACCATGCTGCGCCGGTACTCGACCCGCTCGCGCGCCGACATCCCCATGAGGTCCCAGGGCCCGACCCGCACGCGGCCGGCGGTCGGCACGTCCAGGCCCGAGAGCACCGACAGGAGCGTCGACTTCCCGGAGCCCGACGCGCCGACGATCGCGATCTCCTCGCCCGGGTCCACGAGCAGGTCCAGGCCCTGCAGGGCCTGCACCTCGATGCCCTCGGACTGGTAGATCCGCACGAGGTTGTCGCACGCGATGAGCGCGTGCTCGCCGTACGCGCCGGTACGGGCGCGCGCCCGGTCCTCGAGGGTCGCGAGCGACTGCTGCGGGGTCTGCGTCGTGGTCACCGGGCTGCTCCTCGGTCGGTGGGCGGGGCGGGAGTCGGGGCGGGGCCGCGGGGCGGCCCGTGACGGGGGAGCGCCCGGTCGGCGCGTGCGGCGCTCACCGGTCACCGACCCGGAGCACGTCGCCGAGCCGGTCGCGTCGACGCACGGCGGCCTCGGCGACGACGCTCACGAGGAGCGCGAGCACCGCGACACCGACCGCGAGGGCGAAGGGCAGCGGCGTGACCACGAGCCCGGTCGTGCCGAGCTCGCCGGTGACCCGGCTCAGGCCGAGCGCGCTCGTCAGCACGACGGGCACCGCGACGCCGATCAGCGCTCCGGCCAGCACCGCCGCGCCGACGAGCGGGCTGAGCTCGCCCAGCGTCACGAGCCGTGCGCCGCGCGCGTCGAGACCGAGGGTCCGCAGCGCCGAGAGCGTGCGCCCGCGCTCGGGGGCGGTCGCGACGACGGTCAGGACCAGGGTCGCCGCCGCGAACAGCGCGAGCACGAGGCTCGTCAGGAGCACCAGCTGCTGGAGCGCGCCGACGAGCGCGGACGACCGCTCCGACGCGAGCCGCTCGGTGCGCACGGTCACCGTGACGTCGACGGCGCCGACCTCCTCGGTCGCGCGGTCGACGGCCGCGCGGGCGCCCGGGCCGGAGACCCACAGCGCGTCCTGCGCGAGCGGGGTCTCGGTCGCCGCACCGTACGTGTCGAGGTCTGCGACGACGACCGGGTCCGGCCCGAAGGTCAACGACGTGTCGCCGACGACCTCGAAGACGACGCGCTGCTCGCCGTCGTACACGCGTGCGCCGGCGACGTCGGTCTCGGCGCGCAGCGACGGGCTGACGAGCGCGCGCGGACCGGCGGCTCCGCTCCCGTCGAGCCCGGCCAGCTCGCCGCCGTACCGGGGGTCGACGGCCGCGCGGACCCGCTCGTACTCCGCGGCCTCGAGGAGCACGAGCGTCACGATGCCACCGCCGTCGCCGTTGAACCGGCGCCCACCGATCACCGTCCCGAGGGCTGCGGCGTCCACGCCGTCCTGCGCCAGCACCGCGTCCGCGAGCTCGCGGTCGACCGCGCCCTCGACGAGCACGTCCGCGCCGACCTGCTCGATCGACGCGCGCTCCTGGCCGGCGGTGACGCTCGCCGCGGTGAGGCCGGCGAACACGACCAGGGCCAGGGCGACGGTCAGCGACAGCAGGGGGACGCCGAGCCCGGCCGCCTGCGCCGCGCGTGCGGACGCCACGACGCCCACGAGCCCGCGGCGGCGCGCGGCCAGTCGCCCGACGGCGCCCAGCACCGCCGGGAACAGCCGCAGCACGAGGATCGTCGCGCCCGCCGCGAGGAGCGCGGGCGTCGCCGCGAGCAGCAGGTCGACGCCCGAGGTCTGCGTCTGCAGCAGTCCCCGCCCACGCACCGCGGAGGTCGCGCCGGCCGCGAGGACCACGACGGTGACCTCGGCCGTCCTGCGCTGCGCGCGGCGCCGCCCGAGCACGCGCTCGCGGTCCTGACGGTTCGCGGGCAGCTGGCGCCCGGTCCAGGCGCGAGCGACGAGCGCCGCTCCCAGCACCGGTGTGGCGAGGGTCGCCACGACCCCGACGGCGATCGCGGGAGCCCACGTCCAGGTCGTCGAGGTGGGCGTCGCCAGCCACGCGGCGAGGAGCCCGAGGGCGAGGCCGGCGAGCGTCACGGGCAGCGACTCGAGCAGGAGGCGCAGCGCGACCGACGCGACCGACGCGCCGCGGGCCCGCTCCGCCTCGAGGAGCGTCCGGCGCCGCGTCACGAGCAGCCGTGCCGCGAGGACGAGCGCGAGACCGGCGACGGTGACGATGCCGACGAGGAGCAGCGACGCCTGGGCGGTCACGCCGCGCAGCCGCGTCGCGAACTCGCCGAGCACCTCGTCGAGCCCGGTCGACACGGCCAGGGTGCGCCCACCGGACAGGGCCAGACGGTCCGGGTTCGCCGTGATGGACGCGACGTCGGCGCGGACCGCCTCCGCCCCGTCGGCGGTGAGCGTCGCCACGTCGACGCGCAGCCGGACGACCGTCTGGTGGCCCGAGGCCAGCAGCGCGGCGCGGGCGTCCGGCGCGGACTCGCGGGAGAGCAGCAGCCCGGCGGTCGTGTGCTCGCCCCGCTTGGCCTGGCGCACCACGGGCTCGACGAGCTCGGGCGCACCGGCCCAGGTGCCCTCGCCGGGGTCCACGGGCTCGTAGATGCCGGTCACGACCGCCACGGCGTCGTCGCGCAACGCGCCCGCGAGGCCGATCTCCGACCCGACGGACACGCCGAGCACGTCCGCCGTCGCGCGCGTGACCCCCACCTCGACCCGCTGCGGGCGCAGCGTGACGGCCGCCTCGCCGGCCGCGTCGCCGGCTGCCTCGCGCTCGGCCGCGTACTCGGCGCGCACGTCCGGCGAGGGGCCCGGCTCCGTGCCCTCGACCCAGAGGACCCCGGCGGAGCGCGCGCTCCACACCCACCCCAGGCGCAGCGCCCAGAGGCCCTCCTCGGGCGGGACGGCCAGGCTCAGGCCCGAGCTGCGGAACGTGAGCTCGGGCCTCTGCACCGTCGCCTGCAGCGCGTCGGGCAGCACGGCCCGCAGGTCGTTGGCCGCGGACTCGAGCTTGTCGGTCAGGCGCGGGTCGCGCACCGTGTCCCGCACGGTGTCCATCGTCGGCGGCAGCTCCGCGAGCACGTCGGCGCGGTTCCCGGCCTCCGTCACGGACTGCCGCACACCGCGGTCGGCGGACTCCACGAGGTAGCGAGGGCCGGCGAGCGCGAGGAACGCGGTCACCGCCACGAGGGCGAGGCACACGGCGACGAGCCCGCGGTCGGCGACGGCGCGACGCCGGGCGAGCAGCGGCGAGCCGGCGACGAGGGGCAGCACCCGGGGCGCCCTCATCGGTCGTCCCCGAGCCGGAGGAGCTCCGCGGACGCGCGGCGCAGGAGGGTCATGGTGGTCACCCCGACGGTGATGGCGATGGCGGCGAGCAGGGACAGGAGGAGCGTGGCCTCGTCGACCCAGGGCCACTGCACGAGGACCGGGGGGACGGGCCGTCGGCCGTCGGCGGCGACCGTGAGCAGCGGGGCCACGAGGTGACCGAGCAGCAGACCGAGCAGGAGACCGGCGGCACTGCCGAGGAGGGCGAGCAGACCGTGCTCGGCGAGCACCGCCCGGACGAGCGCACCGCGGGAGGCCCCGAGCGCCTGGAGCCGAGCGAGCTCGAGCCTGCGCAGCCGCACCGAGACGGTCGCGCTCATCAGGAACCCGGCGATCGCGAGCGCGACCGCGGCGATCGTCACGATCCACAGCGCGGCCTGCATGCCGACGCGCAGGGGGCCGTCGGTGAGCAGGTCGCGGACCTCGACGCGGCTCTCGATCGTGCCGTCGTCGCGGCCGCGGACCGCCGCGAGGGCCGCGGGGAGGCCGTCGTCGGGCACCGCCGCCCACCACTCGTCGATCATCGGGTCCGTCAGGCCGAGGCCCGCCAGCGTGCGCCCGAGGGCGTCGTGGTCGGCCAGCGCGGCCGGGCGGGCCGGGCTCCCGGGCAGGTGGGGAACCGCCGCGACCAGGCGCACCGGCACGGTCACGGCGCCGAACGCGAGCAGCGCCTCGTTGCCGACCTCGGCCTCGAGCAGCTCGAGCATCGCGTCGGACGCGATCACCGGGACGTACGCGGGGGCCTCGAACGCCGTCACGGAGAAGCCGCGGCCGCCCTCGAGGAGGTCGTCGAGCGAGAGCGTGCCCGCTGCGCCGAGCGCACCGGCGCCCCCCGCGGTCACGGCGACGGGCGTCACGACGCCCCAGGAGCTGGGCAACGAGCGCCCGGACCACTCCTCGGCGACGAACGGGACGGCCTCCGAGGGGGCGCCACCGGCGCGTGCCCGCAGGCCCGTGACGTCGAGGTCCCAGACGACGAGCGGTGACGAGCCGTCGGGCGCGGCGCTGGGCAGGTCGTCGCCGAGCGCGCTGGCCGCCTCCGCGGGCAGGTACACCTGGCCGACGAGGGAGACGACCCGCAGCGGTGTCGCGAGGCGAGCGCCCGCCGCGGCGACGGGCACCGTCTGCTGCGCGGGGGTTCCGTCGGCCGGGAAGGGGTCGAGCTCGAAGGACATGCGTGTGCCGTGCGCGTCCTGGAGCGTCATCGACACGAGCACCTGCGTGCCCGGGAGCGCGGGCTCCACGGACGCGGCGAGCGTCAGGTCGACCTGCTCGGGCGTGCCGGGCAGCACCGGTCCGCGCACCGGGTCGTCGGGCGTGAGCCTCTCGACCTCGCCGGGCCAGCCGTCGGGGTGCGCCGTCCGTCCGCGCAGGACGTCCGACGCCCCCACCGTGTCGACGGCCAGCAGGTCGATGCTCCGGTTGGTCGTCGGGAGCTGACCCTCGGTCACGGGTCGGCCGATCCGCACGGACCGGGACGTCACCGGGCTGGTCGCGGTCGCGCCCGGCAGGTCGCCGACGACCACGGACTGGTCGAGCACCGTCCCGGCGATCCCGTCGACGCGCACGTCGGTCCCGACCCGCAGCTCGGCCTGGTCGGCCTGCGACACCCGCCACGTCGCGAGGAACGACTGCGAGAACGAGCTCACCGCGACCGCGAGCGTCAGGAGCAGCACGGCCCCCGACGCGCGGGCGGGCCGGCGGGAGACCTCCCAGGCGGCGAGCGGGAGCACGAGGGAGCGGCTGCGCCGGGCGAGCCGCTCGACGCCGCGCGCGACGAGCGGGGCGACGCGGAGCGTCAGCACGCCGCCGGCGAGCAGGAACAGCGCGGGCCCGGCGACGAGCACGGGGTCGATGCCGCCGCCCTCGACGACCGGCGACCGGTAGACGCGGAGCTGCCAGAACGCGACGCCGGCGAGCGCGACGAGCGCGAGGTCGACGCCCGAGCGGGCGAACGAGCCACGCCCCTCCTGACGCACGAGCTGCTGCTCGTCGTCGACGGCGCTCGTCGATCGGCGCAGGAGCGGGGCGAGGAGTACGGCGGCGAAGAGGACGGCCGCCGCGGCGCACGTGACGACCAGGTGCAGCGGCAGTCCCGGGTCGTGGTCCAGCCCGGCGGACGCGAGCACGGGCTGCGCGACGACCGCGCCGTACAGCGCCCGGGCGACGAACGGCGCGAGCGCGGATGTGGCGAGGGCGATCGCGAGCGCCTCGAGGCCGGCGGAGCGCGCCAGCTGCCCCGCGGAGGCGCCGCGGGAGGTCAGGAGCGTACGCTCGGCGGTCCGCCGCTCCGCGAGCAGCCGCGCGGCGATGAGCAGCACGGTCACGGCGAGCACCGCGAGCATGATGCCGAGCACCGCGAGGCCGACGCGGGTCACCGCGAGCTGGGTGCGTGCGCCCTCGACGGTCGTCCCGAGCTCGGTCAGGGCGTAGCCACCCAGGGCGACGCCGGAGAGCGCGGCGATGAGCGCGGGGCGGGCGTCCTCGACGCGCTGCGGGATCTCGGCGAGCGTCGCGGGCGTCGCACCCTCGAGCTGGGGGTGGGCGACGATGCGCGCGGACTGGGTCTCGACGACCTGGCCGGTGAGGACGTCCGGCATCGCGACGAACGGGCCGTAGGCCGTCGTCTTCACGAAGCCGAAGGACCCGGGGACGGGGAAGTTGCGGTCGATGAGCGCGCCGTCCAGCAGGTCGCGTTCCCACAGCGCGAGCGGACCCGTGCGCTCGAAGACGCCCACGACGACGGCGTCGACCCCGATGCGCGACGTCGCGCTCGTGAGCGGGAAGGCGCTCCCGGCGGTCCACCCGAAGGCCTCGGCGGCCGTCTTCGGGACCGCGATCTCGATCCGCCCCTCGGCGTCGGTGGGCACCGCGGGCCACCGGCCCACGAGGAGAGTCGCGCGGCCGTCCAGCGCGGGCTGCGCGGCGAGGTAGCCGAGCGGTGCGGGGTTCACCCCCGCGGGGATCCGGTACGGGACCGAGGTGAGCCACCGGTCGTACGTCGTCGGCACGCCCTCGGTGACCGTCGCGAGCACGCCCTCGGCGGCACCGATGGACGCCAGCGGATCCTTCGCGCCGGGGGTGACCTCGACGTCGATGTCGGTGGCCGTCAGGGGCTCGCGGCTGAGCGCGGTCTGCAGCGAACGGGCCTCGCTCTCGGTGAGGAGCAGCCCGAACGTCCCCAGCAGGCCGGAGCCCAGCACGGCGACGGCGAGCACCGTCACCAGCAGCGACGCCTGCGTCAGCGCCCGGTGCGCGAGCAGCCGCAACGTCCAGCCCACAGTTCCCCCTCGACCTCGTCGTCGCCCCTCGGAGCCGTGCAGGGTGCTGCGCGGCTCGTTGAACGTAGTGCGGTCGAGGGCGCGCGTGGGAGCGGTTGCACGCAAAGGTGTGATGATCGTTACGGGCCCGTGACCTGGGCTCTCGGATCGCGACGGAACCGTGACGAGCGAGACTCAACCTTTTCCGGATCCGGCCGTCGCGGCGGCCCGGACGCCCACCCAGCGCCGGGCGAGGGCCCGCGGCCGGCACCGTCGCGGCGGCCCCGGACAGCACGACGCCCGGCCGGCACGCACGAGCGCGCCGACCGGGCGTCGGGTGCCGGGACGCCCGTCAGCCCTGCGGCGGCCGCGTCATGCTCAGCACGTCGAGAGCCTGGTCGAGCTGCTCCTCTGTGACCTCGCCGCGCTCGACGTAGCCGAGGTCGATGACCGCCTCGCGGACCGTCAGGCCCTTCTTCACGGAGTGCTTCGCGATCTTCGCGGCTGCCTCGTAGCCGATGACCCGGTTGAGCGGCGTCACGATCGACGGCGAGGACTCCGCGAACGCGCGGGCGCGCTCCTCGTTGGCCTCGATGCCGGCGACCGTGCGGTCCGCGAGGACCGTCGAGGCGTTCGCGAGCAGCCGGATCGACTCGAGCACCCCCAGCGCGATCACGGGGATCTGCACGTTGAGCTCGAACGCGCCGCTCGCGCCGGCCCACGCGACCGTCGCGTCGTTGCCGATGACCCGGGCGGCGACCATGAGCACCGCCTCCGGGATCACCGGGTTGACCTTGCCCGGCATGATCGACGACCCGGGCTGCAGGTCCGGGATCGCGATCTCCCCGAGACCCGTGTTGGGGCCCGAGCCCATCCACCGCAGGTCGTTGCAGATCTTCGTCAGGCTCACCGCGATCGTGCGCAGCGCACCCGAGAGCTCGACGAGCCCGTCGCGCGCGCTCTGCGCCTCGAAGTGGTCGCGCGCCTCCGTCAGCGGCAGCCCGGTGTCCTCGACGAGCAGGGCGATGACCCGCTGCGGGAACCCGGCCGGGGTGTTGATGCCGGTGCCGACCGCGGTGCCGCCCAGCGGGACCTCGGCGGCCCGGGGGAGTGCCGCCTCGAGGCGCTCGATGCCGTAGCGGACGGCGGCGGCGTACCCGCCGAACTCCTGCCCGAGCGTGACCGGCGTCGCGTCCATGAGGTGCGTGCGCCCCGACTTCACGACGCCCGCGAACTGCGTGGCCTTGGCCTCGAGGGCCTCCGCGAGGTGCGCGAGCGCCGGCACGAGGGTGCCGACGACGCCGGCGGTCGCGGCGACGTGCACCGACGTGGGGAACACGTCGTTCGACGACTGGGACGCGTTGACGTGGTCGTTGGGGTGCACCGGGCGCCCGAGCCGCGTGCTCGCGAGCGTCGCGACGACCTCGTTGGTGTTCATGTTCGACGACGTGCCGGACCCGGTCTGGAAGACGTCGACGGGGAAGTGGGCGTCGTGCGCCCCGGACGCCACCTCGTCGGCGGCGGCGACGATCGCGTCGGCGACGTCCTGCTCGAGCACCCCGAGCTCGGCGTTCGCGCGGGCCGCGGCCTTCTTGATGCGCGCGAGCGCCTCGATGTGGCTGCGCTCGAGCCGCGTCCCCGAGATGGGGAAGTTCTCGACCGCGCGCTGCGTCTGCGCGCGGTACAGCGCGTCCGCCGGGACGCGCACCTCACCCATCGTGTCGTGCTCGATGCGGAAACCTGACCCGGAAGCGACGTCGCTGCTCATGCCCCGCATCCTCTCACCGGGCCGCGGGGAGCGTCAGCGGGCCGAGGGCGTGGCCTGCGCCACGACGTCGTGCCCGGGCGCGGGCCCGGGTGCGGACGCGGGCCCGGTCGAAGGCGCGGGCTCCTGCGCGCGGTCCCGGCCGAGTGCGCGCCAGCCCGCCAGCGCTGCGACCGCGATGGCCGCGCCGCCCGCCGCGAAGCCGGCGCGGGGCCCGGCGTGGTCGGCGAGCGTCGCGACCGCGATCCCCGTCACCGGGTTCAGGCCCGGCAGCGCCATCGTCCACACCCCGAGCGTCCGGCCCCGCAGCTCGGGGGCGGCGCGCAGCTGCACGAGCGTGTTCGCGGCGGTGATGCACCAGATCGACACGAACCCGGTCACGGCCATCGCCGCGAAGGCGACCCCCGCCGTCGGGGACAGCCCGGTCAGCGCCATCGAGACCCCCGTGCCCAGCGCGAGCACCCGGACGCCCGCGCCGCTCGGCTCCCCGAGCCGTGCGGCGACGAGCGCCCCGGGCAGGGCACCCAGACCGAAGCAGGCGAGCAGGGCGCCGTACCCGGCGCCGTCCATGCCGAGAGCGCGCGTCGCGAGCAGCGGGAACAGCACCGACGCGTTGAACAGCACCCCGCTCGCGCCCGCCACCAGCACGCACGCGCGCAGCACCGGCGTCGACCACACGTACCGCAGGCCCGCCCGGGCGGCTCCGCGCGCGCGTGGAGCAGAGCCCGGCGCCGGGCCGCTCGACGCCGGCCGGTAGCGCCACAGCACCAGCAGCGGGGCGACGTACGAGACGGCGTTGGCCGCGAAGCACGCCGTCGGGCCCGAGAGCGTGAGCAGGAGCCCACCCACGGCCGGCCCGACGACGCGCGAGGCGTTGAGGATCACCTCGTACAGGCTCACGGCGCTCGCGAGCCGGTCCCGCCCGACGAGATCCATCACGTAGACCTGACGCGTCGGGGCGTCGACCGCGTTCACCGCGCCGCTCAACGTGTTCACCAGGAGCAACGACCACAGCTGCGCGGCGCCCGACGCGCTCAGCGCCGTCAGGACGAGGGCGAGCGCGACGAACGCCGCCTGCGTCACCATCAGCAGGCGCCGCCGGTCGACACGGTCTGCGAGCCCGCCCGTCCACGCGCCCCCGAGCAGCACGGGCAGCAGCGTCACGGCGGAGAGCAGCGCGAGGTCGACCGCGCGCCCGGTCAGCTCGAGCACGAGCCACGCGGTCCCCACCGACTGCGTGATGAGGCCCGACGCCGAGAGGATCTGGCTCGCGAACCACGCGCGGTACGCGGGGACCTGCAACGACGCGAAGGCACCGGGTCCGGCGCGCTGAGGGAATCGGGGCACGCGTCGACCCTGGCATCCCGCCGGGGGCGGGGCGAACGCATTCTCGCGCCGTGGACCGCGCGGAGGACGGGACCGACGAGCTCGCGCAGGTCACGCGTGCGCGCAGACTGCCGTCACGGAGCGGGCGAGGGGTCGACCGCGGCGCTAGGCCCGCGCGAGCAGCGTCAGCCACACCCCGATGCCGAAGTCGCCGCGCACCGTTGCGCGTTCGCCGGCCTTCGCCGCGTAGCCGTACGAACCGGCGACGCGAAAGATGGTCTCGGGGCTGACCTTCCCGCCGAACACCCCGAAGGCGCTCGCGAACGCAGCCGCGGGGAAGTAGATCCGACCGAACCACGCCTGCCGTGCCTCGGCGATCTCGAGCACGGTTCCCTGGTGCTCACGCACCAGGTCGCCGAACGAGTCGTCCGTCACCGTCTCCAGCCCGGAGTCGAGGCTGCTGCCACGAAGCGCGAGCAGCGAGGCTCCCACGATGTGGTTGGTGAGCTGCCCACCTCGATCTCCCGGTGAGAAGCTCGAGAACTGCGTGCCGGCGGAGTGCAGCGCGCGGACTGCACGCTCGTCGAGGTCGAGCGCGCGCGCCACGGTGACGAGGTCGCTCCGGTTCACGGGGAAGATGAATCCGCAGTAGGCGTCGCGGGTCGCGTCGACCTTGGCATGGAGCTCGTCGCTGCGCTCGGAGAACAGCGCACGAACGTCGTCAGGATCGACGGCGTCGAGGGTCTTGGTGTTCTTCTCGGCAGCCATGAGACCGACCTCCTGCGACGACGGCGCGCCCGACGCGGCGATTTCCTCCCACCCTAGGATCCGGCCTGCACTCCGGACGGCGACGCCGTCGACCCCTTCGGGCACTGTCCACCGGCCCCTCGACCGGGGCGCTCGCGGCGACGCCCGTCAGGGCGCTTCCCCAGCAGCAGGCGCGACGCGAGCGGCAGCCGCGGGGACCATCACCACTGCGGCGGTGCCTGGGCACGGGCCCGCAGTCCCGAACCCGGCGGATGGACTCACGCGAAGGTTCGCGCACGTGTCGTGCGGGCCGTGCGCGCTCGCCGTGCGGGCGGGCGGCGCAGCGCCGTGCGTCAGACCCCGACGGGTCCGACCGACTCCGTGACCTGGGCGCGGCCGTCGGCGAGCGTGTACTCGACACCCAGGATCGCGCAGCGGCCCTCCGCGACCGCCTCGGCGAGCGACTTCGAGTAGCCCTGCAGCATCTGCACGGTGTGGCGCACGTGCTCGTGCCCCAGCTCGGCCGCCGACAGCGACGCGAACGTGCGCCCGTCCGGGCCGCTCGCGATGTTCACGATGCTCGGGATCACGCGGTCGACGATCGCGCGCACGAACCCGTCGGGCAGCTCGCCGGTCGTCAGCGCCGTCGTCGCCGCAGCGACCGCGCCGCAGCTGTCGTGCCCGAGGACGAGGACCAGCGACGCGCCGAGCACGTTGACGCCGTACTCGATCGACCCGATCACGGTCGTGTCGAGCACGTGGCCCGCGGTCCGCACGACGAACACGTCGCCGAGCCCCTGGTCGAAGATGATCTCGGCGGCGACCCGGCTGTCGGAGCAACCGAAGACGACAGCGAACGGCGCCTGCGCGACGCTCAGCTCGCTGCGCCGGTCGACACCCTGCGACGGGTGCAGCATCTCGCCGCGCACGAAGCGCTCGTTGCCGTCCTGGAGCCGGGTCCAGGCCTCTGCGGGAGTGATGGTGGAGGTCACGGCCCACATGCTGGCAGGTCGCCGGACCGCCCGCGCGTCCGGTTCGCAGAGCGGTCACCCTGGGCCGGCGGCGCGCTCACCCGGGGTCGGAGTCCGGGTCGGCCCCCGGGGTGCCCGAGCGTGGCCGTACTAGAGTTCCTGGGTGCCAGCCCGACGACTTCGACGCGCCGCCGTGCCCGCCGTGGTCGCGGCCGTCACGCTGCTCCTCGCGTCGTCGTCCGTGGGTGGGCCGCGCCCTTACGCGGAGCCCGCACTGCGCACGCAGGCCGCGCTCCTGTCGGTCGACGACGTGGTCGTGGCGGTCGGCCCCGACGAGGAGGTCGCGCGCTTCGAGGGCAGCAACGTGACCGCCACGGTGGTGAGCGCCGCGGGGGAGGACGCCCGTGGGGCCAGCGAGCGCCACGCGGAGCTCGAGGCGCTCGCGGAGACCCAGCGCGACTGGCTCGACGCGGGCACGGTGCCCGGGCCCGAGCAGTACGCGGACATGGCGCGGCAGGCGCTGCTCGACCTGGACACCCTCACGCTCGACAACGGCGCCGTCCTCGCCGGACCGACCGCCGCGTGGCTCTACTCGTGGCCGCGTGACGCGAGCTTCGTCGCCGTCGCGCTCGCCCGCACGGGCCACGCCGACGACGCCGCACGGATCCTCGGGCACCTCGCGCGCGTGCAGGAGGCCGACGGGACGTTCCAGGCGCGGTACCTGCCCGACGAGAGCGGCGTGCCCGACGCCCGCGGCACGCAGCTCGACGGCGGCGCCTGGTACCTGTGGGCCGCCGCCGAGTGGTACGCGGCAGCCGACGACCAGACGCGCGCGGCGACGCTCGACGCGCTGGCCCCCAGCCTGACGAACGCGCTCGCGGCGATCGAGGCCGCGATCGACCCGGTCACGGGGATGCCGCGACCGTCGCCGGACTACTGGGAGGTCCGCGAGACCCGCACGACCCTCGGCGTGGTCGCGCCGATGCTCCGCGGGGCGCGGGCCGCGCGAGAGCTCGCGCAGTCGGTCGCCGCGCGGGGTGCCGGGGCCGCGCCGGGTGCTGCGGGGGCGCCGGACGCCGGGACCGGGCAGGACGCCGGGAGTGCGCCGGACGCCGGGACCGCCACGCCGGACGCCCGAGGCGCCTGGGCGACGGCGTTCGACGCCCGCGCCGCGTCGGTCGAGGCCATGCTCGACCGCGCGCTCGCGACCCGGTTCGCCCCGCTCGGGTACCCGCGGCACGACGGCGGCGACGTGCGAGACGCCGCCGTCGCGTTCCTCATGCCGCCCTTCGCGCCCGGCTCGCCCGACGTCACCGCGGCGTGGCTCGAGGCCGCGGACGGCATGGCGCGGCCCGCGGGCGGGCTCGCCCCCGGAGCCGGCTGGAAGGCCGACGGCATCTCGTGGACCCCGCAGACCGCGCTGTTCGCGCTGACGGCGGCCGGCTCCGGCCGGGTCGACGACGCCCGCAGCCGTCTCGACTGGCTCGACGCGCACCGCACCGACGCAGGGTCGCTGCCCGAGAAGGTGCTCTGGGACGGCCGGCCCGCGGACCTCGCGCCGCTCGCGTGGACCGCCTCGCTCGTGCTGCTGACTCTCGACGAGCTCGACGCGCAGGGCTGACGGACGCGCAGGGCTGACGGATACGCGGGGCTGACGGACGCGCACGACCGACGGGCACGCGGATCCGACCGACGCGCACGACCGACGGACGCCCGAAGCTGACCCGCGAGCAGGACCGGCGACTTGGAAGGCGCGCCCCGCCGTCAGCCCTCGCCGAGCTCCGCGGAGGTCGGGGGGTTCGCGCCCGGACGCGAGACCGTGATGGCCGCGATCCGCACGCACCGCACGAGCACCTGCTCCAGCGTCGCGGCGTCGATCGCGCGCAGCGCCTCGCGGCGGTCCGCCCCGAGCAGCCCCGCGGACCACAGCCCGTCGATGAGCCCGGACATGAACGAGTCGCCCGCACCGACCGTGTCCGCGACCTCGACGCTCTCGGCGGCGATCGCGAGGCGGTCGCCGGACGCGGTGCACGCGAACGCGCCCTCGCCGCCGTGCGTCACGACCACGACGGCCGGGCCGCGGCGGACCCAGTCCTCGGCGATCTCCGCGGGGGCGACGCCCGGCACGAGCCACGCGAGGTCCTCGTCGCTGACCTTGACCACGTCGGCCTGGGCGACGAGCGCCTCGACGAGCGGCAGCGTGACCGCGGGCGCCGCCATGAGCGCGGGGCGCAGGTTCGGGTCGTAGGTGACGGTGGACGTCGCGCGGTGCTCCGCGAGCAGGCGTGCGACGGCCTCGCCACCCGGGGGCAGCACCGCGGCGATCGACCCGGTGTGCACCACGACCGGGGCACCGTCGGAGGAGTCCCACGTGGCCGGCAGGTCCCACTCGAGCTCGAAGTCGTACGTCGCGCCGCCCTCGGCGTCGAGCGTCGCCGCCGCCGTCGACGTCGCGGCGGCGACCCGGTCCCCGCGCAGCACGTGCACGCCGTCCCGTTCGAGGTGCGCGCGCACGAGGTCGCCGTGCGCGTCGTCGCCGAGCCACGTCAGCAGCTCGGCGGTGCGGCCGAGCCGCGCGAGCCCGAGCGCCACGTTCGCGGGGCTGCCGCCCGGGTGCTCGCTCACCGAGCCGTCGGTGCGCCGGACGATGTCGACGAGGGCCTCCCCGACGACGAGTGCGCGCTCGCTCGCCGCGCTCATCGTGCACCGCCGGCGGCCGCAGCGGCGTCGGACGCCTCGACGCCCGGGCCGGGGTCGTCGCCCCGGGCGGACGCGAGGCGCTCGCGTGCACCGTCCAGCCACTCCTGGCAGCGTGCGGCGAGCACCTCGCCGCGCTCCCAGAGCACGAGCGACTCCTCGAGGGTCGCCCCACCGGCCTCGAGCCGGGCGACGACGGCGACGAGCTCGTCGCGCGCCTGCTCGTAGCTCAGGTCGTGCGCGTCGTCGAGGGGTGCAGCGGGTGTGGGCGCGGGCTCGGTCGTCTTCGGCACGAGACCAAGTCAACCAGCACCCGCCCACCTCGCGCGAAGGCTCACGGCAGGCGAGCACCCGCGTGCGGGCTGGGCCGCCCCGACGGGCACCGTGTCCTGTCGGGCTGGACGCAGCCGGCCCTCAGCCGCCGCTCGTGACCGCCGCGTGGATCTCGCCGTGCGCGACCCGCACGCGCAGGTCGTCGCCTGCCGTGACGTCCTCCGGGTCGCGGACGACCGTCCCGTCGGCGCGCTGGACCACCGCGTAGCCGCGCGCGAGCGTCGCGGCCGGCGACAGGGCCCGGACCTGCGCGGCGAGCCGATCGGTGTCGGCGCCGGCCTGGACGAGCGCCTGCTCGAGCGCGCGGCGCGCTCCGTCGCGCAGCCGGTGCACGTCCTGCTCGCGCGACTCGACGAGCCGGACGGGAGTCGCGAGCACCGGGCGGCTGCGCAGCGAGTCGAGCCCCGACTGCTCGCGCGTGACCCGGTGCACGAGCGCTCCTCGCATGCGGCTGCGGGCCTGCGTGAGACGCGCCCGTTCCTCGCCGACGTCGGGCACGACGTGCTTCGCGGCGTCGGTCGGCGTCGATGCGCGGTAGTCGGCGACGAGGTCGAGCAGCGGGCAGTCGGTCTCGTGGCCGATCGCGCTCACGAGCGGCGTGCGGCACGCGGCGGCCGCGCGCACGAGCGCCTCGTTGCTGAACGGCAGCAGGTCCTCGACGGCGCCGCCGCCGCGCGCGACCACGATGACCTCGACCCGCGGGTCGGCGTCGAGCTCGGCGATCGCCGCGCTGACCTGCGCGACCGCGCCGACGCCCTGGACCGCGACCTCGCGGATCTCGAACTCGACCTGCGGCCACCGCGCGCGGGCGTTGACGACGACGTCGTGCTCGGCCTTCGACTCCCGCCCGCACACGAGCCCGACGACGCGCGGCAGGAACGGCAGCGGCACCTTGCGGCGCGCGTCGAACAGCCCCTCGGCGGCGAGGACGCCCTTGAGGTGCTCGATCCGGGCGAGCAGCTCGCCGACCCCGACGGCCCGCACCGCGTCGGCCTGCATCTGCAGCGACCCGCGCTTCGTCCAGAACTCCGGCTTGGCGTGCACGACGACGCGCGCACCCTCCTCGACGGCGGTCCCGGATGCGGCGAGCACCCCGACCTTGAGCGAGACGGGGAGCGACATGTCGACGTCCGTGTCGCGGAGGGTCAGGAACGCCACTCCGGCGCCCGGACGACGGTTGAGCTGGACGACCTGCCCCTCGATCCACACCGGGGCCATGCGCG
This sequence comes from Cellulomonas sp. NPDC055163, assembly GCF_053607065.1. Lineage (NCBI taxonomy): Bacteria > Bacillati > Actinomycetota > Actinomycetes > Micrococcales > Cellulomonadaceae > Cellulomonas > Cellulomonas sp. NPDC055163. Next base: position 153,244 of record NZ_JBSGSU010000009.1, on the reverse strand, counting down.
CGACGTACTCGGCGATCTTCGAGGACAGCAGGCGCACCGGCCACGGGCGCTCGGCCGTGGTGTCGAGCGCCCGGAGGGGCATGCGACGCGGCGCTGCGGCGTCCGTGGTGTCCGTGGGCGCTGCCGGTGCCGAGCCCGGCCCCGGGACGTGCGCCGCCGTGGACCCTGACGCCGGCCTCCCGCCGCCCGAGGGCACGGCTCCGCCCGTGCGTCCGCTGTCCTGCGCCTCACCCGTCGACCTCACGCGCACACCCTGCCACGACCCGAGGACACGGCCCGGGGCCCCGCAGGTGCCCGGTGTCACGCCCCTGAGGCTGCTCGCGGAGCGTGCCCGCACGCGGTCCCCGCAGGACCTGCGCATTCCCTCCCGAGGGGTGACCCACCCCACGCACCGGCCCCGGTCCGTGCGCGCGGCGCGTTGCCTAGACTGAGGACGTGAACCTCGATAACGCGACCCCCGCGCGCAAGCGGGTCCTGCTCGCCGCGCCCCGCGGGTACTGCGCCGGTGTGGACCGCGCGGTCGTCGCCGTCGAGAAGGCGCTTGACCACTACGGCGCCCCCGTGTACGTCCGCAAGGAGATCGTCCACAACAAGCACGTCGTCGAGACGCTCGCTGCGCGCGGCGCGATCTTCGTCGACGAGACCGACGAGGTGCCGGTCGGCGCCCGCGTCGTCTTCTCGGCCCACGGGGTCTCCCCGGCCGTGCACGCCGCAGCCGCCGCGCGCTCGCTCGAGACGATCGACGCGACCTGCCCGCTCGTGACGAAGGTGCACAAGGAGGCCGTGCGCTTCGCGTCGGACGACTACGACATCCTGCTCATCGGCCACGACGGCCACGAGGAGGTCGAGGGCACGTACGGCGAGGCCCCGGACCACATCCAGGTCGTCAACTCGCCCGACGACGTCGACTCCGTGACGGTGCGCGACCCGGACAAGATCGTGTGGATCTCTCAGACCACGCTCTCGGTCGACGAGACGATGGAGACGGTCCGCCGCCTGCGCGAGCGCTTCCCGACGCTGCAGGACCCACCGAGCGACGACATCTGCTACGCGACGCAGAACCGCCAGGTCGCGGTCAAGAAGCTCGCCCCGGAGTGCGACCTCGTGCTGACGGTGGGCTCGGCGAACTCGTCGAACTCGGTGCGTCTCGTCGAGGTCGCGCTCGACGCGGGTGCCCGCTCGTCCTACCGGATCGACAAGGCCGCCGAGATCGACCCCGCGTGGCTCGAGGGTGTGACGACCGTCGGCGTGACGTCGGGGGCGTCGGTCCCGGAGATCCTCGTCCGCGACGTGCTGGACGCGCTCGCGGCGCACGGCTTCGGTGACGTCGAGGAGGTCCGGACGGCAACCGAGGACCTCATGTTCTCGCTGCCCAAGGAGCTGCGGACGACGCTCAAGAAGAGCGGCGGCAACCCCGGCCGGGGCGCCCGGCGGGAGCTCAGCGTCCAGCCGATCTGACGTCGCGGGACCCCCTCGGCCCGGACGTCGACCAGCGTCCGGACCGGCACGGCGTCGACCGGCACCGCATCGACCGGTACCGCATCGACCGGCACCGCGTCGAACCCGGGGTCGGCGCGGGCGCGTCGGGTCAGAGGCGCCAGTCGTACGCGTAGACGCCGACGAGAGTCAGCGCCGACTCCTCGGGCGTGCCCGCGCCCCGGCGCGCGTCGTGGTCGTAGACCAGCACCAGGCCGGTGTGCTCGTCCGTGCGCAGGCGCGAGAGGTCGACCGCCGCCGCGTCCGCGAACGAGGCCCCGGCCGAGTAGCCGGTGAGCTCCGCGACAGGGTCGTCGGCGGGTTCGACGAACCCGTCGACCTCGAGCAGCTCGGGGTCGACGGAGACGAGCCCGGCGTCGACCTCGAGCCGGAACGGGCTGCGGTCCCCGTCGGCGTCGAACGGCAGCAGGCGGTACTCGTCGAGCTGCTCCGGCGGGACGGTGGTCAGGAAGATGCTGACGACACCCGCCCGCGCGCTGCTCGGGCCGGCCGGGGTGTCGTCGCCGGCCGGGGCGGCCTCGCCGACGGGCGTGCCGTGGTCCGCGGTGTCATGATCCGTCATTTCGGTCATCCTGACATCTTCTCGGCGGAGCGCACGTGGGCGCCCGGGTGCTCACGCGTTGGACGCCACGTGACCGCCTCCGCCCAGGTCGTCGAGCGCCACGGCGTGCTCGCTCGCGAACGCCACGAGCTCCGGGGCGCTCACGGCCGAGAGGCGGGGGTTCGAGGCGGGCGGGGTCTCGAGGTCCGCGTCGACGACGTGGAGGTCGGAGAACCTCCGTGCGCTCACCAGGACCCGGGTCTCGAGGGAGGACACCGTCTGGTTGTACGCGCCGGCGGCGGCGTCGATCGAGCGGCCGAGGCGGGCGAGGTGCGAGCCGAGCGTCGCGAGCCGGCCGTGCAGCTCCTTGCCGAGGCTCAGCACCGCCTGCGCGTTCGACGCGAGCGCGTCCTGCCGCCACGCGTAGGCGACCGTCCGGAGGAGGGCGAGCAGGGTCATCGGCGTGGCGATGACGACGTTGCGCTCGAACGCGTACTCCACGATCGTCGGGTCCTCGTCGAGCGCCGCGTGCAGGAACGTCTCGGCGGGCACGAACATCACGACGAACTCGGGCGCGGGGGCGAACTGGTCCCAGTACCGCTTCGCGGCGAGGTCGTCGACGTGGGCGCGCACGTGGCGTGCGTGCGCCGCGAGCCGGTCGGCGCGCACGGCCTCGTCGGTCGTCGTCGAGGCGTCGAGGAAGCCGAGGAACGCGACCTTGGCGTCGACGACGACCTGCTTGCCGCCGGCGAGCCGGACGACCATGTCGGGGCGCAGCAGCCCGTCGTCCGTGCGCACCTGCGCCTGCTCGACGAAGTCGACGTGCGCGAGCATGCCGGCCGACTCGACGACCCGGCGGAGCTGGATCTCGCCCCAGCGCCCCCGCACCTGGGACGAGCGCAGCGCGGTCACGAGCTGGGCGGTCTCGGTGCGCAGCAGCTCCGACTGCTCGCGCATCGCCCGGACCTGCTCGCGCAGCGACGCGTGACCCTCGACGCGCGCCCGCTCGGCGGTCGTCAGCTCCGAGCGCACGGCGTCGAGCGTGCGGCTCAGCGGCTCGACGAGCGCCCGGACGGCCTGCTCGCGCTGCGCGAGCTCGCCCGCCTGCGTCTGGTGGCTCGCGGCGAGGCGCTGGTCGGCGAGCGCCAGGAAGTGCTCGTTGTTGTCCGCGAGCGCGTCGGCCGCGAGCGCACGGAACTGCTCGGCCTGACGGGCCTGGTCCGCGGCGAGCGCCTGGAGCCGTGCGGCGTGCGCGGCGCCCTCCGCCTCGAGCCGTGCCCGGGCGTGCACCGCGTCGACCTCGGCGGCGCGCAGGCGCCCGGCGGAGCGCGCGGCCGACGCGAGCCAGCCCACGAGGCACCCGACGAGGAGCGCGGCGAGCGGGAGCAGGAGGTCCATGGCCGTCACCCTGCCAGAGCGCACCGACACGCCCGCCGCGACCCGCACGGTGTCCGGCCGGGCGTCTCCCCGAACGTCCCCGCACGTCAGACGGCCGGTCTATCCTGGCGCGATGCCGCCCGCGCCCGACGACACGCCCTCCGCCGACCCGGCAGCCACGGGCCACGCCGCCCCGGCGGCCACCGCCCAGGACGGCCCGGCGGCCACCGCCCAGGACGCCCCCGCCCCGGCCGGCGTCGCGCCCGCGCCCGGTCGCCCGGCGGCGCTCGAGGTGCGCGGGCTCTGGAAGCGCTTCGGCGAGAAGATCGCGGTCGCCGGTGTCGACCTCCGGGTCCCCGCCGGGTCCTTCTACGGCCTCGTCGGGCCGAACGGAGCAGGCAAGACGACGACGCTGTCGATGGCGACCGGTCTGCTGCGGCCCGACTTCGGGCAGGTCCTCGTGCAGGGCCACGACCTGTGGGCCGACCCCGTCCGCGGCAAGAGCCTGCTCGGGGTGCTGCCCGACGGCGTCAAGCTGTTCGACCGGCTCTCGGGCGCGCAGCTCATCAGCTACGCGGGCCTGCTGCGCGGGATGGACCGCGAGACGGTCGCGCAGCGCGTCGGGGACCTGCTCACGGCGCTCGACCTGGCCGCGGACGCCGACACGCTCGTCGTCGACTACTCCGCGGGCATGACCAAGAAGGTCGCGCTCGCGTGCGCTCTCGTGCACGCCCCGCGCGTCCTCGTGCTCGACGAGCCGTTCGAGGCGGTCGACCCGATCTCGGCCGCGAACATCCGCGAGATCCTCGCCGGGTACGTGGCCTCGGGCGGCACCGTCGTCGTCTCGTCGCACGTCATGGACCTCGTGCAGCGGATGTGCGACCACGTCGCGATCATCGCGGGCGGGCAGGTGCTCGCCGCGGGGACGATCGACGACGTGCGCGCGGGCTCGAGCCTCGAGGACCGGTTCGTCGAGCTCGTCGGCGGTCGCTCGACGGGAGAGGGGCTCGCGTGGTTGCGCACCTCGTCCGCCTCAAGCTGACCCTGCTGCGCAACGGGCTGCGGCGCAGCGCGTGGCAGGTCGTCGGGCTCGTGCTCGGGCTCCTGTACGGGCTGGGCATCGTCGCCGCTGCGCTGGTGGGCCTCGCCGCGCTGAGCACGCAGGACGTCGAGGTGATCCGCCTCGCGCTCGTCCTCGGCGGGAGCCTGCTCGTCTTCGGGTGGTGGGTCGTGCCGCTCGTCGCGTTCGGCGTGGACTCGACCGTCGACCCCGCGCGGTTCGCGACGCTCCCGCTCCCGCGGCGCACGATGATCGTCGGGCTGACCGCCGTGGGACTCGTGGGCGTACCGGGGCTCGCGACGACGCTCGTCACGCTCGGCACGGTCATCACCTGGTGGCGTCAGCCGCAGGCCCTCGTGCCGGCGGTCGTCGGCGCGCTGCTCGGGCTCGCGCTGTGCGTGGTCGGCTCGCGCGCCACGACCACGGTGCTCGCCCCGCTGGTGACCCGGCGCCGGTTCCGCGAGGTCGCCGCCGTCGCGGCGTTCCTGCCGTTCATGCTGATCGGCCCGATCGGCAGCGTGCTCGAGGAGCGGCTCTCGGGCAGCGAGGACATCTGGCCCGACGTGGTGCGGGTCCTCGGCTGGACGCCGTTCGGGGCGCCGTGGGCGCTCACGGCGGACGCCGCCGAGGGGGACTGGGCGGCGGGGCTCGCGAAGCTTGGCATCGCCGGGGCGACGCTCGCCGTCCTGCTGCTCGGCTGGTCGCGCGGGCTGGACACCGCGCTCGTCCGCGGTCCGCAGGAGGGCCGGACGCGCAGCCGCACGCACGGCCTGGGCTTCTTCGGGCGGGTCCCGGCGACGCCGACGGGCGCGGTCGCCGCGCGCTGCCTGACCTACTGGCTGCGCGACGCGCGCTACGCCGCGGGGGTGGTGATCGTCCCGCTGCTGCCCGTGATCCTGTGGTTCGCCGCGGGCGACGGCTGGGTCATGCTCACGCTCGGCCCGCTCGTCGGCTACCTCATGGGGTGGACGGTCTCGGCGGACGTGGCGTACGACGGCACGCCGTTCTGGACGCACGTCGCGGCGCCGATCGACGGGCGCGTCGACCGGGCCGGGCGGGCGTGGGCAGCTGCGGTGCTGGGCGTGCCCGCGACGGTCGTGCTCGCGCTGGTCTCGCTCCAGCTCACCGGCCGCTGGTCGCTCGCGCTCCCGGTCATCGGCGCCTCCCTCGGGGTCTTCGCGACGTCGCTCGGTGTCGCGAGCGCGGTCTCGTCGCGACTCGTCTACCAGGTGCCCAAGGCCGGGGAGAGCCCGTTCTCGAGCGCGCAGGGCGGCGCGAGCGCGGGCGTGGTCGCGCAGCTCGTCGGCACCGGCGTGGTCTTCCTGCTAGGGCTGCCGACGCTGGGGCTCGCGGTCGCCGGCATCGCCACGGGCTCGACGCTCCTCGGCGTGCTCGCGCTCGTCATGGGCGTCGCCGTCGGGGCCCTGGTGCTCGTGCTCGGGGTGCGGCTCGGCGGCGCGATGTACGACCGGCGGGCTCCCGAGCTGCTGGAGCGCCTCGTCTCGTTCGGCTGAGCGGCGCACGTCGCTCCTGCCACGGGGTCGGCGCCCGCGACCGGGCGCCCGAGCGGGCCCGTAGGATGGCACGTCGTGGCACTCACCATCGGCATCGTCGGCCTGCCCAACGTCGGCAAGTCCACCCTCTTCAACGCCCTCACGCGCGCCCAGGTGCTCGCCGCGAACTACCCGTTCGCGACGATCGAGCCCAACGTCGGCGTCGTGCCCCTGCCGGACCCGCGTCTGCAGACGCTCGCGGAGATCTTCGGCAGCGAGCGGATCCTGCCCGCGACCGTGTCGTTCGTCGACATCGCCGGCATCGTGAAGGGCGCGAGCGAGGGGGAGGGGCTCGGCAACAAGTTCCTCGCGAACATCCGGGAGGCCGAGGCCATCTGCCAGGTCACGCGCGCGTTCGCGGACCCGGACGTCGTGCACGTCGACGGCAAGGTCTCCCCGAAGGACGACATCGAGACGATCAACACCGAGCTGATCCTCGCGGACCTGCAGACGCTCGAGAAGGCCGTGCCGCGCCTCGAGAAGGAGGTGCGCGGCAAGAAGGCCGAGGCGGCGCTGCTCCAGGCGGCGCAGCAGGCGCAGGCCGTGCTCGAGGCGGGCGAGACCCTGTTCCAGGGCTCCGCGAAGGCGGGCATCGACCCCGACCAGCTCGCGCAGCTCCAGCTCATGACGGCCAAGCCGTTCATCTACGTCTTCAACACCGACGACGCCGGCCTCGCCGACGAGGCCATGCAGGCCGAGCTCCGCGCGCTCGTCGCCCCTGCGGACGCGATCTTCCTCGACGCCAAGTTCGAGTCCGAGCTCGTCGAGCTCGAGCCCGACGAGGCCCGGGAGATGCTCGCCGAGAACGGCCAGGAGGAGGCGGGGCTCGACCAGCTGGCGCGCGTCGGCTTCCACACCCTCGGCCTGCAGACCTACCTGACCGCGGGTCCCAAGGAGTCGCGCGCCTGGACGATCCACCGCGGCTGGACGGCGCCGCAGGCCGCGGGCGTCATCCACACCGACTTCCAGCGCGGGTTCATCAAGGCCGAGGTCATCGGCTTCGACGACCTCGTCGCCGCCGGGTCCGTCGCCGCCGCACGGTCGGCCGGCAAGGCGCGCATCGAGGGCAAGGACTACGTCATGGCCGACGGCGACGTCGTGGAGTTCCGCTTCAACGTGTGACCTCGCACCGGTCACGGGCACGGGCACGGGCGCGCGCCACGTCCGCAAGACGCACGCCCGGCAGGGGCGTGGTCCGGTCCTTCGCACCCGGTGCTCGGCCCGCCGGCGTCGGCCGGCCCGCTGGCGTCGCTCAGGCGGCGGCGCGGGCCACGAGCTCGCGGATGCGCGCCTCGAGGTCGCCGGAGAGCCCGGTGAGGGCGAACGCCGTCGGCCACATCGTGCCGTCGTCGAGCTGGGCGACGTCGTTGAACCCGAGGGTCGCGTAGCGGGCCTTGAACTTCTCGGCGGCCTGGAAGAAGCACAGCACCTTGCCGTCCTTGGCGTAGGCGGGCATGCCGTACCAGGTCCGGGGGGTGAGGTCGGGCGCGACCTCGCGCACGAGGGCGTGGACCCGCTCGGCGAGGGTGCGGTCGAGCCCCGTCATCTCGGCGATCTTCGCGAGCACCTCGACCTCGGGGTCGACCTTCGCGCCGCCCTTGCGGCTCTGCGCCTTGAGCTCGCGCGCGCGCTCCTTCATCGCGGCGCGCTCCTCGGCGGTGAACGTCGCGTCGGCGCCGTCCGTGGCGGGGGCGGTGTCGGCGTTCTTCTGGCTGGTGCTCATCGGGCTCTCCTCGTCCGGGGCGGCGTCGTCATGTCGACCCTACGGAGCGTGGTGCCGGTGCTGCTTCTCCGATCCTGACGGACCGACGGACCGACGGACCGGCCGCCGGAGGCCGAAGCCGGGACCGAGGAGCCCGGCAGTTCGCCGCCGCCGGACGTCAGCGCCCGGACGACGCCTCGCGCGCCGCCCGCTCGAGGCGCTCGCGGTACGTCGCCCACCACGTCCCGTCGACGTCGGGCAGGTTGTCGCCGGGCCGGCGCAGGCCGACCGAGCCGTCGACGAGCTCGCGCACGATGTCGGCGTGGCCGGCGTGCCGGCTGAGCTCGGTCGCCATGTGGACCAGGACGCGGTGCAGCGTGACCTCGTTGCGGTCCGCGGGCCACCACGGGACACGGCCGACGGCGTCGAGCGGGAGGGCGTCGATGGTCGCGTCGGCGTGCGCCGCGGACCGCGCGTAGAGCGCGACGACGTCCTCGCGGGACTCCTGCGCGGTCGCCCACATGTCGGCGTTGGTCTCGGCGTCGTCGGCGAGCCACGGGAGCGACTCGCCCGAGGGGCGGCCGAACGTCACGCCGAAGTAGTCGAGCTGCACGCTCGCGACGTGCTTGACGAGGCCCAGCAGGTTGGTCCCGGTCGGGGTCAGTGGGCGTCGCACGTCGTACTCGGAGAGCCCGTCGAGCTTGCCGAGCAGGGAGTCACGCGCCTCGCGCAGGTAACGGTGCAGGTCGGCCTTGGGGTCCGAGGGGGTGCTCATGCGGCTCACCCTGCCACCGGCCTCCGACGCGCGCAGCGGGCGGGGCAGGCTCCGCGTGCGCCACGTCGGCGGATTCCACCTGCCCCTCGACGCGCGCCACCCGCGCCGCCTCCACCGCGGGCGCAGCCTGCGCGGAGGCCGCGGTCACCGTCCCCGTCGCCGTCCGGCGGAACGCCCCGCAGCGGCTCCTCGAGGTGCTCACGCCGCAGCAGCGTGGCGAGCTCGAGGCCCTGCTCACGCACTGGCTCCGCGCCTACGTCGGCTGACCGCCCACCCCCGCCGGGGTACGGTGAGTCGCACCCGGACCAGGAGGCTGACTCATGGCGAGCACGAACCCCCTCACCGACGCGATCTCGCAGCTCGTGTCCCGCACGAACGGGGTCGTCAACGACCCGCAGGTGCGCACCTCGGTACGCCAGCTCGGCTCGGACCTCAAGGGGTTCGGCGGCGCGGTCGTCGAGGGTTGGAAGAGCGCGAGGACGACGACCACCCCGGCCGCACCCACGCAGCCCGCCGCGCCGCCGCCGCCCGCGCCCGAGTACCCGCCGGCCGCCGCTCCGCCCCCCGCAGCCGCCTACCCGCCGCCCGCCGCCCCGCCGCCTGCCGCGTACCCGCCCGCACCGGAGCAGCCCACGACCGGCTACGCGCCGCCCGTCCAGCCTCCGACCCAGAGCCCCGGGGAGCCCTACCAGCAGCAGTGACCGGTCGCGGGACGGCGACGCCGCCGAGCCTGCGCAGACGTGCGCGGTCACGTCCCGGTCGCCGACACCCGGCTCGTCACACGGCCGGCGTGGAGCGGACCTGCGCGCGACCGCGTCACCGGGCACGCCCGCACGCGACGCCGCGCGGTGTGCCCGGTGAAATACGCGCGACCGCGTCGTCGGGCATCCGTAGGTTGCTGCCCGTGACCGACACGACCGAGCTGCCCGACGCGCCGTCCCCCTCCCTCGCCCTGTCCGGCCGCGTCGCCGTCGTGACGGGCGTCAGCCGTCGGCGTGGCATCGGCTTCGCGGTCGCGGCGCGCCTCGCGTCGATGGGTGCTGACCTCGTCGTCCACCACTTCGCGCCGCACGACGCCGCTCAGCCGTGGGGGAGCGACGACGTGACCGAGGTTCTCGCCGAGCTGCGCGGGAGGCTGACCCCCGGAGCGCGCCTCGTGGACGTCGGTCTCGACCTGGCGCACGCCGACGCGCCCGACGCCCTCGTGGCCGCGGGTGTCGCGGCCTTCGGTCACCTCGACGTCCTCGTGTGCAACCACGCGCGCAGCGGGGGAGACGGCCGGCTCGCGGACGTCACGGCCGAGATGCTCGACGCGCACTGGGACGTGAACGCGCGCGCGACGCTGCTCGCGACCCGCGCGTTCGCGGCCCAGCACGACGGCCGGCCGGGCGGCCGCGTCGTCTGGATGACGTCCGGGCAGCTGCACGGACCCATGAGCGGCGAGATCGCCTACGCGACGTCGAAGGCCGCGCTCGCGGGCGTCACGGCGTCGGTCGCCGCCGACCTGGCGGAGCGCGGGATCCTGCTCAACACCGTGAATCCCGGACCGGTCAACACCGGCTACCTCGACGAGCGGTCGGACCCGGGGGTCGCCGGCGTGCACGCGAGCTTCCCCGCCGGCACCGCGGGCGAGCCCGACGACCCGGCGCGGCTCATCGCGTGGCTCGTGAGCGACGAGGGTCGCTGGGTCGTGGGGCAGACGCTCAGCACCGAGGGCGGCTTCCGGCGCTGACCTCCTCCGGTGCGCGCCCCGTACAGGGCCCGCGCTTCGCCGCGTCAGTCGGTGGCGCGGACCACGGGCGCGGGCCGCGGCTCCGCGCTCGGCCCCCGGCACACCGGACCGGACGCGGTCCAGTCGAGCGGGTCGAGGCACATCCGGCGCGCCTGCCCGTCCACGTCCCACGCGTGGTAGACGAGCCAGTCCTGGCCGTCGTCGTCCGTGACGACGCTCGCGTGCCCCGGCCCGATCGCGGGCGGGGTCGTCCGCACGACCGTCGGCAGGTCGCCGGGCTCCTCGGTCCACGGCCCGAGCGGGTGCGGGGCCGACGCCGCCGCCACGCCGTAGCTCTCCTGCTGCCAGTTCCCGCCCGAGTAGAGGCACCAGTACCGTCCGCCGCGACGGACGCAGAACGCACCCTCGCACGTGTACCAGTCGCGCACCGCGTCGTACATCGAGCGGTTCGCGAGGAACAGCTGCCAGTCGCTCGACGCGGTCACGACGGGCCGGGCGTCGCCCGCGAGCTGCGTGGGGCTCACGAGCCGGTCGACGACGACCACCGTGCCGACCCGTTCCCCCGCGAGCCGGTCGACGCAGTAGAAGAGGTAGAGGGCGCCGTCCTCGTCGCGGAACGGGTGCGGGTCGATCGCGAACGGCTCGTCGCCGGTGAGGTCGACACCCTGGTCGCGGTACGGGCCGCCGGGGTGGTCGGCCACGGCGACGCGGATCCGGTGCCCCGTGTCGTAGAGCCCCGCCGAGTAGTACAGGAGGTAGCGGCCCTCGTGCTCGATCACCTCGGGGGCCCAGTGGTGCGGGCGCCCCTCGGGCACCGTCGCCGCGTCGAGCACGGGGCCGTGCGGCTGCCAGGTGACGAGGTCGTCGGACACGAGCCCGAGCAGCTCCTGCGCGTGCTCGCCGCCGCCGGTCCCGAAGGCCCAGAACCGGCCGGCGGCGCGCAGCACGAACGGGTCGGCGAAGTACCCGTCCCACACGGGGTTGGTGTACTCCCGCGCGGTCGCGCCCGAGCCGGACCCGGGCGCCCCGGCAGCCGCCGTCATCCCTTGAGCCCGGCGCGCCCGACGCCCTCGACGACGTACCGCTGCGCGGCCATGTAGATGAGCAGCACCGGCACGCTCGCGATCACGGCGCCCGCCATGAGCAGGTCGTAGCGCACGGCGTTCGCGTTCTGCAGCGTCGACAGCCCCGCGGGGAGCGTCTGGTTCTCCGGGGAGAACAGCACGTACACCGGCCACAGGAAGTCGTTCCAGTTCGTCAGGAACGACAGCAGCGCGAGCGTCACGAGCGCGGGGCGCGACAGCGGCAGGATGATCTGCCGGAACGTCCGCCAGCGGGTCGCGCCGTCGATGAACGCCGCCTCCTCGAGCTCCACGGGCAGGCTCAGGAAGAACTGCCGCAGGAAGAACACCCCGAAGGCCCCGGCGGCGCCGGGCACGATCACCGCGAGCAGTGTGTCGAGCCAACCGAGCCGCCCGACGATCAGGTAGTTCGGGATGAGCAGGATCACGGGCGGGACGAACAGCGTCGCGATGATGAGCCCGAAGACCCAGCGCTTGCCGGTGAAGTCGATCCGGGCCAGCGCGTACGCGGCCATCGACGCCGTGATCAGCACCAGCAGGGTCTGCGCGGTCGCGGACGCGAGACTGTTGAGCAGCCAGCGCAGCACCGGCGTGCCCTCGGTCGTCAGCACCGACTCGTACGCCTGCAGCGTCGGGTTGGCCGGGATCCACTGCGGGGTCGTCGCGGCGGCGTCGGCGGTCGTCTTGAACGACGTCGACACCATGTAGATCAGCGGCGAGATGAACAGCAGGCTCAGGACGCCGAGCGCGACGTAGAGCAGCGCGCGGGTCGCACCGTTGCCGCGGCGCGCGTCGGGGCGCACCGGGCGGTCCTGCCGGGTCGTGGTTGCTGCGACGGCCATCACGCGTCCCCTTCCGTCGTGGCGGTGCGCCTGCCCTCGCGCTCGCGGAACAGCACGAACACGAGGATCGAGACGATGGCCAGGAACACCGTGAAGATCATCGACATCGCCGACGCCATCCCGGAGTTGAAGTTCGTCAGGCCGGTGTCGGCGATCTGGTAGATCGCCGTCCGGGTCTCGGTGCCGGGGCCGCCCTGCGTCATGAGGAAGCTCTGCCCGAACATGTTGACGCTCGCAATGATCGTCACGCTCGTGACGAAGAGGAGCACGGGCCGCAGCCCGGGCAGCGTGACGTTCCGGAACCGCTGCAGCGCGCTCGCACCGTCCATCTTCGCCGCCTCGTAGAGCTCGGGGGAGATGTCCTGGAGCGCCGCGAGGTAGATGACGGCGTTGAACCCGATGGTCCACCAGACGGTGACCCCGACGAGCGAGATCCAGCCCCACGGCAGCTGCGTGAGCCACGGGATCGTCGAGTCGAGCCCGACAGCCCCGAGGTACTGGTTCACGAGCCCGATGTTCGTGTCGAGCAGGTACCGCCACAGGACCGCGACGACCGCGACGCCGAGCACGTAGGGCGCGAAGTAGATGGCGCGGAAGAAGTTCCGGCCCGTGAACTTGAGGTTCATCATCAGCGCGACGAGCAGCGGCAGGACCAGCAGGAGCGGCACGGACGCGAGCGTGAAGATCCCGGTGCCACGCATGGCCCGCCAGAACGTCGCGGCGAACGCCGAGTCGCCCGTGATCAGGCCGGAGTAGTTGTCGAGCCCGACGAACGGCTTGTCGGGGAGCGTGTAGTCGTAGTCGTGCAGGCTGATCCAGATGCCCCAGCCCAGCGGCAGCAGCACGAACAGCGTGAACAGCACGAGGTACGGCGCGAGGAACATCCACCCGTCCCGGTTGTCCCGCTGCCGGGTGCTCGCGCTCGCGCGAGCTGCGGTGTCCGCGGTGGTCCCTGCGGCGGTGCCCTGACGGCGTCCTACGGCGATGTCGGCCATGACCTCCCCCTCACCCCTCGAACTTCCGCAGGTTCGACTGCATGAGCTGGCTCGCCTGCGCCGCGGCCCCCGCGAGGGCCTCCTGCGGCGACTGCCGGCCGAGGATCGCGTTCGCGAGCCCGACCTCGAGCGTCTGCGCCTGGACCTCGCCGATCGCGGCGACCGAGGGCAGGAACCGCATGGTGGGCACCGCCTCGGCGATGGTCGCCTGCGGGCTCGCCAGGAACTCCTCGCTCTCCCGGGCGGACGCGCGAGCGGGCACCATCCCGGCCTGCGACCACACCTCGGAGTTCTCGACGAGGTAGCGCATGAAGGTCTTCGTGGCGAGGAGCCGGTCGTCGTCCGGCGCGCGGCTCTTGAACATGACGAGCTGGTGGGAGTTCGCCCAGACGGCCGGTTGCTCACCGATCGTCGGGATGGGCGAGAGCCCCCAGCGCAGGTCCGGCGCGGTGGTCAGCAGGTCGTTGATCTGCCAGATGCCGTCCCACGTGTAGGCGCCCTCGCCGTTCTTGAACGCGGTGTACTGCGAGTCGGGCGCGACGTTCTCCGGGCTCACGCCCGTCTGGATCTGGGTCACGAGCCACTGCAGCGCCTCGACGCCGGCCTCGCTGTCGAACGTCGCTGAGCTGCCGTCCTCGGAGTACGGCTCACCCCCGAACTGCCAGAGCAGCGACAGGAAGATCAGGTGAGCTGGCCAGCGGTTCGGCACCCAGAACGGGTTCTGCACCCCGGCGCCCATCAGTGTCGCGAGGCTCGCCTCGAAGTCCTGGCGCGCCTCGGGCAGCCCGCGGACCCCGTTCGTCTCGAGGACGTCGAGGTTCGCGTAGGACGCGAGCGAGTGGACGTCGAACGGGATCCCGTACCGCTCGCCGGCGTACGTCCCGCGCTCCCAGACCTCGGTGGGGTACTCGTCCTCGCTGACGCCCAGCTCGTCGACGATGTCGGTGAGCGGGGCGATCGTCTGCCGCGCGGCCTGGGTCGCGAGCTGCTCGACGTGCATGGCCCCGATGTCGGGACCCTTGCCGGCGTGCACCGCGGCGACGACGCGCTGGTAGTACTGCGCCCACTGGACGACGTTCATGCGGACGCGGATCAGGTCCTGGCTCTCGTTGAACCGGGCGACGATCTCCCGCATCGCGGGGCCGTCGCCACCCGTGAACCCGTTCCAGTACTCGAGCTGCACCGGCGGGCCCGTGTACTCGCCGTCGAGCGGGGGGCCGGAGCTCGCGAGCGGCACAGGAGACCCGCACGCGCTCAGGCCGAACCCGGCTCCCGCCGCCAGTGCTCCGAGCCCGAGCACCTGCCGCCGGGACATCGCGACGTCGGAGAGTCGCGCCATCGGTCACCACCTCGTCGTGGGTCCACGCGGCGGTCTGCTTCCGCCGTTTCCTCACCTTGCTCCGGTCCTGGGCGGCTGTCCACCCGAACGTCCGGCGACCCGGTCCAGGGCCGAACCGCGAGGTCAGAAGCGGAACGGGATGGGGATCGGTCCGCAGCAGCACACGCCCTGCACGTCGCTCGCCATGAGCAGGCGCGACGCCTGGTAGCACGCGACGAACCGTGTCGCGGTCGGCAGGAGCGCGCGCACGACGCCCCGGCCGCGGACGAGCTCACGGACCGCGGCCGAGCACGATGCGTCGCCGTGCGCGACGCGGTGGGCGCACGACCAGCCCTTCCGGGGCGAGAGGCGGGCCTGGTACTGGCCGATGAGCGCGTCGACGGCGCGGGACACGGGAGTCATGCGGCGACGCTAGCCACGTCGCGTCGGTCCGGCGCGGCGAGGGCCGAGGAGGTCGCAGGGTCGCGGGGTGGGCGCGGCCGGGCGTGTCCCGACGCTGCCGGCCCGGACCGGGGCGGGCGTGGGGCCAGCGCGCGCGAGATGCCGGCTTCTCTACCACACTGGGAGGCATGCTCTGGCCAGTGACCAGGGCGAACGACGTAGGCTGGTGAGTCGCCCGCCGTGGGTCGTGCGCGCGACGGGAGCGTTTCCCCCATGTTTCCGCGGCGTCAGTCTCGTATGGTGGACACTACCGGCCAGTATCAATCGGGTAACGATCGGGGGTCCGGGGCAACGGTGCCCCGTTTGTCGTGAGTCGCTTGGCTAGCGTGACCACATCCCACGGCAGCACGGCCCGCGTGCGGGACGGCCCGGCCCGCGTCGGAGCCGCCCCCGCCCAGCGAGGCGTGCGCCACCTTTTCAGGAGGAACAGTGAAGATCAGGCGAACGAGCGCCGTGGTCGCGGTAGCGGCCACAGGCGCCCTGGTGCTGTCGGCATGCACCAGCGAGGGCCCGGCCGAGAGTGAGATCGAGGAGACCACCTCGGTCAACGTCGGGTGGAACCAGCCGTTCTACTCCCAGAACAACCTGACGGCCTCCGGCAACGCGACGGCCAACGCCAACATCATCTACATGACGGCGGGCAACGGGTTCTGGTACTACGACGGCGACCTCAACATCGCCAAGAACGAGGACTTCGGGACGTATGAGGTCGTCACCGAGGACCCGCTCACGGTCAAGTACACCGTCAACGAGGGCGTGACCTGGTCGGACGGCACTCCCGTCGACGCGGCCGACCTGCTGCTGTTCTGGGGCGCCCAGAACGACAAGTTCGACTCCGTCGAGCCGGAGACGGACGAGGAGGGCAACGTCACCAACCAGGACGTCGTCGACGCCGGGGTGTTCTTCAACAGCACCTCCGAGGCGATGAACGTCGTGACCGAGACGCCGGAGATCGGCGACGACGGCCGCTCGCTCACCCTGACCTACAGCGAGCCCCGCTCCGACTGGGAGGTCTCGTTCTACATGCCTCCGGTCGCGGCCCACGCCGTCGCGGCCCTCGGCCTCGACATCACGGACCCGGAGGAGGGCAAGCAGGCCGTCATCGACGCGTTCACGAACAACGACGCGGCGGCCCTGAGCCCGCTCTCGAAGAGCTGGAACGAGGACTTCAACTTCACCTCGATGCCGGACAACGAGCTGCAGTACCTCGCGTCCGGCCCGTACGTCCTGACGGACTTCGTCGAGAACGAGTACCTCACGCTGCAGCTGCGCGACGACTACAAGGCCGGCCCGACCCCCAAGGTCGACTCCGTGACGGTCCGCTACAACGAGGACCCGCTCGCCGCGGTCACCGCTCTCCAGAACGGTGAGCTCGACCTGATCGCCCCGCAGTCCTCGGTCGACGTCCTCGCGACGCTCGACACGCTCGAGGGCGTCAACGTCGAAGGCGCGCCCGAGGGCACGTTCGAGCACGTCGACCTGCAGTTCACCAACGGTGGCCCCTTCGACGCGGCGACCTACGGCGGCGACGCGGCGAAGGCCCTCAAGGTCCGCCAGGCGTTCCTCAAGACGATCCCGCGCCAGGAGATCATCGAGAAGCTCATCAAGCCGCTCCAGCCGGACGCCGAGACGCGTGACTCGTTCATCTACGTCCCGGGCTCCGAGGCGTACGACGAGGTCGTCGCCAACAACAAGTCCGAGCTGTGGACCGACGTCGACATCGACGGTGCCAAGGCGCTCCTCGCCGAGGTCGGCGTCCCCGCGGTCGACGTGCGCCTCATGTTCGGCCAGGGCAACGTCCGCCGCGAGAACGAGTTCCAGCTCATCGCGGCCTCCGCCGCGCAGGCCGGCTTCAACGTCATCAACGCGAGCAGCACCGACTGGGGCGACCGCCTCGACACCGACCGCACGGGCTACGACGCCGCGCTGTTCGGCTGGCAGTCCACCAACACGTTCGCGCTGAACTCCGAGGCGAACTTCATCACCGGTGGTCAGAACAACTTCTACGGCTACTCCGACCCCGAGGTCGACGCGCTGTGGAAGGAGCTGCGGGCCAACACGGACCCCGACGCCGAGGCCGACCTGGTCGCCCAGATCGAGACGAAGCTCAACGAGGCCGCGTTCGGCGTCACGATCTTCCAGTTCCCGGGTGTCGTCGCCTCGCGTGACGTGCTCCAGGGTGTCTCGACGATCCCGCTGTCCCCGACCATCTTCTGGAACTTCTGGGAGTGGGAGGTCTCCTCGGAGTCCTGACCGGACCTCTGAGTCGACCTAGAACGACGTCCGACGGCGGGGGTGCCGAGGCCACGGTCTCGGTGCCCCCGCCGCACGCCCGGCGCCTACCGGCGCACGCGGGGCGCACGGGGCGTCGCCGTCCCCAGCTCTGCGCGGGCCGCACCGGCCACGCGTAGAATCACGAAGTTCACCAGACACAGCTGCGAGGATCGAATTCCATGGCCACCACAGTGACGAGCCGTGCCGAGATCGAGTCCGCGGCGCCCCCACCCCGGGCGTCCGGAGTCGTCACCCGGCTCCATGCGGGGGCACCGATGCTCGCGTTCATCGGACGGCGGCTGATCTCGTCGATCATCGTCCTGATCGGCGCGACGTTCATCGTGTACATGCTCCTGGCGTACTCGATCGACCCGCTCGAGGACCTCCGCACGAGCACCTCCCCGAACAAGGAGGCGCTCATCGAGGCGCGCGTCCAGGCCCTCGACCTCGACACGCCACCGGCGATCCGGTACCTCAAGTGGCTGCGGGGGGCGAGCGGCTGCGTGGTCGGCGTGTGCGACCTCGGCAACAGCTGGGTGACCAACCAGCCCGTCACGTCGATGCTCGCGACCGCGGTCCCCTCGACCCTCCAGCTCGTCCTCGCCTCGACGCTCCTCGCGATCGGCCTCGGCGTCATCGTCGGCATCTCGAGCGCCCTGCGCCAGTACACCGGCTTCGACTACGGCGTCACGCTCATGTCGTTCGTCCTGTACTCGCTCCCGTCCTTCTGGGTCGCGGTGCTCCTCAAGACCTGGGGCGCGATCGGCTTCAACGACTTCCTCCGCGACCCGACGTTCTCCGTGCCCGTGATCGTCGGCGCGTCCGTCGTCAGCGGGCTCGTGTGGTCGGCGCTCGTCGCGGGTGACGCACGCCGACGCCTCCTCACCTTCGCCTCGGCCGCCGTCGCGACGGCCGCCGCCATGGCGTACCTGTCCGCGAGCGCCTGGCTGCTCGACCCCGCGCTGGGGCCGGTCGTGATCGGCGTGCTCGGCGCGGCGATGGCCTACGGCATCAGCGTGCTGACCGCCGGCACCCGCAACCGGCGCGCGCTGTTCTCGGCGCTCACCATGGCGGTCCTCGGCGTCGTGCTGTACGTCCCGCTGCAGTACGTCTTCGCGGACGCGACGACCGCGCTCATCCTCGGGCTCGCGGTCCTCACGATCGTGGTCGGCCTCGTGGTCGGCTACCTGTTCGGCGGCCCGGACCGCGCGCTGTCGATGCGCGCGGCCGCGCTCACGGGGATCGGCGTCGGCGCGCTGCTGTACATCGACCGCGTGATGGGCGCATGGCAGGTGTACTCGAGCTCGAGCCGCATCAACGGCCGCCCGATCGCGACGATCGGCTCGCAGACCCCTGGGCTCAAGGGCGACTACTGGGTCTCGACGCTCGACACGTTCACGCACCTCCTGCTGCCCACGATCGCGCTGATCCTCATCTCCTTCGCGGCCTACACGCGCTACGCGCGCTCGAGCCTGCTCGAGGTCATGAACCAGGACTACATCCGCACCGCGCGCGCCAAGGGCCTGCCGGAGCGGGTCGTGATCGTGCGCCACGCGTTCCGCAACGCGCTCATCCCGCTCGCGACGGTGGTCCCGCTCGACATCGCCGCGCTGTTCGGCGGCGCCATCATCACCGAGCGGATCTTCGCCTGGAGCGGCATGGGGACGATGTTCCTCCAGGCGCTCGAGACATCGGACGCCAACCCGGTGATGGGCTACTTCGTGGTCGCCGGCTCGCTGCTCGTCCTCGCCAACATCATCGTCGACTTCGTCTACGCCGCTCTCGACCCCAGGATCCGGGTGAACGCATGACCACGCCGCCTCCTCACGCGCTCGAGCCCGACACCGGGCACCACGACCCGGTCGAGAACCTCGAGAACGCGATCGAGCTCAAGGAGGTCGAGGGCCTCTCCCAGGGCCGCATCGTCCTGCGCCGCTTCCTGCGCCACCGCGGGGCGATGACCTCGGCCGCGGTCCTGCTCTTCATCATCCTGCTCGCCACGACGTCGATCGGCTGGGGCCCCATCCCCGGCTGGTGGAAGTGGACGACGAGCGACCTGCCGCCCATCACGAACGCGGGCGGTGCACCGACGATGGGGTTCGAGGGCGGGTTCCACATCGGGGACCACCCGTTCGGCCAGGACAACATCGGCCGCGACGGCTTCGCGCGCGTCATGCGCGGCACCCAGACGTCCCTGCTCGTCATGTTCATCGTCGGGCTCCTGAGCACCACGATCGGGATCGTCGTCGGTGCGGCCGCCGGGTACTTCCGCGGCCGCCTCGACAACCTGCTCATGCGGTTCACCGACATGATCATCACGATCCCGGTCATCATGATCGGCGCGATCCTCGGCCGCCTCGTGGGCGGCAGCAGCGCGATCGGGCTGGCCCTCGCGCTCTCCGTGGTCACCTGGACGTCGATGGCGCGGCTCGTGCGCGGGGAGTTCCTCGCCCTGCGCGAGCGCGAGTTCGTGGACGCGGCGCGGGTCGCCGGTGCGAGCAACGGCCGGATCATGTTCCGGCACATCCTGCCGAACGCGGTCGGCGTCATCATCGTCAACGCGACGCTCGTCATGGCGTCGGCGATCCTGCTCGAGACCGCGCTCAGCTACCTGAACTTCGGGATCAACCCGCCGGACGTCTCGCTCGGCAACCTGATCAGCGAGTACCAGAGCGCGTTCGCGACGCGACCCTGGCTGTTCTGGTGGCCCGGCCTGTTCATCGTGTCGATCGCGCTCTGCATCAACTTCATCGGTGACGGCCTGCGCGACGCCTTCGACCCGCGGCAGCGCCGCATCCCGAGCAAGCGCAAGATGGCGAAGGCCTGACTTGCGCTCACGCCGAGAGCGCGACCCAGGTCAGGGTGCCCAGCACCGCGACCGCCACGAGCGTGCGCACGTGCCAGCGCACGCGCGGTCGCTCCCGCTCGAGGCGGGGGTCGTCGAGGTGGCCGGCGTCGCGGAGCTGCTCCCAGCGCCGGCGCACCACGAGGGCGGCCTCGCCCGACGGGGTGCTCGGCAGGTCGCCGGGCCGGACCGCCCCGCCGGCAGCGCGTGCGGAGCCGGGCACGGGGGCGAGGTCCCCGGGCCCGGCGCGCAGCGCGGTCGCGCGGCTCGGGGCGGGTGCCGCCCACGCGGCGTAGGTCCCGTACGCGGTGCGCAGCGTCAGGGCGTACCGGGTGTCGACGAGCTGGATCGTCGGCCACGGGAGCTCGACCGTGCGCAGCACGTTCCGGAGCTCGACACCCGCGGGCGTCACGAGCACCGCCGGGCGCCCGAACAGCGCCCACACCACGACGGCCACCAGGGCCGCGGGCGCGGCGACGCGCAGCCCCTCGACGGGGTCGTCCAGCGCCGTCGTCACGACCGTCACGGCGCACACCAGCCACGTCCCGTACGTCAGCACCCGGCCGAAGCCCGGCCGCAGCTCCACGTCGTCGGCCGGATCCATGCGGCCATGCTCGCAGATCGTCCACGGAAAGGTTCGGTCAGACCGTGACCACACAGACACCCCCCAGTGCCGCCGCGAAGGCCCCGATCCTCGAGGTCCGCGACCTCGGCGTCGAGTTCTTCGTCGAGGACGAGTGGTTCCCGGCCGCGGTCGGCGTCAGCTACGAGGTGCGCTCGGGCGAGGTCCTCGCGATCGTCGGCGAGTCCGGCTCGGGCAAGACGCAGTCGTCGATGTCGCTCATCGGGCTGCTCCCGCCGAACGGCCGGGCGACCGGCAGCGCCAAGCTCGCCGGGCGCGAGCTCGTCGGGCTCAAGCACTCCCAGCTGAGCAAGGTCCGCGGCAACGACGTCTCCGTGATCTTCCAGGAGCCGATGACGGCGCTGAACCCCGTGTACACGGTGGGTTTCCAGATCATGGAGACCATCCGGGTGCACTTCGACGTGGGTCCCAAGGCCGCGCGCGAGCGTGCCGTCGAGCTGCTCACGCTCGTGGACCTGCCGAACCCGGTCGCGTCGCTCGACAAGTACCCGCACCAGCTCTCGGGCGGCCAGCGCCAGCGCGCGATGATCGCGCAGGCGCTCGCGTGCTCGCCCAAGCTCCTCATCGCGGACGAGCCGACGACGGCCCTCGACGTCACGGTGCAGGCCGAGATCCTCAAGCTCATGCGTGACCTGCGCACGCGGATCGACTCCGGCATCGTCCTCATCACCCACGACATGGGCGTCGTCGCGGACCTCGCCGACCGCGTGCTCGTGATGAAGAACGGCCGGGTCGTCGAGTCGGGCCCGGTCGAGGAGATCTTCCACCGCCCGCAGCACCCGTACACGCGCCAGCTCCTCGACGCCGTGCCGCACCTCGGCGCCGCGACACCCGGCGGCGCCGACGTCGTCGGTACCTCGGGCACGTCCGCGGTCCCGCGCACCGCGCCCGACCTCACCAAGGACGCCGTCCCGGCGCTCGAGGCGCGCGACCTGGTGCTCGAGTACCCCTCGCGGGGGCGGGTGCCCGCGTTCCGGGCGATCGACGGGGTCGACCTGACCATCGGCCGCGGCGAGGTCGTCGGCCTCGTGGGGGAGTCCGGCTCGGGGAAGACGACGGTCGGCCGCGCCGCGGTGGGCCTGCTCCCGGTGGCGGACGGCTCGCTCAAGGTCAACGGGCTCGAGCTCAAGGGCGTCGACCCGAAGGCGCTGCGGGCCGCGCGCCAGGACGTCTCGATCGTCTTCCAGGACCCGGGCTCGTCGCTCAACCCGCGTCTCCCGATCGGTGAGTCGATCGGCGAGCCGCTCAAGCTGCACAAGGTCGCCTCGGGTGCCGCTCTCAACGCCAAGGTCGAGGAGCTCCTCGACCAGGTGCACCTCCCGCGGGCGATGCGCAACCGGTACCCGCACGAGCTCTCGGGCGGCCAGCGTCAGCGCGTCGGCATCGCCCGTGCGCTCGCGCTGAGCCCCAAGCTGCTCATCGCGGACGAGCCGACGTCCGCGCTCGACGTGTCGGTCCAGGCACGCGTGCTCGACCTGTTCCAGGAGCTGCAGCGCGAGTACGGCTTCGCGTGCCTGTTCATCAGCCACGATCTTGCCGTCGTGGAGATCCTGTCGAGCCGCATCGCGGTCATGCACAAGGGCCGGCTCGTCGAGGTCGGACCGCGGGACCAGATCCTGCGCGCGCCCCAGCAGGACTACACGCGCCGGCTGCTCGCGGCCGTGCCCGTGCCGGACCCCGCCGAGCAGCGCATCCGCCGCGAGGCGCGCGACCGCCTGCTGGAGCAGGAGCTCGTCGCCGCGGGCGTCCGCGTCCCCGGTGCCGACCGCTCGGGCGTCGAGCGCACCGAGGACGCGTTCGCCGCGGAGCAGGTCGCGCGCAACGCGGGCCGCGGCGGCGTCGACGGCGGCGTCTGACCCGGCTGCGGCCGACCCGTCGACCCCTGTCCCGGCCTCCGGGGCGGGGGTCGCGGCCGTCCGGGCGGGCCTTCGCCCGGGGCTCGCGTAGGCCCCGCGCCGCGCGTGCCGGTAGAATCGATCGGCGCCTCATGACGCGGCGCGCTCCCACCACCCTGAGATGAGTACTCCTATGTCTGTGCCCGCCGGCACCAGCGTGCGCGCCGACCTGCGCAACGTCGCGATCGTCGCCCACGTCGACCACGGGAAGACGACCCTCGTCGACGCGATGCTGTGGCAGTCCGGTTCCTTCGGGGACCACGCCCACGTCGACGAGCGCGCGATGGACTCGGGGGACCTGGAGCGCGAGAAGGGGATCACGATCCTCGCGAAGAACACCGCGATCCGGTACACCGGTCCCGCGGCGGCCGCGGCGGGTGCGCCCGAGGGCATCACCATCAACGTCATCGACACACCGGGCCACGCCGACTTCGGCGGCGAGGTCGAGCGCGGCCTGTCGATGGTCGACGGCGTCGTGCTGCTCGTCGACGCGAGCGAGGGCCCGCTCCCGCAGACCCGCTTCGTGCTCCGCAAGGCGCTCGAGGCCAAGCTTCCCGTGATCCTCCTGGTCAACAAGGTCGACCGTCCCGACTCCCGCATCGAGGAGGTCGTGCACGAGTCGACCGACCTGCTGCTCGGTCTCGCGAGCGACCTGCACGAGGACGTCCCGGACCTCGACCTCGACGCGATCCTCGACGTGCCCGTCGTCTACGCCGCGGCGAAGGCCGGGCGCGCGTCGCTCACGCAGCCCGCCGACGGGAGCCTGCCGGACTCGGAGAACCTCGAGCCGCTGTTCCAGACGATCATCGAGAAGATCCCGGCCCCGACGTACGACGAGACCGCGCCGCTGCAGGCGCATGTCACGAACCTCGACGCGTCGCCGTTCCTCGGCCGCCTCGCGCTGCTGCGCCTCTTCAACGGCACCATCCGCAAGGGCCAGACCGTCGCGTGGGCCCGCGCCGACGGCACGCTGCAGAACGTGCGCATCACCGAGCTCCTCGAGACCAAGGCGCTCACGCGCGTCCCCACCGAGTCGGCCGGCCCGGGCGACATCGTCGCCGTCGCCGGCATCGAGGACATCACGATCGGCGAGACGCTCACCGACCCGGACGACCCGCGCCCGCTGCCGATGATCACGGTCGACGACCCCGCGATCTCGATGACCATCGGGATCAACACCTCGCCGCTCGCCGGCAAGGGCGGCAAGGGCCACAAGGTCACCGCGCGTCAGGTCAAGGACCGCCTCGACAAGGAGCTCATCGGCAACGTGTCGCTGCGCGTCCTGCCGACCGAGCGCCCCGACGCCTGGGAGGTCCAGGGCCGCGGCGAGCTCGCGCTGGCGATCCTCGTCGAGCAGATGCGCCGCGAGGGCTTCGAGCTCACCGTCGGCAAGCCGCAGGTCGTCACGCGCAAGATCGACGGCAAGGTGCACGAGCCGATGGAGCGCATGACGATCGACGTCCCCGAGGAGTACCTCGGCTCGGTCACGCAGCTCCTCGCGCAGCGCAAGGGCCGCATGGAGACCATGTCGAACCACGGCACCGGCTGGGTCCGCATGGAGTTCATGGTCCCGGCCCGCGGGCTCATCGGGTTCCGCACGCGCTTCCTCACCGACACGCGCGGCACCGGCATCGCCTCGTCGATCGCCGAGGGCTACGAGCCCTGGGTCGGGAACATCGAGACCCGCATCAACGGCTCGCTCGTCGCCGACCGCTCGGGCGTCGTGACGCCGTTCGCGATGATCAACCTGCAGGAGCGCGGGTCGTTCTTCGTCGACCCCACGCAGGAGGTCTACGAGGGCATGATCGTCGGCGAGAACTCGCGCAACGAGGACATGGACGTCAACATCACCAAGGAGAAGAAGCTCACGAACATGCGCGCTGCGAGCAGCGACACGTTCGAGAACCTCACCCCGCCGCGCCACCTCACCCTCGAGGAGTCCCTCGAGTTCGCCCGTGAGGACGAGTGCGTCGAGGTCACCCCCGAGGCCGTGCGCATCCGCAAGGTGATCCTCGACCAGACCGAGCGTGCCCGCGCCTTCGCGCGCAGCAAGAAGTCCTGACGCGATGAGCGCGCCCGTCCCGGCGCACCCCGCCCCGGGCACGGGCGGGCTCCTCGCGGTGCACGCCCACCCCGACGACGAGACGCTCGCGACGGGTGCGCTGCTCGCGACGTGGGCCGCCGCCGGGCTGCCCGTGACCGTCGTGACGTGCACGCGCGGCGAGGAGGGCGAGGTCATCGGCGACGAGCTCGCCCACCTCGAGCACCACGGTGCGGCACTCGCCGCGCACCGGGAGCGGGAGCTCGCGCACGCGCTGGGCGCGCTCGGCGTCGCCGACCACGTGTTCCTCGACCGCGTGGGGGCACCCGGCGCACGCTTCGCCGACTCGGGCATGGCCTGGGCCGGGACCGCGCAGGCCGGGCGGCTCGACGTGCTGCCCGAGCACGCGTTCGTCGCGGTCGACCTCGACGACGCCGCGGGCCGCCTCGCGACGGTGCTGCGGGTCCGCCGCCCCGACGTCGTCGTGACCTACGAGCCGGGCGGCGGCTACGGCCACCCCGACCACGTCCGAGCGCACGAGGTGACCCGACGCGCCGTCGCGCTCGCCGCCGACCCGGCGTGGGGACGTGCCGCCGGCGGGCACCCGCCGCACGCCGAGGCCGTCGTGCTGGTGGCCGCCCTCGGTGCGACCGCGCTCCGCTCCGCCTACGCCGAGCTCGCGCAGGCGCCGGCCGTCACCGCGTTGCGGGACACGCACCCGCACCTCACGCTGCCCGACCCCGAGGGCGCGCTCCCGACTGTCGCCGTCCCCGACCACGAGCTCGACGTCGTCGTCGACGTCGCCCCGGTGCTGCCCCGCGTCGTCGCCGCGCTGCGCGCGCACGGGACGCAGGTGCAGGCCGTCACGGCGCTCGAGGTCCCCGGCGCGCGCACGGGTCGGCGCCGTGCCGCCGGTGCGACGCTCGTGGGCGCCTACGCGCTGAGCAACGGCGTCCTCGCGCCGCTGCTCTCGACGGAGGCGTACCGGTTCGCCGACGCGGGCAGCGAGCGGCCGGTGCGCTGGCCGCTCGGTGTGCGCCGGGTAGCCTGACGCCGTGCAGCCCCTGACCCGCGGAGCCGTCCTGCGCGCCGCCGCCGCCCTGCTCCTCGGCGGTCTCGTGGCGGCCGTCGGGACCACGATGCACCGGTCCGTCGAGCCGTGGGGCCTCGTCCTGAGTCTCGCTCTCGTGCTGGCCTCGGCGGTCACCGTGCGCGCCTGGTCGGGCTTCTCGGCGCTCGTCGCATTCGGCGGAGGGCTGTTCCTCGTGGTGCAGCTGCTCTCGCAGCCGGGACCGGGCGGCGACGTGCTGGTGACCGCGCAGGGCCTGCTGGGCTGGACCTGGGTCATCGGTGCTGCCGTCGCGACCGGGCTCGCCGCGTTCGCTCCGCGGTCCTGGTTCCGCGACGTGCGGCCCCCGGCCCCGCCCGCACCTCCCGCCCGGTGACCGACGACGGCCCGGGCGCCGCCCACGACGCCGTCGACCCGGCCGTCTACCGTGCTGCGGTCGCCCGCCTGCCCGCCGGCGTCGCGGTGGTCGCGCTCCGCTGGCGTGGCGTCGACCACGCGATCACCGCGAGCTCGGTCGCCTCGGTCTCGCTCGACCCCCCGCTCGTGCTGTTCTGCGTGCACGTCGACGCGCGGCTGCGCGAGGCGCTCGACGACGTCGACCTGTGGACGCTCAGCGTCCTCGGTGACGCGCAGGCGCCCGTCGCCGACTGGCTCGCCTCGCCCGGGCGCCCCGCGTTCGGGCAGCTCGACCGCGTCCCGCACGTGCGGGCTCCCCGGTCGGGGGCGGCGTGGGTCGAGGGAGCCGCGGCGTGGTTCGAGTGCCGGACGGCCGCGGTGCACCCGGCGGGGGACCACGACGTCGTCGTCGGGACCGTGCTCGAGGCCCGGCAGGGTGACCCGTCGACCGGGGGTCTGGTGCACCTGCGGGGTCGCACGCGCGGCCTCGCCTGACCCGATGCGTGGGGCTCGCGCCGAAGGCGTGGGTGGATGGTGAAACCGCGGCAGACCCTGCACGAAACGGTTCGACGTGGACCGTAGAATCGAGCCCGACGCGAGCACGCGCCTGGTTTGAGCAGCAGGGGGACGATCCATGGCCAGCAGCACCGAGCGCGACGACTCGGCCGCGACGCCCGAGGCGCCCACGTCGGGCGACACGGTGCCGGGCCCGACGTCCGCCACGCCCGATGCTGTGCGGTCGGGTGAGCCCGCGGCTCCGACGTCCGCCACGCCCGATGCTGTGCGGCGGGGTGAGCCCCCGGCTCCGTCGCCCACCGCCTCCGCTCTGACGGGGTCGTCGGCGCCGGCACCCGAGGCGCCGGGGCGGAGCGCGTCGGCGCCGACCGCGCCCGCACGCGAGGCCGCCGCACCCACCGGGCGCGAGGCCACCACGCCCACCGCGCCCGCGCCTGAGGCCGCCGCCCCGACCGTTCGAGCACCTGAGGCGACCGCGCCGACCGCGCCCGCGCCCGCGACCACCGCGCCGGCCGCACCTGCATCCGAGGCGTCCGCACCGACTGCGCCCGCTCCGACACGGACCACGACGGCGGCGGCGGAGCACACGCCCTCCGGCGCGACGGCACCGTCGGCGCCTGAGCGCGCGGCTGCCGCACCGCAGAGCACCCCCGCTCCCGCCGCTCCAGCCGTCGCCGGCCAGACGCGGTCGGTCCCCCCCGGTGCACCCGGGACCGGGGATGCCCGGTCGCTCGCGTCCGCGTCCGTGGCGACGCCGTCGACCGACGCCGCTCCGGCGTCGAGCGCTCCCACCCCCGCGTCCGCGCCTCCGGCGTCGGCACGCCCGTCTCCCGCGGCCGAGCAGTCCGCGGCCACCCCCGCGACGACCCCGCCCGTCGCGCCGGCGCCGGTCTCGTCCTCCGGCTCGCGGTCGGTGCCCTCGCCGGCGGCGCCTCCCGCGTCGGGCCCGGCCAAGGCGCCGGCTCCGGCGTCGCCCGCTCCGGCTCCGCCCACCACGGCGTCGCCCGCTCCGCCGTCGCCCGCCACGCCGTCGCCCGCCACGCCGGCGCCCGCCACGGCATCGCCCGCTCCGGCATCGCCCGCTCCGGCGTCGCCCGGTGCGGCGGGCCCGCTCCCGGCGCGTCAGCCCCGCGGCGAGCAGGCACCCGGCACGTCCTCCCCGCCGGTGTCCTCGACCGCGGCGCCGGGTGCGGCAGGCCCGTCACCGGCGCGTCGACCCGCCGGTGAGCAGGTGTCGCGCGAGTCCTCCCCGTCGGCGCCCCTCGCCGCAGCGCCCGCTGCGGGGACGCCGCTCCCGGCGCGTCAGCCCGCCGGCGAGCAGGCGTCCGCCGCGTCGTCTCCCTCCGCGGCTCCGCACCCGACGCGCCCCGCTGCCGGGTCGGGCGGTAGGCCGTCTGCGGGAGCCGCGACCCGGCCGGGGACCGCCCCGGCACGTACGGACGACACCCCGACCGAGGTCACCGCGCCGACCCGCGACGCCGGGCCGGTCCGCACGCCCGTGCTGGACGCGGCGGCCCGCTCCGCCGCCGCGCCCGTGGGCGCGACCTCCGCGCCCGGGTCGTCCGCCGCCACCGGGGTGACCGCGTCCGGTGCCGCGTCCCCGCGGCCTGCCGGGACGCCTGAGCCGGCTCTGCGTCCGGGCGGCGCGCGTCCCGTCGCCGCAGCAGGGGCAGCCGCTGCGGTCGGGGCAGCCGGTGCGCCCGGAGGCGCCGCCCGTCCTGCCCCGACGTCCTTCACGAAGCCGGCCGCGAGCGGACCCGACTCCGCCGCCGGCGACAAGGCCGGCCCGCCGACGACGGCGTACCCGGGCCCGGCAGCGACGGGGGGAGTGCGTCCCGGGGTCGCGGCGGCTGCGGCCACCCCCGCCGCGCCTGCGTCGGCCACGCAGTCCGCCGCCGGGGCCTCGACGCCCCCCGCGGCGTCCCCTCGCGGCGACGGCTCGGCCACCGCGTCGCACGGGTCGCCGAACCGCGACGCACGCGCGACGCAGCCCCGCGGCGAGGACCCGGAGCAGCGCCCGTCGCCGATCGACGAGTTCGACGACTACGAGCCGCGCCGGCGCTGGCCCCGGGTGCTCCTCGTCGTCGGCGTCGTGGTGCTCCTCCTCGGCGCGGCCTACGTGGGTGCGGCGTACGCGCTGGCCGACCGCGTGCCGCGCGGAGCGACCGTCGCCGGCGTGCAGATCGGCGGCATGCCGGCCGAGCAGGCTCGCGCCGAGCTCGAGCAGGAGCTCGGCGACACCGCGACGTCGCCCGTCACGGTCACGGCCGGCGAGGTCGTCGCGGAGGTGGACCCCGCGGCAGCGGGCCTCGCGTTCGACGCGGCCGAGACCGTCGACCAGCTCACGGGGCTCGACCTCGGCCCTCAGCGGCTGTGGCAGCACCTGTTCGGGGTCGAGGAGCACGCTCCCGTCACGGACGTCGACGCGTCGGCGCTCGAGGCGGCGGTCGACGACCTCACCGGGACCCTCACGCTCGCGCCCGTGGACGGCGGCGTCGTCTTCGCGGACGGCGAGGCGCACGCGACGGACGCGGCCGACGGCTGGGCGCTCGACGCGGACGACGCGGTCGAGGTGCTGCGGGCGCGGTGGCTCACGGACGAGCAGCCGCTCGAGCTGCGCACGACGCCCGTCGTTCCCGACATCACGCAGGAGGAGACCGAGGCGGCGCTGACGAACGTCGCGCAGCGCGTGGTCGCGGCTCCCGTGGTCGTCGAGGTCGGCGGCCAGCGGGTCGAGCTGCCCGCGGACGTGGTCGCCGGTGCGGCCAGCATGGTGCCCGTCGAGTCGCAGCTCGAGCTCCAGCTCGACGGCGCGAAGCTCTCCGAGGCGGTCCTCGCGCGGACGACCAACCTCCTCACCGAGTCGGCGGACGCCCACTTCGAGTTCCAGGGTGGTGCGCCCGTCATCGTGCCGGGCAAGCCCGGGACGACGCTCGAGCCGACGGCTCTCG
This sequence comes from Cellulomonas sp. NPDC055163, assembly GCF_053607065.1. Classification (NCBI taxonomy): domain Bacteria; kingdom Bacillati; phylum Actinomycetota; class Actinomycetes; order Micrococcales; family Cellulomonadaceae; genus Cellulomonas; species Cellulomonas sp. NPDC055163. The sequence continues at coordinate 123,678 of NZ_JBSGSU010000009.1, read as the reverse complement.
CGCAGGCGGTGACGACGGCGGCCACCGGTGACCAGCGCACCGCGGCCGTCGAGCTGGTCGAGACGGACCCGGCGGAGTCGACCGCGAAGCTCGAGGCGCTCGGCATCAAGGAGATCGTGTCGGAGTTCTCGACGCCCCTCACGAGCGAGCCGCGACGTACCGCGAACATCGCCAACGGCGCGAAGAACATCACCGGGACGCTCGTCGAGCCCGGCGAGATCTTCAGCCTCACGGAGGCGCTCGGCCCGATCACGGCGGCCAACGGGTTCCAGACCGCGGGCGTGATCGTCAACGGCGAGCACGTCGACGGGATGGGCGGCGGGCTGTCGCAGATCTCGACGACGACGTTCAACGCGGCCCACTTCGCGGGCTTCGAGGACGTCGAGCACCGGCCGCACTCGGAGTGGTTCGCGCGCTACCCGGAGGGTCGTGAGGCGACGATCTACACCGGAACGCTCGACATGCGGTGGAAGAACAACACCCCGTACGGCGCGCTGGTGCAGGGCTACGTCGAGGGCGGGCGGGTGCACGTGCGGATCTGGGGCACGAAGTACTGGACCGTCGAGTCGACGACGAGCGGGCGCTCCGGCGTGGTGAGCCCGACGACCACGTACTCGCAGTCGCCGACGTGCGAGCCGCAGTCTGCCGGCAACCCGGGCTTCACGGTGACCACGACGCGCAAGCTGTTCCTCGAGGGCCAGCTCAAGGACACCGAGGCGTTCACGTGGAAGTACAAGCCGCAGAACCGCGTGATCTGCGGAGCGGCACCGACGGCGCCCGCGGGCTGACGCGCCGGCGACGCCTCAGCGCGGCCGGCGTGGGGGTGCGGGCGGGACCACCTTGCCGAGCACGATCTCGGACCCGGGCACGTCGACCGGCCCGCGGCGCGTGGCGACCTGCACGCCGTCGTCGTCGACCCGCGTGAGCTCGCCGAGGACGTCGGTGTAGAGGTGGTCGTCGTCGGGGTCGAGCCGGCGCCGCACGACGACGCGCGTGCCGACGGCCCAGGCGCGCCACGCGACCCCGGGCTCCCCGGCGCCGCTCACGACACCTCACCCGGTGATGGACACCACGACACCGACCAGCGCACCTGGTGGATACTAGGTGCCGTACCCGTGCCACGGCCTGCGACCCCTACCCGGGGCCCGGGCCGCCAGGCACCCCTGACCGCCCAGCCGGGCCCCGGGAGGACCGACCGTGACGTATGTGATCGCCCAGCCTTGCGTGGACGTCAAGGACAAGGCGTGCATCGAGGAGTGTCCCGTGGACTGCATCTACGAGGGCAAGCGGTCGCTGTACATCCACCCCGACGAGTGTGTCGACTGCGGTGCGTGCGAGCCGGTCTGCCCCGTCGAGGCCATCTACTACGAGGACGACGTCCCGGAGCAGTGGAGCGAGTACTACAAGGCCAACGTCGAGTTCTTCGACGACCTGGGCTCGCCGGGCGGCGCCGCGAAGATGGGGGAGATCCAGAAGGACCACCCGATCATCGCGACGCTCCCGCTCCAGGTGCACGAAGCCTGACCGCGCGCCCGATGGGCCTGCGCACCGGAGACCTGCCCGACTTCCCCTGGGACAGCCTCGTCCCGTTCGCCGAGAAGGCGCGCACGCACGCCGGGGGCATCGTCGACCTGTCCGTGGGGACGCCCGTCGACCCGACGCCCGCGGTCGTGCGCGACGCGCTGACGGCGGCGGCCGACTCGCCGGGTTACCCGACGACGCACGGCACCCGTGAGCTGCGGGAGGCCGTCGTCGGGTGGTTCGCGCGGCGCCGCGGCGTGCCCGGGCTGGACCCGGCCGGTGTGCTGCCGACGGTCGGCTCGAAGGAGCTCGTCGCGTGGCTGCCGTCGCTGCTCGGCCTCGGGGAGGGCGACGTCGTCGTGCACCCGGCGACGGCGTACCCGACGTACGACGTGGGCGCCCGCCTCGCGGGTGCGACGCCGGTGCCCTCGGGCGACGCCGTGCGCCTGCTCGACCCGGCGACGCCCGGCGCGGACGACGTGCGGCTCGTGTGGCTCAACTCGCCCGGCAACCCGGACGGGAGCGTGCTCTCGGCCGAGGAGCTGCGTGCGGTCGTCGTGGCGGCCCGCGCGGCGGCCGACCGGACGGGGCGACCGGTCGTCGTGGCGTCCGACGAGTGCTACGCCGAGATGCCGTGGGAGGAGCCCTGGCTGTCCGGGGGCGTGCCGAGCGTGCTGGACCCACGGGTGACCGGCGGCGACGTCACCGGCCTCCTCGCCGTGTACTCGCTGTCGAAGCAGTCGAACCTCGCGGGCTACCGCGCCGCGTTCGTCGCGGGGGACGTCGCGCTCGTCGTGGGGCTGCTGGAGACGCGCAAGCACGCGGGCATGATCGTCCCGGGGCCCGTCCAGGCCGCGATGACGGCGGCCCTGCTCGACGACGCGCACGTCGACGCGCAGCGCGAGCGGTACCGGCGGCGCCGCGAGGTCCTCGCCCCGGCGCTCGCCGGCGCGGGCCTCGAGCTCGCCGGGTCACCTGCGGGCCTCTACCTGTGGGCCCGGCCCGCGGACCGGTCGCAGGGCTGCTGGGACGTCGTCGCACGGCTGGCCGACCTCGGGGTCCTCGTCGCGCCCGGGGAGTTCTACGGCGCGGCGGCGGCCGGGCACGTGCGCATCGCGCTCACGGCACCGGACGAGCGCGTCGCGGAGGCGGCCCGGCGGCTGGCCGCGTCGGGCACCTGACGTCCTCCTGGTCACGCGCGTAGGGCTCACCCCTGTGACCGTGGTCACACCGTGATACGTGCGACGTCAAGGATTGGTCATCACGGCTCACCCGCAGGTACCGTCGGGGTGGCCAACGAGGGCCGTCCACCGGCCGGACAGGCCGAGAGCCGCGACACCAGGCACGCACACCGAGCACAGCCCACGAGTCGCAGGGAGGAACACCATGTCCGATGCCGGCATCGCCCCCGTCCAGCTGATCGCGGACGGAGCCACACGGGAGCTGCCCGTCGTCCCGGCCACCGAGGGCAACAACGGCATCGTGGTCTCGAGCCTGCTGCGCGACACCGGGATGGTCACGGTCGACCCGGGCTTCATGAACACCGCGTCCTGCGAGTCGCAGATCACCTACATCGACGGCGACGAGGGGATCCTGCGCTACCGCGGGTACCCGATCGACCAGCTCGCCGAGCACTCGACGTTCCTCGAGGTCGCGTACCTGCTGATCCACGGCGAGCTGCCGTCGCGCGAGGAGCTCGACGCGTTCGTCGAGCGGGTCAACCGGCACACGCTCGTGCACGAGGACTTCCGCACGTTCATGGGGACGTTCCCGCGCAACGGGCACCCGATGGCGGTCATGTCCTCCGCGATCAACGCGCTGTCGACGTTCTACCCCGAGTCCCTCGACCCGTTCGACCCGGAGACGGTCGAGCTCGCGACGGTCCTCATCCTCGCGAAGACGCGCACCATCACGTCGTACCTGCACCGCACGTCGCGCGGCGAGCCGCTGCTCTACCCGGACTACTCGCGCGGCTACGTCGAGGACTTCCTGCGCATGACGTTCGCGGTCCCGTACATGCAGTACGAGTCGGACCCGGTCGTCGTGAACGCGCTCGAGAAGCTGCTCATCCTGCACGCCGACCACGAGCAGAACTGCTCGACGTCGACCGTCCGCATCGTCGGGTCGAGCCACGCGAACCTCTACGCGTCGGTCGCCGCGGGCATCAACGCGCTCTCCGGCCCGCTGCACGGCGGCGCCAACGAGGCCGTGCTCAAGATGCTCGACGAGATCAAGGCGAACGGCGGCGACGCGACGGACTTCATGCGCCGCGTGAAGGACAAGGAGGACGGCGTCCGCCTCATGGGCTTCGGGCACCGGGTCTACAAGAACTACGACCCGCGCGCCGCGATCGTGAAGCAGAGCGCCGACGCGGTGCTCTCGGCGCTCGGCAAGAACGACGAGCTGCTCGACATCGCGATGCGCCTCGAGGAGATCGCGCTGAACGACGAGTACTTCATCTCGCGCAAGCTCTACCCGAACGTCGACTTCTACACGGGCCTGATCTACAAGGCCATGGGCTTCTCGGAGTCGATGTTCACGCCGCTGTTCGCGCTCGGCCGGATGCCCGGCTGGATCGCGCAGTGGCGCGAGATGATGAAGGACCCGCAGACGAAGATCGGCCGCCCGCGGCAGATCTACACGGGGGCGACGGAGCGCGACTACCCGGACCTGTCGCAGCGCTGACTTCGCACGGCTCACGGCGGCCGTCGGAGCGGTGTCCTCGGACGCTGCCCGGCGGCCGTCGCGCTGTCCGGGGCGCGGACCTGGGGGAGGTGTCGTGCTGCGCGGTCAGGGGGCGGCGAGCGTCACGCGCACCTCGCCCGCGGGCAGCGCCGGGGCGTCCGCGACGGCCCAGTCGCCCGAGGTGCGGTCCCACACCCGGTCGAGCGTGCGGACGCGCGTGACGGCCTCGGGCCGCGCGACGGCGACGGCCCACTGCGCGAGGGCCCAGCCGGCCCGCACGTCCTCCTCCGGCGTGCCGGCACCGACGGGGCGCGCGTCGAGGACGAGCTCACCCGCCGCGTCCGCCGCGGGGGAGACGGTCAGCTGCCCGTGGTCGCGCGCGAGGTGCTGCGCGAAGGTCTCCGGCGAGCCGGCGCCGTCCGGGTCGCGGAGGGTGCACGTGAGCGTCGCGGGCGACCAGCCGGCGAGGGCCGAGGCCCACGCGCGGGCGCGGCCCTCGTGCTGCGCGTACGCGTCGGGGTACCCCGAGCGCTGGACGGCCTGCGCGGCCTCGGTGATCGGGAGGCTGTCGTACCCGGGGACCTGGACGAGGCCCTCGTAGAACCGTCCGGTCGCGTGGACCGGGTCCATGATCTCCTCGGGCGTGCCCCAGCCCTGCGAGGGCCGCTGCTGGAACAGCCCGAGGGAGTCACGGTCGCCGTAGGTGATGTTGCTGAGCTTCGACTCCTGCAGCGCGGTCGCGATCGCGATCGTCGCCGCACGTGCCGGGAGGCCGCGGTCCAGCCCCTGCGCGGTGAGGAGCGCGGCGTTGTCGGCCTGCTCGGGCGTGAGGTACCACGCGGTGCCGTCGAGGACCGCGGCGCACCGCTCCGCCACCACCGGCGGGCCGTCGCCCTGCCGGAGAAGCACCACGACGCCCGTCACCGCGACGCCGAGCGCCGCGACGCACGCGACGACGGCGCACCCCGCACGAGAGGCGCGGGAGCGCCGGGAGCGACGGGCCACGCGGGTCAGTTGGCGTGCAGCGCCGAGTTGAGCTCGACGCCCGCCCCGGTGCGGGCGACGGCCTCGACGCCGCCGGTCAGCGAGTTCCGGCGGAACAGCACGCCCGAGGCGCCGGCGAGCTCGCGTGCCTTGACCGTGCGCGGGGCCGCGGTGCCGTCCTGCGCCCCCGCGTCGTCGAACCCGACGAGCGTGACCTTGGTGCCGGCCGTGACGTAGAGCCCGGCCTCGACGACGCAGTCGTCCCCGAGCGGGATGCCGAGGCCCGAGTTCGCGCCGAGCAGCGTCCGGCGGCCCAGCGACACGACCTGACGCCCCCCGCCCGAGAGCGTCCCCATGATCGACGCGCCGCCGCCGACGTCGCTGCCGTCCCCGACGACGACCCCCGCGGAGATGCGGCCCTCGACCATCGACGTCCCGAGCGTGCCCGCGTTGAAGTTGACGAAGCCCTCGTGCATCACGGTCGTGCCGGCGGCGAGGTGGGCGCCGAGGCGCACGCGGTCGGCGTCGGCGACCCGGACGCCCGAGGGGACCACGTAGTCGAGCATGCGCGGGAACTTGTCGACCGAGAGCACCGTGACGGGGCGTCCGGTCGCGGCGCGCAGGCGCACGCGCGTGTCCTCGAACCCGTCAACCGCGCACGGGCCGGCGTCGGTCCACACGACGTTCGGCAGCACGCCGAACACGCCGTCGAGGTTCTGCCCGTGCGGCGCGACGAGCCGGTGCGAGAGCAGGTGCAGGCGCAGGTAGGCGTCCGCGGTGGTCGCGGGCGCGGCGTCCAGGTCGACCTCCGTGAGCACCACCCGCGTCGTCACCCCCCGGGCGTCGTCGCGGCGCTCGGCGGCGGTGAGCGCGGCCGGTGCGGCGGCCCCCTCGGGTGCGGTCCCCAGCGCGGGCGAGGGGTACCAGGTGTCGAGGGTCGTGCCGTCGTCGGTCACGGAGGCCAGCCCGAAGCCCCAGGCGGAACGCGCAGTCATGGCGACAACCCTAGACGGCGCGTCGGTAGGGTCGGTGCCGTGACCGATGCCCCGCAGACCGTGCCCGCCGCGCCCGAGCCCTCGACCGGCGGGCCCGTCCCCGGGTCGCCCGCCGCCCCGGCCACGGTCGCCGCGACCCCGCTCGACCTGCGGGCCGACCTCACGGCCCTGACTCGCGCGATCTGCGACGTGCCCTCGGTGAGCGGCGACGAGACGGCCCTGGCGGACGCGATCGAGGCGACGCTGAGCGCGTTCGAGCACCTCGAGGTGCTGCGCGACGGCGACGCCGTGGTCGCCCGCACGCGGCTCGGCCGGTCCTCGCGGGTCGTCGTCGCGGGGCACATCGACACCGTGCCGCTCGCGGACAACCTCCCGACGCGGCTCGTCGGCGAGGGCGCGCACGCCGAGCTGTGGGGTCGCGGGACCGTCGACATGAAGGGCGGTGTCGCGGTGCAGCTCGCGCTGGCCGCGGCGCTCGCGGAGCCGACGCGCGACGTCACCTGGGTGTTCTACGACCACGAGGAGGTCGAGGCGTCGCTCAACGGGCTCGGCCGCATCGCGCGCGAGCACCCCGAGTGGCTCGAGGCCGACTTCGCGGTGCTGTGCGAGCCGACGGCGGGCGGGCTCGAGGGTGGCTGCAACGGGACGCTGCGCGCGGAGGTGACGCTCACGGGGGTCGCGGCGCACTCGGCGCGCGCGTGGGCCGGGGTCAACGCGATCCACGCCGCCGCCGAGGTCCTGCGCCGGCTCGCCGTCTACGAGCCCACGTCCGTCGACGTCGACGGGCTCGTGTACCGGGAGAGCCTCAACGCCGTCCTCGTGAGCGGCGGGACGGCGACGAACGTCATCCCGGACCGCTGCGTCGTCACGGTCAACTACCGGTTCGCCCCGTCGCGCTCGGTCGACGAGGCGTTCGCGCACGTGCGCGAGCTGCTCGACGGCTACGACGTCGTGCTCACCGACGCGGCCGCGGGTGCACGCCCCGGGCTCGACGACCCGACGGCGGCCGCGTTCGCCGACGCGGTCCTCGCCGTCACCGGGGGCGCCCCGGCCCCGAAGTACGGCTGGACCGACGTCGCACGGTTCTCCTCGCTCGGGATCCCCGCCGTGAACTTCGGGCCCGGGGACCCGATGCTCGCCCACAAGGACGACGAGCGGCTGCCCGTGTGGCAGCTCCGGTCCTGCTACGACGCGCTGAGGTCCTGGCTCACCGCCTGAGCGCGCCGTCGCAGGACCGGCACCGCCGCGACCCGCCGGCCTGCGCCGTGCGGACGGGTGCGGTGCGCGCGAGGGCCGCCGGGTCGGCACGCGGGCCCCGCGCCGGGCCGCCTAGAGTCGGTGCCATGACGAGTGACGACGGCATCGCCCGCCCTGGCGACGGCTACCGCAAGGGTCCCGTGCTGCTGCGCGGCGACCAGGTCCCGTCCGAGACCTCGGACCAGCGCCTCCTCTCCCGCTCCGAGGGCGCCTCGTGGATCCACGGCGACCCGTGGCGGGTCATGCGCATCCAGAGCGAGTTCGTCGAGGGTTTCGGCGCGCTCGCGGAGGTCGGCCCCGCCGTGAGCGTCTTCGGCTCGGCGCGCACCCCCGTCGACCACCCCGACTACGCGCTCGGCGAGTCGGTCGGGCGCAAGCTCGTGGAGGCCGGCTACGCGGTCATCACGGGTGGCGGCCCCGGGATCATGGAGTCCGCGAACAAGGGTGCCAAGGAGGCGGGCGGGCTGTCGGTCGGGCTCGGCATCGAGCTGCCGTTCGAGCAGGGCATGAACCGCTACGTCGACCTCGGCGTGAACTTCCGGTACTTCTTCGCGCGGAAGACGATGTTCGTGAAGTACGCCGAGGGGTTCGTGGTCCTGCCCGGCGGCTTCGGGACGTTCGACGAGCTGTTCGAGGCGCTCACGCTCGTCCAGACGCACAAGGTCACCGAGTTCCCGATCATCCTGCTGGGCAGCGACTACTGGTCGGGGCTGCTCGACTGGCTGCGCGGCCCGGTCGTCGGGCGCGGCACGATCAGCGCCGTCGACCTCGAGCTCCTGCGCGTCACGGACGACGCGGACGAGGCCGTGAAGATCGTCACCGACCACGGCGCGGCGTTGCGCGAGGCCGAGCGGGCGGCGGCGCAGGCGCTCGAGGCCGACCAGCGCGCCGCCGAGCAGAGCCCCGACCGGTGACGGCGCCGGCGTGCGCACCCGTTCCCAGCGGTCCTCGGCCGCGCGTGGGTGGGGCTCCGCTGCAACCCCGGCGCGGACACTGACGTGAGCCCGGCATGAGCACACCGACGCCCGCGACGGTGCCGGCGGCGGGCGCCGACGTGGTGCTCCGTGGCCGGACGTTCGGCCCCGGGCACCCGGTCGTCATGGCCGTCGTGAACCGCACGCCCGACTCGTTCTACGCCGCCGCGCGCCACGACGAGCGGTCGGCCGACGCCGCGGTGGCGCGCGCCGAGGAGGAGGGCGCCGACCTCGTCGACCTCGGCGGGGTCCGTGCCGGGCGCGGTCCGCGTGTCGACGTCGCCGAGGAGCTCTCGCGCGTGCTGCCGCTCGTGGAGCGGGTGCGGGCGCGTCACCCCGACCTGCTCGTCTCGGTCGACACCTGGCGCGCCGAGGTCGCCCGGGCCGCGGCGCTCGCGGGCGCCGACCTCGTGAACGACACGTGGGCCGGGCACGACCCGCGCCTCGTCGAGGTCGCCGCCGAGCACGGGCTCGGCGTCGTGTGCTCGCACACCGGGGGAGCGGCCCCGCGCACCGACCCGCTCCGCGTGCAGTACCCGCTGCCGGACCCGGTGCCCGGCGCGCTGCCCGACGCACGGCCGGACGCGCCGCCGGCCGCGACCGGTCCGGGCGTGAACCCGCTCGACGGCGTCGTGCTCGACGTCGTCGCGACCCTGCGGCGCGCCGCCGAGCGGGCGGTCGGGCTCGGCATCCCGCCGGGGGGCGTGCTCGTGGACCCGACGCACGACTTCGGCAAGAACACGTGGCACTCGTTGCACCTCGTGCGGCGCACGCAGGCGCTCGTCGCGCTCGGTCACCCGGTGCTCATGGCGCTGTCCCGCAAGGACTTCGTGGGCGAGACCCTCGACCTCGCCCCCGAGGAGCGGCTCGAGGGTACGCTCGCCGCGACGTCGGTCGCGGCGTGGCTCGGCGCCCGGGTGTTCCGGGTGCACGACGTGCGCGCGACCCGGCGGACCCTCGACATGGTCGCGGCGATCCGAGGCGACGCGCTGCCCGTGCGCGCCGTGAGAGGACTGGCATGAGCACCGAGACACCGGCACCGGCGCCGGGCGAGCCGCCGGCCACGACGGCGTCCGAGCCGACCGGCGCCCCGCTCGCGGGTGTGCGGGTCGACGGCCCGCCGGTGGCGAGCACGACCGACGCGGTGGCAGCTCCCGGTCCGCGCCCGGAGCGGCCGCGGAGCCTCACCGACCCGCGGACGTGGCCCGGCTGGGCCCAGGCGCTCTCGCTGTACGCGGTCACACGCGCGTTCTCGGCCGTCGTCCTCGTCGTCGTCGCGCAGCTCCAGGTCGAGAACTACTGGACCGGCGCCCGCCCGTCGTACCTGCAGTTCACCGGCCTGATGTGGGACGCGAGCTGGTACCGCGGCATCGCGGAGGACGGGTACCCGGCGGAGCTCCCGCGCGGCGAGGACGGCCTCGTCCAGCAGAACCCGTGGGCGTTCTTCCCGCTGTTCCCGATGCTCGTGCGCGTCGTGATGCTCGTGACCCGCGCCGACTGGTACGTCGTCGCCCCGCTCCTGGCGCTCGCACTCGGCTGCGTGGCCGCGGTCGTCGTGCACCGGCTCGTCGAGCGCGGTGCGCCGCGGGCCGTCGCGGCGCGCCCGGGCCTCCCGCTCGCGACCGTCGCTCTGCTCGGGCTGTTCCCGACCGCCGCCGTCCTGCAGGTCGCGTACACCGAGTCCCTCGCGCTGCTGCTCGTCGCCTCCGCGCTCCTGCTCGTCGTGGAGCGGCGCTACGCCTGGGCGTCGCTCGTGGTGCTCGCGCTCGGCTTCACGCGCGCGGTCGCGCTGCCCATGGCCGTGGTCGTCGTGGTGCACGCGCTGGTGCGCTGGTGGGCGGCGCGGCGCGGCACGGACCGGCTCGGGCGACGGGACGTCGCGGGGCTCGGGCTGCTCGCCGTGACGGCGGCTGTCTCGGGCGTCGCGTGGCCCCTGATCTGCGGCTGGATGACGGGGGAGCCCGACGGGTACCTCCAGACGCAGGGCGCCTGGCGCGGCGTCCGGGAGATCGCGCCGTTCGAGCCGTGGGGGTACGTGTCCCGGTTCTGGTTCGGGGAGTGGGCGCCGTGGGTCCTGGTCGCGGGCTTCGCGCTCGTGATCGCGACGCTCGTGGTCCCTGCGGCGTGGCGGCTCGGCAACGAGCTGCACACGTGGTCGGCGGCGTACCTGCTCTACATCGTCGCGGCGGTCGAGCCGGGCAGCAGCATCGCGCGCTTCCTGCTGCTCGCGTTCCCGCTCGGCGCGGTGACCGCGGGGCTCGTGACGCGTCCCGCCTGGGCCCGGCGCACGTGGTTCGCCTTCGTGGTCGTGCTCATGGGGACGCTCCACGTCGTGTGGGTCTACAACATGTGGCGGCTCACACCACCGACCGGCTGGCCCCCGTGACGGCCCCGTGACAGCTGCGGCGACGACCGCCGGGAGGGCCGTCGGGGTGCCGTCGGGGTGCCGTCGCAGGTCGCGCGGCCCCGAGTGCCCCGGACAGGTCGGACGTGTGACCTAGAATGGTCGTTGGACATCCGGCCCCTGCGGCCGTGGTCGACGTGCCCGGCCCACGCCGCCGCCGTCGCCGCGGCCGGCGGTCGGGAGGAACGACGTGAAGGAGAGCCCCCCATGGCCGCGATGAAGCCGAGGACCGGTGACGGCCCGCTCGAGGTGACCAAGGAGGGTCGGGGCATCGTGATGCGCGTCCCGCTCGAGGGCGGTGGCCGCCTGGTCGTCGAGCTCAACGCCGTCGAGGCGCAGGAGCTGGGTGAGGCGCTGACCTCGGTCGTGTCCTGACGTCGTGACGCTGCGACCCGAACCGCGCGGCGGTGCCTCCGTGGGGCGCACGCCGCCCCGCGTGACCCTCGTCGAGGGTTCCGTGGCGACCACCGACCTCCTGGGCGGCGAGGGCGTCGACGCCCTCGCCGTGCCCGTCGCACCGGCAGCGCCGGGCGAGACGGACCTGCAGCCCCGTGCGGGGACCGCGGACGCCGCGGCGCGCTACGGCATCGACCTCGCGGAGCTCGCGGAACGAGCCGGGCTCAGCGGTGCCTCAGGTGAGGCGCACACCGTGCACCTGCCGCGCCCCGTGGGCTCCGCGCCGCTGCCCTGGTCCGGCCTCCCGTCGCGCCTGGTGCTCGTCGGGGTGGGCACGGGCACGCCCACCGACCTGCGCCGTGCGGGCGCCGCGCTCGCACGGGCGACCCGGGGGCTCGGCCGGGTCGTGACCTCGGTCGCCGCGGAGCACGCGCCGACCTCCGTGGCGCGCGTCACGGCGCTCGTCGAGGGCTACCAGCTCGCCGCGTACCGCATGCCGACCGCCGCGGCGTCGACCCCGGAGTCCGAGCAGCGCCAGGCGCCCGCGCAGGAGCTGCTCGTCCTGGGCGGCGATGCCGGGCACGGCCTCGACGTCGCCGCCGCCGTGCAGCGCGCCGTCGTCGGGTCGACCGCGACGTGGCTCGTGCGCGACCTCGCGAACACCCCGTCGAGCACCAAGAACCCCGCCTGGGTCGCGGACGAGGCCAGCCGCCTCGCGCGCGACGCCGGGCTCACCGTGCACGTGCGCGGTCCCGCCGAGCTCGCCGCCGAGGGCTTCGGGGGGATCCTCGCGGTCGGCGCCGGCTCGGCCTCGCCGCCCCGGCTCGTCGTCGTCGAGCACGTCCCGACCGCCGTGGGCGGGCGGACCCCGCTGCACGTCGTCGTGGTCGGCAAGGGCATCACGTACGACACCGGCGGCCTCTCGATCAAGCCCCGCGAGGCCATGGTCCCGATGAAGACCGACATGGCGGGCGCCGCCGTCGCGCTCGCCGTCGTGCTCGGTGCCGCGGCGTCCGGCGTGCCGCACCGCGTCACCGCGGTCCTGCCGCTCGCCGAGAACCACGTCGGCGCCGCGTCCTACCGCCCGGCCGACGTCCTGCGGATCTACGGCGGCACGACCGTCGAGGTCGCGAACACCGACGCCGAGGGGCGCCTCGTGCTCGCCGACGCGCTGGCGTGGGCGGACGCGGAGCTCGCGCCCGACGTCCTCCTCGACGTCGCGACGCTGACCGGAGCCGCGAGCGTCGGCCTGGGGCGTCAGCACGCCGCGCTCTACGCCAACGACCCGGCGCTCGTCGCGGCGCTCGAGGTCGCCGCCGCGGAGTCGGGCGAGCCGGTCTGGCACATGCCGCTCGTCGAGGACTACCGCCCCGCGCTGCGGTCGGAGGTCGCGGACCTGCGGCACGTGCCGAGCGACGGCCGGATCGGCGGCGGGTCCATCACGGCCGCGCTGTTCCTGCGCGAGTTCGTGGGGGGCCGCCGGTGGGCGCACCTCGACATCGCCGGCACCGGGCGGTCCGCGTCGGACAAGCACGAGGTCACGGAGGGCGCGACGGGTTACGGCGCGCGCCTCCTGCTGCGGTACCTGGCGTCGCTGGACTGACGGGTCCGGACCCCGGTCCGCGCGGGGTCGTGCGCTCAGCGCCGGACGGCCGTGAGCAGCCCGTCGCCCGTGGGCAGCAGCGCCGGCACGAGCCGGTCGTCCTCGCGCACGACCCGGCCGACCTCACGGACGATCGTCGTGACCTCGTCACGGCGCGCGGGGTCCGGGACCCGGTCGTGCCACAGGGCGTTGTCGACCGCGAGCACCCCGCCGCGGCGCAGGAGCCGCAGCGCCTGCTCGACGTACCCGAGCAGGTTCTCCTTGTCCGCGTCGACGAAGACCAGGTCGTAACCTCCGTCGGTCAGGCGCGGCAGCACGTCGAGCGCGCGGCCCGAGATGGTCCGGGTGCGCGTGCTGCGCAGCCCCTCCTCGGCGAACGCCTGCTTCGCGGCGCGCTGGTGCTCGACCTCGACGTCGATGGTCGTGAGCACGCCGTCCTCGGGCATGCCACGCAGCAGGTAGAGCGAGCCGACGCCCGCACCGGTCCCGATCTCGACGACGGCGCGGGCCTGCGCGGCGGCGGCGAGCACGCTGAGCACGGCGCCCGACCCCGGGAGGACGGGTGTGCAGCCGAGCTGGCCCGCGCGCTCGCGCGCGCGCAGCAGGGTCGCGTCCTCGGGCACGAAGCCCTCGCAGTAGACCCAGCTCTGGGCCTTGTCGTTCGAGATGGTCCGCCTCCTCGGCTCGTCGGTGTCGTGCGCGAGGGTCGCCCCCGTCCGCTCGCGGGCTGCGGGCCCTCCGGGCCGAGCCTAGTCCGGCGCCCCGACGGACCGCGGGACGCCGATCGCGACCCGGCGGAACGAAATCGCGCCCGAAGGCGTTCGCACGAGTGAGGACACGCACCCGGTGCTCGGGTGATCGCGCCCGCGTGGTAGGCGCGGCCCGCCCGGTCCTGGGACACTGGGTCTCCAGGACGACGAGAGGAACCGCATGACGACCACCACCCCCGACGAGCCGTGGGTGGCTCCGTCCTGGGAGGAGATCGTCCGTGTGCACTCCGCACGCGTGTACCGCCTCGCGTACCGGCTCACGGGCAACCAGCACGACGCGGAGGACCTGACGCAGGAGGTCTTCGTCCGGGTTTTCCGCTCGCTGTCGAGCTTCACGCCGGGGACGTTCGAGGGCTGGCTGCACCGCATCACCACGAACCTGTTCCTGGACCAGGTGCGCCGCAAGCAGCGCATCCGGATGGACGCGATGGGCGACGACGCCGACCGCTTCCCCGCGGCGGTCGAGGGCCCGCACGCGCCCGAGCGCGCGTTCGAGCACGGCAACCTCGACTACGACGTGCAGCGCGCGCTCGACGACCTGCCGCCCGACTACCGCGCCGCCGTCGTGCTGTGCGACATCGAGGGGCTGTCGTACGAGGAGATCGCGGTGACCCTCGGCATCAAGATGGGCACCGTGCGCTCGCGCATCCACCGGGCCCGCGCGCGGCTGCGCGTCGCGCTGCAGGACCGCGCCCCGCTGGCGCACGACGAGGGCGCGGCGGAGCCGGTGGGAGGCTCGGCCGAGCGGGTCGGGGCACCGTGAGCCACCTGGGTTCGCGTATCAGCGCCCTGGCCGACGGGCAGCTCGCGCCGGCCGCGGCCGAGCGTGCGCTCGCGCACGTCGCGACGTGCCCGCAGTGCGCCGGGGAGCTCGCGGCAGCCCGGGCCGCACGCCGGGCGCTCGCCGCCGCGGACGACGTGACACCGACCGCCGACCTGACCGCGCGCCTGCTCTCGCTCGCGCCGACCACCCCGCCGCGCGCCCCCGCGCAGCGCTGTGACCCGTTCGCGTCCCCGGGCCCGGCGAGCCCGACGCCGGCGGGCGGGTCGCGCCTGACCGGTCACCCGCGCACCCTCACCGGCGACCTGGAGCGGCGCAGGTCCGGTGCCCGCATCGCCGCCGGCTCGCTCGCGGGTGTCGGGGCCGTCGCCGCGATGCTCTTCGCGCTCGGCGACCGGCCGCCCGTCGTGCCGTCCAGCCACCCGGCGCAGGCCCTGAGCCTCCTCGGTGAGGCGACCCCCGGCACGCAGCGCTTCGCCGGGGCCGCGCTGACCCGGGGTACGCCCGCCGCGGCCCCGTCGACGGTCGACCAGCTCGAGCGCCTGCGCGAGAGCGGGTGGACGTGCCCGGTCGAGCTGCCGTCCGGCTGGGACGTGACGGCGGTGCGCCTCGACGCACGGGACACCGTGGAGATCGACCTCTCCGGGCCCGGCGGCACGGTCGTCGTGACCGAGCAGCACGGACGCCTCGACGTCGCCGCGCTCGAGGGTGCGACCCACCGGACGCTCGGCGACCGGACGGTCTACGTCCTGTCGACGCATCCGTGGCACGCTGCCTGGCAGTCGGGCGACACCGTGGTCGAGGTCGTCTCGTCGAGCACGTCGCGCGACGTCGAGTCGGTCGTCGCCGAGTTCCCGGGCGAGGGCTTCGACGACGGGGTGCCGGCCCGCATCACCCGAGGATGGGACACCGTGACCGAAGCGCTCCTGAACCGATGACGTCGCCCGAGCAGCCCGTGAACCCGTTCGCGCCGCCGTCGTTCGCGTCGCCGGCACCCGCGCAGCCCGCCCGCCCCGCCGCACCCGCCCCGGCGCCGTCCCCGTACGCCGCACCGGCCTACGGAGCACCCACCGGTGCGTCCGCCTACGGCGCCTCGCCCTACGGTGCGCCGGGCACGGCCCCGTTCCGTGCGCCGTCCGGCCGTGCCCCGCAGCCCGGTGCCTGGCAGGGCGGCTTCCCCGGGCCGCTGCCCGAGCCGCCGCGGGACACGCCCGAGCGCCCCGCGCGCCGCCGCAGCCTCTCGTTCGGGTGGGCCGTGGCCCTCGCCGTGATCGCGCTGCTGGCCGGGGCGACCGGGGGCATCCTCGCGCCGCGGCTGCTCGACGACGGCCAGGTCGCCGACGCCGGGCTGCCCGCCGCCGTCGGGACGGGCGCCGGGGACCGTGCGCCGGACAGCGTCGCGGGCGTCGCGGCGACCGTGCTGCCGAGCGTCGTGTCGATCGAGGTCGTCGGCGCGGACGGGACCGCGACCGGCTCCGGGCTCGTGCTCCGCCAGGACGGCTACATCCTGACCAACAACCACGTCGTCGAGTCCGGCGCGACGGCCGGGGCGACGACGAGCGTGCTGTTCGCCGACGGCAGCGAGGAGCCGGCGACGATCGTCGGGCGGACGCCGGAGTACGACATCGCGGTGCTCAAGGTCGAGCGGTCCGGGCTGGTGCCGCTCGTGCTCGGGGACTCCGACGACGTCGTGGTGGGCGACCCGGTCATCGCGATCGGCGCGCCGCTGGGCCTCGAGGGCACCGTGACGACCGGCATCGTGAGCGCGCTCAACCGCCCGGTGTCCGCCGGCAGCGAGCAGGAGACCGCGTTCATCAACGCGATCCAGACCGACGCCGCGATCAACCCCGGCAACTCGGGCGGCCCCCTGGTCAACGCGGCGGGCGAGGTCGTCGGCATCAACTCGGCGATCGCGCAGCCACCCGGCGCCCTGAGCTCGGCCGGGGGCAGCATCGGTCTCGGCTTCGCCATCACGTCGAACCAGGCCCGGCGCACCGCCGAGCAGCTCATCGAGACCGGCGCGGCGACGTACCCGATCATCGGGGTCCTGCTCGACCAGGCGTACACCGGCGAGGGCGTGCAGGTCGCCACGGAGCAGCGGGGCGACACCCCGCCGGTGACGCCGCGCGGACCCGCGGACCGTGCGGGGATCCGCCGCGGCGACGTGATCGTCGCGATCGACGGCCGGCCCGTGACGGAGCCCGACGAGCTGATCGTCGCGATCCGCGCGAAGACCCCCGGCGAGACGATCGTGCTGCGCGTGCGCACCGGCTCGGAGGAGCGCGACGTGCGGGTCGTGCTCGACGAGTCGGCGCCGGAGTGAGCCGGCGACCGGTCCGCGGCGCAGGGGTAGCCTGAGCCCGTGTTCGACATCAACGGCGGCGAGCTCATCGTCCTGCTCATCGTCGCCGTCCTCGTCATCGGGCCGGAGCGCCTGCCCGCGTACGCCGAGCAGCTCGGCCGGTGGGCGCGGCGTGCGCGCGTGTTCCTGCGCGACACCAAGGAGCGCGTCGACGAGGAGCTCGGCGACGAGGTGCGGGACGTCGACTGGGCGGCGCTCGACCCCCGCCGGTACGACCCGCGCCGCATCGTCCGCGAGGCGCTGCTCGACGACGTGACGCCCGGCCGCGGCGAGCGTCCCGGTGCGGTCGCCGGCTCGGCGGCGGCGTACGCGGCGCGCAACGGCTCGACGGCGCGCGGCGCACGTCCGGCCGCCGACCTGCGGGCCGGGGAGCCCGCACCGTTCGACGACGAGGCCACCTGAGCCGTCCGGGCGGTCCCCGCGGCTCGGCCGGTCCGCCGGGGCCGGCGACCGGCCCGTCCTGGGCCTCAGCACGGCTCCGCGCCTGACAGAATGGCGCCATGTCTTCTGCGACGCAGCGAGCACGCATCTTCTCGGGGATGCAGCCCACGTCCGACTCGCTCCACCTCGGCAACTACCTCGGCGCGCTGACCCAGTGGGTCGCGCTGCAGGAGTCGTACGACGCGCTCTACTGCGTCGTGGACCTGCAC
Source organism: Cellulomonas sp. NPDC055163 (assembly GCF_053607065.1). Taxonomy (NCBI): domain Bacteria; kingdom Bacillati; phylum Actinomycetota; class Actinomycetes; order Micrococcales; family Cellulomonadaceae; genus Cellulomonas; species Cellulomonas sp. NPDC055163. The sequence continues at coordinate 106,296 of NZ_JBSGSU010000009.1, read as the reverse complement.
GCGCTCACGGTGTCGCCCGACCCGGCGGTGCTGCGTGACCGGACGCGCAGGACGGCCGCGCAGTACCTCGCGGCCGGTGTCGACCCCGCGCGGTCGATCCTGTTCGTGCAGTCGCACGTCCCCGAGCACGCGGAGCTCGCGTGGATCCTGTCGTGCCACACGGGCTTCGGCGAAGCCGGCCGGATGACCCAGTTCAAGGACAAGTCCGGGCGCTACGGCGCCGAGGGCACGACCGTGGGCCTGTTCACGTACCCGGTCCTCATGGCGTCGGACATCCTGCTGTACGACACGGCCCTCGTGCCCGTGGGCGAGGACCAGCGCCAGCACCTCGAGCTCACGCGTGACCTCGCGCAGCGCCTCAACGCCCGGTTCGGCGCCGGGACGGCGGTCGTCCCCGAGGCGCACATCGTGCGCGCGACGGCGAAGATCTACGACCTGCAGGAGCCGACGGCGAAGATGAGCAAGTCGTCGGCGAACCCGAACGGCATCATCGAGCTGCTCGACGACCCCAAGGTCGTCGCGAAGCGGATCCGCTCGGCGGTGACGGACGCGGAGCGCGAGATCCGGTTCGACCCCGAGGCCAAGCCCGGCATCGCGAACCTGCTGACGATCTACTCGGCGCTCACGGGCCGGGACGTCCCCACGATCGAGGCCGAGTACGCGGGCCGCGGCTACGGCGACCTGAAGAAGGACCTCGCCGAGGTGGTCGTCGACTTCCTGCAGCCGTTCCAGGAGCGCGCGAACGGCTACCTCGCCGACCCGGCGACGCTCGACGAGGTGCTCGCCGACGGCGCGGAGCGTGCCCAGGACCTCGCCCGCTCGACGCTCGAGCGCATCTACGACCGCTCGGGGCTGCTCCGCCGGCGGGTGCGGGTGCGCGCGTGAGGCTGCCGCCGCGCACCGAGGACCAGGTCCGCATCGGTGTCGCGATCACGGTGCCCGCGCCGTTCGGTCCCGAGCTGCAGGCCGCGCGCGGGCGCTTCGGTGACCCGGCCGCGCCGCTCATCCCGCCGCACATCACACTGCTCGGGCCGACGGTCGTGGACCTCGCGGACGTCGCACTCGTCGAGGAGCACCTGACCCGGGTCGCGGCGCGGCACGAGCCGTTCCTGGTGCACCTGCGGGGCACGGGGACGTTCCGGCCGGTGTCGCCCGTGGTGTTCGTGCAGGTGGTCGACGGCATCGCCGGCTGCGAGGGCCTCGAGCGCGACGTCCGCTCGGGGCCGCTGGCGCAGGAGCTGCGGTTCAACTACCACCCGCACGTCACGGTCGCGCACGAGGTCCCGGACGCGAGCCTCGACCGGGCGTTCGACGAGCTCGTCGACTTCGACGCGTCGTTCGAGGTCGCGACGATCCAGTCGTTCGAGCACGGCGACGACGAGGTGTGGCGCCCGGTGCGCGACTTCGCGCTCGCGCGACGGGCACCTGCGGCGTCCGCGGCGGGCTGAGCTCCCCTCGGGCCGTGGGGATGCCGGGCGGTCGTCCTGCTCCTAGGGTCGGACCATGGTGAGCCCCGACGAGGCCGGCGTCCCTCGGGGGGCCGGGAAGGCGCACGCTGCGGTCACGGACCCGGCGGACGTGGCAGCCGGGCTGCGGCGCGGCGAGCGGGTCAAGCAGAGCATCCTGGCCCGGGCGAAGGCCCTGTTCACGTGGTGGCAGCACACGCGCGCCGCACGGACGCTCGCGCGCTTCTCCGCCGCCGGTGGGGGAGTGCTGACCGGGGGCATCGCGTACGCCGCGCTGTTCTCCGTGTTCGCCGGTCTCACGATCGGCTACACGATCTTCATGGCGGTCCTCGGCAGCAACGTCGATCTGCGCGACGACGTGCTGGCGGCCGTGGCCGGGACGTTCCCGGGCCTCGTCGACACCGGCGACGGCGAGGGGCTCGTGAAGCCCGAGGACCTCGTCCTGGACGCCGGGTTGAGCATCACGGGGGTGATCGCGGTCGTCGTGCTGCTCGTCAGCGCCACGGCCGCCGTGGCCGCGCTGCGCACGGCGGTCCGCGCCATGTTCGACACGCTCGGTGAGAGCCAGGGCAACATCGTCACGGGCAAGCTGCGCGAGATCGTCGGGTTCGCCGGGATGGCGTTCATCGTGCTGCTCTCGGCCGTCCTGACCGTCGGCGTCACCACGGCGGCGGACTGGCTCCTCGCGCTCGTGGGTGTCGAGGAGTCGGGCGCGGTCGTCGTGCGGGTCATCGGGGTCGCCGTCGCGTTCGTGGTCGACGCCGCGACGTTCCTGCTGCTCGTGTACGTGCTCGCGGGGCAGCGGCCCGACTGGGTCGACCTGGGTCGGGGTGCGCTGATCGCCGCGACCGGCATCGGCGTGGTGCGCCTCCTCGGGACGTCGGTGGTGGCGGGCAGCGTCGGCCGCAACGCGCTGTTCGCGTCGTTCACCGTGATCGTGACCCTGCTCGTGTGGATCAACCTGATCGCGCGCATCGTGCTGCTCGCCGCCGCCTGGACCGCGGACCCGCCGCTGGTGGAGGCGGCGCCCGACGGCCCCGAGGAGCCCGCGTCGGGCAGCGAGGGTGCACCGGCGGCCGCGTCGCCGCGGCGCGACCGGACGGCCGCCGCAGCCGCCGCCGCCGCTGCGAGACGCTGACCCGGCCCGCACGCACGAGGCCCCGCGCCGGGCGCTCGTGGTGGTGAGCCGCCCGGGCGGGGCCGTCGTGGTGAGTCGTGCGGTCAGAACGCGCGGGTGATCATCGCGCGCTTGACCTCCTTGATCGCCTTCGTGACCTCGATGCCGCGCGGGCACGCCTCGGTGCAGTTGAAGGTCGTCCGGCAGCGCCAGACGCCCTCCTTGTCGTTGAGGATCTCGAGGCGCTGCGTGCCGCCCTCGTCGCGGCTGTCGAAGATGAACCGGTGCGCGTTGACGATCGCGGCGGGGCCGAAGTACTGCCCGTCGGTCCAGAACACGGGGCACGAGGACGTGCACGCGGCGCACAGGATGCACTTCGTGGTGTCGTCGAACCGCTCGCGCTCCGCGGCCGACTGCAGGCGCTCCTTGGTCGGCTCGTTCCCGGTCGTGATGAGGAACGGCATGATCTCGCGGTAGGACGCGAAGAACGGCTCCATGTCGACCACGAGGTCCTTGATCACCGGCAGGCCCTTGATGGGCTCGACCGTGATCGGCTTGCTCGGGTTGAGGTCCTTGAGCAGGGTCTTGCACGCCAGCCGGTTGCGACCGTTGATCCGCATCGCGTCGGAGCCGCAGACGCCGTGCGCGCACGAGCGGCGGAACGTCAGCGAGCCGTCGAGGTCCCACTTGACCTTGTGCAGCGCGTCGAGGAGGCGGTCGGTGCCGTGCACCGTGACCGTGAACTCCTGCCAGTACGCCTCGTCGCCGTGCGTCTCGGGCGTGTAGCGGCGGATCTTGAGCGTCACGTCGAAGCTCGGGATCGCGCCGACCTTGGTGTCCGGCGTCGACGAGGTGCCGGGGGAGTCGTCGAGCTGAGTCGTCATCAGTACTTGCGCTCCATCGGCTGGTAGCGGGTCACGACCACGGGCTTGTACCCGAGCGCGACGTCGTAGGTGCCCGGCGCGGACGAACCGGGTCCGCCGGGGGTGAGGTCGCCGGACCGGGTCGTCGAGGCGACGGCGGCAGCGGCGTCGCTGCTCACGGGCGACGACGGCGCCGCGGTGCCGGGAGGGCGACGGTAGGCCATCGTGTGCTGCATGTACGCCGCGTCGTCGCGCGCCGGGAAGTCCTCCCGGAAGTGCCCGCCGCGCGACTCCTGGCGGTTGAGGGCACCCACGACGACGACCTCGGCGATGTCGAGCAGGAAGCCGAGCTCGAGCGCCTCGAGCAGGTCGGTGTTGTACGCGCGGCCCTTGTCCTGGACCGAGACGTTCCGGTAGCGGGCCTGGAGGGCGCGCACGTCCTGCAGCGCCTGGACGAGCGACTCCTCGGTGCGGAACACCTGGGCGTTCGCGTCCATCGTCTGCTGCAGGTCGCGGCGCACGTCGGCGACGCGGTCCCCGACGGCGCGGGCTCGCATCTCCTCGAGCTCGGCGACCACGCCGGTCTCGGGGTCCTCGGGGACGTCGACCCAGCCGGCCGTCGAGGCGTAGGACGCCGCGGCCAGGCCGGCGCGCTTGCCGAACACGTTGATGTCGAGCAGCGAGTTGGTGCCCAGGCGGTTCGAGCCGTGCACCGACACGCACGCGACCTCGCCGGCGGCGAACAGGCCGCGCACGAAGTCGGTGTTGTTGCGCAGCACGGCGGTCTCGATGTTGGTCGGGACGCCGCCCATCGCGTAGTGCGCGGTGGGGTACACGGGCACGGGCTCGGTGTAGGGCTCGATGCCGAGGTAGGTGCGCGCGAACTCGGTGATGTCCGGGAGCTTGGCGTCGATGTGCGCCGGCTCGAGGTGCGTGAGGTCGAGCAGCACGTAGTCCTTGTTGGGGCCGGCGCCGCGGCCCTCGCGGACCTCGTTCGCCATGGACCGGGCGACGATGTCGCGCGGGGCGAGGTCCTTGATCGTCGGCGCGTAGCGCTCCATGAAGCGCTCGCCCTCGCCGTTGCGCAGGATGCCGCCCTCGCCGCGCGCGGCCTCCGAGAGGAGGATGCCGAGGCCTGCGAGACCGGTCGGGTGGAACTGGAAGAACTCCATGTCCTCGAGCGGGATCCCGCGGCGGTACGCGAGCGCCATGCCGTCGCCGGTGAGCGTGTGGGCGTTCGACGTCGTCTTGTAGATCTTCCCGGCGCCGCCGGTCGCGAGCACGACGGACTTGGCGCGGAACAGGTGGATCTCGCCGGTCGCGAGCTCGTAGGCCACGACGCCGCTCACGGCGACGTCCTCGCCGTCGGACACCTCGCCGCCCACGAGGTCGTGCGAGAGCAGGATGTCGAGGACGTAGAACTCGTTGAAGAACTCGACGTCGTTCTTGACGCACTGCTGGTACAGCGTCTGCAGGATCATGTGGCCCGTGCGGTCCGCGGCGTAGCAGGAGCGGCGCACCGCGGCCTCACCGTGGTTGCGGGTGTGCCCGCCGAACCGGCGCTGGTCGATCCGCCCCTCGGGCGTGCGGTTGAACGGCAGGCCCATCTTCTCGAGGTCGAGCACCGCGTCGATGGCCTCCTTGGCCATGACCTCGGCCGCGTCCTGGTCGACGAGGTAGTCGCCGCCCTTGACGGTGTCGAACGTGTGCCACTCCCAGTTGTCCTCCTCGACGTTCGCGAGGGCGGCGCACATGCCGCCCTGCGCGGCACCCGTGTGGGAGCGCGTCGGGTAGAGCTTGGAGATGACGGCCGTGCGGGCCCGGTCGGAGGACTCGAGCGCGGCACGCATGCCCGCGCCGCCGGCACCGACGATGACGACGTCGTACTGATGGGTCTGCATCGGTGTCGATGCCTCCTGTGTGGGAGTCGGGCCGGGTGGCGAGAGGGGGCCCGTCGGCGGCGCGCGCGTGCCGCGGCAGGTGCCGTGGCGCGAGGGCGTCCGTCAGGCGGTGCAGAACGAGGGCAGCAGGTCCGCGGGGCTGTTCGCCGGGCACGGGTCGAACGTGAAGATGACGAGCGTGCCGAGCACGACCACGACGACGAACGCCGTGTACAGCGCGAGCTTGAGCACGAGGCGGGTGCCGTCACGCTCCGCGTAGTCGTTGATGATCGTGCGCACGCCGTTGGTCCCGTGGATCATCGCGAGCCACAGCATGAGCAGGTCCCAGGTCTGCCAGAACGGCGAGGACCACTTGCCGGCGACGAAGCCGAAGTCGATCGCGGTGATGCCCTCGCCGGCGACGAGGTTCACGAACAGGTGGCCGAAGATCAGCGCGACCAGGACGACGCCCGAGACGCGCATGAACAGCCAGCCGTACAGCTCGGTGTTGCCGCGCGTGGTGCGCCGGTTGCGCGAGACCGTCGGGACGATCGTGGGGCCGCCCGACGAGCGGGGGGCCGGGATCGGCGTGGTCGTCGTCATCACTCGCCCCCGAAGACGTGCATCAGGTGGCGCGGCAGGAAGCCGGCCATGGTCACCACGAACAGGCCGAGCACGACCCACAGGAGGACGCGCTGGTACTTGGCGCCCTTGTCCCAGAAGTCGACGAGGATGATCCGGAGGCCGTTGAACGCGTGGAACACGATCGCCGCGACGAGCCCGGCCTCGCCGAGCCCCATGATCGGGTTCTTGTACGTCCCGATGACGGCGTTGTACGCCTCCGGGGAGACGCGCACGAGCGACGTGTCGAGCACGTGCACGAGGAGGAAGAAGAAGATCAGGACGCCGGTCACGCGGTGCGCGACCCACGACCACATGCCCTCACGCCCTCGGTAGAGCGTTCCGGCCGGTGCGGTGGGCACGGGGAAGGCCTCCTGACAGTCAGGTCGACGACACGAGCCAGCCGCTCGGGTTCAGCGCTGGCTGCCGGTCCCGGCAGCAGCTCTGACGACGCGGTCCGACGACGGTGTCCGTTCGTCACCCACCTTAGTGACCCGTTCCCACGCCGCAGCCCCACGCGGGGGCCGTCGGGCCCTCGTGATGACACTTTGTGAGCAAGTCCACACTCCGGGACGCCGCCGCGCCGCAGCGGCGCGTGCCGTAGGTGCCGCCGCGGCGGACGACGGTGAGCCTGCCCGGGGGCGAGCCGTGCGCGGTGCGGCGCCGGCCACGGCGTCGGCGCGGGGCTCGTCTCGAGGCGCCCGCGGACGAGGAGGCGCTCGGGGTCCTTCGGCGCACGGCGCGGGCCGTCGGGCCGTCGTCGGGCACGCGTCCGGGGTGGGCGGGCGGGCGCCCGGACGGCGTGGCGGGGCGACCTCCCCGGCTCGGTACCCTGGCCGGATGACCAGCCCTGTCGCCCACTTCCACGCCGTCGTCCCGGCCGGCGGCGCCGGCACCCGTCTGTGGCCGCTGTCGCGGGCCGGGGCGCCGAAGTTCCTGCTCGACCTGACCGGGACGGGGCGCACCCTCCTGCAGGGCACCGTCGACCGTCTGCTGCCCCTCACGGGCCCGGGCGGCGTCCTCGTCGTCACGGGTGAGCGGCACGCCGCGGCGGTGTCCGCGCAGCTGCCCGAGCTCGGGTCCGCCGACGTGCTCGCCGAGCCGTCCCCGCGCGACTCCATGGCCGCGATCGGTCTCGCCGCCGCGGTGCTGCTCGAGCGGCACGGCGAGGACGTCGTGCTCGGCTCGTTCGCGGCCGACCACGTCATCGACGGCGCCGAGGAGTTCGAGCGGACGGTGCGCGAGGGCGTCGCGGCGGCGCAGGCCGGGTACGTCGTCACGGTCGGCATCGCGGCCACCGAGCCGTCCACGGCGTTCGGCTACGTGCGCTCGGCGGACCCGCTCGGCGTCGAGGGCGCCCCGAGCGCGCGGCACGCCGCGGGCTTCACGGAGAAGCCCGACGCCGAGACGGCCGCTGCCTACCTCGCGACGGGCGACTACCGCTGGAACGCCGGGATGTTCTTCGTGCGGGCCCGGGTGCTGCTCGACCACCTCGCCGCCCAGCTCCCGACGCTGCACGACGGGCTGCGCGAGATCGCCCGCGCGTGGGACGCGCCGGACCGCGCGGAGGTCCTCGGGCGCACGTGGCCGGGCCTGACGAAGATCGCGATCGACCACGCGATCGCCGAGCCCGTGGCGGCGGCCGGCGGCGTCGCGGTCGTCCCCGGCGACTTCACGTGGGACGACGTCGGCGACTTCGCCTCGCTGCGTCCCCTCCTCGCGGCCCCGGCCGGCGCGGGTGCCGAGGGCGGGCACGACGGCTCGCGCACGCTCGGCGACGACGCCGGGGTGCTGCGGATCGACGCCCCCGGGACGCTCGTGCTCGGCGGCGCGTCCCGCTCCGTCACGGTGATCGGGGTCCCGGACGCCGTCGTCGTCGACACCCCCGACGCGCTGCTCGTCACGACCCGCGCGCACGCCCAGGCGGTGAAGTCGGCGGTCGACGGGTGGCGCTCCCGCGGACGCGAGGATCTCCTCTGAGCACGCGCGACTACGCTCGAAGGCGTGCCTGACGACCGTTCCGACCTGATCCCGCGCCTCGCGCCCCTGCACGACGAGCTCCTCGAGATCCGCCGTGACCTGCACGCGCACCCCGAGCTGGGGCGCACCGAGCAGCGCACGACGAAGGTCGTCGCGGACCGGCTGCGCGCCGCGGGGCTCGAGCCGCACCTGCTGCCCGGCACGGGCCTGGTCTGCGACATCGGGCCGGGTGCGGTCACGACCGGGCGTCGTCGCATCGCGCTGCGCGCCGACATCGACGCGCTCCCGGTGCAGGACCGCTGCGGCACGCCATGGTCGTCGACGGTCCCGGGCGTCGCGCACGCGTGCGGACACGACGTGCACACCGTGGGCGTCCTCGGCGCCGGGCTCGTGCTCGCGCAGCTCGCGGAGTCCGGGGACCTGCCGACCGGTGTCCGGCTGATCTTCCAGCCGGCGGAGGAGGTGCAGCCCGGCGGCGCGCTCGACGTGATCGCGGCGGGCGGGCTCGACGGGGTCGGGCGCATCTTCGGGGTGCACTGCGACCCCAAGACCGACGTGGGCCACGTCGGCACTCGGATCGGCCCGATCACGTCGGCGTCCGACGAGGTCACGGTGACGATCACGGGCGGCGGCGGGCACACGTCGCGCCCGCACCTCACAGGTGACGTCGTCTTCGCGCTCGGCCAGGTCATCACGGGCGTCCCCGCGGTCCTCGGCCGGCGGCTCGACCCGCGCTCGGGCGTCAACCTCACGTGGGGGATGGTCGGGGCGGGCTCGGCGCACAACGCCATCCCGTCGAGCGGCACGGTGCGCGGGACGCTCCGCTGCCTCGACGTGCGCGCCTGGGAGCTCGCGTCGCGCGTGTTCCAGGACGCCGTGCGGCAGCTGGTCGCGCCGTTCGACGTCGAGGTCGAGGTGCGGCACCAGCGCGGCGTCCCGCCGGTCGAGAACGACGCCCGCAGCACGGGCATCCTGGAGGCGGCCGCGCTCGACGTCATCGGCGAGGACTCGGTCGTGCTGACCGAGCAGTCGCTCGGCGGCGAGGACTTCGCCTGGTACCTCACGAAGATCCCGGGGGCGATGGCCCGGCTCGGCACCCGCACGCCCGGCGGCCACACCTACGACATCCACCAGGGCGACCTCGTGGTCGACGAGCGCGCGATCGACGTCGCGGCGCTGGTGCTCGCGCGGGCTGCGCTCCTCGCCGGGCGGCCCTAGGCTCGTCGGGCCGGCGGAGCGGGTACCGCGCGAGCGGCGAGCCAGGCGCTCGGTGCGCGATCCGTGCTCGCCGGGCCCCCGTCCGGGTGAGTCCGCCGTGCGGGACGCGTCGTCCCATCCGGTGAGCGAATGTTCCAAGTGGGTAACGGAACCCCCGGTCGTACCCGCCGGTAACACTCCCGTCACCAGCGCCCGCCTACTGTGCGGGCATGGACGTCGGGCAGCATCGTCCGTGCCCGTCGCACCGTCGCGCCGGGCACGACCGCCCCGCGGGCCCCGACGAACGACGAGAACCAGGAGTGTCGCGTGAAGAAGATGATCCGTGTGGCCGCCCTCAGCGGGGCCCTTGCCCTCACGCTCGCCGCGTGCGCCAGCGCGCCCGAGGAGGAGACGCCCAGCACCGGTGAGACGACGGCCGCCGAGGGCGTCGACTTCAAGGCCTGCATGGTCTCGGACGAGGGCGGGTTCGACGACGCGTCGTTCAACCAGTCGGGCTTCGAGGGCCTCGAGCGCGCCGAGTCCGAGCTCGGGATCGAGATCCGCTCCGCCGAGTCGTCCGACCCCGGCCAGTACACGGCCAACGTCGACTCGATGGTCCAGGAGAGCTGCGACCTCATCATCGGCGTCGGCTTCGCGCTCGAGGACGCCATCCAGGCGGCCGCCGAGGCGAACCCCGACCTGCACTTCGCGCTCGTCGACAGCGCGTTCTCCGACGAGTCGTTCGCACCCGTCGAGCTCGAGAACGCCAAGCCGCTGCTGTTCAACACGCAGGAGGCCGCGTTCCTCGCCGGCTACCTCGCCGCGGGCACCTCGAAGACCGGCACCGTCGCGACGTTCGGCGGTCAGCCGTTCCCGTCCGTGACGATCTTCATGGACGGCTTCGTGGACGGCGTCGCGAAGTACAACGAGGACAACGGCACGGCCGTCAAGGTCCTCGGCTGGGACAAGGAGGCGCAGGACGGCTCGATGATCGGGAACTTCTCCGACACCGAGGCCGGCCGCACCACGACCGAGCAGTTCATCGCGTCGGGCGCCGACGTCATCCTGCCCGTCGCGGGCCCCGTGGGCGCCGGTGCGCTCAACGCCGCGAGCCAGGCCGAGGGCGTCTCCGTCATCTGGGTCGACTCGGACGGCTACGAGCAGGCGTCGAACGAGCAGTACAAGTCGCTGCTGCTGACCTCGGTCATCAAGCTCATCGGCACCTCGGTGTTCGACACGGTCTCGGCCGCGGTCGACGGCGACTTCTCCTCCGAGCCGTACGTCGGCACGCTCGAGAACGGCGGCGTCGACATCGCCCCGCTGCACGACTTCGAGGACACCGTCCCGGCGGACCTGCAGTCGAAGATCGACGAGCTGCGCGAGCAGATCATCGCAGGCGACCTGGTCGTCGAGTCGAAGAGCGCGACCAGCTGACGCAGCACCAGCAGCACCACCGCACGACACGCACCGCAGCACGGACCGATGGCCCGGGGAGCGCACCTGCCCGGGCCATCGGCCTGCGCGCCGTGCGGGCGGGTGCCGGGCGACGTCCGGGCTCGCCCGCACCGGCCCGCCACCGCTGCACGAGGCCACACCGTGGCTAGGGTGCACCCAGGACCAGACGAAGGAGCGGTGTCCACGTGAAGCTCGAGCTACGGGGCATCACCAAGCGCTTCGGTGCGCTTGTGGCCAACGACCACATCGACCTCGTGGTCGAGCCCGGCGAGATCCACGCCCTGCTGGGGGAGAACGGCGCCGGCAAGTCCACCCTGATGAACACGCTCTACGGGCTCTACACGCCCGACGAGGGCGAGATCCTGGTCGACGACGTGCCGGTCGCGTTCGGCGGGCCCGGCGAGGCGATGGCCGCGGGCATCGGCATGGTCCACCAGCACTTCATGCTCGTCCCCGTCTTCACGGTCGCCGAGAACGTCGTGCTCGGTCACGAGCCGGTGCGCGGCGCCGGTCGGCTCATCGACCTCGCGGAGGCGCGCCGCCGGGTCAAGGACATCTCCGACCGCTTCGGGTTCGACGTCGACCCCGACGCCGCCGTCGAGGACCTGCCCGTCGGTGTCCAGCAGCGCGTCGAGATCATCAAGGCGCTCTCGCGCGACGCCCGGGTGCTCATCCTCGACGAGCCCACCGCGGTGCTCACCCCGCAGGAGACCGACGAGCTCATCGCGATCATGCGCCAGCTCAAGGACGCCGGGACGTCGATCGTGTTCATCACGCACAAGCTGCGCGAGGTCCGTGCGGTCGCCGACCGGATCACGGTGATCCGCCGCGGCAAGGTCGTGGGCACCGCGAGCCCGCAGGACCCCGAGACGTCGCTCGCGTCGCAGATGGTCGGCCGCTCCGTCAGCCTCGGCGTCGAGAAGGCGCCCGCGCAGCCCGGCGAGGCGACGTTCCAGGTGCGCGACCTCACGGTCATCAGCCCGGTCGGGACGCGCGTCGTCGACGCCATCTCGTTCGACGTGCACGCCGGGGAGATCCTCGCGATCGCGGGCGTGCAGGGCAACGGTCAGTCGGAGCTCGCGGAGACGATCCTCGGGCTGCAGCACGCGACCGCCGGCTCGGTCCTGCTCGACGGCACCGAGCTCCTCGGCCGGAGCGTCGACGAGGTGCTCCGCGCCGGCGTCGGGTTCGTCCCCGAGGACCGCAGCACCGACGGGCTCATCTCGAGCTTCTCGATCGCCGAGAACCTCATCCTCGACCTGCACGCGCAGCCGCCGTTCGCGAAGGCCGGCTCGCTGAGCCCGGCGCGCGTCGCGGAGAACGCCGCGACCCGAACGCAGGAGTTCGACGTCCGCATGACGTCGGCGCAGGACCCGATCAGCACGCTCTCGGGCGGCAACCAGCAGAAGGTCGTCCTCGCGCGCGAGATGTCGCGGCCCCTGCGCCTGTTCGTCGCGTCGCAGCCGACCCGCGGGCTCGACGTCGGGTCCATCGAGTTCGTGCACCGGCGGATCGTCGCGGAGCGCGACAACGGCACGGCCGTGATCATCGTGTCGACCGAGCTCGACGAGGTGCTCGCGCTCGCCGACCGGATCGCCGTCATGTACCGCGGGCGGGTGATCGGCGTGGTCGACGCCGGCACCCCGCGCGACGTCCTCGGCCTCATGATGGCCGGTGTCCCGCTGCAGCAGGCCCAGGTCCAGGCCGCCGAGCACCACACGGCGCTCGCCGACGCCGACGCCGCTGCCGACCAGGAGCTCTCGTGACCGACACCCCCGTGGCGCCCTCCGCCACCCCGAAGCACGAGGACGAGCGGCCCGGCGTCCTCCAGCAGATGCTCGACAGCTCGTGGCTGCTGATCGTCACCGCGATCGTCGTCGCGCTCGTCGCGTCGTCGGTCCTCGTGGCCGCGGCGGACCAGGACGTCCAGCGCACCGCGGCGTACCTGTTCGCCCGGCCGAGCGACTTCCTCGCGGCGGTCTGGGAGTCGGTGTACGCCGCGTACTCCACGCTGTTCCGCGGCGCGATCTTCGACTACCAGGCGACCGGCCTGCGGCGCGTGCGGCCGATCACCGAGACCATGACGGCGTCCGTGCCGCTGATCTTCGCGGGCCTCGGCCTCGCGGTCGGCTTCCGCTCGGGGCTGTTCAACATCGGTGCGCAGGGCCAGGTGCTCGTCGGTGCGGCGGCCGCGACGTACGTCGGGATCGCGTTCGACGCCCCGGTCGGCGTGCACGTCGCGCTCGCGTGCCTCGCGGGCATCGCGGCCGGTGCCGCGTGGGCCGGCATCGCGGGCGTCCTCAAGGCCCGGACCGGGGCCAGCGAGGTGATCGTCACGATCATGCTCAACTCGATCGCGTTCCAGCTGATCTCCTACCTGCTCACCACGAGCCTGCTGCGGCGCGGCGGCACGCGCCCGATCTCGCCCGCGGTCGCCGACACCGCGCAGCTCCCGCTGCTGCTCGGTCCGAGCTTCCGGCTGCACGCCGGCTTCCTGCTCGCGCTGCTCGCCGCCGTCGGGGTGTGGTGGCTCCTCGAGCGCTCGACGCTCGGCTTCCGCTTCCGGGCGGTCGGCGCCAACCAGCGGGCCGCGCGCACGGCCGGCATCCGGGTCAACCTCATGTTCGTGCTCGTGATGCTCGTCGCCGGTGGCCTCGCGGGTCTCGGCGGCGCGGCGCAGATCCTCGGCACGGACAAGCAGCTCCAGGCGTCGAGCGCGGGGTCGATCGGGTTCGACGCGATCACCGTCGCGCTGCTCGGCCGCTCCACGCCGCTCGGCACGGTCCTCGCGGCGCTGCTGTTCGGCGCGCTGCGGGCCGGCTCGCCGCTCATGCAGTCGTCGGCGGGCACGCCCATCGACATCGTCCAGGTCATCCAGGCGTCGATCGTGCTGCTCATCGCGGCACCGCCGCTCGTGCGCCGGTTCTCCGCGCTGCACTGGGCCGCGGGCATCGCCGGCTCGACGAAGAAGAAGGAGGCCCACGCGTGAGCACCGTCGCGGACCCGCAGCCCTCGCAGCCCGTCGAGCTCGACGCGCCCGGCTCGGCCCCCGTGGTCCAGGCGCAGATCGTGTGGCGCGGGCCCGTCACCTACTGGGTGGTCTCGCTGATCTCCCTGGTCTTCTTCGGGCTCCTGACGCCCGCGGGGGACACCACGAAGTTCATCGTCGCGTCGAGCGGCGACCTCGTGGACATCGCGCCGTTCGCGGTGCCGTCGCGCCTGACCGCCGTCGTCCTGTCCGTGCTGGCGCTCGCCCTCGCCGCGTGGGTCACGCGGGAGACGCTCGCGCGCCGCAAGGTCGCGACGTGGGTGCCGGTCGTCTTCGGCTTCCTCGTGCTCGTCGCGTTCCTGGTGTGGGTCATGGCCGGGAACGACAACGCGCTGCCGCTGACCGTGCTGCTCACAGGCGCGCTGATCCTGTCCGTGCCGCTGGTCTTCGGCGCGCTCGCGGGCCTGCTGTGCGAGCGCTCGGGCATCATCAACATCGCGATCGAGGGCCAGCTGCTCGCGGGGGCGTTCCTCGCGGTCGTCGTCGCCAGCCTCACGAACAACCCGTACACGGGGCTCATCGCGGCGCCGATCGCGGGGGCGATCGTGGGGCTCGGGCTCGTGCTGTTCGCCGTGCGGTACCGCGTCGACCAGATCATCGTCGGCGTCGTGCTCAACGTGCTGGTCATCGGCGTGACGAACTACCTGTTCTCGACGGTGCTCACGCAGAACCCGCAGACCCTGAACTCCCCGCCGCGCCTGCCCACGCTGCCGATCCCGTTCCTCTCGCAGATCCCCGTGGTCGGGCCGGTGCTGTTCGAGCACTCGATCGTCGTCTACCTCATGTACGTCGTGGTCGCGGTGCTCCAGGTCATGGTGTTCCGCAGCCGGTGGGGCCTGCGCATGCGGTCCGTCGGCGAGCACCCGAAGGCGGCGGACACCGTCGGCATCCCGGTCAACCTCACGCGCATCAAGAACACGGTGCTCGGCGGAGCCGTCGCGGGCCTCGGCGGTGCGGCGCTCGTCGCGGCCGGGCTGGCGTTCACCAAGGAGCTCACCGCGGGTCGCGGGTACATCGCGCTCGCGGCGATGATCCTCGGCCGGTGGAGCCCCAAGGGGGCGCTCGCCGCAGCGCTGCTGTTCGGCTTCGCCGACTCGCTGCGCCAGGTGCTCGGCAACCTCGGGTCGCCCGTGCCCAGCCAGTTCCTCGCGATGCTCCCGTACCTCGCGACCATCTTCGCCGTCGCCGGCCTCGTGGGCCGCGTGCGCCCGCCCGCCGCCGAGGGCATCCCCTACGTGAAGTGAGCCTGCCGATGAGCGACACCCCGACCGCGCCCGAGATCGACTGGGACGCCCTGCGCGCCGCCGCGCTCGACGTCATGACCCGCGCCTACGTGCCGTACTCCCGCTTCCCCGTGGGGGTCGCGGCGCTCGTGGACGACGGCCGCGTCGTCGTCGGCTGCAACGTCGAGAACGCGTCGTACGGCCTGACGCTGTGCGCCGAGTGCGCGCTCGTCTCCGCGCTGCACGTGAGCGGCGGCGGGCGGCTCGTCGCGTTCGTCTGCGTCGACGCGCACGGCGACGCGCTCATGCCGTGCGGCCGGTGCCGTCAGCTCCTGTGGGAGCACGGCGGCCCGACGCTGCTCGTCGAGACCGTGAGCGGCATCAAGCCGATGACCGAGGTGCTCCCGGACGCGTTCGGGCCCGCCGACCTGGTGGAACGAGGGACAGCATGAGCGAGGGCTTCGACGCGGTCGACGTCATCCGGACCAAGCGCGACGGCGGGCGCCTGAGCGAGGGCCAGATCGACTGGGTGCTCGACGCGTACACGCGCGGGGTCGTGGCCGAGGAGCAGATGTCGGCGCTCGCGATGGCGATCCTGCTCAACGGGATGGACCGCGCGGAGATCGCGCGCTGGACCGCCGCGATGATCGCGAGCGGCGAGCGCATGGACTTCTCCGGGCTCTCGCGCCCGACGGCCGACAAGCACTCGACCGGCGGGGTCGGCGACAAGATCACGCTGCCGCTCGCGCCGCTCGTCGCGGTGTTCGACGTCGCCGTCCCGCAGCTCTCGGGCCGCGGGCTCGGGCACACCGGCGGGACCCTCGACAAGCTCGAGGCCATCCCCGGCTGGCGTGCCGAGCTCACGAACGACGAGATGATGGCGCAGCTCGAGTCCGTCGGCGCCGTGATCTGCCAGGCCGGTGCCGGGCTCGCCCCCGCCGACCGCAAGCTCTACGCGCTGCGCGACGTCACGGGGACCGTCGAGGCGATCCCGCTCATCGCGAGCTCGATCATGAGCAAGAAGATCGCCGAGGGCACCGGGTCGCTCGTGCTCGACGTCAAGGTCGGCACGGGCGCGTTCATGAAGGACGCCGACCGGGCTCGCGAGCTGGCCCGCACGATGGTCGAGCTCGGCACCGACGCGGGCGTGCGCACCGTGGCGCTGCTGACCGACATGTCCACGCCGCTCGGCCTGACCGCCGGGAACGCGCTCGAGGTCCGCGAGTCGCTCGAGGTGCTCGCGGGCGGGGGACCGGCCGACGTCGTCGAGCTCACCGTCGCGCTGGCCCGCGAGATGCTCGACGCCGCGGGCCGCCCCGACGCGGACCCGGCGGCCGCGCTGGCCGACGGCCGGGCGATGGACGTGTGGCGCGCGATGATCGCCGCGCAGGGCGGTGACGTCGACGCGCCGCTGCCGGTGGCCCGCGAGACCGAGCAGGTGCTCGCGCCCGCCGACGGGGTGCTGACCTCGCTCGACGCGTACGCCGTCGGCGTCGCCGCGTGGCGCCTCGGTGCGGGGCGGGCGCGCAAGGAGGACCCGGTGCAGGCCGGGGCCGGCGTCGAGCTCCACGCCAGGCCGGGCGACACCGTGCGCGCCGGGCAGCCTCTGCTCACGCTGCACACCGACACCCCGGAGCGCTTCGAGCGGGCACGCGAGGCGCTCGCCGGGGCCGCGACGGTCGAGCCCGACGGCGCGGCCACGCCCCGCACGCTGCTGCTGGACCGCATCGAGGCCTGAGCGACGGGCCTGAGCGACGGGCAGCACGCCGGCCGTGTCGTCGTGCTGCCCGTGTCGGGGGGTGACGGCACGCGCCGGTCCGCCGCGTGCGGGGCAGCCACCCCGACGGGCTGCCGCCGCTCGGCGCGCGGGCAGCCACTACGGCGGGTCACCCCCGCCCCGTGAGCGGCGAGCCGACACGATGGGTCGCCCTCCGCCCGGCACGCGGGGGAGCCACCGGCGGGTCGCCCCCGCCCGGCGTGCGGCAGACTGGCCGGATGCCTGCGCTGCGTCACCTCCAGCTCACGACCGTGCTCCGGAGCCTCGGCGTGCAGCCGGTGCCGCCCGCTCCCGCCCGCGGGGCCGGTGCCGCCCGCGCGACCGCCGGAGCTCCCGGCGCGAGCCCGGCCACCCTCGGTGCGCACGCCGACCTGGTCGCGCGCGCCGTCGCGGCCGGAGCACCGCGCCCGGCAGCCGCACGCCTCGCCGACGCGGTCGCCGGCCTCCCGGCGCGCGAGCGCGCGCAGGTCGAGCGCCCGCTGACCCCGGCCCGGGGCAGCGACGTCGTACGGCTCGGCACGGCGGCCGCGCGGCAGACCGACGGCACGACGTGCGGCTCGGCCGTCCTCGCGATGCTGGCCGCAGCCGGCGACCCGACACTGGCGTACTGGCTCGTCACGGGCGAGCGCGTCGTGGGGCACGAGCCCGCCGAGCTGCGCGACGTGGACGACGCGCCCGGTCCCGCCGGCCGCTTCGGCGCGCTCCAGGAGGCCCTCAAGCGCCGCAGCAACGCGCGGGCCGTGCTCGGGCTGCTGCCGTGGCCCGCCGCGCTCGGCACGCCGCCGTGGGGTGCGGCCCGGGTCGCGCGCTACCCGGGCGTCGCGTACCGCTCGGTGCTCGTCGACGACAGCCGGCCCAGCGAGGTCACGCGGGTCCTGGTGCGCGCGGGTCGCGCGCTCGACCGGGGCGTCCCCGTCCCGCTGTACACGGGCGGGGACCTGTCGGGCGGGGCGGCGAGCGCGATCCCGCGCCACGTCGTGCTGCTCACGGGGCGCACCGCCGAGGGGTTCGCGGTGTACGAGCCGTCGAGCGGGCGCGTGCACGACGTGCCCTCGGCCGACCTCGTCGTGCCGCACGGGCCGCTCGAGGCGCTCGGGCGCTGGTCGCACGTCGCCTGGGCGCTGCTGCCTGTCCGCACCTGACCTCGCCGCCGCGCCTGCCCGTGGTGGGGTGACGCCGCGAGGTGGGGGCGTGGCGGTGGCGCTCGTGCGCGGCCCGGGTCACGATGGACGGGCACGCCGACCCCAGGGAGGACACCATGAGCACCGTCCCCGGCCAGGAGGCCTCGCGCGACGCCGGGCTGCTGCCCGCCGACGTCTTCACCCCCGTCGACGCCCACGCCGACGCGGACGAGCGGCCCGTCGACGACGAGCTGCGCCTCGACACCCCGGCGCCCGGCGCCGACGCGGCGTCGGCCGAGGAGTACGTGCCGGCGCCCCCGCGGGTCGCCCCGCGCGACGACGCGAACGAGGCCGACGTCAGCGAGCAGGTGACCGAGGTCCCGGGCGACGAGCGCGACGAGTACCTCTGACCCCCGGACGGTGGGCGCCCGCTCACCCGTGCGGGTCCCGCCGTCCTCGGTGCGCCCGGTGCCCGGCTACGGTGGAGCCATGACCCCCGCGTACGACCTGGTGGCCGCGCTGCCCAAGGTGCTGCTGCACGACCACCTGGACGGCGGCGTCCGGCCGGCCACGCTCGTCGAGCTCGCACGCGAGGCGGGCCACGAGCTGCCCGCGAGCGACCCCGAGGAGCTCGGCCGCTGGTTCGTCGCCGCGGCGGCCTCGGGCAGCCTCGAGCGCTACCTCGAGACCTTCGCGCACACGGTCGCGGTGATGCAGACCGAGGACGCGCTGCGCCGGGTCGCGCGCGAGGCCGCGGTCGACCTCGCGGCCGACGGGGTGGTCTACGCCGAGCAGCGCTACGCGCCCGAGCAGCACCTCACGGGCGGGCTGACGCTCCAGCAGGTCGTCGACGCGGTGCAGGCCGGGTTCGCCGAGGGCGTCGCCGAGGCGGCGGCCCAGGGCCGGGAGATCCGCATCGGCACGCTGCTGTCGGCGATGCGGCACGCGGACCGGGCCGACGAGGTCGCGGCGCTCGCGCTCGCGAACCGTGACGCCGGAGTCGTGGGCTTCGACATCGCGGGCGCCGAGGCGGGGTTCCCGGCGTCGCGCCTGGCGACGGCGTTCACGGCGCTGCGCGACGCGTGGTTCCCCGTGACCGTGCACGCGGGGGAGGCCGACGGGCTCGGCTCGATCGCCGAGGCGCTCGGCGTCGGCGCGCTGCGCCTCGGGCACGGCGTCCGGGTGCTCGACGACGTCACGGTGCCGTCGTCGGGCGGGGACGGCGGTCCGGCCGCGGCGACCCTCGGCCGGCTCGCCGCATGGGTCCGCGACCGGCGGGTCCCGCTCGAGCTGTGCCCGTCCTCCAACGTCCAGACCGGCGCGGCCGCCTCGGTCGCCGAGCACCCCGTGACCGTCCTCAAGCGGCTCGGCTTCGCCGTCACGGTCAACACCGACAACCGGCTGCAGTCGGGGACGAGCCTCACGCGGGAGCTCGCGCTGCTCGTCGAGCACGCCGGGTGGACCGTCGACGACATCCGCGACGTGACGCTCACCGCGGCCGAGAACGCGTTCCTGCCGCAGGACGAGCGCGCCGACCTCATCGACCGGGCGATCCTCCCGGGCTACACGCACGACGGCACCGGAAGGCACCGCGCATGACGATCGACGCCCACGCACTCGCCCAGCTCGTCGACCACACCCTGCTCAAGCCGGAGGCGACCCGCGCCGACGTCGAGGCGCTCGTCGAGGAGGGCGTGCGGCTCGGCGTGTACTCGGTGTGCGTCTCGCCGTCGTTCCTGCCGCTCGACGCGAAGGGCCTCAAGGTCGCGACGGTCGTCGGCTTCCCCTCGGGCAAGCACCACAGCGACGTCAAGGCCGCCGAGGCCGCGCGCGCGGTGCGGGACGGGGCCGACGAGGTCGACATGGTGCTCGACGTCGGCGCTGCCAAGTCGGGGGCGTTCGAGGCCGTGCAGGCGGACATCGCCGCGGTCCGCGCCGCGGCGCCGTCCCCGACGGTGCTCAAGGTCATCATCGAGTCGGCCGCGCTCACCGACGACGAGATCGTGGCCGCGTGCCGTGCCGCGGAGGCGGCCGGCGCCGACTTCGTGAAGACGTCGACGGGGTTCCACCCTGCGGGCGGCGCGAGCGTGCACGCGGTCGGGCTCATGGCCGCGACGGTCGGCGGGCGTCTCGGGGTCAAGGCGTCGGGCGGCATCCGCAGCACCGCCGACGCGGTCGCCATGGTCGAGGCCGGCGCGACCCGGCTCGGTCTCTCGGGGACGGCAGCCGTGCTCGGTGGGTTCACCTCCGACTCGGCCTACTGACCGCGCACGCGGGGGCCCCGCCCGCCCGTCGGCGGGCCACTGCGGCGTGCGCAGGCGTGCGCAGGCGGGCTCTGTGGCGTGCGCAGGCGTGCGCACGCGGCGGTCGGGTGAACGTCGCGCGGGGGGACGTTCGCGACATTGACGGCAGCCGGGGGCGTCAGCGAGGGTGAGCCCCCGCGGGCGCGCCCCCTCGCCGTGCGGGCGTCCGCGTCGCCCGCCGGCCCCGCACGAGCACCCCTGGGGTGACCCCGGACGACGAGGAGGCGGTACCCGAGATGGGCAGGTTCCGGCGCGGCACGGTCGCTGCGGCCGTCGTCGTCCCGTTCCTCCTCGGGGTCCTCATCGCCTACGCGCTGGACGACGCCCCGACGGGCCCCAAGTCCGGTGACCGCGCGCACGCCTGGGCCGAGCGGCTCGACGAAGGGGCGGCGAGCTCGCGCGAGAGCGAGAACTTCGTGCTGCTGTGGGGTCCGCGGGCCGGCGGCGACCTCGCCGACGCGTCCGAGTACTACCGCGTCGACCCCGTCGAGCTCCTCGACCGGCTCGAGCGCTACTACGCGCTGTACGTGGGTACCGTCGGCGTCACGGAGCCGGTCGGGCCGATCGCGGAGGACAAGATCGCCGTCGTCCTGACGCGGACCTGGGACGACCTGGCCTACGACGCGTGGGCCACCGGGAGGGTCGAGGGCGGGCTCGCGCGCCTCGAGATCGCACCCGAGGCCGCCCGCACGGGCGCCTGGGACGTCGCGCGCGCGCTCGCGGTCGTCCTGCAGAGCGTCGCGGTCGCGCCGGACGGTCCGGCGCCGGACGCGGGCCCCGGCACGACGGCGCCCGGGTTCCGGGGCTCGTCGTTCGGGGAGGCCATGGCGTCGTTCCTGGCGACCGCTGCCGAGCCGTCGGACGCGGGCGACCTGTCGGCGTTCGTGCGCGCCGAGAACCTGCGCTGGTCGTCGGGACGGCACCTCGACGGCGGGTGGACGCTGCTCCAGCACGTCGCGGACCGTGACGGCCTCGCGACGGTCGGGCGGCTGTGGCGCGAGGGCGGCGTCGCGGACGACCCCGTGGCCGCCTACGGGCGGGTCGCCGGCCTCACGCAGGAGGAGCTCGGCGTGCGCCTCGCCGAGCACGCGCTGCGGAACGTCACCTGGGACTACTCGACGCAGGACGACCTGCGCCGCTACGCCGCCGAGGTGGACCCCGCGCTGACCGCGGAACCCGGGACCGCGGTCGAGGCGGTCGACGCGACCGCCCACCACTACCGCGTGCCCTCCGCGCTGGCGCCGGCCGAGAACGGCTACGCGCTCGTCCGGCTCAGTCCCGAGGACGGCGCGACCGCCGTGCGGGTGCGCGTGCGCGGCCACACCGAGGCCGGGCCCGACGCGTCGTGGACCGCAGGGCTCGTCGCGGTCGGCGTCGACGGCGCGGCGCGGTACGGCGAGCTCGCGGGCGGCACCGACGTGACGGTCGAGCTCGCGACCGACCCCGGCGATGCGCAGGTCTACCTCGTGGTCGCCGCGACGCCGACGCGCGCGCACGACTTCGACCCCGCGGCGGGGTACCCCGGGTCCGTGCGGTACCCGTTCGAGCTGCGGGTCGCCGGTGCTGCGGCGTGGGGCTCGGAGCCGGGCTTCGTGCGCCCCGCGGCGCCCGCCGGCGGCCGGTGGCACTCGAACGGCGGCGGGTGGGTCGGGGAGTTCGCGACCGTCGACCCGGGCGTCTACGTCGGCCCGCAGGCCGTGGTCCAGGACTGGGCCCAGGTCACCGGCTCGGCGCGCATCGAGGGCCGTGCGGTCGTCGAGAGCGGGGCGGTCGTCGGCGGCTCCGCGGTCGTGCGCGACAACGCGGTCGCACGCTCGCGTGCGGTGCTCGGCGGCGACGTGCTCGTCGGCGGCGACGCCGAGGCGAGCTGGACGTGCGCGTCCGGGGTCTACCTGCGGTTCGACCGCGCGCAGACGTGCGACGGAGGTGCGGGCGAGCTCCCCGCGGAGCAGGTGCTCGCGCCGTTCCCGACCGCGGACCTCGAGCTCGACGGCGCCCCGGACCCGAGCCCGACGCCGACCCCGACGCCCACGCCGACCCCCACCCCGACGCCCACGCCCACCCCGACCCCGAAGCCCACGCCCACGGCGACGTCCCGGCCGGCACCGTCACCGTCGCCGAGCGGCGTGGGGCTGCCCGAGCCGATCCCCGCGCCCGTCGCGGGCTGCTCGGCGGCGATCGCGATCGTCAACCAGTGGCCGGGCGGCTACCAGGCGCAGGTGACCGTGACCGCGGGCACCGAGGCGGTCTCGGCCTGGCGGGTCATCTGGTCCCAGCCGTCGGACCAGACGGTCGCGGAGTCGTGGAGCGCACGCGTGCGGCAGAGCGGGTCGTCCGTCGAGGCCGACAGCCTCAGCTGGAACGCCGCCCTCGCACCGGGCGCGTCGACGATCTTCGGCTTCTCGGGGACGTACTCCGGAGCGGCGCCCGTCGCGCCCGCCGCGGCGTGCACCCGGTCCCGCTGAGCGACCGTGCGCACCGGGCGGGTCGCGGGGCGCGCCGGTGCCGGGGCGCCCGCGGCATGACCGGGCGCCGGTGACGCCGGCGGTCCCGCACCACCGGGGGCGGAGCCCACGTCAGCAGCGGCTCGGGCGGCTCAGATCCCGAGCGCTGCGCTGACGTCGGCGCCGACCGCGTGCAGCCGTGCGCGGGCCTCCTTGCGGGCAGCGACGAGGTCCGCCGCGCCGGCCGTGGGTTCGACCGGGACGATCACCTCGAGGTAGCACTTGACCTTGGGCTCCGTCCCGCTCGGGCGCACGACGACGCGTGTGCCGTCCTCGGACGTGAGCCGCAGCCCGTCGGTCGGCGGCAGGCCCTGACGCTCGGCGTCCGTGCCCGTGGCGAGGTCCACGACCTCCATGACGGGAGAGCCGGCGAGCGTGACGGGCGGGTGCTCGCGGACCCGGGCCATCGTCGCCGGGATCTGGTCCAGGTCGGTGAACCGGGGCGAGACCTGGTCGGTGAGGTGCAGGCCGTGGCGCCGCGCGATGTCGTCGAGGGAGCTCAGCAGCGTCGAGCCGGCGGCCTTGAGCTGGGCGGCGAGCGCGGCGACCTGGAGCGCCGCGGAGATGCCGTCCTTGTCCCGTACGTGGTCCGGCGCGACGCAGTAGCCGAGCGCCTCCTCGTACCCGTACGCGAGCCCGTCGACGCGCGCGAGCCACTTGAAGCCGGTGAGCGTCGGCTGGTGCGGGAGCCCCGCTGCAGCCGCGATCTTCCCCAGCAGGCGGGACGACACGATCGAGCTCGCGAACGTGGGGAGGTTCCCGTCGACGCCGGGCACGGCCGGGTCCGCCGGGCGACCGTCGGGCCCCGCCGACCCGGACAGGCGGCCGACGGCGACGACGCCGAGCAGGGCGCCGACCTCGTCGCCGTGCAGCATCCGCCAGCCCTCGGCGCCCGCGGTGTCGGGGCCGCGGTGCGAACGGCTGGTCGGGTCGTTGAGGGCGACCGCGCACCGGTCGGCGTCGGGGTCGAGCGCGAGGACGAGGTCCGCCCCGACGTCGCCCGCGAGGCCGACGGCGAGGTCGATCGCGCCGGGCTCCTCCGGGTTCGGGAACGCGACGCTGGGGAAGTCGGGGTCGGGGACCTCCTGCTCGGGGACGACGAGCACGTCCCGGAAGCCGGCCTCTCGGAGCACGCGGGCCGCGAGCTCCCCGCCGACACCGTGCAGCGGCGTGAGCACGATCTTCAGGTGGCGGGCCCGGTCGAGCGCGTCCGCCCCGGGCTCGGTGAGCGCCGCGACCGTCCGGGCGTGGTCCCCGACGACGGCGTGCACGTAGGCGTCGACGACGTCGTCGCCCAGCACCCTCCAGCCGGACTCGGCGCGCGGAACCGCGATGACGCTCGGCACGCGCGCGATCTCGGCGGCGATGGCCGCGTCGTACGGCGGCACGATCTGGGCGCCCTGGCCCGAGCCGGTCACGACTCGCCCGCCGAGGTAGACCTTGTAGCCGTTGTCCTGCGGGGGGTTGTGGCTCGCCGTGACCATGACGCCCGCGTCGGCTCCGAGGTGGCGCACCGCGAACGCGAGCACGGGCGTCGGCAGGGGGCGCGGGAGCACGAGCACCTCGATGCCGACCGCGGTCAGCACCGCGGCGGTGTCGCGCGCGAAGTCCGCGGACCGGTGCCGTGCGTCGTAGCCGACGACGACACGCGGGGCGGGGGCGAGCCCGTCGAGCTCTCCGAGGAGGTAGTCCGCGAGGCCTGACGCGGCGCGGATGACGACGGCGCGGTTCATCCGGTTCGAGCCGCCGCCGACCGCGCCGCGCAGCCCGGCGGTGCCGAACTGCAGCGATCCCGCGAACCGGTCGGCGAGGTCGGCGCGCGCGGCGCGGACGTCGGAGAGCTGCGTCCGGTGGGTCGGGCTCAGCGCCCCGCCCGCGCGCTCGGCCGCGAGCGCCTCGTCGACCGGTGCGTCCGCGCGCTCGAGCAGCCGGGCCAGCTCGTCGGCGGTCGTCGGGTCCGGGTCGTCCTCGATCCAGGTCGTCACCCGCGTGGACAGCTCGTTCCAGTCGTACGCCATGGGCCCAACGTACCCACCGGTCCGCGTGCGCTGCTCAGCGGGCGGCGGCGCGTCGCCCTCACAGGCGGCCGAGCGCTCAGAGGCGGCGGACGACCTGCGCGAGCAGCGCGCTGATCCGGGGACCGGCGGCCTGGCCGGCCTCGAGCACCTCGGCGTGCGAGAGCGGCGTCGCGCTGATCCCCGCGGCGAGGTTCGTCACGAGCGAGAGCCCGAGCACCTCGAGCCCGGCGTGCCGCGCGGCGATGGCCTCGATCGTCGTCGACATGCCGACGAGGTCGCCGCCGAGCCGCCCGGCCATCGCGACCTCGGCGGGGGTCTCGTAGTGCGGGCCGCGGAACTGCACGTAGACACCCTCGTCGAGCGACGGGTCGACCGTGCGGGCCACGTCGCGCAGGCGCTGGGAGTACAGGTCGGTGAGGTCGACGAACGTCGCACCCTCGAGCGGGGACGTCGCGGTGAGGTTGAGGTGGTCGCGGATCAGCACCGGCGTGCCCGGGCCCCACGCAGGGTTCAGCCCGCCGCAGCCGTTCGTCAGCACGACCGTGCGCGCGCCCGCCGCGGCTGCGGTGCGGACCCCGTGCACGACGCGCCGCACGCCCCTGCCCTCGTAGAGGTGCGTGCGCGAGCCGAGCACGAGCGCGTACCGGTCGGCCGTGGCCTCGCTCCCGCCGGCGCCGCCGTCGCCTGCGATCCGGATCGAGCGGATCGTGCCGACGTGGCCGACGACCGCGGGGGCCGAGAAGCCGGGGACCTCGTGGCTCGGCACCTCGGCGACGGTCTCGCCGAGCAGGTCCGCCGCACCGCCCCAGCCGGACCCGAGGACGAGCGCGACGTCGTGACGTGCGACACCCGTGACCCGGGCGAGGTGCTCCGCGGCGCCGCGCGCGACGTCGAAGGGGTCGGTGGTCGGGTCGTCGAGGTCGCTCATGGAAGTGAAGGCTAACCGGCCACCAGGCACAATGGGCCCGTGACCACCGAGACCCAGGACCTGCAGGCCACACGTGTCGTCGTCGTCGGAGGTGGGCCTGGGGGGTACGAGGCCGCGCTGGTCGCACGCCGGCTCGGGGCGGCCGTCACGGTCGTCGAGCGCACCGGTCTCGGCGGGTCCGCGGTGCTCACCGACGTCGTCCCGTCCAAGACGCTGATCGCGACCGCCGAGTGGATGGCGATGTCGGACCGGGCGCCCGAGCTCGGCATCCACCTCGACGCCGACCCGTCGACGCCGGCGCACGACCTGCCCGCGAGCGAGTCCGAGCGGCACTTCGTCGACCTCGCGCAGGTCAACACGCGCACGCTCGCGCTGGCCGCCGCGCAGTCCGCCGACATCCGCACGCGCCTCGAGCGCGAGGGCGTCGAGGTCGTCGAGGGCGCGGGCCGGCTGGACGGCCCGAACCGGGTCGTCGCGTCCGGGACGGACGGCGAGCGGAGCCTCGACGCCGACGTGGTGCTCGTCGCGACCGGAGCGACGCCGCGGGTGCTGCCCGAGGCGGTCCCGGACGGCGAGCGCATCCTCACGTGGACGCAGCTGTACGGCCTCACCGCGCTGCCCGAGCGGCTCGTCGTGGTCGGCTCCGGGGTGACGGGCGCCGAGTTCGCCGGCGCGTACGTGGCCCTGGGCGCGGACGTCGTGCTGGTGTCGAGCCGCGACCGCGTGCTCCCCGGCGAGGACCCCGACGCCGCCGAGCTGCTCGAGGGCGTGTTCCGCGCGCGCGGCATGACGGTCATGTCGCGCTCGCGCGCCCAGTCCGCGGTCCGCACGGCAGACGGTGTCCTCGTGACGCTCGCCGACGGGCGCACCGTCGAGGGCTCCCACGTGCTCCTCGCGGTCGGGTCGATCCCCAGCACCGCAGGCATCGGGCTGACCGAGGCGGGTGTGCGCCTCACCGCGTCGGGCCACGTCGAGGTCGACAAGGTCTCGCGGACGTCGGTGCGCGGCGTCTACGCCGCCGGCGACTGCACCGGGGTCCTCCCGCTCGCGTCCGTCGCGGCGATGCAGGGGCGGATCGCGATGTCCCACGCGCTCGGCGACGCGGTGACGCCGATCTCGCTGCGCAGCGTCGCGGCGAACATCTTCACGTCCCCCGAGATCGCGACCGTCGGGTACAGCGAGGAGCAGCTCCAGGCCGCCGGGACGGCATACGTGACGAGCACGCTGCCGCTCGCCCGCAACCCGCGGGCCAAGATGCTGGGCCTGCGCGAGGGCTTCGTGAAGCTGTTCGCGCACCGCAACGGTCAGGTGCTCGGCGGTGTCGTCGTCGCCCCGAGCGCGAGCGAGCTCATCTTCCCGATCACGCTCGCGGTCTCGCACCGGCTCACGGCCGACGCGGTGGCGAGCGCGTTCACGGTGTACCCGTCGATCTCCGGGTCGATCGCCGAGGGTGCGCGCATGCTGCACCAGCGCCAGGACGACTGACCGGCCGGCGCACGACGCCCGCGCCCGCGCAGCACGTCGCCGCGCGCGCCGCCCGTCGCGCCCGCGCCGCCCGCGCCGCGCGGCGCCGCCCGGGAGGGCGACCCGCCCCGTCACCGACCCGACCGGGTCGCGCGGGTCAGGAGGTCGCCACCACGCGCGCGACGACCGGCAGGTGGTCGGAGGTCCGCGGCCAGGTGAGGACCTCGGTGCCCAGGAGCTCCGCGCCGCGCACGAGCACCCAGTCGATGCGGTCCGTCGGGTCGTGCGCGGGCCAGGTGCCCGCCCACGGTCCCGGGTCGGTGACCCAGCCCTCGGCGTCGAGACGGGCGAGCTCGGCGGAGCCCGGGTGCGCGTTGAGGTCGCCCGCGAGCACCGCGGTGCCGCCGCCCGGCAGGTCCGCCGCGAGCGCGTCGAGCTGGTCGAGCCGGGTCGCGTCGTCGTCGCTGCGGTAGTGCAGGTGCACCGAGGTGACCCGCACGGGCGTGCCGTCGGCGAGCACGACGGTCGCGCTGAGCGCCGCCCGGTCCTGCGCGCCGTCGCCGCGGGGGAGCGCGGTGCGTCGCTCGTCGGTGAGGGTCGAGCGCGAGAGCAGCGCGTTGCCGAACTGCGGGTCCGCCGCCCCGGTGAACTCGAGGTCCATGCCGAGCCGGTGCGAGAGCCACGTCGCCGTGTCGACCCCGCCGCCGAGGACCCAGCCGCGCGCGACCTCCTGGAGCGCCACGACGTCGGGGTCCTGCGCCTCGATGGTCCGCGCGACCTCCTCGAGCTCGACGCCGTCGCCGGGGGTCACGCCGTAGTGCAGGTTCCAGGTCAGGACCACGAGCTCGTCACCGCGCGCACGGTCGGGGCCGGGCGGGGCCTCGGCGGCGGGCCACCAGCCGGCGAACGCGAGCACGACGCCGGGGACGGCGAGCAGGCGCACGGCGTTGGCGCGGAACGGCGGGCTGTCCTCCCGGGCCGCACCGTCGGGCGCGCTCGCGACCCCCGGCCCGGCCGTGCCGGCCCCCGGGGGCGACGGCGTGCGGCGGCGCAGGCCCGCGAGCGCCACCGCGACCGCGGCGAGGAACGGCACGACCGCGTTGTCGACCGGCAGCGGGACCTCCTGGTCCACGAGGTACAGCAGGAGCGTCGCGACGAGCCCGGCGCCGACGCCCGCGGTGACGAACGCGGTCCCGGCGAGCCCGGGCGGGGCCGAGCGGCGCGTGCTCGTCGCGCTCACGACGACGACCCCGGCGGCGACGACGCCGAGCGCGACGGCCACGAGCACGACCGGGCCGGTCACGGTGAAGCAGACGAGCACCGCGATCGGCAGGACGACCGCGGCGACGACCCGGACGGGCCCGACGAGCAGGTGCGGGTTGAGCAGGACCCACACGGTCAGGGTGCTCGCCGCGACGAGCACGAGCCCCGCGACCCCGAGCGTGGCGTGCGACTGCGATGCGACGAACGCCGGGTTGGCGAGCACGAGGGTCACGAGCGCGAGGAACGGTCCGAGCGACCACAGCCGGCGCGGTCGACCGGTGGGCGCGTCCTCGCGGGCCGCCCGTGCGAGCGCGACGGCGAGCGCCACGAGGACCGCGGGGACGAGCCACCCGAGGGCGCCGTCGCGCCACACCGCGTCCCACGTCCCGAGCGCGAGCTGCAGCCCGCTCGCCAGGCCGCAGCCCAGCACGAGCCCGAGCGCCGCGTGCCGCCCGCCCGCGGGGCGTCCCGCCGTGAACGCGACGGCGAGCGTGAGGACGGCGACGGCGGCCGCGACGGCGACGAGCCCGACGACGAACCGCGGCGTCCCGTCGAGCGCCTGCAGCACGAGCCGCGCGACGCCGAGCACCGCGACGCCCAGGAGCACCGTCCTGCCGTCGGGGACGCCGGGCGTGCGCCGCGCGGACACCGTGAGCAGCCCCGCCGCGACGAGGCCCGCCGCGGCGAACGTGCCGAGCGCCGTCCCGACGACCGCCACCGGGTCGGGCAGCGTCCGGTCGAGCAGCGGTCCGCTCGCGCGCAGCAGCTCGACGGTGAGCACGGTGAGCACCGCGAGCAGCGACACCCGCGTCGGCGTGCCGAGCTCGGGCGGCAGCGTCCACGGGTGTGCGGGGGGCTGCGGGCGCGAGGACGGCACGGGGGCGGGAGCGGGCACGGCTCGCACGCTACCGCTGCGCCGGGCGACGCGGACCGCCCGCCCGTCGGGGCGGCCCGGTCAGGCGAAGAGCGCCTCGCCGACGAAGGAACCGCCGGGGTCCGCGCCGTCGGGCACGCCGGGCGGGACCGCGAACAGCCCCGAGCCGGTGTGCCGGAGGTACTCCATGAGCGCGTCCTGGCGCGAGAGCACGGACTGCATCGGGACGTAGTGCGTCCGCGGGTCGCGCACGAACGCGAGGAAGAACAGCCCGGCGTCGAGGCGGCCGAGGGCGTCGTTGCCGTCCGTGAAGTTGTACCCGCGCCGCAGCATCCGCACGCCCCCGTGGGTCGAGGGGTGCGCGAGCCGGACGTGCGCGTCGGTCGCGACGAGGGGCAGCCCGCCGCGCCCGGTGGCCTCGAGGTCGGGCTCCGAGAACTCCGTGCCGCCCGAGAGCGGCGCGCCCTCGCCCTTGGTCCGCCCGATCAGCGCCTCCTGCTCGCGCAGCGACGTGCGGTCCCACGTCTCGATCGTCATCCGGATCCGGCGTGCGACGAGGTAGCAGCCACCCGTGAGCCAGCCCGAGTCCGTCCCGGTCTCGGCGCGGCCGGCCTCGGCGTCGCCCGCCTGCACCCACACGTGCTCGGCGAGCGCGTCCGGGTCCTCGGCCTTGAGGTTCGCGGTGCCGTCCTTGAAGCCGAACAGGTTGCGCGGCGTCGCCTGCGTCGTCGAGGTCGAGGACGTGCGTCCGTACCCGAGCTGCGACCAGCGGATCGTGGCCGTGCCGAACGCGGCGCGGGACAGGTTGCGGATCGCGTGCACCGCGACCTGCGGGTCGTCCGCGCACGCCTGCACCACGAGGTCGCCGTCGCACCGCTGCGGCTCGAGCGCGTCCTGGGCGAAGTGCGGGAGCTCGACGAGCGCGGCGGGCAGCCGGTCCGCGAGGCCGAAGCGGTCGACGCCGGGCGTCCCGTCCGGTGCCGGGGTGCCGACGAACAGCGACCTCCCGAAGCCGAACGTGATCGTCAGGCCCGCGGGGGGCAGGTCGAGGACCTCGCCGGTGTCGTCCGGGGGAGCGTCGTAGGGGCCCGACGCCGGCCCGAAGGGCCCCGCGGGCAGCCCCTGCGTCAGCCGGGCCGCCATCGCGGTCCACGTCCGGAGCAGCCCGACGAGGTCGTCGCGCGACGTCGTCGTGAGGTCGAACGCCGCGAGGTGCATGCGGTCCTGCGCGGGGGTCACGATGCCGGCCTGGTGCTCGCCCGTGAACGCGTACGTCCCCGGCCGGGCCGGGGTGGGCGGTGCCGCGCTCGCGGCCTGCGCCCGGCCGCCCGCGAAGCCCGCCGTGGCGGCGAGCCCCAGTGCCGCGGCGCCGCCTCCCGCGAGGCCGAGGAGCCCACGCCGGGACATCCCGCGGGCCGCCGGCTCGGCGGGTGCCGTGCCGACGGGGAGCGGGGTGGTGTCGTCGGTGGTCATCGGGGTCCTCGGTCCTCGGGGGTTCCTCGGGCTGTGCGGGTCCGGGCTGTGCGGTCCGCGCGGCCCGGGGCCGTTGCGGTGCTGCGGCTCAGGCCGCGCCGGTGACGGTCGCGGTGAGCTGCGAGAGGGGCTCGCTCACGGCGTCGACCGCCGCGGCCAGCGCCCTGACGTCGTCGGGCGAGAGCGCGTCGTACGTCGGGAAGCCCGTGTCGACGCTGCCCTGCTCGGCGAGCAGCCCGCGCAGCGCGGCGAACCGCTCGTCGAGCGTCGCGACGAGCTCGGCGTCCTCCGCCTCGGCGACGTCCCGCAGCACCTCGACCGCGACCCACGCGCCGTCGACGTTGGCCTCGAAGTCCCACAGGTCGGTGTGCGACCAGATCTCCTCCTCGCCGGTGACCTTGCCGCCGGCCACCTCGTCGAGGAGCTCCTTGGCGCCGTTCGCGATCTGGAAGGCCTCGAACGTGAAGTCGTCGGCGGTGACCTGGTCCGCGAGCTGCTGGGTGTAGCGCACGAGGTCGGCAGCGGCGGCCTGGCGCTGCTCGGGGGTCAGCGGCGTGTACGCGACCCCGCCGTTGTCCTCGGGCGCCGGTGCCCACAGGTCCTTCTCGACGTAGTGCCAGCCGCTCCACGCCTGACCCTCCTCGAGGTCGGCCTCGCGCAGGTCGAGCAGCGGGTCGAGGTCGCCGAACGACTCGGCGACGGGCTCGACGCGCTCCCAGTGCACCCGCGTCGGGGCGTAGAGCTGGCGAGCGGCCTCGTCGTCGCCCGCGACGTACGCGTCGGCGAACGCCTGGGTGCCCGTCACGAGGCTCCCCACCTGGTCCTTGACGTAGGCGACGTACGACGCCTCGGCGGCGGCCAGCTGCTCCGCGGTGTCGCCGGTCGGCCCGACGTCCGCGCCGGAGTCGGTCACGGTGAACTCGGCGCGGATGCCGTCGCCGACCATGCCGGGCTTGCACGCCGTGACGTAGCTGCCCGGGCGCGCCTGCACCACGAGGTCGCGCGTGAGGCCCGGGCCGATGTTCTCGACCTCGGAGACCACGCGCAGGCCGTCCTCGCCGAGCAGGTAGAACTCGGTGATGTCGTCGCCGGAGTTCGTCACGGAGAACGTGAGCGTGCCGGAGGGGGCCTCGGTCGCCGAGATCGCGCAGCCGGTCGCGGACGAGTCGACCGTCAGGGTGGCGCCCGTCGTGGCGTCGGTCCCGTCGGCCGCGGACGCGGCGGGCTCGTTCGCGACGCAGCCCGCGGCGAGGGGCAGCACGAGCACCGCGAGAGCGGCTGCGGTGAGGGCGGGGCGGGGCATGACGGTCCTCCGGGGGCGGGGCGGGTTCTCAGGCGGTGGTGCGCGCGGCGGCGGTGGTACCGGGGCGCGTCGGGCGGTCGGTCGGGCGCGTGTGCGCGGCGACGCGGACCTCAGGCGGTCGCGGCGGCGGTGCTCACCGCGGGGGCGGGAGCGCGGGCCGGGGCCGGCGGTCCGCCCCACGTCGTGCGCACGAAGAAGAAGGCGGTCGGGACGACGTACGCGACCCAGGCGCCCAGCTCGAGCCACGTGGTCGCGGGGGAGAAGTTGACGACGCCCTTGAGCAGCGTGCCGTACCAGCTCGACGGCGGGACGGTGGCCGAGACGTCGAACGCGAGGTCCGTCAGGCCGGGCAGGATGCGGGCCTCCTGCAGGTCGTGCACGCCGTAGGAGAGCACCCCGGCGGCCACGACGACGAGGAACAGACCGGTCCACGCGAAGAACGTGCGCAGGTTCAGGCGCACCGCGCCGCGGTACACGAGCCAGCCGAGCACCACGGCGGTCGCGAGCCCGAGCGCGGCACCCAGCAGCGGCGAGGTCGACGCGCCCGTGGCCTTGGCCCCGGCCCACAGGAACAGCGCCGTCTCGAGCCCTTCGCGGCCGACGGCCAGCAGCGCCATGAGCACGACCGCACCCTTGCCGGCGCTGATGGCGTCGTCCAGGCGGGTGTGCAGGTCCGCCTTGAGGTGCCGGGCGGTCTTCGCCATCCAGAAGACCATCCACGTGATGAGCCCGACGGCGACGATCGAGAGCGTGCCGCCGATGGCCTCCTGCGCCTCGAACGTCAGGCCCTGCGGGCCGAACGTGAGCAGCGCGCCGAAGCCGAGCGAGACCGCGGCGGCGATGCCGACCCCGGACCACAGCGCGGGCAGCAGGTCCCGGCGCCCGGTCCGCACGACGTAGGCGACGAGGATCCCGACGACGAGCGCCGCTTCGAGGCCCTCGCGCAGGCCGATCAGGTAGTTGGCGAACATGGCGGCTCTCGCTCCGGGACCGGACGTCCCCGCGTCCGGGGGTGTCGGTCAGTGGCTGGCGTAGGTGAGGGATGCCTTACCTCACCGGGGAATGTACTGCACCCCGTGGGCCGTGCGGGAGGCGTCTCGCGGGCGGGTGGGTGTGAGAGCGGTCACCCGCGCCCGCGGCGCGGCGAGCCGCCTGCCGACCGCCGGAGGGCGTCACGCCGCGCGGGCTGCCGCCAGGCGCGTGCGCAGGGCCGGCCACGCGTCGGCGAACGCGGGCAGCAGCGGCAGCGCGTCGACCTCCGCGGCGGCCACCCACCGCACCTCGAGGCTCTCGGCGTCGGTCACGGCAGGCTCGAACGCCGTGACCGCCTCGCCGAGCACGGTCGTGTAGCTCCAGGTCCCGTGGTCCAGCACGTGCGTGCCGAGCACGCGCACCGCCGGCGCCGGCACGCCGGCCTCCTCGTGCGCCTCCCGCAGCGCGGCGTCGGCCGCCGACTCCCCGGGGGCACGTGCGCCGCCCGGCAGGCCCCACGTGCCGCCGTGGTCGCTCCACAGCGCGCGGTGCTGCAGCACGACGGCGTCGAGCGCACCCGACGCCGCGTCCCAGCGCTCGAGCAGCAGCCCCGCCGCGCCCAGCAGGCCCCAGTGCCGTCGCCCGCACGCGCACTCGACCCAGCCGTCGCCCGGCAGGCGGTGGTGCGGCACGTGCTCCGTCACGCCGTGGGCCCGAGACCCGTCAGCCGACGATGTCGCAGATCGCGGTGCCCGCGCTCACGCTCGAACCGACACCGGCGGCGAGCCCCGTGACCGTGCCCGCGCGGTGCGCGACGAGGGGCTGCTCCATCTTCATGGCCTCGAGCACGACGACGAGGTCGCCCTCGGCCACCTGGGCGCCGTCCTCGACCGCGACCTTGACGATCGTGCCCTGCATCGGCGAGGCGAGCGTGACCCCGCCGGCGCTCGCGGTCGCCCGCGCCGGGGTGCGCCGGACCGGTCGGCGCGCCGACCCGTTGGGCCGGCCCCGGCCGCCGCCGAGCGCGAGAGCGGCCGGCAGCACGACCTCGAGCCGCTTGCCGCCGACCTCGACGACGACGCGCTCGAACGACTCGGGCACCTCGGGCTCGGCCGGGCGGGTCCCGACGGGTGCGACGGGAGCACCCGCGAGCCCGGGCAGCCGGTCCGCGAACTCGGTCTCGATCCAGCGCGTGTGCACGCGGAACGCCTCGTTCGGGTCCGCGGGGACGAACGCGTCCTCCTCGAGGACCGCCCGGTGGAACGGCACGACCGTCGGGATCCCCACGACCTCGAGCTCGGCGAGCGCCCGGCGTGCGCGCTCGACGGCCTGGCGGCGCGTGGCGCCCGTGACGATGAGCTTGGCGATCATCGAGTCGAAGGCGCCCGAGACGGTGTCGCCCTCGACGACGCCCGAGTCGACCCGCACGCCCGGACCGGCGGGGAAGCGCAGCGTCGTGATGCGGCCCGGCGCGGGCAGGAACCCCGCGGCCGGGTCCTCGCCGTTGATCCGGAACTCGATCGAGTGCCCGCGCCCGACCACCGAGTCGTAGCCCAGGGGCTCGCCCGCGGCGATGCGGAGCTGCTCGCGCACGAGGTCGATCCCGCTGACCTCCTCGGTCACGGGGTGCTCGACCTGGAGCCGGGTGTTGACCTCGAGGAAGCTGACGGTGCCGTCGGCGCCGACGAGGAACTCGCACGTCCCGGCGCCGACATAGCCGGCCTCACGCAGGATCGCCACCGAGGCGCGCACGAGCTCGGCGTTCTGCTCGTCGGACAGGAACGGCGCGGGCGCCTCCTCGACGAGCTTCTGGTGGCGGCGCTGCAGCGAGCAGTCACGCGTCGAGATGACGACGACCGTGCCGTGCGCGTCGGCGAGGCACTGGGTCTCGACGTGGCGCGGCCGGTCGAGGTACCGCTCGACGAAGCACTCGCCCCGCCCGAACGCGGCGGTCGCCTCGCGGACGGCCGAGTCGAACATCTCGTCGATCTCGTCGGCCTCGCGCGCGACCTTCAGCCCGCGCCCGCCACCGCCGAACGCCGCCTTGATCGCGACGGGCAGCCCGTGCTCCGCCGCGAACGCGTGGATCTCGCGCACGTCGAGCACCGGCTCGGGCGTCCCGGCGACGAGCGGCGCGCCGGCGCGCTGGGCGATGTGCCGGGCGCTGACCTTGTCGCCGAGCTGCTCGATGGCCGAGGGCGGCGGACCGATCCAGGTGAGGCCCGCGTCGATCACGGCACGCGCGAAGTCGGCGTTCTCAGCGAGGAACCCGTACCCGGGGTGCACGGCGTCCGCGCCCGAGCGCCGCGCGACGTCGAGCAGCTTGCCCATGTCGAGGTACGTCTCCTGGGCGCGGGCGCCCTCGAGCGCGTACGCCTCGTCGGCGGCGCGCACGTGCAGGGCCTCACGGTCGGGGTCGGCGTAGACGGCGACGGAGCCGATGCCGGCGTCACGGCACGCGCGGGCGATGCGGACGGCGATCTCACCGCGGTTGGCGACGAGGACCTTCGAGATGGGGGGCACGGCTCACCGTAACGTGGCCAGGGTCGCAGGTCCCACCTGCTGCGCCGGAGAGTCCGAAGATTGGGGATGTGGCCATCGCGCGCCGACCCGTCTTGTAGGACTCCACCAACGGCGCGCCGAGGATGTCCGGTCGTGGGCCGCGCGGTTGTCCGGTGGGGACAACGCGCGGGACGGCGCTCAGCGAGCCGGGCTCGTCCGCCAGAGCTCGGGCAGTGTCACGCCCACCTCGCCGAGCAGCTCCCGCAGCAGCGGCAGGCTCAGCCCGACGACGCCGTGGTGGTCGCCCTCGATGCCGGTCACGAACGCGCCGCCGAGCCCGTCGACGGTGAACGCCCCCGCGACCGCGAGCGGCTCGCCCGTCGCGACGTAGGCGTCGATCTCGTCGTCGGTCAGGTCCGCGAAGTGCACGACGGTCGAGGACGTCGCCCCGAGCGTCCCGCCGGTGCCGCGCCCGCCGTCCGCCGCACCGGGCCGGTCGTCGATCAGCCAGTGCCCGGTGTGCAGCACACCGCTGCGCCCGCGCATCGTCCGCCAGCGCGCGACGGCCTGCTCGGCGCTCGTGGGCTTGCCGAAGATCTCGCCGTCGAGCTCGAGCATCGAGTCGCAGCCGAGCAGCAGCAGGTCGTCGTCGAGCCCGTCGTCCGCCGCTGCCGCCGGGCCGCCCGCGTCACCCGCGACCGGGGCTGCGGCGAGCGTGCGGGCGACGTCCTCGACCTTGGCCTGCGCGAGCACGAGCACCGCGTCGGCGGGCTCGAGGTCCCCGAACCGCTCGCGTGCGGCGGCGAGCGTCGCGTCCTCGTCGACCGCCGAGACGGCGACGAGCGGGTCGATCCCGGCGGCGACGAGGGTCGCGCGGCGGGCGGGGGAGGCGGAGGCCAGGAGCAGTCGGGTCACGGCGTGCGAGCCTACCGACGCGTCGGCGGCGGCGCCGGACCGGACGCCTCCCGTGCGGTCGAGGGGGCGCGGGCCCGGGCTTCCTGTGAATCCGCCCCGGCGCGGCGCCCGGGACCTTCGATTCTCGACCTGCGCGCCCGGCGTGGGCGATGATCAGGCGACACCCGCTCACCGACGCACCGCCGCGACCGGCTCGAGCCTCGACGGACCGTGAGGACCCCAGCTGCCATGACCGACGTTCTCGACCCCACACCGCCGAACGCGGTGAGCCGCGCACGCGAGCTGCGGCACTCGCGCGGCTGGATCTTCGGCACGATGCTGTTCTCGGCGCTGCTGAGCCTCACGGCGTCGCTCGTGCTCTCGGCCGAGGCGATCACCCTCGCGGCGAACAAGGACGCGGTGCTCGGGTGCGACATCAACGCGGTGATCAGCTGCGCGACGGTGGCGAACTCGTGGCAGGCGAGCCTGCTGGGGTTCCCCAACGCGTTCCTCGGCCTGATGGCTGAGCCGGTGGTCATCACGATCGCCGTCGCGGCGCTCGGCGGCGTGCGGTTCCCGCGCTGGTTCATGTTCTCGGCACAGCTCGTCTACCTGATCGGCGTGATCTTCGCGTACTGGCTGTTCCAGCAGTCACTCATGGTCATCGGCGCGCTGTGCCCCTGGTGCATGCTCGTCACGGTGTCGACGACGCTCGTGTTCGCGACCCTGCTGCACTACAACATCCGCGAGGACAACCTGTACCTGCCCCGCGGCGTGCAGCGCTGGGCCAAGGAGTTCGTCGACGCGGACAACGACGTCATCGTCATCATCGCCTGGCTGGTCCTGCTGGCCGCGCTCGTCGTCCTGAAGCACGGCGCGGCGCTGTTCGCCTGACCGAGCGCGCCCGGAGACGGGCCGGGCGTCCACCCGCGGGTCCCCGCGGGTGGACGCCCGTGAACGACGCCCGGGTCAGACCAGCGCGGTCCGCAGCACGTCGAGCGGCAGTCCGCCGAGCGCGAGCGCACGCCGGTGGAACTCCCGCAGGTCGAACTGCTCGCCGCGCGCGCGGGCGGACGCGGCGGCGTCGTCCCGGGCCTGCTCCCACAGCCGCTGGCCGACCTTGTAGGACGGCGCCTGGCCGGGCCACCCGAGGTAGCGGTTGAGCTCGAAGCGGATGAACGCCTCGGGCATGTTGACGTTCGCGAGCAGGAAGTGCCACGCCTTGTCGGCGTCCCACGTGCCGCCGCCCCACCGCTCGGGCGCGGGCAGCCCGAGGTGGACGCCGATGTCGAGCACGACGCGCGCGGCGCGCATGCGCTGGCCGTCGAGCATGCCGAGGCGGTCGCCCGGGTCGTCCATGAAGCCCAGGTCCGCCATGAGGCGCTCGGCGTACAGCGCCCAGCCCTCGCCGTGCCCCGAGACCCAGCACGCGAGCCGGCGCCACGAGTTCATCGTCGCGCGCTCGTAGACGGCCTGGCCGACCTGGAGGTGGTGGCCGGGGATGCCCTCGTGGAAGACCGTCGTCTTCTCGCGCCACGTGTTGAACGTCGTGACCGACGGCGGGACGGACCACCACATGCGCCCGGGACGCGTGAAGTCGTCGCTCGGGCCGGTGTAGTAGATGCCGCCGTTCTGGGTGGGGGCGATGCGGCACTCGAGGGTGAGCAGCGGCTCGGGGATGTCGAAGTGCGTGCCGTTCAGCGCGGCGATGGCGCCGTCCGAGGTCTCCTGCATCCAGGCGCGCAGCGCGTCCGTGCCGTGCAGCGTGCGGGCGGGGTCGGCGTCGAGCGCGGCGACGGCCTGCTCGACGGTCGCGCCGGGCCCGGCGATCTGCGCGGCGACGGTCTCCTGCTCGGCGACGACGCGCGCGAGCTCCTCGAGGCCCCACTGGTAGGTCTCCTCGAGGTCCACCGTGGCGCCCAGGAAGTAGCGCGACCACAGCCCGTAGCGCTCGCGGCCCGCAGCGTCGGCCTCCGGTGCCTGCGGGGCGAGCTCGTCGCGCAGGAACGTCGTGAGCTGCGCGTACGCCTCGCGCGCGGCGGCGGCACCGCGCTCGAGCTCGGCGCGCACGAGCGAGCACGACGCGGACTCGTCGAGCGCCGCGGCGACGTCGGGACCCTGGACGTAGGTGGTGAAGAACGACGTCGCCGGGTCGGCGAGCTCGGTGGCCTGCTCGATGGCCTCGCGCACCTGGCGGACGGCGGCGACGTGGCCCTGCGACGCGGCGAGGCGCAGCGACTCGATGTAGCCGGACATCGAGTCCGGGACGGCGTTGAGGCGGGCGGCGACGTTCTCCCACGCCTCGACGGTGCCGGTCGGCATGCTGTCGAAGACGTCGCGCAGGCCCTGGACGGGCGAGGCGATGTTGTTGAGGCTCGCGAGGTTCTCGCCGGCCGCCTCGAGCTCGAGCTCGAGGCCCAGGCGCTCGCGCATCGCGGACAGCGTGACCTCGTCGACGGCGTCGGCCGGCGCGTGCGCGTCGAGCGCGACGAGCGTGCTCCGCGTCGCGTCGGCGCGCGCGGCGTGGCCGGCGGGGGACAGGTCGGTCATCTCGTGGTCGAACCCCGCGACGCCCATCTCGGTCGCGAGGACGGGGTCGAGGCGCGCGACCGTCATGACGTGCGCGTCGGCGATCGCGTCGATGGGGGTGGGTTCGCGGCGGCTGCTGGGGTGCTGGTTCGTGCTCACGCAGCGACCCTACCCGGCGGCCCGGTGCTCCCCGATGAGTGCGGCGACCCCGTCGAGCAGGCGTGCGAGCCCGAAGTGGAAGGCGTGGTGCGGGTCGTACGCGGACTGCAGCGCCTCGCCCGCGACCGGTCCGACGCGCGCGACGGTCGGGTAGCGCTCGGCGTCGAAGACGCGGTCGACGTAGGGGGCGGTCGCGTCCCACCACTGCTGCTCCGTGACGCCGGTGGTCCGCTCGGCCTCGCCCTTCTCGAGCAGGCCGCCGACGGTGCCGTTGACGAAGCCGTTGAGCAGCGTCACGACCGAGTCCATCTCGAGCTCGTCGAGCCCCGTCCCGTCGACCGCGCGGAGCTCGGCCTCGTACTTCGCCATGAGGTGCGGCCCGAGCGGCGGCCGGCCGGTCGCGACGTGCAGCGCCCAGGGGTGCCGGACGTAGAAGTCCCAGTTGGCGCGGGCCACCTGCTCGAGGCGCTCGCGCCACGGGGTCTGCGGCGACGGCGGGCCGTCGGGGTACATCTCGGCGAGCGCCCGGTCGAGCATGAGGTCGATGAGCTCGCCCTTGCCGGGCACGTAGGTGTAGAGGGACATCGCTCCGACGCCGAGCTGCTCGGCGACGCGTCGCATGGACAGGGCGGCGAGCCCCTCGGTGTCCGCGAGGGCGATCGCGGCGTCGACGACGGCGTCGACCGTGAGCCGGGCGCGCGGGCCGCGGGCGGGACGCGGCTCGTCGTCTCCCCGCCAGAGCAGCTCCATGCTGCGGGCCGGGTCGCCCGTTCCCGTGAACTCGGTCGCCATGCCGCCATCCTCCCGTACCGGGCCCCGGTGCCGCCGACCGTCCGGAGGTGCGGGGCTCGACAACTCCGTACAGCGTACGCTAACGTCGGTTCGGCAAACTCCGTACGGCATACGGGAAAGGCCTGCCATGACCCCGCCCGCCATCCGCCTCCACCACGTGACCAAGAGCTACGGCCCGCGCACCGTGCTCGACCGCGTCGACCTCGACGTCCCCGCCGGGACCGTCCTCGGCCTGCTCGGCCCCAACGGCGCCGGCAAGACCACCGCCGTCCGCATCCTCACCACGCTGCTGCGCCCCGACTCCGGCACCGCCGAGGTCGCCGGCCACGACGTGCTCCGCGCCCCGCACGAGGTGCGCCGGAGCATCGGGCTCGTCGGCCAGAGCGCCGCGCTCGACGAGGTGCTCGACGCACGCCAGAACCTCGTCATGTTCGGTCGTCTGCACCACCTCGGCGTGCGTGCGGCGCGGCTGCGCGCGGACGAGCTGCTCGAGGCGTTCGGGCTCGCCGACGCCGGTGACAAGGCCGTCCGCGACTTCTCCGGCGGCATGCGCCGGCGCCTCGACCTCGCAGCCAGCCTCCTGCTCGCCCCGCCCGTGCTGTTCCTCGACGAGCCGACCACCGGGCTCGACCCCCAGGGCCGGCTCGACGTCTGGGCCGCCGTGCGCACGCTCGTCGGCGACGGCACGACCGTGCTGCTCACGACGCAGTACCTCGACGAGGCGGACCGCCTCGCGGACCGCGTGTGCGTGCTCGACGGCGGCCGGGTCGTCGCCGAGGGGACGCCCGCGGTGCTCAAGTCCGCGACGGGCGGGGACCGGATCGACGTCGTGCTCGCCGACACCGCCGACCTGGTGCGGGCCGCGGAGCTCGTCGGCCGGGCCCTCGGCGCACCCCCGGAGGACGTCAGCACTGATGTCGCCGCACGCCGCGTGACCGCACCCGTGAGCGACCGGATGGGTGCGCTCGCCGCGGTCGTCGCCGCGCTCACCGGGGCCGGGCTCGTGGTCGACGACCTCGGGCTGCGCCGCCCCACGCTCGACGAGGCCTACCTGCGCCTCACGGGCCACGCCGCTCCGGCGGACGCCGCCACCGCCCGCACCGCCGAGGAGGCCGCATGACCGCGACCCTGACCGCACCCGCGGTCCGCACCCCCGCTCCCACCGGCTCCGCCCTGCGCTGGGCGCTCGCCGACGGCTGGACGATCGCGCTGCGCGACCTGCAGCACTGGCGCCGCCAGCCCGGTCAGCTCGCCGTCGGGCTGCTGTTCCCGGTGCTCATGGTGGTGATGTTCGGGTACCTGCTCGGGGGAGGCATGGCCGTCGAGGGCGGCGGCAGCTACCTCGAGTTCCTGCTGCCGGGGATGTTCGCGCTCACGATGGTCTTCGGTCTCGAGGCGACGATGACGGCGGTCGCGACCGACGCGGAGAAGGGCGTGACCGACCGGTTCCGGTCGATGCCGATGTCGTCCGCCGGCGTCGTCCTCGGGCGGTGCATCGCCGACATGCTCAACTCCGCGGTCGGCCTCGCCGTCATGGTCGGGTTCGGCCTGCTCGTCGGCTGGCGCTGGCACGAGGGCCCCGCGCGCGCCGCGCTCGCGCTCGTGCTGCTGCTCCTGCTGCGGTTCGCGTTCCTGTGGGTCGGCATCTGGCTCGGCCTCGTCGCGCGCGGTCCCGGCATGGTCGTGGCCGTGCAGATCGTCGTGTGGCCGTTCGCGTTCCTGTCCAACGCGTTCGTGCCGACCGAGACGATGCCCGCGTGGCTCGGGACGCTCGCGCAGGTCAACCCGATGGCGGCGAGCGTCGCCGCGGCGCGCGAGCTGTTCGGCAACCCCGGGGTGGGGGGCGACGGGTGGCTGGCCGAGCACGCGGTGCTCGCGGCGGTGGTGTGGCCGGCCGTGCTGGCGGCGGTGTTCTTCGCGCTCGCGGTCCGGCGGTGGACCACGCTCGGTCGCTGACGGACCGGCACCGCCCGCGCCGAGCCGGGCCCAGCCGCGCCGTGCCCAGACGAGCCGCGCCGAGCCGGGTCACGGTCCGGTCGGTCCGAACGCGAACGCGGACGCGGTCAGCCGCGCAGGCTCCAGCGCCAGGCGTCCGGTGCGGCGCCGGGGGTGACGCTGCCGCGCAGCACCCGGGCCCGGTCCGTCCACGCGCTGCGCGGGGAGGTCGCGGGGGCGTCCACGTCGGACGCCGCCGCGACCAGCCCGGCGACGAGGGCCGCGAGCTCGACGTCGTCCGGCGTCCCACGCACCACGCGCACGTGCGGGCGCGCGGCGGGTGCGGCCGCGGCGTCGGACGGCGACGCGGCGCTCACTCGTCGTCCTCCTGGTCGTCGAAGAGCACGGGGGCGCCGCGCGAGGCGCCCCACTCCGAGACCTCGAAGCCCGACTCCAGGAGCCGGCGCGCGATCTGCTCGCCCGCGTCGTCGACGAGGCCGAGGACCGAGTCCATCGACAGGTCGGACGTGCCGGCCTGCGGCCCGACGACGAAGCCCAGGTGGAAGGTCTCGACCTCCTCGACCCCGGGCGGGGTGTCCGCGGCGTCCTCGTCCTCGTCGGCGTCGTCCCACGTCATGCCGGTGAGGTCGGGGTGCAGCCCCAGGCGCTCGTGCACGAGGTCGTACAGCGCGGCGTTGAGACCCGAGACGCGCGCCTCGATCGCGAGGATCCGCGGGTCCTCGTCGGCCTCGTGCGCGCCGAACTCCGCGCGCACGCCCACGGCCGTCTCGATGTACTCGTGCAGCACGGCGGTGAGCTCGTCGACCGTGACGTGCAGCTCGGCCGCGTCGACGCCGCTCAGCGGGTCCGGGCCGTGCGCCGGGTGGTCGTGGCCCTCGTGGTCGTGACCGTCGTGCTCGTCGCCGTGCCCGCCGTCGTGCGCGCCCCCGTGGGAGCCCGGCGCGCGGTCGTCGCCGGCGCCCGTGCCCGTGGGGTCCTCGACGCCGCTCACAGCGGGATGTTCCCGTGCTTCTTGGGCGGCAGGCTCGCGCGCTTGGTGCGCAGCAGGCGCAGCGCCTTCACGATCTCCGTGCGGGTGTGCGACGGCGGGATGACCGCGTCGACGTAGCCGCGGTCCGCGGCGTCCCAGGGGTTCACGATGGCCTCCTCGTACTCGCGGGTGAGGCGCGCCCGCTCCGCCTCGACGTCACCGCCGGCGTCGGCGACGGTCTTGAGCGCGCCGCGCTGCAGGATGTTCACCGCACCTCCCGCGCCCATGACCGCGATCTGCGCCGTCGGCCAGGCGAGGTTGACGTCCGCGCCCAGCTGCTTGGAGCCCATGACGATGTACGCGCCACCGTACGCCTTGCGGGTGATGACGGTGACGAGCGGGACGGTCGCCTCGGCGTACGCGTAGATGAGCTTGGCGCCGCGGCGGATGATGCCGTTCCACTCCTGGTCCGTGCCGGGCAGGAACCCGGGGACGTCCACGAACGTCAGGACCGGGATGTTGAACGCGTCGCACGTGCGCACGAACCGCGCGGCCTTCTCGGCGGCGTTGATGTCGAGCGTCCCGGCCATCGAGAGCGGCTGGTTCGCGACGACCCCGACGGGGTGGCCCTCGACGTGCCCGAAGCCGATCAGCACGTTCTGCGCGTAGAGCGGCTGCACCTCGAGCAGGACGCCGTCGTCGACGACGTGCTCGACGACGGTGCGCATGTCGTACGGCTGGGAGTCGGAGTCGGGCACGAGCGTGTCGAGCTCGGCGTCCTCGTCACCGACCGTGAGGTCGGCCTCGTGGGAGAACGTCGGCGGGTCGGTGAGGTTGTTCTGCGGCAGGTACGACAGCAGCGAGCGCACGTAGTCGATCGCGTCGTCCTCGTCGGTCGCGAGGTAGTGCGCGACACCCGACTTCGTGTTGTGCGTCGTCGCGCCCCCGAGCTCCTCGAAGCCGACGTCCTCGCCGGTCACGGCGCGGATCACGTCGGGGCCGGTGATGAACATGTTCGAGGTGCCGTCGGCCATCACGATGAAGTCGGTCAGCGCGGGGGAGTACACCGCGCCGCCCGCGCTCGGGCCGAGGATGAGGCTGATCTGCGGGATCACGCCGGACGCGGCGACGTTCCGGCGGAAGATCTCCGCGAACTGGGTGAGGCCCGCGACGCCCTCCTGGATGCGCGCGCCGCCGCCGTCGCTGATGCCGATGAGCGGGACGCCGGTGCGCAGCGCGAGGTCCATGACCTTGGTGATCTTCTGCCCGTGCACCTCCCCGAGGCTCCCGCCGAAGACCGTGAAGTCCTGCGAGTACACGGCGACCGGACGGCCGTCGACCGTCCCGTGCCCGACGACGACGCCGTCCCCCTCCACGCGCTTCTTCTCGAGCCCGAAGTTGGTCGAGCGGTGCCGCACGAACGCGTCGAGCTCGGTGAACGAGCCCTCGTCGAGCAGCGCGTCGATGCGCTCGCGGGCGGTCTTCTTGCCGCGGGCGTGCTGCTTGGCGGCGGCGTTCTCCTCGGGCGTCACGACGGCGGCCCGGTGCCGTGCCGCGAGGTCCTCGATCTTGGCGGCGGTGCTGCTCTGGGGTGTCG
This sequence comes from Cellulomonas sp. NPDC055163, assembly GCF_053607065.1. Taxonomy (NCBI): domain Bacteria; kingdom Bacillati; phylum Actinomycetota; class Actinomycetes; order Micrococcales; family Cellulomonadaceae; genus Cellulomonas; species Cellulomonas sp. NPDC055163. The sequence goes on along the minus strand of NZ_JBSGSU010000009.1, from coordinate 62,046 downwards.
GCCGGGCTGCGGGCCCGTCGGGTGCGTCGGTCACCCGACAGAGGCTAGTTGCCCGGCGCCCCGGACCGGCGCTCCTCGGCGGCACGCGTCTGCGGGTGCGCGTTGTGCGATCCCCACAAGGGCGCGACGGCCGCGCGGGGGACCGGCCGGTGGATGATGTCCGCATGGACACCGCCCCCGACCGTCCGGCGCTGCGCGAGCACGTGCTCCGTGAGCTCCTGCTGGCCCCGGCCGGGCCGCTCGCACGGCTCGACGTCGTCGAGCGGACGGGCTCGACGAACGTCGACCTCGCCGCCGCGCTGCGCGCCGAGCCCGACGCGTGGCCGCACCCGAGCCTGCTCGCCGCGGAGGCGCAGGACTCCGGCCGGGGGCGTGCGGGCCGCACGTGGGAGACGCCCGCGCGCTCGGCGCTGATGCTCTCGTTCGCGCTGCGCCCCGCCGCACCGGTGACGACGTACGGGTGGCTGCCGCTGCTCGCGGGACTGGGTGCGGTCAACGCGCTGCGCGCCACGGTCGGGGTCCCTGCGGTGCTCAAGTGGCCCAACGACGTCATGGTCCCCGCGCCCGACGCGACCGACCTCGCGGGCTGGGGGCCGCTGCGCAAGGTCGGCGGGATCCTCACCGAGCTCGTCACGACGCCCGCCGGGCCGGCCGTCGTGGTCGGCATCGGCATCAACGTCTCCCAGGGGCCCGGCGAGCTCCCGGTGCCGAGCGCGACGTCGCTCGCGCTCGCGGGTGGCCGGGACGTCGACCGCGAGATGCTCCTCGTCGCCCTGGTCAGCGCGCTCGCGGAGGTCACGGCGCGCTGGTCGGAGCACGCGGGCGACGTGCACGCCGCGGGTCTCGTCGAGGACGTCTCCGCGGTGTGCGCGACGCTCGGCACGCAGGTGCGCGTCGAGCTCCCGGGCGGCCGCGAGGTCACGGGCACCGCGCTGCGCCTCGACGCCGAGGGCGCGCTGGTCGTGGCCGACGCGTCCGGCGCGGAGCACCAGGTGCTCGCGGGTGACGTGCATCACGTCCGTGCAGCCCGGTGAACTACTCTCGTCCGCGTGGATGACGGCGCTGACCTGACGGACGAGACGCAGCCCGGGACGGGCGCCGGGCACGACCTCCCGTCGACGCTCGCGGCCCTCGACGAGTCCCTGCTCGGCGGCCCCCGCACCCTGACGCTGCGCGACCTGGCGACCCGGACGGACTCCGACCTCGACCGGATCCGGCTGTTCTGGCAGACGCTGGGGCTCCCGCACACCGCGCCCGACGACGCCGTGTTCACCGAGCAGGACGCCGAGGCGCTCGACCGGATGAGCCGGCTCATGCGCGAGCACGGGGTCAGCCTGCGCACCGCGGTCTCGCTCACGCGCGCGCTCGGGCACACCGCCGACCGGCTCGCGCTCTGGCAGGTCGAGGCGCTCGTCGAGGACCTCGCGACGCGGTACGCGCTCGACGACACGAGCTCGCGCCTGCTGGTGCTGGACCGCCTGACCGAGCTCGGGCCGCTGCTCGAGGCCCAGCTCGTGCACGCGTGGCGGCGTCAGCTCGCGGCGGTCGCGGGGCGGCTCGCGGCCGAGTTCGGCGAGCAGCGCACCGCGCCCCCGGACGTCGACGGGCTGCCGCTCGCGCGCGCGGTGGGCTTCGCCGACATGGTCTCGTTCACGCGCCGGACCGCAGGGCTCGGGTCGACCGACCTCTCGGACTTCGTGCAGCGCTTCGAGACCGCGGCGCGGGACGTCGTGACCGCGGCCGGCGGGCGCGTCGTCAAGACCATCGGGGACGCGGTGCTGTTCGTGGCCGACGACGTCGCGACGGGCGCGCAGGTCGCGCTCGGGCTCGCGCGGGTGCTGGGCGGCGAGCTCGACATCGAGCGCGAGCGCGGCGCGGGCGGGCTCGCCGAGCGGGCGCGCGGTGTCACGCCCGTGCGGGTCGGGTTCGTGTGGGGGCGGCTGCTGTCCCGGTTCGGGGACGTGTTCGGGGAGCCCGTCAACCTCGCCGCGCGTCTGACCGATATCGCGGACCCGTCGAGCGTGCTAACGGACCCGGCGACCGCCGCGCTGCTCGAGGGCGACGACCGGTTCGTCGCGGAGCCGCAGCCCGAGCGCGAGCTCGAGGGGCTGGGGGTCGTGCGCCCGGTGCTGCTGCGTGCGGGCGAGGGCGCCGCGCCGTCGCCGCGCGACCTGCCGCACGGCCTCAGCTGAGCCGCCGGCGGGCGCGCGCGGCTGCCTGACCAGGCGGTCGGCTTCCGCTCCACGGGCGCATCGAATCGATTCGCCCGGGCGCGCGCGGGGTGGGACCATCGAGGGGATGAGTGCCGGCGGCCCGCAACCCACGTCCCCCTACCGCCCCAACGCCAGGTACGTCCTGCTGCTCGGCTCGATGGCCGCGCTCCCCGCGATCTCGACCGACATCTACCTGCCGTCCCTGCCCGACGTCGCGCGCGACCTCGGGACGTCGGCGACCGCCGCGCAGCTCACGATGACCGGCATGCTCATCGGCGGCGCCGTCGGGCAGCTCGTGATCGGCCCCACGTCCGACCGCTTCGGCAGGCGCGCACCCGTGCTCGTCGGGATCGTCCTGCACGTGATCACGTCGCTGCTGTGCGCCGTCGCGCCGGGAATCATCCCGCTCATCGCGCTGCGCGTGATGCAGGGCTTCTTCAACGCGTCGGCCTCGGTCGTCGCCATGGCGGTGATCCGCGACCGCTTCGTCGGCTCGGACGCCTCACGGCTGTTGTCCCGCCTCATGCTCGTGATCGGTGTCGCGCCGCTGTTCGCGCCCAGCGTCGGCGGCCTCATCGCGGGGGAGTGGGGGTGGCGCGCGGTCTTCGTCGCCCTCGCCGTGTACGGCGCGGCGCTCTGGTTCGTCGTCTGGCGACGCCTGCCCGAGACGCTGCCCGTCGAGCGGCGCCGCGGGCCCGGACTGCGCGCGGCGCTCTCGGGCTACCGTGCGCTGCTGCGCGACCGGCACTTCCTCGCGCTCGCGGTTTTGCCGGGCCTGTCCGTCGCCGGGCTCATGAGCTACGTCGTCGGGTCCCCGTTCGTGCTGCAGGAGGGCTACGGGCTGTCCTCGCACGAGTTCGCGCTGCTGTTCGCGGTCAACGGCGCCGGGCTCGTCGTCGGTGCGCAGGTCAACGCGGCCCTCGTGCGCCGCTACGCGCCCGTGCGGATCCTGCGCGTCGTGCTGCCGATCTCGGTGGCGTTCTCGCTCGGGCTGTTCGCGGTGGGCGCGACCGGCGCCGGTGGGCTGCCGCTGCTGCTCGTCATGCTCTGGTTCCAGCTCGCGCTCGTGAACTTCACGCCGCCCAACGCCTCGGCGCTCGCCCTCGGGCGGCACGGCGCGATCGCGGGGACCGCGGCGGCGTTCATCGGCTCGTCGCAGGCCGCGATCTCGGGGACCATCAGCCCGCTCGTCGGCCTGCTCGGGGGCGACGCCCTCGCGATGACCGCCGTGATGGCGGGCTCCGCGCTGCTCGCGCTCATCGTGCTCGCGCTCGGCACGCCCGCCTACCGCGCGGGCGGCTGGGGCACCTGACGCCGGGGCGTCGCGGCCGGCCTCAGCCGCGCGCCGCCCCCCACGCCGTGAGCCGCCCGACCGCGTCGCGCAGCACCGGCTCGCGCTTGACGAACGTGAACCGCACCGACGTGCGCAGCGCGGCGTCGGCCGCCGAGCCCGCGTGCACGAACGCGCTCACGGGCACCGCGACGACGCCCGCGAGCGCGGGCAGCCGCCGGCACAGCGTCGCCCCGTCGGGCACGTCACCCCCGGCGCGACCCGAGGCGATGAGCGCCCCGGCGTCCGCGACCACGAAGTACGTGCCCTGCGGGCGCACCACCGCGAACCCGGCGGCCTCGAGCCCGGCGCACAGCAGGTCGCGCCGTGCGGCGAGCGACGCCGCGAGGTCGCGCACCCAGGTTGAGTCGGGACCGTCGCCGGTCTCGAGCCCGAGCGCGAGCGCGACCGCGGGCTGGAACGGTGCTCCGGAGACGTACGTGAGGAACTGCTTGACCGTGCGGACGGCCTCGACGAGGTGCGCGGGGCCGCTGACCCAGCCGATCTTCCAGCCGGTGAACGAGAACGTCTTGCCCGCCGAGGAGATCGTCAGGGTGCGCTCCGCCATCCCCGGCAGCGTCGCGACGGGCACGTGCACGGCGTCGTCGAACACGAGGTGCTCGTACACCTCGTCGGTCACGACGAGCGCGTCGTGCGCGGTCGCGAGGCGCGCGACGACCTCGAGCTCCGCGCGCGTGAGCACCGCACCCGTCGGGTTGTGCGGGGTGTTCACCAGCACGATCCGCGTCCGGTCGCTGAACGCGGCGCGCAGCGCGTCCTCGTCGAGCCGGAACCCGCCCGGCGTCGCCCGCAGCGCCGCGGTCGTGTGCGTCGCGCCGGCGAGCGCGATCACCGCGGCGTAGGAGTCGTAGAACGGCTCGAGCGTGAGCACCTCGTCGCCCGGGCCGGCCAGGGCGAGGACCGCGGCGGCCAGCGCCTCGGTCGCGCCCGTCGTGACGAGGACCTCGCGGTCCGGGTCCAGCACGAGGCCGTAGCGGCGCTCCTGGTGCGCGGCGACCGCGTGGCGCAGCTCGGGGGTGCCGGGGCCGGGCGGGTACTGGTTGACGCCCGCCGCGATCGCGTCCTGCGCGGCGCGGGCCACGGACGGCGGCCCGTCGACGTCGGGGAAGCCCTGACCGAGGTTGAGGGCGCCCGTGCGGGCGGCGAGCGCCGACATCTCCGCGAAGACGGTCGCGCGCGCCCGGCCGTCCGCGCCGAGCAGCCCGGTCGCGCGGGCGACGGCGCGCCAGCGTCCCTCGTCGGTCGGCATCGGTGCTCCTGTCCTCGGCGGGCGACCCGACGAGGATAGGGCTGCTGCCCCGAGGTCGGCTGGGGTCAGCCGATCCCCGCCGCGCCGGTGACCCCGGCGGCGACGACGAGCACGAGCGAGCCCCACGCCGACAGGACCCACCACTCGACGTGGCGTCGCCGCGCGGTGCGCGGCATCTCCTGTGTCTCCATGCCCTGAAGATCGGCAGGCGTGCCGCGTGAGACAACAACCGGGCCGCGGGTTCAGCCCCCGGGCCCGCTTTTCACCCGTCGGTCGCCGCGGCACCCGCGATCTGGTTGCGGAGCTTCTCCACCTCGGCGGAGAGCGACTCGAGCGTGACCTCGGCCTGGGTGTCGGTCGAGTCGATCGCCGACTGGACCTGCGTGCGGGCGTCCGCGAGCGCCGCCTCGGCCGCGGCCAGCTGCTCCTGCGTCGCCTGGGACGCCTCGGCGCCCTCCGCGGACGCCGCGTCGAGCGCGGCCTGGGCCTGGTCGACCGCCGAGCTCGCCCCCGTCACCGCCTCGCCGACCACGGCGCCGGCCTGGTCGTCGAGCGCGCCGACCTGGGCCTGTGCGTCGGTGATCGCGTCGCGGACCTCCTGCGCCTCCGCGCGGGCCGCGTCGACCTGGTCCTGGAACGAGCTGATCGCCGCCTTCGCGTCGTCGACGGCGGTCTCGGCCTGGTTCGTGAGCTCCTGCGCCTCGGAGCACCCGGACAGCGCGAGGGCTCCCGCGAGCGTCAGGACGGGCAGGGCACGGGCGGCTCGGCCGAGGCGGGGGGATGACGTGCGCACGGGGGCTCCTCACGGGTCGGGGGCCCCCAGTGTGCCCGGAATGTCCCCTCCCCGCCGCCGGGGCCGCGCCCGGGCAGCGCGACACCCGCACCCGTCGGGCGGTGCGCGGGTGCGTGCGCGGGGCGGGGGCGTCACGCGTGGCAGCGCCCCGCCCGCGCGGCCGGTGGGCACGCGCGGACGGAGCACTGCGGCGAGCAGCCGGACCCGAGGATGGGGGTCAGGCGGGGACGGACCTCTCCGTCCCGGCCGAGGTCACGGCCTCCTGGGGTGCGTCACCACACGCACCCTGCTGCTCGCGGCGGCCCCGGACGTCGGAGAGCGACGTGCCGTAGTAGGCCGCAGTCATCAGGTCCTTCATGTCGGCCAGCATCGGCATCCGCGGGTTCGCGGGTGCGCACTGGTCCTCGTAGGCGCCCATCGCCACCTCGTCGAGGCGGCCGAGGAACTCCTGCTCGTCGACGCCCTGCGCCTGGAACGAGGCCGGGATGCCGACCTTGGAGCGCAGCGCCTCGACGGCCAGGGCGTAGGACTCGACGCCCTGCTCCGGGGTCTGCGCCGGGAGCCCGAGCATCGCCGCGATCTGCTGGAAGCGCTCCGGGGCGACGTAGTGCTCGTACTTCGGCCAGCTCGTGAGCTTGGTCGGGACGGTGCCGTTGTAGCGGATCACGTGCGGCAGGAGCGTCGCGTTCGTGCGGCCGTGCACCAGGTGGTGCGTCGAGCCGATCACGTGCGCCATCGCGTGCACGATCCCCAGGAACGCGTTCCCGAAGCTCATGCCCGCGATCGTCCCGGCGTTGTGCATCTTCTCCCGCGCGTCGGCCGTCTCCGGCGCACCCGGGGTGCCGTTCACGCTCTGCGCGAGGTTGTCGAAGATGAGCCGGATCGCCTGCAGCGCCATCCCGTCGGTGAAGTCGTTCGCGTACACCGACACGTACGCCTCCGTGGCGTGCGTGAGGGCGTCGAAGCCCGAGTCGGCGGCGAGCGAGCGCGGCATCCTCGCGGTCAGGACCGGGTCGATGATCGCGACCGACGGGGTCAGCGCGTAGTCGGCGAGCGGGTACTTCTTGCCGGCGTCGGGGTCGGAGATGACCGCGAACGGCGTGACCTCGGCGCCCGTGCCCGACGTCGTCGGGATGCACACGAGCTGCGCGAGCTCACCGAGCACCGGGAACTTGAAGGCGCGCTTGCGGACGTCGAAGAACTTCTGCTTGAGGTCCGAGAAGGTGATCTCGGGGTGCTCGTACAGCAGCCACATGACCTTCGCGGCGTCCATCGGCGACCCGCCGCCGAGCGCGACGATCGTGTCGGGGCGGAAGTGGCGCATCTGCGCGGCACCGGCCTGGACCGTGCGGACGCTCGGCTCGGGCTCGACCTGGTCGATGATCTGGAGCGCGACCTTGCCGGGGCGGCGGCCCAGGACGTCGATGATCTTGTCGACGAAGCCCAGGGTCGTCATCGTGGCGTCGGTGACGATGGTGACGCGCTCGACGTCGGGCATGTCGGCCAGGTAGCGGATCGCGTTCGGCTCGAAGTACGTCTTCGCGGGGACCTTGAACCACTGCAGGTTGTTGTTGCGCCGGCCGATCCGCTTGATGTTCACGAGGTTGACCGCCGAGACGTTGTTCGAGACCGAGTTGCGCCCGTAGGAGCCGCAGCCCAGGGTCAGCGAGGGGATGAAGGCGTTGTAGATGTCGCCGATGCCGCCGAGCGAGGACGGCGCGTTGGTGATGATCCGGACCGCCTTGCAGCGCGTGCCGAACTCCTCGATGAGTGCCTCGTCGCGCGTGTGGATCGCGGCGGAGTGTCCGAGGCCGTCGAACTCGACCATCTGCTCGGCGTAGGTGAGGCCCTGCTCGGTCGTCGTGGCCCTGAGCACCGCGAGGACGGGGCACAGCTTCTCGCGGGTCAGCGGCTCGTCGGGGCCGACGCCGTCGACCTCGGCGAGGATGATCGAGGTGTCGGCCGGCACGGAGAACCCGGCCTGCTCGGCGATCCACTGGGGCGACCGGCCGACGACGGGCGCGTGGAGCTTCGCCTCGCCGCAGCTCGCGCCCTTGGCCTCGACGCCGAAGATGAACCTCTCGAGGAGGGCCTTCTCCTGCGTGCTCGCGCGGTACGCGTGCAGGACCTCGAACTCGGCCATGGCCTCGTCGTAGATCTCGGCGTCGATGATGACGGCCTGCTCCGAGGCGCAGATCATGCCGTTGTCGAACGCCTTGCTCAGCACGACGTCGTTCACGGCCCGCTTGAGCTTCGCGGTCTTCTCGATGTACGCGGGGACGTTGCCGGCACCGACGCCGAGGGCCGGCTTGCCGCACGAGTAGGCGGCGCGGACCATCGCGTTGCCGCCGGTCGCGAGGATGAGCGCGACGCCGGGGTGGTTCATGAGGGCGTGCGTCGCGGTCAGCGACGGCGTCTCGACCCACTGGATGCAGTTCTCGGGGGCGCCCGCGGCGACCGCGGCGTCGCGGACCACGCGGGCGGCCGCGACCGAGGACTCCTGCGCGGCGGGGTGGAACGCGAAGACGATCGGGTTGCGGGTCTTGAGCGCGATCAGCGACTTGAAGATCGTGGTGGACGTCGGGTTCGTCACCGGGACGACGCCGCAGACCACGCCGACGGGCTCGGCGATCTCGGTGATGCCGGTGAGGTCGTCGGTGCTGATGACGCCGACCGTCTTGAGCGCGGACATCGAGTTCGTGACGTGCTCGCACGCGAAGATGTTCTTCACGGCCTTGTCCTCGAAGACGCCGCGGCCGGTCTCCTCGACGGCGAGCACCGCGAGCCGGCCGTGCTGGTCGAGCGCCGCGACCGACGCCTTCTTGACGAGGTGGTCGACGTCCTCCTGCGTGAACCGCGCGTACTCGGCGAGCGCCTTGGTGGCGCCCGCGACGAGCGCGTCGATCGCGGTGGTGGTGCCGGTGTCGGTCGCGGTCTCGGTGGTGCTGCTCACGGGGTGCTCCCCACGTCTCGTCGGTGTGCGGTGAGGGCTTCCTCGACCTCGTGACACCCACGCTAGGAGCGGGTCCCGGGGGATCCCTGCGCCGAAGGTCCCGACCGTCCGAGCGCCGGGTCGCGCTCGCGGGCGCCCTGCAGACCGGGGCCCGCGCCGCCTGGGACCGGGGTCCTACGGCGGCGCCGACCGTCGCGAGCGCCCCCCCGGAGCCGGCCGGGTGCCTCGATCCGCGTCAGACGCGGTTGACCCACGACGCCGCGAGCGCCTCGTCCTCGAGGTCGAGCTCGCGCAGCACACGGCGCATCACCGTCTCGTCGAGCTCGCCCGCGTCACGGCGCTCGACGAGCACCTCGCGCTGGGCGCGCACGAGGTCGCGGCGGAGCTGCTGCCCGCGCCTGCCGGCGAGCGGGGCCGGCAGGAGGCGGCCGGACGCGCCGTCCCCGTCCTCGCCTCGCCGCGTCCCGCCCTCGGGGTCGATCATCGCGGCGGCCGCCTGGGCGCGGGCGGTGGTCGCGCCGACGAGGCGCTGGACGAGCCGGGCGGCCTGCTCGTCGCCGAGCTCGCGCGCCCACTCCGGGGCCCGCTCCTCGAGCACCCGCCGGACGGCACCCGCGGTCGCGACGCGCAGCTCCGCCTCCTGCGACGCGTCGCGCGCGTCCTCCTCCTGCGACCCCACCCCGAGCCGGCGGATGACCCACGGGAGCGTGAGCCCCTGCAGCAGGAGGGTCCCGATCGCGACGGTGTAGGCGACGAGCTGCAGCGACGCCCGGTAGGGGAACTCCTCGCCGTCGACCTCCGCCGGCACCGCGGCCGCCGCGGCGAGGGTCACGACGCCCCGCATGCCGGCCCACGAGACCACCGCCGACTCGCGCGCGGTGAGCAGGTCGGCGGGCCGCTCGCCCGTCGCGCCGGCGTGACGCCGGCGGCGCACGTGCCCGGTCGCGAGCACGTACAGGGGGCGGACGAGGAGCACGGTCCCGAGCACCGCGAGCGCGACGAGCGCGGCGCTCGCGAGTCCCTCGTGCGAGCGGCGGACGTCGTCGATCAGCCACGGCAGCTGCAGGCCGATGAGGGCGAACGTGAACGCCTCGAGCGGGAGCACGAGCGTCGACCACAGCGGCGTCTGGAACAGGCGCGTCGCGAACCCGGCGCGCGGGGAGGTGTGACCCAGGTACAGCCCCGCGGCGACGACCGCGAGCACGCCCGAGCCGCCCAGCGCCTCGGCCGACCAGTACGCCGCGAACGGGGTGAGCAGCCCGACCGCCGACGCGACCACCGGGTCGTCGAGCCGCATGCGTGCCTGGTGCACGACGACGCCGAGCCCGAGCCCGAGCGCGACGCCGACCAGGACCGCGAGCGCGAAGACCCCCGCGCCGCCCGAGAACGCCGCCGTGCCGGTCGCCACCGCCGCGAGCGCGACCTTGTACAGCGTCAGGGAGGTCGCGTCGTTGATCAGGCTCTCGCCCGAGAGCATCGACATGACCCGCCGCGGCAGCCCGAGCCGGCGCCCCACCGCGGCGGCGGCCACGGCGTCCGGCGGGGCCACCACGGCGCCGAGCACGAGCGCGACGGCGAACGGCAGGTCGTCGACCAGCAGCCACACGACGAGCGCGACGGCGAACGCGCTGACCAGCACGAGCCCGACGCCGAGCCGCAGGATCGGCCCGACGTAGCGGCGGACGTCCTGGTACGAGCTCTCGGTCGCCGCGGAGTACAGCAGCGGCGGCAGCACGAACTCGAGGATCAGCTCGGGGTCGACCTCGTAGCGCGGGACACCCGGCACGAACGACACGACGAGCCCGACCGCGACGAGCACGAGCGGCGACGGCCACCCCCAGCGCCGGCACGCCGCGGTGACGGCGACGGCCCCGGCGACGAGGACGAAGATCTCGACGTGGTGCATGCGGCTCCCGGACCGGTCGGCGTGCGCACGAGCCTAGGTCGGGCCCGCGGCCCGCGCGCGGTCGCCTTGCAACCGCGCGCGCGTGATGCGCTACTGGACGGCGCGACCCGTGGGGGTCGCCGACCCGCGGACAGGAGACCCATGGCTGAGCAGGACCACGTCGAGCTCGTCGACCCCGACGGGACGGCGTCCGGCGTCGCGCTGGTCTCCCAGGCGCACGCCGCCCCGGGCCTCCTGCACCGCGCGTACTCCGTGCAGCTCGTGGACGGCGAGGGGCGGCTCCTGCTGCAGCGGCGCGCCGCCGTGAAGCGGCGCTTCGCCGGCCTGTGGTCGAACTCGACGTGCGGCCACCCGGCCCCGGGCACCGCGCTCGCGGACGCCGCGCGGGTGCGGGTGCGCGAGGAGCTCGGCGTCGACGTCGACGGGCTCGTCGAGGTCGGGGCCTTCCAGTACAGCGCCCCCGACGCCGCCTCGGGGCACGTCGAGCGTGAGCACGACCACGTGCTGGTGGCCCGGTTCGACGGCGCGCTCTCCCCGGACCCGGACGAGGTGTCCGAGGTGCGGTGGGTCACGCGCGACGAGGCCGCGGGGCTCGTCGCGGCGGGGGAGACGACGCCGTGGTTCGCCCAGGTGCTGGCGCTCGCGTCGCCCGGGGTGCCCGCGCGGGGCTGAGCCGGGCGGGCCGTCACGCCGGGCGGGACCCGTCGTCCGAGGCGGGCAGCCTGCGGTGCGCGGCCGGGACGCGCCGTACGGGGAGCGCACTGCTCGCCTCCGACGGCGACCGTCGGGCTCCGGCGGCGACGCGCCGGCTCCGGCAGCGACGTGCCGGGTGAGGGGAGAGGTGCCCGCGAAAGGACTCGAACCTTCGACCTTCTGCTCCGGAGGCAGACGCTCTATCCACTGAGCTACGCGGGCCTGCGCCGGTCGTGCTGGCGCGGTGCACGACACTACCAGCCCCGGCGCCCGGCCGGTTCGAGCAGATCCACACCCCGGCGGGGCGATCCGCCCCGGGCGCAGACGGGCGGCGGCAGCTCAGCCGCGTCCGACGAGCGCCGACAGGTACGTCTCGACCTCGGTCATCGCGGTCTCCTCGTCGCCGGCCACGATCGCCGCCACGAGGTCGTCGTGCCCCGCGTCGCCGAGCGAGGGCCGCTCGAAGTTGAACCGGATGTTCTCGCTGATCGCGTCGACGAGGCTCTCGTACAGCGAGAGCAGCACCGGGTTGCGGGCCGCACGCCCGATCGCGAGGTGCAGCGCGAGGTCGGTGCTCACCATCTCGTCGAGGTCGCCGCCCGCGTACGCCACCGCGCGCTGCTCGCGCAGCCGCTCGAGCGTCGTGACGTCGGTGGCCGAGCGTCGCCGGGCCGCGAGCCGCGCCGCCTCGACCTCGAGGCTGCGCCGGACCTCGACGACGTCGCGCTGGCGGGCGTCGGCGATCTGGCGGCCCATCGTCACGGCGAGCTCGGACGTCGAGAGCACGTACGTGCCCGAGCCCTGCCGCCGCGCGAGCAGCCCCGCGTGCACGAGCGACTGCACCGCCTCGCGCACGGTGTTGCGCCCGACCCCGAGGAGCTCGGCGAGCGCCGGCTCGGGCGGGATGCGCGTGCCGACGGCCCACTGGCCCGAGGTGATGCGCTGGCGCAGCGTGTCGACGGCGTTGTCGATCAGACCGGTGCGGCGTGTCATCCCGTCCCTCTTCGCGTCCGTGACGACCTGCCGCGGTGCGGGCCGCAGGTCGAGTGCCGGTGCAGTCAACACCGTGCACGGCGGTGACCGCCAGGGACCGGGGACCTCGGCATCCGGACGAGCGTCCGGCAGGTGCGTGCGACGGGGCGTGCGGGCGTCCGCCCCGGGGGCGCGCGGGTGTCCACGACGGGCCGCGGGCGCGTGCGCGACGGGGTGTGCGGCGGCCGCGCGGGCGTGCGTGACGGGGCGCGCGGGGTGTGCGCGACGGCGGCCCGAGCGGGTCGGGCCGGGCATCCGGGGAACGCCCGACCGGCGGAATCCGGTCGGGGTGCCGGGCCCGCGCTCGGTACCCTGGGCCGGTGACCCCCGCTGAGCTCTCCCAGGCCCTCCGTGCTGCCCTCGTGGCCGCGGTCGACGACGGCACGTTCGCCCTCGACGCCGCGTCGATCCCCGCCGAGGTCCACGTCGAGCGCCCGCGCCAGCGCGAGCACGGCGACTGGGCCACCAACGTCGCGATGCAGCTCGCGAAGAAGGCCGGCACCAACCCGCGGGCCTTCGCGGAGGAGCTCGCGCGCCGCCTCGCCGAGCACTCGGGCGTCGCGAAGGTCGACGTCGCGGGCCCCGGCTTCCTCAACATCACGCTCGACGCGGCCGCTGCCGGCGAGCTCGCGCGCTCGATCGTCGAGCAGGGCGCCGCCTACGGGCGCACGCAGGCGCTCGCCGGCGAGCGCATCAACCTCGAGTTCGTCTCGGCCAACCCGACGGGGCCGCTGCACATCGGCGGCGTGCGCTGGGCGGCGGTGGGCGACTCGCTCGCGCGCGTGCTGCAGGCGTCCGGGGCGGACGTGACGCGCGAGTACTACTTCAACGACCACGGCGCGCAGATCGACCGGTTCGCGCGCTCGCTCGTCGCCCGTGCGCGCGGCGAGGCCGCCCCCGAGGACGGCTACGGCGGGCAGTACATCAGCGACATCGCCGAGGCCGTCGTCGCGGACGCGCTCGCGGCCGGCGAGCCCGACCCCCGCACGCTGCCCGACGCCGCGGCGGTCGAGGCGTTCCGCGCGCGCGGCGTCGAGCGCATGTTCGGCGAGATCAAGACCAAGCTGCACGACTTCCGCGTCGACTTCGACGTGTACTTCCACGAGGACTCGCTGCACGAGTCGCGGGCCGTCGAGCGGGCGATCGCACGCCTGCGCGAGCTCGGGCACATCTTCGAGACCGACGGCGCGACGTGGCTGCGGACCACGGAGTTCGGGGACGACAAGGACCGCGTCATCGTGAAGTCCGACGGCGAGGCCGCGTACATCGCGGGCGACCTAGCGTACTACCTCGACAAGCGCGAGCGCGGCTTCGACCGGGCGATCATCATGCTCGGCGCGGACCACCACGGGTACATCGGCCGCATGATGGCGATGTGCGCGGCGTTCGGGGACACCCCGGGCGTCAACCTCGAGATCCTCATCGGGCAGATGGTCAACCTGCTCAAGGACGGCGAGCCGGTCCGGATGTCGAAGCGTGCGGGCACGATCATCTCGCTCGACGACCTCGTCGACGCCGTCGGGATCGACGCCGCCCGGTACGCGCTCGCGCGCTCCGCGGCGAACTCGCAGCTCGACATCGACCTGGACCTGCTCGCGAGCGCGACCAACGAGAACCCGGTGCACTACGTGCAGTACGCGCACGCCCGCACGGTGGGCGTCGGGCGCAACGCCGCGGACTCCGGCGTCGACCGCGCCGCCGGGTTCGACCCCTCGCTCCTCGACCACGAGGCCGACGCGGTCCTCCTCGGTCTGCTCGCGCAGCTGCCGCGCGTCGTGACCCAGGCCGCCGAGCTCCGCGAGCCGCACCGCGTCGCCCGGTACCTCGAGGAGGTCGCCGGTGCCTACCAGAAGTGGTACGAGCTGCGCCGCGTCACGCCGATGGGCGAGGAGGAGGTCACGGACGTGCACCGCACGCGGCTGTGGCTCAACGACGCGACCCGCCAGGTCCTCGCGAACGGCCTCGAGCTCCTGGGCGTGAGCGCGCCCCAGCGCAAGTGACCGGCTCGCCCTGGTCGAGCGGCGTCGCCCGCACGTCCGACGGCGCTGTCACGGTCGCGGGCGTCGACGTGCGCGCGCTCGCGGCCGAGCACGGGACCCCGGCATACGTGCTCGACGAGGCGGACTTCCGCTCCCGCGCCCGGGCGTACCGGGACGCGTTCGCCGCGGCGTTCGAGCCCCTCGGCACGGGCGTCGACGTGTACTACGCGGGCAAGGCGTTCCTCTCGGTCGCCGTCGCCCGGTGGGCGCACGAGGAGGGGCTGCGCGTCGACACCGCGACGGGCGGCGAGCTCGCGGTCGCGCTGCGCGCCGGGCTGCCGGGCTCGGAGATCGGGCTGCACGGCAACAACAAGTCGGACTCCGAGCTCGCGCGGGCGCTCGCCGCGGGGGTCGGCCGGATCATCGTCGACTCGATCGGCGAGGTCGAGCGCGTGGCGGAGGCCGCGCGCGCCCACGGCGGCGACCCGGCCCCGGTCATGGTGCGCGTCACGACGGGCGTGCACGCGGGCGGCCACGAGTACATCTCGACCGCGCACGAGGACCAGAAGTTCGGGCTCTCGCTCGTCGCCGGTCCGGGCGGCGGCACGAGCCCCGCGATGACCGCGCTGCGCGCCGTGCTCGACCGCCCCGAGCTGCACCTGCTCGGCATCCACTCGCACATCGGCTCCCAGATCCTCGACCCGTCGGGCTTCGAGGTCGCCGCGCGCAAGGTCCTCGGGCTGCGCGCCGAGCTCGCGCGCGAAACCGGCTACCTCGTCCCCGAGGTCGACCTCGGCGGCGGCTACGGCATCGCGTACGTGCCGGGCGAGGTCCCGCTCGACCCGGCCCGCGTCGCGAAGGACCTCGCGTCCACGGTCGACGCGGTGTGCGCGGAGCTGTCCACGCCGCTGCCGCGCCTGTCGATCGAGCCGGGCCGGGCGATCGTCGGCCCCACCACGTGCACGCTCTACACGGTCGGCACCGTCAAGCCCGTCGCGCTCGACGACGGCCGCACGCGTCTGTACGTGTCGGTGGACGGCGGCATGAGCGACAACATCCGCCCCGCGCTGTACGGCGCGGCCTACCACGCGGAGGTCGTGTCCCGCACGAGCGCCGAGCCCGGCGTGCTCGCGCGGGTCGTCGGCAAGCACTGCGAGAGCGGCGACATCGTCGTCCACGAGGTGCAGCTGCCGGCCGACGTGCGCGCCGGCGACCTGCTCGCGGTCGCGGCGACGGGCGCGTACGGACGCTCGATGGCCTCGAACTACAACCACGTGCCGCGCCCGCCGGTCGTCGCCGTGACGGCCGGGGCCACGCGCGTGCTCGTGCGCCGCGAGACCGAGGACGACCTGCTGGCGCTGGACCAGGGCTGAGCGGCGCAGCCGCCCGCACCGCGCGGGCCCCTATCCTGTGACCCGGTCGGACGGCCCCGCGGCGCGCGTGCCGAGCAGCACGCACCGCCTGGACGGACGGCCCGACGAGACCGACGCACGACCCCAGAGACGACCGAGCGGGCGCAGCCCCGAGGCGGAGGCCGACGCAGTGACAGCAGCCGACGGGCAGGCAGGCGCCCCGACCGACGAGCGCACCGGCGAGCCCCGCACGACGCCGCTGCGCGTGGCCGTGCTGGGGTGCGGGGTCGTGGGCACCGAGGTCGTGCGCCTCCTGACGACCCAGGCCGACGACCTCGCCGCACGCACGGGCGCCCGGCTCGAGCTCGTCGGGATCGCCGTCCGCGACACCGCGACGCCGCGCGACCCCGTCGTCGACCCCGCGCTGCTCACGACCGACGCGGAGGGACTCGTCACGCGCGCCGACCTCGTGATCGAGGTCGTCGGCGGCATCGAGCCCGCGCGCTCGCTCCTGCTGCGTGCGATCGAGCACGGCGCGTCGGTGGTCACGGCCAACAAGGCGCTGCTCGCGCAGGACGGCCCCACCCTGTATGCCGCCGCGGACGCCGCGGGCGTCGACGTGTACTTCGAGGCCGCCGTCGCGGGTGCGATCCCGATCGTGCGCCCCGTCCGGGAGTCGCTCGCGGGGGACCGCGTGCGCCGCGTGCTCGGGATCGTGAACGGCACCACGAACTACGTGCTCGACCGCATGACGAGCGAGGGCCTCGACCTCGACCAGGCCGTCAAGGAGGCGCAGGCGCTCGGGTACGCGGAGGCCGACCCGACCGCCGACGTCGAGGGCTTCGACGCCGCCGCGAAGGCCGCGATCCTCGCCTCGCTCGCGTTCCACACCCGGGTGTCGATCGACGACGTGGACCGCGAGGGCATCACGGCGATCACCGCGGACGACGTCGCGTGGGCCGAGCGCACGGGCTACGTCATCAAGCTGCTCGCGATCGCTGAGCGCCGTGACGAGGGCGTCCAGGTGCGCGTGCACCCCGCGCTCGTCCCGCTCGCCCACCCGCTCGCGGGGGTCCGCGGGGCGTTCAACGCGGTGTTCGTCGAGGCCGAGGCCGCGGGCGAGCTCATGTTCTACGGCCGCGGCGCCGGCGGTGCCCCCACGGCGTCCGCCGTCCTGGGCGACGTGGTCTCGGCCGCGCGCCACCGGGTGCTCGGCGGCAAGGGGCCGGTCGAGTCGTCGTACGCCGGCCTGCCGGTGCTGCCCGCGTCGTCGGCGCGCACGCGCTACCAGGTCCGCCTCGACGTGCAGGACCGCCCGGGCGTGCTCGCCCAGGTCGCCGCGCTGCTCGCCGACCACGGCGTCTCGATCGAGGCGGTCCGCCAGGCGCCCGCGCCGCTGGGCCCGGACGGCGGCGACGGCCTCGCGCGCCTGATCATCACGACGCACGAGGCGTCCGAGGAGTCGCTCGCGGCCACCGTCGCCGCGATCACCGAGCACGAGGCGGTCCGCCGGGTGCTGTCCGTGCTGCGAGTCGAGGGAGTCTGATGGCCCACCAGTGGCGAGGCATCATCGCCGAGTACGCGGACCGGCTGCCCGAGCACGTGCAGCGCAAGGTCGTCACGCTCGGGGAGGGCGGCACGCCGCTCGTCCCGGCGCCGGCCCTGTCGGAGCTCACGGGCGCCGAGGTGTTCCTCAAGGTCGAGGGCATGAACCCGACCGGTTCCTTCAAGGACCGCGGCATGACCACGGCGATCTCGTCGGCGGCCGGGCGCGGTGCCAAGGCGGTCGTCTGCGCGTCGACCGGCAACACGTCGGCGTCGGCGGCGGCGTACGCCACGGCGGCCGGGATGCTGTGCGCGGTGCTCGTGCCGGACGGCAAGATCGCGATGGGCAAGCTCAGCCAGGCCATCGCGCACGGCGCGCGCCTGCTGCAGGTCGACGGCAACTTCGACGACTGCCTCGTCGCGGCCCGCAAGCTCGCCGAGGTGTACCCGGTCGAGCTCGTCAACTCGGTCAACCCCGACCGCATCGAGGGCCAGAAGACCGGCTCGTTCGAGGTCGTCGACGCGCTCGGCGACGCGCCCGACATCCACGCGCTGCCCGTGGGCAACGCCGGGAACATCACGGCGTACTGGCGCGGCTACCGCGAGTACGCAGGGCTCGACGCGGGCGAGCAGCACGCCGCCGTCGCCACCCGGACCCCCGCGATGTGGGGGTTCCAGGCCGCCGGTGCGGCGCCCATCGTCGCGGGCCACCCCGTCGACCAGCCCGAGACGATCGCGACCGCGATCCGCATCGGCAACCCGGCGTCGTGGCAGCAGGCCGAGGACGCGCGCGACACCTCGGGCGGCCTGATCGAGGCCGTGACCGACGAGCAGATCCTCGCCGCGCACCGCATCCTGTCGAGCCGGGTCGGCGTGTTCGTCGAGCCCGCCTCGGCCGCGGGCGTCGCCGGCATCCTCATGCTCGCGGAGCAGGGTCGGGTCCCCGCGGGCGCGCGCATCGTCGTGACGGTCACGGGCCACGGTCTGAAGGACCCCCAGTGGGCGCTCAAGACGGCCGACGGCTCCGAGATCGTGCCCGTGCGCGTCAGTGCGGACGTCGTGTCGATCGCCGACGCGCTCGAGCTCTCCTGAGCCGCACGACCATGCGCCTCGGTCACCACCACGTGCGCGCGCGCGTCCCCGCGACGAGCGCGAACCTCGGCCCGGGCTTCGACGCGCTCGGGCTCGCGCTCGGCCTGCACGACGATCTCGAGGTGCGCGCGCTGGGGTCGCCGGGCGTCGTGGTCGACGTGACGGGGGAGGGCGCCGGCTCCGTGCCCCGCGGCGAGGACCACCTCGTGGTGCGCGCGCTGCGGCTCGCGCTCGACCACGTCGGTGCGTCGCAGACCGGCCTGCACCTGACGTGCACCAACCGCATCCCGCACGGTCGGGGGCTCGGGTCGTCGGCGGCCGCGGCGGTCGGCGGGCTCCTGCTCGCGCGTGCGCTGATCGCGGACCCCGAGGCGCTCGACGACGACACCGTGCTCGGCCTCGCCACCGAGCTCGAGGGCCACCCGGACAACGCCGCGCCCGCGCTGCTCGGCGGTGCGACGATCGCGTGGCTCGAGGGCGCGGACGAGCGGGCGCCGGGCGCGCCCACGGGCCTCGGCGCTGGTGCCGGGGCGGTCGGACCGGACGGAGCCGACGGCCGCGAGGCACGGACCACGACGTCGCCCGCGCCCACGACGAGCCCCGACCGTCCGCGTGCGGTCCGCCTCGACCTCCACCCGGACGTCGCCCCGCTCGTCGTCGTCCCGGCGACCGAGCTGTCGACGCAGCGCGCCCGCGGGGTGCTGCCGGCGAGCGTCCCGCACGCCGACGCCGCCCGGCAGGCCGGGCGGGCCGCGCTGCTCGTCGAGGCGCTCTCACGCCGCCCCGACCTCCTGCTGGCGGCGACCCGCGACTGGCTGCACCAGCCCTGGCGCCGCGACGTCATGCCGGACAGCCTCGCGCTCGTCGACGCGCTGCGGGCGCACGGTGTCGCGGCGGTAGTCTCCGGCGCCGGGCCGACCGTGCTCGCGCTCGCACGTACCCGGCGGGACGCCGCGGGGACGGCCGTCGGCACCGACGCGGACGCCGTGGTCGACGACGCGTTCGGCGGCGTCATGGGCGGCTGGACCGTGCTGCGCCCGGAGGTCGACCTCACCGGCGGGAGCGCCTGGCCCGTCGGCTGACGACCCCGATGCGCGGGTCCCGGGCGTCGGCCTCACGGGTCTCGCGGACCGCGCCCGACCGGTCTTGCGGACCGCGCCCGACCGGTCTCGCGGCCGCGGTGGACCCGGCGACGAACCCCCCGCCACCCGGTCGGGTGAACATGCGTCCAGAAGCGGGCGGTATCACACGCGGTGGTACGATGACGCTGTTCCCCGGATCTCGTGCTCCGTCACGTTCCCGTCTCTCCACACCCGCACACCTCACCTTCGAGGGTGCGCGACGGGCGCCCGCGAGCCCAGCCGGGAGCGATCCAGCCCACGTGCGCAGACGTCGTCGTACGCAGCGCGTGTGGCTCCAGCAACGTTCCGGCCGCTCAGGACCGGACGTAGGCCGAACCCGCAGGCCGGGTGCGCGCCACCGACGAGGGGGAAGGGTCCTTCGTGACAGACACCATCGAGTCCGCCGTGAGCACCAGCACCGGTGGATCGAGCCGCAGCGCCGCGATCTCGGCACTGCGACTGCCCGAGCTCCAGGCGCTCGCCGCCGAGCTCGGCGTGACCGGGACGTCCAAGATGCGCAAGAGCGATCTCGTGGACGCCATCAGGACCAAGCGCTCGGGCGGCCGCACGCCGGCGCCCGAGGCGCAGCTGGCTGCCGAGCAGCCGACGCTCGCCGGGGTCACCGCGGGGAGCGCGCCCGAGACGGCGTCCGAGCCCGCACGCGCGGTACGCACCGGCGGTCGCCGGGCGAGCCGCCGTGAGGAGGCCCCGCGCGTCGAGCAGCCCGAGCCCGCCGAGCGGGAGGCCACGAACGGCGACGTCGCCGTCCGCGTCGACGCCCGGCTGGAGGCCGTCGAGCGCACGCTCGACGCACGCGTCGCCGGGGAGACGCGGGACGAGCGGGCCGCACGGGCCGCCGAGGCCATCGCGCCGCTCGCGGGCGAGCGCCGCTCGCGCCGGTCCGGGCGGGGCGCCGGTGCGCCGCGCGTCGAGGCCGGTGCGGACGTCGAGGTGCGTCCCGAGGTCGAGCAGGGCGGTCAGCAGCGCGACGGCGGCCAGCGAGACGGCGCGCAGCGCGACGGCGGGCCGCAGCGCGAGGGCCAGCGCGACGGCGCGCAGCAGCGCGAGGGTCAGCCCCGCGACGCCCAGCCGCGGCAGAACCGCGACCAGGGCCAGGCCGCCGGCAACCAGGCGCTGCTCGAGGACGACGAGCGCGGCGGTCGTCGCCGGCGCTCGCGCGACCGCTACCGCGACCGTGACCGCACCAAGCCGCAGCGCGGCCGGGGCGGCCGGGCCACCGGCGGCGACCTCGCCGGGTACGAGGAGATCGAGGTCGGCGAGGACGACGTCCTGCTGCCCGTCGCCGGGATCCTCGACATCCTCGACAGCTACGCGTTCGTCCGCACGACCGGCTACCTGCCCGGCCCGAACGACGTGTACGTCTCGCTCGGCCAGGTCAAGAAGGCCGGGCTGCGACGCGGCGACGCCGTGACCGGTGCCGTCCGCCAGCCGCGCGAGGGCGAGCAGCTGCCGCAGGGCAGCGCCGCGCGCGCCAAGTTCAACGCGCTCGTGCGCCTCGACTCGGTCAACGGCCTGCCGCCCGAGGAGGCGCGCCAGCGTGCGGAGTTCTCGAAGCTCACGCCGCTGTACCCGCAGGAGCGCCTGCGCCTCGAGAGCGAGCCGAACAAGCTCACGCCCCGCGTGATCGACATCGTCGCGCCGATCGGCAAGGGCCAGCGCGGGCTGATCGTGTCGCCGCCCAAGGCCGGCAAGACGATCATCATGCAGCAGATCGCCAACGCGATCACCACGAACAACCCCGAGGTCCACCTCATGGTCGTGCTCGTCGACGAGCGCCCCGAGGAGGTCACGGACATGGAGCGGACGGTCAAGGGCGAGGTCATCGCCTCGACGTTCGACCGCCCCGCGTCGGACCACACGATCGTCGCGGAGCTCGCGATCGAGCGGGCCAAGCGTCTCGTCGAGCTCGGCCAGGACGTCGTCGTGCTGCTCGACTCGCTCACGCGCCTGTCGCGGGCCTACAACCTCGCGGCGCCCGCGTCGGGCCGCATCCTCTCGGGCGGTGTCGACGCCTCGGCGCTGTACCCGCCCAAGCGGTTCTTCGGTGCGGCGCGCAACATCGAGCACGGCGGCTCGCTCACGATCCTCGCCTCGGCGCTCGTGGAGACCGGCTCCAAGATGGACGAGGTCATCTTCGAGGAGTTCAAGGGCACCGGGAACATGGAGCTGCGGCTCTCCCGGAACCTGGCGGACAAGCGCATCTTCCCGGCGGTCGACGTCAACGCCTCGGGCACGCGCCGCGAGGAGATCCTCATGGGGTCCGACGAGCTCAAGATCGTGTGGAAGCTCCGCCGCGTCATGGGGGCGCTCGACCAGCAGCAGGCGATCGAGCTCCTGCTCGGCAAGCTCCGCGAGACCCGCTCGAACGCGGAGTTCCTCATGCAGGTCCAGAAGACGACGCCCAGCAACAACGACTGACGACCGCGCCGCGCCCGGTCCGGGAGCGGCGCGCGTCGGTCACCACGACCGTGCGCCGAGCGCGTCGGCGGGTCCGGGAAGGTTTCGGGCCCTCGCCGTGTTCTGGCACAATGTTCCGTTGGTCTGCGGTTCACGTGTGCGGTTCGCGTGCACGACCCGGAGACGACCCAGCGAGGAGAACCCTGTGAAGTCTGACATCCACCCCGCGTACGTCGTGACCCAGGTGACGTGCACCTGTGGCAACACGTTCACGACGAGGTCCACCGAGACCTCGGGCCAGATCCGCACCGACGTGTGCAGCGCGTGCCACCCGTTCTACACGGGCAAGCAGAAGATCCTCGACACCGGTGGCCGCGTGGCCCGGTTCGAGGCGCGCTACGGCAAGAAGCCGGCCGCCGCGCCGGCCGCCGACACCTCGGCCGAGTAGCGACCTGACAGCGCCGGTGCCCGGCGGACGACTGCCCTCCATGGCAGTGTCCGCGCAGGGCACCGGCGCTGTTCGTCTGCCCGGGCCCCGGGGGCCCGCATGGGCCCGGCGACACCCGCTGCGCCACGTCGCGCTGTCGTCCCACCGCACGCATCCCCGTGTCACCCACCGCACGTCACGCCAGGAGGCGCCCGCATGAGCGACCCGTTCGCCGCAGCGGAGCCGCTGCTCGCCGAGCACGCCGAGATCGAGACCCAGCTCGCCGACCCGGGGGTGCACGCCGACGCCGGGAGGGCCCGCAAGCTGGGCCGGCGCTACGCCGAGCTCGGTCAGGTCGTCGCCGCCTACCGGGCGTACCGCGCCGCGACCGACGACGTGGCCGACGCCCGTGAGCTCGCGGGGCTCGACGACGCGTACGCCGCCGAGCTGCCCGCGCTCGAGGAGACCGCCGCCGCGGCCGCCGAGCGCCTGCGCCGTGTGCTCGTGCCGCGCGACCCGGACGACGCACGCGACGTGATCCTCGAGATCAAGGCCGGCGAGGGCGGGGAGGAGTCCGCGCTGTTCGCGGGCGACCTGCTGCGCATGTACCTGCGCTACGCCGAGCGCCGCGGCTGGAGGACGGAGGTGATCGAGTCCACGGAGTCGGACCTCGGCGGCTACAAGGACGTCCAGGTCGCGGTCAAGGCCCGCGGCACGCTGACCGACCCCGCGCAGGGCGTGTGGGCGAGCCTGAAGTACGAGGGCGGCGTGCACCGCGTGCAGCGCGTCCCGGTCACGGAGTCGCAGGGCCGCATCCACACGTCGGCCGCCGGCGTGCTCGTGCTGCCGGAGGCCGACGACGAGGCGGAGGTCGGGATCGACCCCAACGACCTGCGCATCGACGTGTTCCGCTCGTCCGGGCCGGGCGGCCAGTCGGTCAACACCACCGACTCCGCGGTGCGCATCACGCACGTGCCCACGGGCATCGTCGTGTCGATGCAGAACGAGAAGTCCCAGCTGCAGAACCGCGAGCAGGCGATGCGCGTGCTGCGCGCCCGTCTCCTGGCGGCGAAGCAGGAGGAGGCCGCGGCTGCGGCGAGCGAGGCGCGCCGGTCGCAGGTGCGCACGGTCGACCGCTCGGAGCGCATCCGGACGTACAACTACCCGGAGAACCGGATCGCGGACCACCGCACGGGCTACAAGGCGTACAACCTCGACGTCGTGCTCGACGGCGACCTCGACGCGGTCGTCCGCTCCGCGATCGAGGCGGACGAGGCGGCCCGGCTGGCCGCTGCTGGGGCATGAGCCCGACGACGCTCGCGGCTGCGCTGCGGGACGCCGAGCGCACCCTGACCGCCGCCGGCATCGGGTCGGCGCGCGTCGACGCCGAGCTGCTCGCGGCGCACCTGCTGGGGGCGGTGTCGGGCCGCGAAGTGAGCCGCGGCGAGGTGCAGACCGCGGCGCTGCTGGGCCGGCCGGCGCCCGCGGGGTACGCCGAGCTCGTCGGTCGTCGCGCCGCGCGTGAGCCGCTTCAGCACCTCACCGGGCGCGCGCCGTTCCGGGGGGTCGAGCTCGCCGTCGGGCCCGGCGTCTTCGTGCCTCGCCCGGAGACCGAGCAGGTCGCGGAGCACGCGGTGCGCGAGGCCGCGGACGTGCTCGCCCGCACCGGCTCGGCGCTCGTCGTGGACCTGTGCACGGGCTCGGGTGCGATCGCCGTCGCGGTCGCCCTCGAGGTGCCCGGCGCCGTCGTGCACGCGGTCGAGCTCGACGCCGCGGCGCACGCCTGGGCGGCGCGCAACGTCGCGGAGCTGGCCCCGGGCGTCCGGCTGCACCGCGGTGACGCGCGTACGGCGCTGCGGGCGCTCGACGGCACGGTCGACGTCGTCGTCTCGAACCCCCCGTACGTGCCGCCGGGCGCGGTCCCGGTCGACCCCGAGGTCGCGCACCACGACCCGGCGGTGGCGCTCTACGGGCTCGGCGCCGACGGGCTCGAGGTGCCGCGCGGGATCGTCGCGGCCGCGGCGCGCCTGCTGCGGTCGGGCGGGCTGCTCGTCATGGAGCACGCGGAGGTCCAGGACGCCGCGGCGCGCGCGATCGTCGAGGCGACGCGCGCGTTCACCGGGGTCGGCACCGCGCTCGACCTCGCCGGCCGCGCGCGCATGGTGCTCGCCCGACGCGCCGTTCCCGACCGGGCGGACGGCATGGCGCCCGGCCCCTCCGTGGGAGACTCGCAGCCGTGAGCCTGCTGCGCATCAAGGACGCGACGGACCCCGCGACGTGGGGGCCGTCCCTCGACGCCGCCGTGGAGGCGCTCGGCCGCGGCGATCTCGTCGTGCTGCCCACGGACACGGTCTACGGGATCGCCGCCGACGCGTTCGACCCGGCGGCCGTCCAGGCGCTGCTCGACGCCAAGGGACGCGGCCGGCAGATGCCGCCGCCCGTGCTCATGCCTGACCTGCGCACGCTCGACGGCCTCGCGACCGCCGTCCCCGACGCGGCGCGCGCCCTCGCGGAGGCCTTCTGGCCCGGCGGCCTGACGCTCATCGTGCGCGCGCAGCCGTCGCTCGCGTGGGACCTCGGCGAGACGCACGGGACGGTCGCCCTGCGCGTGCCCGACCACCCCGTCGCGCTCGAGCTGCTGCGCCGCACGGGACCGCTCGCTGTGTCGAGCGCGAACCGCACAGGCAAGCCCGCCGGCACCGACGTGCGCGAGGCGTACCGCCAGCTGGGCGCGCGCGTGCCCGTGTTCCTCGACGGGGGAGAGGCGCCCGGCGGGGTGTCGTCGACCATCGTCGACGCGACCGGCGACGTGCTGCGCGTCGTCCGCGAGGGCGCGATCGGCCTCGAGGAGCTGCGCGCGGTCGCGCCGGTCGAGGGCCCGGCCCCGGCGCCGGACGCTGCCGCGCCGGACGCTGCCGCGCCGGGGGCTGCGACAGCCGACGCCGCGGGCGCCGACCCCGCGACGCCCGAGCCCGCGAGCGCCGCCCCCGCGACGGCAGCCACGGCGCCCGTGGCGACCGTGAAGCCGTCCGCGGCGCGCCCGTCGCCCGCCCCGACCGGCGACCCCACCGACCGCACCGACCCTGCCGACGACGCCCCGTCGGACGACACCCCGCAGCCGGGCGGTGAGCCGGGCCGGTGAGGGTCTACCTGCTCCTCCTGCTGGTCTCGGCGGCGACGACCTACCTCATGACGCCGCTCGCCCGGTGGTGCGCGCTGCGCTTCGGGGCCATCACCGCGGTGCGCGACCGCGACGTGCACGCCATCCCGACGCCGCGCCTCGGAGGCCTCGCGATGCTCGTCGGGCTGCTCGTCGCGCTCACCGTCGCGAGCGGCCTGCCCTTCCTCAGCAGCGTCTTCACCGACCCGCGCTCCATCTGGGGCCTCGCGGGCGGCGCGACGACGGTGTGCCTGCTCGGCGTCGCGGACGACATCTGGGACCTCGACTGGGTCACGAAGCTCGTCGGCCAGGTGCTCGGCGCGGGGTTCATGGCGTGGCAGGGCGTGCTGCTCTTCCAGCTCCCGATCTTCGGCGACGTGGTGATCGGCTCGGAACGGGTGTGGCAGGCGCTCACGGTGCTCGTGGTCGTCGTGGCGATGAACGCCGTGAACTTCGTCGACGGCCTCGACGGGCTCGCCGCCGGGATGATCGGGATCGGCGGCACCGCGTTCTTCCTGTACTCGTACTGGCTCACGATCCTGACGGTCGAGGGCGGCCGGGGGAACTACGCGAACCTCGCGACGCTCGTGCTCGCGGTGCTCGTCGGGATGTGCGTGGGCTTCCTGCCGCACAACGTGTACCCGGCGCGCATCTTCATGGGCGACTCGGGGTCGATGCTGCTGGGCCTGGTCATCGCCGCGGCGACGATCATCCTGACCGGCCAGCTCGACGCCTCCGCCCTCCCCGCGAACGAGGGCGCCGCCCTCCTGCCGCGGCAGCAGATCCCGGTCTTCGTGCCGATCCTGCTCCCCGTGGCGGTTCTGCTGCTGCCGCTGCTCGACATGGGTCTCGCCGTGGTACGCCGCGTCGGGGCGGGCAAGTCCCCGTTCCACCCGGACCGCATGCACCTGCACCACCGCCTGCTCTCGCTCGGGCACTCGCACCGCAGCGCGGTCGGGATCATGTGGATCTGGACGGTCGTGTTCGCGTTCGGCACCGCGTCGCTCGTCGTGCTGTCGACGACGCAGGCGCTGTGGGTGCTCGGCATCGGCATGGTCGTGGCGGCGCTCCTGACGCTCGGGCCGCTGCGCGGCAAGGACGGCGGCGCGCAGCCGATCGTCACCGGGGTGACCCCGGTCGTCCCGCCCGCGCCCGGCGAGCCCGCGCCCGACGCGCACGCGACGGGCTCCCGGTCCGCGGAGCACCGCGCAGCGACCCGCACGACCGTCGGCCCCGGTCGCCCCACCAGCACGACCCCCGGCCCCGCCCGGCCCACGGCCGGCCACCCGACCCCGGAGAAGCGACCATGACGTCCTCGGACCCCCAGCCCACGCCCGCGCGCCCGTCGTCCTCCGCGGCGGCCGACGCCGTCTTCCGCCGCGCGCTGCGCGACATGCTCGTGCTGCTCGCGGCGCTCTCGGTGCTCGGCGTGGGCATCGGGTGGCTCGTCGCGGGCTCGGCGGGCGTCTGGGGGGCGCTCATCGGTGTCGGCCTCGCGCTCGTCTTCTCGGGCACGACCGTGGTCTCGATGCTGCGCACCGCGCACGCGAGCCCGCAGGCGATGGCGGGGGTCGTGATGGGCGCCTGGCTCGGCAAGGTGATCGTCGTGATCGTGGTCCTCGCGGTCCTCCGCGACCTCGACTTCTACGACCGGACGGTGCTCGCGGTCGTGCTGCTCGCGGGCGTCCTGGGCTCCGCGCTGCTCGACTACCGAGCGGTCACGAACGGCCGCATCCCGTACGTCGAGCCCGCGGACCGCGGTCCGGAGGGCGCGGGTTCATAGGTTAGGCTTCACCCATCCATGACGGCCAGGTTCCTACGGCGTGCCCGCACTGATGCGGCCCGCCCGGCACCGTTGACCACCAGGAGCTCGCACTGTCCAGCCTCGCGATGATCGCCCCCCTCGCCACCGAGGAGGAGAGCGGGTTCCACGCGCCGTCCATCGCCGACTTCTTCCCGGCGCCCATCCTCTTCGAGGGCACGTTCTTCGAGTTCAACCGGCTCCAGATGGTGCGCCTGATCGCCGCGGCGGTGCTGATCGTCGTCTTCGTCATCGCGGCGAAGCGGGCCAGGCTCGTCCCGGGCCGCGGTCAGAACGCCGCCGAGATGCTCCTCGACTTCGTGCGGGTCAACGTCGCCGAGGAGATCATCGGCAAGGCGAAGGCGCACAAGTACGTCGCGCTGCTGACGACGCTGTTCCTGGCGATCCTCGCGTTCAACCTCACGGGCATCATCCCGGGCCTGAACATCGCGGGGTCGTCGCTCATCGGCGTCCCGGTCATGCTCGCCCTCTGGGTCTACGTGATGTACCTCGGCGCCGGCGTCAGGGCGCACGGGGTGGGCGGCTTCCTCAAGATGAGCCTGTTCCCCCCGGGCGTGCCGGTCTTCATGTACGTGCTGCTGACCCCGATCGAGTTCCTGACGGTGTTCGTCCTGCGGCCCGCGACGCTCGCGCTGCGACTCATGGCCAACATGGTCGCCGGTCACCTCATGCTCGTCCTGTGCTTCTCGGCCACCCAGTTCTTCATCTTCGAGGCCACGGGCGCCATGAAGGTGTTCGGTGCCCTGACCTTCGTCTCCGGCTTCGCGCTGACGCTCTTCGAGGTCTTCGTCGCCGCGCTCCAGGCGTACATCTTCGTGGTGCTGACGGCCGTGTACCTCAGCCTCTCCATCGAAGACGAGCACTGACCCACACCCCCCGGGGGTCGCTCGACCCCCACCCACGAACGAGCGTCCGACCGACCGGTCTGGCGCCCAACGGAAGGAACGAGCAACCGTGGCACTTGCGGAAACCACCACCGTCCTCGCCGAGGTCTCGGGCAACGTCGCGACGATCGGCTACGGCCTCGCGGTCATCGGCCCCGGTATCGGCCTCGGCATCCTCATCGGCAAGACGATCGAGGGCATCGCGCGCCAGCCCGAGGTCGCCGGCCAGCTCCGGACGACGATGTTCATCGGTATCGGCTTCGTCGAGGTCCTCGGCCTGCTCGGCCTCATCACCGGGTTCCTCTTCACGTGAGCAGCGTCGCGACGTCGGCGGCCCTGATCTCGGCCGCCGAGGGAGAGTCCGTGGAGGGCATCCAGCTGCTCATCCCCGAGTTCTACGACATCTTCTGGTCGACGATCGTCCTGCTGATCATCGCGATCGCGTTCTACAAGTACGTCCTGCCGAAGTTCAACGCGGTGCTCGACAAGCGCACCGAGCTGATCCAGGGCGGCATCGCGAAGGCCGAGTCGGCCCAGGCCGAGGCGGCCGCGGCGCTCGCCGAGTACCACCAGCAGCTCCAGGACGCCCGCACCGAGGCCGCGAAGATCCGCGAGGACGCGCGCACCGAGGCCGGGCAGATCGTCGCCGAGTCCCGCACCAAGGCGCAGGAGGAGGCGGCCCGCATCGTCGAGACCGCGCACCGGCAGATCGAGGCGGAGCGCCAGCAGGCGTCGGTCTCGCTGCGTGCCGACGTCGGGGCGCTCGCGACCCAGCTCGCCTCCAAGATCGTCGGCGAGTCGCTCGAGGACACCGCGCGCCAGTCGCGCGTCGTCGACCGTTTCCTCGACGAGCTCGAGGCCAGCACCACGGCGAACGCCGGTAAGGGGAACTGATGCGCGGGACGAGTCAGGCGTCGCTGCGGAGCGTGGAGAACCGGTTCGAGCCGGTCCTCCGTGCTGCCGGCGTCGAGTCGGCGACGCTGGGCGAGCAGCTCTTCGCCCTGGTCGACGCCCTCGACTCGTCCGGCGCGCTGCGCCGGACGCTCGCGGACCCGTCGGCCGACGGCGAGGCGAAGGCGCGGCTCGTGGCGCACGTCCTCCAGGGCGCGCACACGAGCACGGTCGCGGTCGCGCAGGAGCTCGTCCGGGCGCGCTGGTCCGCGGACGTCGACCTGACCGAGGCGATCGAGCACCTCGCGTTCCACGCGGTGCTCGCGTCGGCCGAGGCGACGGGCACGCTCGAGCGTGTCGAGGAGGACCTGTTCCGCGTCACGCGCGCGCTGGCGGGTCAGCGTGACGTCCGGCGGATCCTGTCGGACGACGCGACGTCGACCCCCGAGGCACGCGTGCGGCTGCTCGACGCGATCCTCGCGGGCGGGGCCACCCCTGCCGCGGCGCTGCTCGCGCGGCGGGCCACGGCGAAGCCGCGCGGTCGGCGCTTCGTGACGACCCTCGGGCACGTCGGCGACCTGGTCGCCGAGCGCCGCAGCCGCCAGGTCGCGACCGTGACGTCGGCCACCGAGCTCTCGGCGGTCCAGCGCACCCGGCTCGAGGGCATCCTCGAGCGCGCGTACGGGCAGCCCGTCCAGCTCAACGTGATCGTCGACGAGAACGTCCTCGGCGGCCTGCGCATCCAGGTCGGGGCCGAGGTCGTCGACTCGACGGTGCTGTCCCGGCTCGCCGACGCCCGGCGCCGACTTGCCAGCTGACGGCCGCGCTCCGCGCCCCGTCCCCAGAACGCGTTCGACCCGCACGCGACCCGCGTGCGACACGACAGGAGAGAAGCAATGGCTGAGCTGACGATCCGGCCGGAGGACATCCGCTCCGCGCTGGACAGCTTCGTGAAGTCCTACGAGCCCACCGGTGCGGTCACCGAAGAGGTCGGCCGGGTCACCCTGGCGGGCGACGGCATCGCGCAGGTCGAGGGTCTGCCCGGCTGCATGGCCAACGAGCTGCTGCGCTTCGAGGACGGCACGCTCGGCCTCGCGCTCAACCTCGACGTCCGCGAGATCGGCGTCGTCGTGCTCGGTGAGTTCACCGGCATCGAGGAGGGCCAGGAGGTCCGCCGCACGGGCGAGGTGCTCTCCGTCCCGGTCGGTGACGGCTACCTCGGTCGCGTCGTCGACCCGCTCGGCGAGCCGATCGACGGCCTCGGCGAGCTCGTCACGGAGGGTCGCCGCGCGCTCGAGCTGCAGGCACCCGGCGTCATGCACCGCAAGAGCGTGCACGAGCCGCTCCAGACGGGCCTCAAGGCCATCGACGCGATGATCCCGATCGGTCGCGGCCAGCGTCAGCTCATCATCGGCGACCGCCAGACGGGCAAGACGGCGATCGCGATCGACACGATCATCAACCAGAAGGCGAACTGGGAGTCGGGCGACCCGACCAAGCAGGTCCGCTGCATCTACGTCGCGATCGGCCAGAAGGGCTCGACCATCGCCGCGGTGCGTGGCGCGCTCGAGGAGGCCGGTGCTCTCGAGTACACGACCATCGTCGCGTCGCCGGCGTCCGACCCGGCCGGCTTCAAGTACCTCGCGCCGTACACCGGCTCGGCCATCGGCCAGCACTGGATGTACCAGGGCAAGCACGTCCTCATCGTGTTCGACGACCTGTCGAAGCAGGCCGAGGCCTACCGTGCCGTGTCGCTGCTGCTGCGCCGCCCGCCGGGCCGCGAGGCGTACCCCGGTGACGTCTTCTACCTGCACTCCCGCCTGCTCGAGCGTTGTGCCAAGCTCTCGGACGAGCTGGGCGGCGGCTCGATGACCGGTCTGCCGATGATCGAGACGAAGGCCAACGACGTCTCGGCGTACATCCCGACCAACGTCATCTCGATCACCGACGGCCAGATCTTCCTGCAGTCGGACCTCTTTAACGCCGACCAGCGCCCCGCCGTCGACGTCGGCATCTCGGTGTCCCGCGTCGGTGGTGCCGCGCAGGTCAAGGCGATGAAGCAGGTCTCCGGCACGCTCAAGCTGGACCTCGCGCAGTTCCGCTCGCTCGAGGCGTTCGCGATGTTCGCCTCGGACCTCGACGCCGCGTCGCGCGCGCAGCTGACCCGGGGGGCGCGCCTCATGGAGCTGCTCAAGCAGGGCCAGTACAGCCCGTACCCGGTCGAGGACCAGGTCGCGTCGATCTGGGCCGGCACCAAGGGCAAGCTCGACGACGTCCCGATCGAGGACGTGCGCCGCTTCGAGACGGAGCTGCTCGACCACCTGCGTCGCAACAGCGAGGTGCTGACCACGATCGCGTCGACGGGCAAGCTCGACGAGGCGACCGAGTCGGCGCTGTCCTCGGCGATCGACGACTTCCGCAACGGCTTCCTCAAGGGTGACGGCTCGCCGCTCGTCGGCGGGGACGACGAGGCGGAGTCCGTGCCGGTCGAGCAGGAGCAGATCGTCCGTCAGAAGAAGGCCTGACCGATGGCCGGTACCCAGCGCGTCTACAAGCAGCGGATCAAGTCGACGCAGGCGCTCAAGAAGATGTTCCGGGCGCAGGAGCTCATCGCCGCGTCCCGCATCGGGCGTGCGCGGGGCCGGGTCGCGCAGGCGACGCCGTACTCGCGGGCGATCACGCGTGCCGTGTCGGCGCTCGCGACGCACTCGACCACGTCGCACCCGCTGCTGACCGAGCGCACCGACACGAACCGTGTGGCGGTGCTGCTCATCGCGTCGGACCGTGGCATGGCGGGTGCGTACTCGGCGAGCGTCATCCGCGAGACGGAGCGGCTCGTCGAGCGGCTCCAGGCGTCCGGCAAGGAGGTCGCGCTGTACGTCTCCGGACGTCGCGCGGTGTCCTACTACACCTTCCGGCGTCGTGAGCTCGTGGCGCAGTGGCAGGGCGGCTCGGACGCGCCGCAGGTCGACGTGGCCGACGACATCGCCGACACGCTCCTCAGCGCCTTCGGTGCCCCGGCCGAGGCCGGCGGCGTCGGCGAGCTGCACGTCGTGTACACGCAGTTCGTCAACATGGTCACGCAGCGGCCGCGCGTCATCCGGATGCTGCCGCTCGAGGTCGTCGAGGGCGTCGCCCCCGCCGGCGAGGGCGACGCGCTGCCGCTGTACGACTTCGAGCCGAGCCCGGAGGCCGTGCTCGACGCGCTGCTCCCGCGCTACGTCCGCAGCCGCATCTACAGCTGCATGCTGCAGGCGGCCGCCTCCGAGCTCGCCGCCCGCCAGCGGGCCATGCACACGGCGACCGAGAACGCCGAGGACCTCGTGCGCATGTACACGCGGCTCGCGAACCAGGCCCGCCAGGCAGAGATCACCCAGGAGATCAGCGAGATCGTGTCGGGCGCCGACGCGCTCGCCTCCTGACACCAGCACGACCCAGACCACGCCGGAGTCCGCTCCGGACGAGCGAAGCGAGGCAGGACATGACCGCCACCACCGTCGACGCCACGGCGACCGACCCGGGCGCGCCCGGAGTGGGTCGCGTCGCCCGGGTCATCGGCCCCGTCGTGGACATCGAGTTCCCGTCGGACCAGATCCCGGACATCTACAACGCGCTCCAGGTCGACATCGACCTGTCCTCGCAGGGCGAGGGCGAGCAGGACGGCTCGTTCACGATGACGCTCGAGGTCGCGCAGCACCTCGGTGACTCGCTCGTGCGCGCCGTCGCGCTGCGCCCCACGGACGGCCTCGTCCGCGGTGCGCTCGTCCGTGACACGGGTGCGCCGATCAGCGTGCCCGTCGGCGACGTGACCAAGGGCCGCGTCTTCAACGTGATCGGCGAGGTGCTCAACCTCGAGGAGGGCGAGAAGCTCGAGATCACCGAGCGCTGGCCCATCCACCGCAAGCCCCCGGCCTTCGACCAGCTCGAGTCGAAGACGCAGATGTTCGAGACCGGCATCAAGGTCATCGACCTGCTCACGCCGTACGTGCTCGGCGGGAAGATCGGCCTCTTCGGTGGTGCGGGCGTCGGCAAGACGGTCCTCATCCAGGAGATGATCCAGCGCGTCGCCCAGAACCACGGTGGTGTGTCGGTGTTCGCCGGTGTCGGCGAGCGGACCCGTGAGGGCAACGACCTCATCGTCGAGATGGAGGAGGCGGGCGTCTTCGACAAGACGGCCCTCGTCTTCGGCCAGATGGACGAGCCGCCGGGCACGCGTCTGCGCGTCGCCCTGTCCGCGCTGACGATGGCGGAGTACTTCCGCGACGTGCAGAAGCAGGACGTGCTGCTCTTCATCGACAACATCTTCCGGTTCACGCAGGCCGGCTCGGAGGTCTCGACGCTGCTCGGCCGCATGCCGTCCGCGGTCGGCTACCAGCCGAACCTGGCCGACGAGATGGGTCAGCTGCAGGAGCGCATCACCTCGACGCGTGGTCACTCGATCACGTCGCTCCAGGCGATCTACGTCCCCGCCGACGACTACACCGACCCGGCGCCGGCCACGACGTTCGCGCACCTCGACGCGACGACCGAGCTCAGCCGTGAGATCGCCTCGCGCGGTCTGTACCCCGCGGTCGACCCGCTCGCCTCGACGAGCCGCATCCTCGACCCGCGCTACGTCGGCCAGGCGCACTACGACACGGCCACGCGCGTGAAGTCGATCCTGCAGCGCAACAAGGAGCTCCAGGACATCATCGCGATCCTCGGTGTCGACGAGCTGTCCGAGGAGGACAAGACCGTCGTCGCCCGGGCACGCCGCATCCAGCAGTTCCTGTCGCAGAACACCTACATGGCCGAGAAGTTCACGGGTGTCGTGGGCTCGACGGTCCCGGTCGCGGAGACCGTCGAGGCGTTCTCGCGGATCGCGGACGGCGAGTTCGACCACATCGCCGAGCAGGCGTTCTTCAACATCGGCGGCCTCGAGGACCTCGAGCGCAACTGGGCCCGGATCCAGAAGGACTACGGCGTCTGACGCCGCGGTCCACGACCGGGTTCGAACTGAGAGGGAGTCAGCATGGCTGAGCTGGAGGTCGACGTCGTCGCCGCCGACGGCAAGATCTGGTCGGGCCACGCGCGGCAGGTGAGCGCGCCGGCCGCGGACGGGGAGATCGGCATCCTCGCCGGGCACACCCCGGTGCTGTCGGTGCTGCGTCGCGGCGAGGTGCGGGTCGCCCGGGCCGGCGGCGAGGTCCTGCGCTGGACGGTCGGAGGCGGGTTCCTGTCCGTCGACTCGGACCTGGTTACGGTCGTGGTGGACTCGGTCGAGGACACGACCGGCGCCCAGGTCACGCACTGACGGAGTCGTCATGTCAGGGCAGCAGATCGCTCTCGTGCTCCTCGGAGCCGTGGTCGTCGCCCTGATCGTGCTCGGTCTCAGCGTGTCGAGGCTGGGCCGGCTCACGCGTCGCGTCGGGTCCTTCGAGTGTGCGTTCCGCCGCTCGGAGGGCCCGTCCGCGTCGTGGGTCACGGGGGTCGGCCAGTACGGTGCCGAGAGCCTGTACTGGTGGCGTGCGCGGTCGCTGTCGGTGCGGCCGTCGCGGTGCTGGCGCCGGTCGGCGATCGTCGTGTGCGAGCGCGCGGTGATCGAGGAGTCGGTGCGCTTCGGCCGTCAGGTCGCCGTGCGGTGCACGGTGCTGGGCGAGTCGTTCGACCTGCTGATGAGCCCCGAGGCGTCCGCGGGCCTCACGTCGTGGCTCGAGGCCACCCCACCGACGATCAGCCGCGTGATCTGACGGCGCGACGTCGCCGTCCACGAGAGGAACCCCCGCATGCGCCTCGTCGTCGCGCGCTGCTCGGCGCGCTACAGCGGCCGGCTCAACGCCCATCTCCCGCTCGCGACCCGGCTCGTCCTGGTCAAGGCGGACGGGAGCGTGCTGCTGCACTCCGACGGCGGCTCGTACAAGCCGCTGAACTGGATGAGCCCGCCGTGCTCGCTCGCGATCGGCGAGCCTGACGCGGAGGCCACGGAGCGTGGCGTGAGCCAGGTGTGGACCGTGCAGCACGCGAAGAGCGACGACCGGCTCGTCGTGGAGGTCCACGAGGTCCTGCACGACTCGGCGCACGAGCTGGGTGTCGACCCGGGGCTGGTCAAGGACGGCGTCGAGGCGCACCTCCAGGAGCTGCTCGCGGCGCAGATCGACCTGCTCGGCGGCGGTCACACGCTGGTGCGGCGGGAGTTCCCGACGGCGATCGGGCCGGTCGACATCCTCGCGCGCGACGCCGCGGGCGTGGCGGTCGCGATCGAGATCAAGCGCCGGGGGGACATCGACGGCGTCGAGCAGCTCACGCGCTACCTCGAGCTGCTGAACCGGGACCCGCACCTGGCCCCGGTGCGTGGTGTCTTCGCGGCGCAGGAGATCAAGCCGCAGGCCCGGGTCCTCGCGACGGACCGCGGGATCGCGTGCGTCGTGCTCGACTACGACGCCATGCGTGGCGTGGACGACGTCGACTCGCGCCTGTTCTGATGCCGGCGCCCGCGCGCGGCGAGGGGTCCGTGGGGCGACCCGGCCTGACCTACCCCGAGGTCGCGGCGACACGCGGGGGTCCTCTGCCGGCCGGCTACCGGCACCTGCACGTGCGTCACCGGCTCGGCCGGGGTGACCTCGACGCCGTCGGGCGCGGGCTGCTCGCCTGGCGCGTGCACGCCGCGGCGCACGTCACGGTGCGCGCCGACGCCCCGGTCGCCGACGTCGGGGTGGACGTCCGCACGTACCTGGGCGCGGGCCCGCTCCGTGTCGTGGTGCCGTGCCGGGTCGTGTGGGTCGAGGCGGGGGAGAGCGCGGTGGGCTTCGCGTACGGGAGCCTGCCCGGCCACCCGTTCACCGGTGAGGAGTCGTTCCGGGTCGAGCGTGACGACGCCGGCGTGCTGTGGTTCGTCGTCGACGCCTTCAGCCGCCCGGCGTGGCGCTGGCTCGTGCCGCCGCTCGCGTGGGCGGTGCCGCTCGTCCAGCACGCGTACCTCCGCCTCCTCGCACACGGCGCCCGGCGGCTCGCCCGCGCCCGCTGAGACCGGGCCGCGGGCTCAGCCGCCGAACGTCAGCTCGGCGAGGCGCGCGGGGCCGGCGAGCACGATCCGCAGGTCGGTCACGGCCTCCGTCAGCCGGTCCCACCCCGTGCCGCGGCTCGTCTCGACGGTGCTCCAGTCGTGACGCCCACCCTCCGCCGGGACGTCGGCGGACGCTGCGGTCAGCCACGTCCCTGAGCCGTCGCGCACCTCGACGCGCACCGACGCAGCGCCGGCGCGGGTCCGGGCGACGGTGAGCCCGAGGCGGGCGGCGCCGCGGGCGTCGACGTCCCGCAGCGTCACGCCCGCGGAGCCGCCGCCCCGGGGGACCTGGACGGCGTCGCCCGCGTCGCGCGTGCGCTCGGCGAGCTCGATGCCGTCGTGGTCGTCGAAGTCGGCAGCCCGCAGCGGGCCGGTCAGGGCGGCGCGCGGTGCGGCGGGGACCCCGGTGACGACCACCTCGGCGCTCACCGGCAGGTCCGCCGAGGAGGCGCCCGCGTGGAGCACGTACGTCCCGGGCTCGACGACGAGCGCGCCGCGCGTGACGTCCCAGACCGCGAGGTCGGCGACGCGCACGCGGACGCTCGCCGTGGCGGCGGCACCGGGCGCCAGGGGCACGCGGACGTGGCCGAGCAGGCGGCGGCGGGGGACGGGGAGCCGGTGGTCGACGGCGCTCGCGTAGACCTGCACGAGCTCGTCGACCGGGCGGTCCCCGGTGTTCGCGAGGTCGACCTCGACGTCGAGGTGCGCGTCGGCGTCGACCCGGACGGCGGCGGCCGCGTCGGGCCGCTGCGTGGCGGCCGGGACGGTGCCGACCGTGGCGCCGGGCGCGGCCACGACCCGGAGACCGCGGTGCTCGACGGTCGTGTACGAGAGCCCGTGCCCGAACGCGTACAGCGGCTCGTGCCGGGCGTACCAGTAGGTGGAGCCTGCGGCGATCACGTCGTAGTCGAGCAGGTCGCCGACGTGGGACTCGTCCGCGACCCAGGTCTGTGCGAGGTGGCCGGACGGCTCGACGTCCCCGACGAGCACGTCGGTGAGCCCGTGCCCGAGCTCCTGGCCGGCGTGGGAGGACCACACGACCGCGGCGGACTCGTCGGCCACGGAGCCGAGGACGTACGGGTAGGAGGACACGACCGCGAGCACCGCGCGCGGGTTGGCGTCGCGGGCGGTGCGCCACAGCTCGGCGGACGCGTCGGGCAGGCGCAGGTGCGGGCGGTCCTCCGTCTCGCGCCCGAGCAGGTGCGGATCGTTCCCGACGGCGACGACCACGACGTCGGCGGCCGCAGCGGCCTCGGCGACCTGGGCGTGCCCGGACCGTAGCGTGCGCAGCGTGAACCGCTCGGCGTCCGCGGCGTCGTGGGCCTCGGCGACGAGCGTCCCGGTGGTGTCGTTCTGGACCCGGACCCAGCGGCCCGAGCCGACGTGCTGGACCGACCAGGTGCCGTCGGTGTGCCGGTGCAGCCGGAAGCTCTCCTGGGCGACCCAGCCCCCGACGCGCTCGGCGTCGGCGCGCACGACCCACCCGGCGCCGGACCACAGCAGCCCCGAGCGCACGCCACGGAGCGTCACGAGACCCTCGCCCCACGACGTCACGTCGAACGCCGCACCGGCCTCGGTCGCGGCGGAGGCGTCGGCGGTGAGCGGGGTCGCGGCGTCGAGCTGCCGGACGTACGCGCCCGTCGTCGTGGAGCGCAGCGCGACGCGCTCGGCGCCGTCGGCGACCCGGACCGCGGACGCCCCGAGCCGCTCGGCGAGCGCGCTGCCGAGCCCGACGAGGTAGGGCGGGGTGCCGGAGTACCAGTCGTGCAGCACGCGGTCCGCGAGCGGACCGACGACGGCGACGCTCGCGCCGGCCCGCAGCGGGAGCACGCCGTCGTTCTGCAGCACGACGACGGCGCGCGCGGTGGTCTCGCGCGCGAGCGCACGGTGCTCGGGCAGGTCGAGGGCGTCGGCGCCGACTCCGGCGTACGGGTCGAGGTCGGGGTCGAGCTCGCCGGTCGCGAGGCGCAGCTCGAGCTGGCGCAGCACGGCCCGGTCGACCTCGGTCTCGGTCAGCAGCCCGCGCTCGAGCGCGGCGTGCAGGCGCTCGACGGTGGGGCGGGCGTCGGCGTCGTTGTCGGTGAACGAGTCGACGCCCGCGCGCACCATCGCCGCGTGGCTCTCGACGTGGTCGTCGTAGTAGCGCTCGAACGTCACGAGGTTGCCGGGCGCGGCGGCGTCCGAGACGACCAGGAGCGAGGCGTCGGTCCAGCTGCGCAGCTCGTCGAGGAGCTCGCGCGCGACGTGGTTGGGCCGCCCGTTGACGAGGTTGTAGGACGGCATCACGGCGCCGACCACGCCCGCCTCGATCGGTCCGCGGTACGCCGGGAGCTCGTACTCGTGCAGCACGCGCGGGCGCAGCTGCGAGCTCGTGAGCGCGCGGTCGGTCTCGTTGTTGTACGCGAGGAAGTGCTTGAGGGTCGGCACGGTGCGCCAGTAGACGGGGTGGTCGCCGCGCAGGCCTCGGGCGTAGGCGGTCGCGAGGTGCGCGGTGAGGTGCGGGTCCTCGGAGAAGCCCTCCTCGTTGCGGCCCCACAGCGGGTGGCGCAGCGGGTTCACGACCGGCGCCCAGACGTTGAGGCTCACGGCGGGGTCGGCGGCGTGCTTGGCGCGCAGCTCGCTGCCGACGACCT
The DNA here is from genome assembly GCF_053607065.1 of Cellulomonas sp. NPDC055163. Classification (NCBI taxonomy): domain Bacteria; kingdom Bacillati; phylum Actinomycetota; class Actinomycetes; order Micrococcales; family Cellulomonadaceae; genus Cellulomonas; species Cellulomonas sp. NPDC055163. The sequence continues at coordinate 23,490 of NZ_JBSGSU010000009.1, read as the reverse complement.
CGCCGACCCGGGTCAGCAGCGCGGCGTCCCAGGTCGCGGCGAGCCCGACGGGCTGGGGGAACGACGTCGCGACGCCGAGCCACGCGACGCCGTGCAGCACCTCGGCGCCGGTGTGGAACGGGCGCAGCCCGAGGCGCTCGACCGCCGGCGCGTGCTGGTGCAGCAGCGCGACCTTCTCGTCGAGGGTGAGCCGGGCGAGCAGGTCGCGGGCGCGCACGGGGAACGGCTGCGCGGGGTCGCGGTAGGTCGGGGCTGCCTGGAGGTCGTCGTCGGCCACGGGGGTCCCTCGTTCTGGTGCGGTGGGCGAACCGGCCCTGCGCTGCGGCAGCGACACGCTGCGGGCGGACCGGTTCGATCGGATCGTCGAACCGTTTCGACGATAGCAGCCACGCGCTGGGCGTGACGCGGGCCACACGCTAGCGGACGTGTGCGTCGCGGTCGAGCCGCTTATGACCGGCACTCCGGCCTCCTCGCGAGTGTCGTGCTCTCCATCCGGGCAGTGGTTGCCCGCCCGCGGGGAGAGGCCGTAGAGTGCGGGCGTCGAACCGCTTCGATGTTCGCGGATCGACCGACACACCCGCACAGATCACGGACGATCGCGGGCCGTCGGCACGGGGGACCACGAGGACACCGCGTTTCCACAAGGGAGTGAAGGGCGCTCATGAACACCACCACACAGCTCGGCCAGGTCGGGGAGATCGCCGTCAAGCGGCGGTCCTTCCTCGGGATGGTCGCCGCGGGCGCGGCCGTCGTCGGCGTCCCGTCGCTGCTGACCGCGTGCTCCAGCGGCGAAGCCGGCGTGACGGCGGAGCCCGGTGCGACGGCCGGCGCCGACGTGCTGCCCACGTACAAGGAGATCGTCTTCGCGGAGCCCGACTACCCGAGCGTCAACGGGTCGACCGCGGGCTACGAGACGATCCCGGCGGACCTGGTGCAGTCGGTCGACGAGCCCCCCGGCAACGGCAGCGAGTTCACCGCGATGACGCCCCTGTGGGGCACGCCGCCGCCCGTCAAGGGAAACCAGTACTACGAGGCCGTCAACGCCGCGCTCGGCGCGACCCTCACGTTCAACATCGCCGACGGCAACGACTACGGCACGGTGCTCGCTACCGCGCTCTCGGCCGCCGACGACCTGCCGGACTGGGTCTGCGTCCCGACGTGGAACGTCCCCCCACGATTCGCGTCCGAGGTCGTGCCCAACGTCTTCCAGGACCTGACCGACTACCTGGCCGGAGACAAGGCGCTCGACTACCCGAACCTGGCGAACATCCCGACGGCGGCCTGGCAGTGGTCCTCGTTCAACGGGCGCCTCTACGGCCTGCCGTTCCCCGGCGAGGTCATCAACGACGTCGTCTTCTACCGCAAGGACATCCTCGACGGTCTGGGCATCACGCCGGACGTGAAGAGCGCCGACGACCTCCTGGCGCTGCTCCAGCAGATCAACAACCCGTCGGCCGGCATCTACGCCGCCGCGGACCTGTGGAACACGTCGACGATCATCCACGGCGTCGTGCCGAAGTGGAAGCTCGTGGACGGCAAGCTCCTGCACCGCGTCGAGACCGAGGAGTACCGCAAGGCCCTCGAGTGGAACGCCGAGGTCTGGGCCGCCGGCCTGGTGCACCCCGACATCGACACCGCCTGGAACAAGGAGCTGTTCGAGTCGGGGAAGCTGCTCGTGATGAACGACGGCATCGGCGGGTGGCACGAGGCGCTCGGCCGCCAGCTCGGCAGCAACCCCACGTACAACCAGCAGCCGCTGCCGCCCTTCGGCGCCGACGGCGGCGACCCCGTCTACTACAAGGGGCAGCCGGCGAACATCTTCAGCTTCCTCAAGAAGTCGGACGACCCCGAGCGCATCGAGGAGCTCCTGCGGATCGCGAACCTGCTCGCCGCGCCGTTCGGCACCACGGAGTTCGACCTCATCAACAACGGCGTCGAGGGCGTGCACTTCACGCGGGACGCGAGCGGCCTGCCGGTCCCGACCGAGCTGGCCCCCACCGAGCTCCAGCCGACCTACATGTTCCTCACCGCGCCGCCGGTCGTGAACGCGAAGGTCCAGTACCCCGGCTTCGTGAAGGCGTCGAGCGAGTTCACCGCGGACGCCGCGCAGTACACCGAGGAGCCGCTGTTCTACGGCGTGCAGATCAGCGAGCCCGACGAGTACGCGTCGATCGGCCAGCCGTTCGTCGACCTGGAGAAGGACATCTCGCGCGGCCGCAAGTCCATCGGCGACCTCGACGCCGCGGTCGAGACGTGGCGCCAGTCGGGCGGCGACCAGCTGCGCGAGTTCTACCAGGGCATCCTCGAGGCCTGATCGTGGCAGCCCTCGACGCACCGACGTCCCCGCGGACGTCCGGCGACGAGCCGGTGCGCCGGGCGGGCACCTCGCCCGCCCGGCCCCCGGTTCGCAAGATCACCTGGCAGGCGAAGCTCCGCCGGGACCGCTCCCTGCTGCTCATGACGCTCCCGGGCGTCGTCCTGCTCGTGCTGTTCGCGTACGTCCCCATGCTCGGCAACGTCATGGCGTGGGAGAAGTTCTCGCCCTACCGCGGCTTCCTCGGCGGGCCGTGGGTCGGCTTCGACAACTTCCTGCGCGTGTTCGACAACCCGCTGTTCCTCAACGCGGTGCAGAACACGCTCGCGATCACCGTGTTCCAGCTCGTGCTCTACTTCCCGGTGCCGATCTTCCTCGCGCTGCTGCTCAACAGCGTCGTGAGCCCGCGCATCCGCACGACCATCCAGTCGATCGTCTACCTGCCCCACTTCTTCTCGTGGGTGCTCGTCGTCGCGGTGTTCCAGCAGCTCTTCGGGGGAGCGGGCCTGCTCAGCCAGACGCTGCGCGGCCTCGGGCAGCAGCCCGTCGACATCATGACGAATCCCGACACGTTCCTGCTGCTCATCACGTCGCAGTCGATCTGGAAGGACGCCGGCTGGGGCGTCATCATCTTCCTCGCGGCGCTCAGCACGGTGGACCCGGCGCAGTACGAGGCGGCGGTCATGGACGGGGCGAACCGGTGGCGGCGCATGTGGCACATCACGCTGCCCGCGCTGCGGCCCGTCATCATCCTGCTGCTCATCCTGCGGCTCGGCGACGCGCTGACCGTCGGGTTCGAGCAGCTCCTCCTGCAGCGCGACATGGTCGGCGCGCAGGTCTCCGAGGTGATCGACACCTACGTGTACTTCCAGGGTGTGCAGTTCGGCGACTGGGGCTTCGCGGCCGCAGCGGGCCTCATGAAGGGGGTCGTCAGCCTGATCCTCGTGCTCGGCGCCAACAAGCTCGCGCACGTGTTCGGCGAGGCAGGAGTGTACAAGCGGTCATGACAGCGACGGAGAACTCCCTGACGAACCCAGCGATCGTCCTCGAGCCGCCCGCGGGCAGCCGGCGACGACCCCGGAAGTCCAAGCACCGCCCTGCGTGGGAGGAGCCGCCCACGGTCGGCGGCGCGATCGCGAAGTTCGCGGCGCTCGCCCTCGTGGTGCTCGCGGTGCTCGGCCCGCTCTACACGATCGTGCTCACGAGCCTGTCGCCGCAGTCGGTGATCAGCGAGGCCGGCGGCATGGTCCTCGTGCCGGGCGAGATCACGTTCGCGGCGTACCAGCAGCTGCTCGACGGCGGGGTCGTGTTCCGCTCGGTCGTGGTGAGCATCGGGGTGACGGCGGTCGGGACGCTGATCTCGACGGTGGTCTCGGTGCTCGCCGCGTTCGGCCTCTCGCGCACCGACTCGTTCCTGCACCGGCCGATCCTGTTCGTCTTCCTGATCACGATGTTCTTCGGGGCGGGGCTCATCCCGACCTACCTGTGGGTCAGCCAGCTCGGCCTGATCGACTCGTACTGGGCGCTGATCCTCCCGGGGGCGATCTCGGCGTTCAACGTGCTGATCCTGCGGAACTTCTTCATGGGCATCGACGCGTCGATCACGGACGCCGCCCGGATCGACGGCGCGGGGGACTGGCGGGTGCTGGGCTCGATCGTGCTGCCGATGTCCCGGGCCGTGGTCGCGGTCGTCGCGCTGTTCTACGGCGTGGGCTACTGGAACGCGTTCTTCAACGCGATGCTGTACCTGCGCGACAGCGCGAAGTGGCCGCTGCAGATGGTGCTGCGCGCGTACGTGCTGCGCGGTCAGCCGCCGCAGGGCACGACCGGCACGGTGATCGAGCTCGGTGCGGGTGGTGCGGTGCCGTCGCTCGCCGCCAAGATGGCGGTGATGGTGCTCGCGCTCGTCCCGATCCTCATCGTGTACCCGTTCGTCCAGCGCCACTTCACGAAGGGCGTCATCTTCGGCGCGATCAAGGGCTGACATGGTGCAGGGGACGCGGCTCCCGGCGGCGGGGACAGGGGGTCCCGGCCGCCGGGGGACCGCGGGGCCGACGGCGATCTCGGCGCGGCCCGCGCGCTCAGCGGGCGGGCGCGGTCGTGGCTCGCTCGGTCAGGACAGGGGCGAGCAGGCGGGTCTCGGCGGGCTGGTCGCCGGCGACGCGGGACATCGCCATCTCGACCGCGACGCGGCCGATCGCGTGTGCGGGGATGTCCACGGACGTCAGGGGGACGGGTTGGCCGAGGGCGATGTCCTGGGGGCAGACCGCGACGAGCGACAGGTCGTCGGGGACCGCGCGGCCGCGCTCGCGCAGCGTCGCGATCACGGCGGGCAGCGCGACCTCGTTGTGCACGACGAGCCCGGTCACGTGCGGCATGCGGGCGAGCACACGGTCGACGGCGTCGACGGCGCCCGAGTGCGACGACTCGCACGGCTCATAGGCGTGGTCGAGCCCGAGCTCGGCGGACTGCTGCGTGAAGCCGCGGTACATGCGGTCGGCGTACGAGGTGTGGCGCTCGAGCACCGCGGTGGGGGAGCCGATGAGCGCGACCTGGCGGTGACCGAGCTGCGCGAGGTGGCGCACGGCGGTGCGGCCGGCGGCCTCGAAGTCGAGGTCGACGCACGAGAGGCCCTCGGTGTTGGTCGGCAGGCCGATGAGCACGGCGGGCTGGCGCAGGCCGGCGAGCACGGGGACGCGCGGGTCGTCCGCCTCGATGTCCATCATGATCAGCGCGTCGACCATCGAGCCGTCGGCGACGCGCTCGAGCCCCGCGGAGTCGTCCTGCGTGAGCAGCAGGACGTCGTGGTCGAACGTGCGCGCGCTCGTGACGACGCCGGTGACGAACTGCATGATGACGCTGACGTTCACGTCGACGCGCAGGGGTGCCATGAGGGCGAGGACGTTGGTGCGGCTCGACGCGAGCGCGCGTGCGCCGGCGTGCGGGCGGTAGCCGAGCTCGCGGATGCTGCGCTCGACGCGCTGGCGCGTGGGGCCGGAGATCGGCCGCTTGCCGGACAGGACGTAGGAGACGGTCGAGGTCGAGACGCCTGCGGCGCGTGCCACGTCGTCGATGGTTGCCACGGTGTGCCCCTGTCGTGTCCGTGCGCACGTCGCTGCTCGCGTGCCGCACGGGGCTGGTCGGTCGTCGCTCACCCTAGCGCCGCGAGGCGCACGGACGTGGCTCCGACGCGTTATCGAAACTTTGCGGAAGCGCTTCGATTTGACGCGCGTGAGAATCGCGCGGCGCGGCGGCCTTATGTCCCTGGACATGCGCACGAGCGCGCGGCTACGGTGTTGAACCGCTTCGACGATCCGTATTCGTGTCGCCCCTTGCGCGCGACGTCGTCCCTTTCTCCCCGCCACCACGACCGGAGGTCCCCCGCGTGAGCAGCCCGACGCCGCCCCGGCCTGGCCTCGCCGCCCTGACCGGCGAGCTGGGCCTGCTGTACGGCGGTGACTACAACCCGGAGCAGTGGCCGCGCCACGTCTGGGACGAGGACGTCGCCCTCATGCAGGCGGCCGGGGTCAACCTCGTGACGGTCGGGGTGTTCAGCTGGGCGACCCTCGAGCCGCGGCCCGGCGAGCACGAGCTCGGCTGGCTCGACGAGGTCCTCGACCTGCTGCATGCCGGCGGCGTCGCGGTCGACCTCGCGACCCCGACCGCGTCACCGCCCCCGTGGCTCGGGCTCCGCTGGCCCGAGACCCTCGCGGTCACGCCCGACGGCGTCCGGCTCAGCCACGGCTCGCGCAACCACTTCTGCCCGTCCTCGCCCGTGTACCGGGAGCGCGCGCTCGCCATCGCCCGGGTGCTCGTCGAGCGGTACGCCGCGCACCCCGCCGTGCGGATGTGGCACATCGGCAACGAGTACGGGCAGGTCTGCTCGTGCGACCTCTGCGCCGCGGGCTTCCGGACCTGGCTCGAGCAGCGGTACGGCACCGTCGCCGAGCTCAACCGCGCCTGGGGCACCACGTTCTGGAGCCAGCGCTACGACGACTGGTCCGAGGTCGTCCCGCCGCGCGCCGCGCCGTACCTGATCAACCCGACCCAGGTGCTCGACCACCGGCGGTTCGCGTCCGACCAGCTCCTCGCGCTGTACACCGAGCAGCGCGACCTCGTGCGGGCCCACGCGCCGCACACCCCGGTCACGACCAACTTCATGGGCTTCCACCACGCGACCGACTACTGGCGCTGGGCGCCCGAGGTCGACGTCGTCGCCGACGACACCTACGGCGACCCCGCGGACCCCGAGTCGCGCGTGCTGCAGTCGCTCAGCCACGACCTCATGCGCTCGCTGCGCGGCGGGGAGCCGTGGCTGCTCATGGAGCAGGCCGTGAGCGCGGTCAACTGGCGTCCGCACAACCTGCCGAAGTCCCCGGCGCAGGCGCGGCTCGACTCGCTGCGCGCGGTCGCCCGCGGCGCCGACGGGTCCTGCTACTTCCAGTGGCGCGCGTCGACGTTCGGCGCGGAGCGGTTCCACTCGGCGCTCGTCCCGCACGCCGGCCCCGACACGCGGCTGCACCGCGCGGTCCGCGCGCACGGCGCCGAGCTCCGCTCGCTCGCACGCGTCGCCGGCACCCGCGTCGAGGCCCGCACCGCGCTCGTCTTCGACTGGTCGAGCTGGTGGGCCGCCGAGGAGCGCGCCCAGCCGAGCGACCGGCTGCGCGTGCTGCCCCAGGTGCTCGCGTACTACCGGGCGCTGTGGCGTGCGGGGGTCGCGGTCGACGTCGTGCACCCGGGCGGCGACCTCGCCGGGTACGACCTCGTCGTCGCACCCCAGCTCTACCTCGTGGACGACGACGACGCGCACCGGCTGCGCGGGGTCGTCGAGCGCGGCGGGGTGCTCGTGCTCGGGCCGTTCTCGGGCGTCGCGGACCGCGACGGGCACGTGCGGACCGGGCGGTTCCCCGTGCCGTTCGCCGACCTCGTCGGGGCCTCGGGCGAGGAGTTCTGCCCGCTGCCCGACGACGGCCTGCGGGTGGCGTCGACGGAGCTCGGGGACTTCACCGGGACCGTGTGGGGCGAGCGCCTGCGGCTCGACGGCGGCGAGGCCGTCGCGACGTTCGCGGGCGCCGACCTCGACGGGTGCCCCGCGGTCGTCCGCCACCGGGCCGCCGGCTCCCCGCCGGGCGCGGGCGCCACCGGCTCGTCGGGCACCGCCCGCGCGGGCGAGGCCTGGTACGTCGCGACGCTCCCGCCCCGCGCGGTGCTCGACGACGTGCTGGCCCGCGCCGCGCGTGCCGCCGGCGTCACGGGCGTCGTCCCGGGCGCGTCGCCGCTCCCCGAGGGCGTCGAGGCGGTCCGCCGCGGCGACGTCCTCTTCCTGCTCAACACCTCGCCCGTCGCGCACGAGCTCGCGCTCGACGGCACCCACCACGACCTGCTCTCCGGAACCGACACCACGGGCACGGTCCGCCTCGAAGCCGAGGACGCCGTCGCCCTGATCGAGAGGACCTCATGAAGTTCACCGACGGCTACTGGCAGGTCCTGCCCGGGGTCTCGATCCTGCGCCCGCAGGCGGTCGACGACGTCGTCGCCGGCGACGAGAACCTCACCGTCTACGCCGCGACGGGGCCGCTCGAGAAGCGCGGCGACACGCTCAACCGCCCGCTCATCACGGTGTCGTTCGACTCGCCGATGGACGACGTGGTCGGCGTGACGATCGAGCACTTCCAGGGCGGGCTGAACCGCGGGCCCGAGTTCGAGGTCGCGCGCTCGGTGGCCGACGTCAAGGTCGCCGGCCCGGACCTCGCGGGCGAGCCCGTGGCGACGTTCCGCTCGGGCGCGCTCACCGCACGCGTGCAGACCGAGGGGGAGTGGGGCGTCGACTTCCTCGCCGGGGGCCGCACGCTGACCACGTCGACCCCGCGCAGCATCGGCGTCATCACGGACGCCGAGGGCCGGCACTTCGTGCGCGAGCAGCTCACGCTCGGCGTCGGCGAGCACGTCTACGGCCTCGGCGAGCGCTTCGGCGCGCTCGTCAAGAACGGCCAGACCGTCGACATCTGGAACGCCGACGGCGGCACCGCGAGCGACCAGGCGTACAAGAACGTGCCGTTCTACCTGACCGACGCCGGCTACGGCGTGCTCGTCGACCAGCCCGAGCGCGTGTCGTTCGAGGTCGGCACCGAGGTCGTCTCGCGCACACAGTTCAGCGTCGAGGGCCAGTCGCTGCGGTACTACGTCATCTACGGCCCGACGCCCAAGGACGTGCTGCGCAAGCTCACCGCGCTCACGGGTCGCCCGGCGCGCGTCCCCGAGTGGTCCTACGGCCTGTGGCTGTCGACGTCGTTCACGACCGACTACGACGAGAAGACGGTCACGAGCTTCATCGACGGGATGGCCGAGCGTGACCTGCCGCTGTCGGTGTTCCACTTCGACTGCTTCTGGATGCGCCAGTTCCACTGGTGCGACTTCGTGTGGGACCCGGCGACGTTCCCCGACCCGGAGGCGATGCTCGCGCGCCTCAAGGCCAAGGGCCTCAAGATCTGCGTCTGGATCAACCCGTACATCGCGCAGCGCTCGGAGCTGTTCGCGGAGGGCCGCGAGCGCGGCTACCTCGTCAAGAACCCGGACGGGTCCGTCTGGCAGTGGAACCTGTGGCAGGCCGGCATGGCGCTCGTCGACTTCACGAACCCCGAGGCCACCGCGTGGTACCAGAGCAAGCTGCGGGTCCTGCTCGACCAGGGCGTCGACGCGTTCAAGACGGACTTCGGCGAGCGGATCCCCACGGACGTCGTCTGGCACGACGGGTCCGACCCGCAGGGCATGCACAACTACTACACGCACCTGTACAACAAGGCCGTCTTCGAGCTCCTCGAGGAGGAGAAGGGCGAGGGCGAGGCGGTGCTGTTCGCGCGGTCCGCCACGGTCGGCGGGCAGCAGTTCCCGGTGCACTGGGGCGGGGACTGCGAGTCGACGTTCGTCTCGATGGCGGAGTCGCTGCGCGGCGGGCTGTCGCTCGCGCTCTCGGGCTTCGGGTTCTGGAGCCACGACATCGGCGGCTTCGAGGGCACGCCGGACGCCGCGGTCTTCAAGCGGTGGCTCGCGTTCGGCCTGCTGTCCTCGCACAGCCGCCTGCACGGCTCCGACTCCTACCGGGTCCCGTGGGCGTTCGACGACGAGGCCGTCGACGTGACGCGCCACTTCACGCGGCTCAAGCTCTCGCTCATGCCGTACCTCGCCCGCATCGGCGCCCAGGCGCACGAGGAGGGCGTGCCGGTGATGCGGCCGATGGTCCTCGAGTTCCCGGACGACCGGGGCACCGCGACCGTCGACACGCAGTACATGCTGGGCGACAGCCTGCTCGTCGCGCCGGTGTTCAACGCCGAGGGCGACGTCGAGGTGTACGTGCCCGAGGGCACGTGGACGCACCTGCTCACCGGCGAGACCGTCACGGGCCCGCGCTGGGTCCGCGAGCGCCACGGGTACGACTCGCTGCCGCTGCTCGTGCGCCCCGGGACGGTGCTCCCGGTCGGCGCGCGGACGGACCGGCCTGACTACGACTACGCCGACGGCGTCACGCTGCGGCTCTTCGAGCTCGCGGACGGGCACCGCTCGGTCACGCACGTCCCCGGCCCCGACGGGGCGCCGGGCGCGACGTTCACGGTGACGCGGGACGGGCTCGGCGTGCGCGTCGAGGCCGCGGGCACGAGCGCGCCGTGGTCGGTCCAGCTGGGGACGCGCGAGCCCGTCGCGGCGGCCCCGGGGGCGGCGTCGGTCGACCTCACGGTCTGAGCCGCCCGTGCGGCCGCCCCCAGACTCACCCCGTCGAGACGTTCTCGGCGGGGTGCCGTCCGTGTATCGTATCGATTCGATACGTGTCCGGGCCGCGCACGCGCCTCACCAGTGCCGCCGCCGTCCCCTCCGCACCCTCACCGCACGACCTGCCCCGCAGGTACCCCTCACCCCGAAGGACTCCCGATGACGAGCTCGCGCGCCTCCGGACGCACGTTCCCCGCCGACTTCCTCTGGGGGAGCGCCACGGCGTCCTACCAGATCGAGGGCGCCGTGACCGAGGACGGCCGCGGGCCGTCGATCTGGGACACGTTCTCCGCCACGCCCGGCAAGACCCTCAACGGGGACACCGGCGCCGTCGCGGCCGACCACTACCACCGGGTCGACGAGGACGTCGCCCTCATGAAGGACCTCGGCCTGCACGCGTACCGCTTCTCGATCGCGTGGCCGCGCGTGCAGCCGACCGGCTCGGGCGCGTTCAACCCGAAGGGCCTCGACTTCTACTCCCGGCTCGTCGACCAGCTCCGCGGCGCCGAGATCGCGCCCGTGGTCACGCTCTACCACTGGGACCTCCCGCAGCCGCTCGAGGACGCGGGCGGCTGGCCGAACCGCGACACGGCGTACCGGTTCGCGGAGTACGCGGGCAAGGTCGCCGAGGTGCTCGGCGACCGCGTCGAGATCTGGACCACGTTCAACGAGCCGTGGTGCTCGGCCTACCTCGGCTACGCGTCCGGCGTGCACGCCCCGGGCCGCAACAGCCACGCCGACTCGCTCGCCGCGGCGCACCACCTCAATCTGGCGCACGGCCTCGGCGGTCGCGCGATCCGCGAGGTCCTGCCCGACGCGAAGCTCTCGATCACGCTCAACCTGCACGTGACGCGGGCCGCGAGCACCGCGCCCGAGGACGTCGACGCCAAGCGCCGCATCGACAACCTCGCGAACGAGATCTTCCTGCAGCCCGTGCTCGAGGGCCGCTACCCCGAGGAGCTCATCGCCGACACCGCGTCGGTCACCGACTGGTCGTTCGTGCACGACGGCGACGCGGAGCTCTGCCAGGTCCCGCTCAGCGTCCTCGGCATCAACTACTACTCGACGGGCCTCGTGAAGAAGCGCGAGGGCGAGTACGTCCCCGGCGACGGCACGCCCGGCCCCGACGGCCACAAGTCCTCGCCCGTGAGCGCGTGGCCCGCCGCCGACGACGTCGAGTGGCTCCCGCAGCCCGGCCCGTACACCGCGATGGGCTGGAACATCGAGCCCGAGGGCCTCACCGAGCTCCTCGTCGACGTGCACACGCGCTACCCCGAGGTCCCGCTCGCGGTCACCGAGAACGGCGCCGCGTTCTACGACACGGTCGCGGAGGACGGTCGGGTCCACGACGTCGACCGCGTCACCTACCTGCACGACCACATCGACGCCGTCGGCGACGCGATCGACAAGGGCGTGGACGTCCGCGGCTACTTCGTGTGGTCGCTCATGGACAACTTCGAGTGGGCGTACGGCTACGACCGCCGCTTCGGCATCGTGCACGTCGACTACGACAGCCTCGTGCGCACCCGCAAGGACTCGTCCTACTGGTACGCCGAGCTCGTCCGCACGAACACGATCCCGACGATCGAGTCGGCGGCCGACCTGACCTGACCGTTGAGGGCGGCCGGCTGACGGCCGCCCCCCGCACCGACGAACGCGCACCGGCCTCACGGCCCGGTGCGCGTTCGTCGTCCACGGCGCGGCGTGCGCCCTGGCGGACGCGACACCCCGGCGCGCACGAGAGGATGAGGACGTGCCGAAGGGACGACGCTCGACGAAGCGACCGTACGGCGCGCCCGTCGAGCCGCTCGACCTCGACCGGGTCCGCGGCGGGCGCTCGACCGAGTCCGGGCCGGACGGCGAGTGGACCGTGCAGCGCGTCGGGGCCTCCGAGCGCAGCTACCGCTGCCCCGGCTGCGACCAGCTCGTCGGCCCGGGGGTCGCGCACGTCGTCGCGTGGCCGGCCGACCACCTCTTCGGCGCGGACGCCGCGCTCGCGGACCGCCGCCACTGGCACACGTCGTGCTGGTCGGCTCGCGCGCGCCGCCGCCCCGGTCGTTAGCCTCGGGCCCATGCCGTCCCCCCACCGGGCCCCGCGCCTCGTCGCGACCGACCTCGACGGCACGCTCCTGCGCAGCGACGGTACCGTCTCGCCACGCACCCGCGCCGCGCTCCTCGCCGCCGAGCGCGCCGGCATCGAGGTCGTCTTCGTCACCGCGCGGCCGCCGCGCTGGCTGCACGACGTGCGCGACGTCGTCGGGCAGCACGGGGTCGCGATCTGCGCGAACGGCGCCGCGGTCGTCGACGTGCGCGCCGACGTCGTCCTCGCCGAGCGCGCGATGCGGCGCAGCGTGGTGTCCGGGCTGGTGGCGCGCGTGCGCGACCGGTTGCCGGGGACCCGCTTCGCGGTCGAGCGCCGGGCGGGGATCCTCGCGGAGCAGGGCTTCGTGGGCCCGCACCCGCTCCCGGCCGGCGCCCCGGTGGTCGACGCCCTCGAGACCGGGCTCGACGACGCGACCTACAAGCTCCTCGCGCGCCGCCCCGGCGAGGACCCGGCGGACTTCCTGCGCGACGTGGCCGCCGTCCTCGGGCCCGACGCCGTGCTCGCCGACTCCGGGGCGGTCGGCCTCGCCGAGGTCACCGGGCCGGGCGTGACGAAGGCGTCGACGCTCGCGACGTGGGCCGAGCAGCGCGGGCTCGGGCCGGACGACGTGTGGGCGTTCGGGGACGCCCCGAACGACCTGCCGATGCTCGCATGGGCGGGCGTGTCGTTCGCCGTCGGCAACGCGCACCCGGACGTCGCGGGCGCTGCGAGCCGCCGGTGCGGGACGAACGACGACGACGGCGTCGCGGAGCAGCTCGAGGGCGCGCTCGGGCTGCTCGGCGACGCACCGGAGCACGCCCGCCCGGCGCGCTGAGGCCCACCGCGCGCGGCTAGTCTCGGGGGCGATGAGCACCGACGACACCCCGACCGGCGAACCGACCCCCGTCCGCGCACTGACCGTGCTGCCCGCGCACCGCGAGGACGTCGAGCTGCACACCGCCGACGGCCTCACGCTCGTCGGCGAGCTCGCGCGCCCGGTCGCCGAGGACGGCAGCCTGCCCGCCCCGGGCGCGACCCTCGTGACGCTGCACCCGCTGCCGACGCACGGCGGGTACATGGACTCCCACGTGCTGCGCAAGGCCTCGTGGCGGCTGCCCGCGATGGCCGGCGTCGCCGTGCTCCGGTTCAACACGCGGGGCACGAGCAGCCCGCGGGGCACGAGCCAGGGCGCGTTCGACGGCGGCGTCGGCGAGCGGCTCGACGTGCACGCCGCGATCGAGTACGCCGAGTTCCACGACCTGCCGAACCGCTGGCTCGTGGGCTGGTCCTTCGGCACCGAGCTCGCGCTCATGCACGGCCGGGACCCGTCGATCGAGGGCGCGATCCTGCTCTCGCCGCCGCTGCACCGGGCGACGGACGCCGACCTCGACGCGTGGGACGCGTTCGGCAAGCCGCTCGTCGTGCTCGTCCCCGAGCTCGACGACTACCTGCGCCCGCCCGAGGCGCGCGAGCGGTTCGCGCGCGTCCGGCACGCCGAGGTCATCGGGGTCGACGGCGCGAAGCACCTGTGGGTCGGTGAGCCGGCCGTGCGGCGCGTGCTCGACGAGATCGTCGGCCACGTGCTGCCGGGAGCCCCCGTCCCGCTGCCCACCACCTGGCTCGGGGAGAGCACCACCGCCGACGTCCAGGAGCCCGCATGAGCACCGCACCCGACCCCGCCGACCTGGTGCTCCCGGTCCGCACCTACGCCGACGGCACCGGGCGTGCGCACCACCACGACGCGCTGCCCGTCGTCCTCCTGCACGCCTTCCCGTTCGACGCGCGCATGTGGGACGACGTCGCCGCGGCGCTCCCCGCCGACCGCCCCGTGCTCGCGCTCGACCTGCCCGGTCACGGCGCCGCCGCCGGTCTGACGCCCGCGGAGCCCTCGCTCGAGGCGGTCGCGGACGCCGTCGCGGCGTCGCTGTCCGAGGTCGGCGTCGAGCGCGCGGTCGTCGCGGGGCTGTCGATGGGCGGCTATGTCGCGCTCGCGCTCCTCGAGCGTCACCCCGGGCTGGTCGCGGGGCTCGGGCTCCTCGACACGCGCACGACCGCGGACGCCGACGAGGCGCGCGCGAACCGGCTCCGCGTGGCGGCGGCCGTCGAGGAGTCGTCGGCCGTCGACGAGGTGCGCCCGATGGCGCGCGCGGTGCTCGGCGCGGCGTCGCTCGCCGGCCGCCCCGAGGTCGTCGAGCGCGTCGCCGGGTGGGTCGGCGAGCAGCCGCCCGCCGGGGTCGCGTGGTCGCAGCGCGCGATGGCCGCCCGGCCCGACCGCACCGCCACGCTCGCCGCGTACACCGGTCCGGTGCTCGTGCTCGTCGGGGACGAGGACACGATCACGCCCCTCGCGGACGCCGAGCGCACGCGGACCGCGGCCCCGCTCGCGGACCTCGTCGTGGTGCCGGGGGCGGGGCACCTGAGCGCGGTCGAGCAGCCCGGGCCGGTCGCCGCCGCCCTCGAGCGCCTCGCGCGCCGGGCCGACGCTGCGGTGGACGTCCGCCCCGAGCACTGACCTGCGGTCCGAGAGCTGCACGGGTCACGGGCCTCGACCTCGGGGGCGCCGACCTCGGGACCCGGACTTCGCGCGCTTTGACTCCGCGGGCTCTGCGCTCGCGGGTCGCGACCTCGTGGGCCGCCTGCCGGGGGAGCGGTGCCTGCTCCGGAAGGGCCGCCTCCCTGGGGGAGGGTCACCTGTGCGGTGAAGCCCGCCTGCCTGGGGAGGCCGCCTGCCTGGTGAGGCCGGCCTGCCTGGGGCGGGGTCGCCTGCCTGGTGAGGCCGGCCTGCCTGGGGCGGGGTCGCCTGCCTGGTGAGGCCGGCCTGCCTGCGGAGGGCCGCCTGCCTGGGGAGCAGCACCGCCCCCGCAGCAGCACCGGCCGCGGGCGTCACGGCCCGGGCGGCGTCGAGCGCGGACGGGACCAGGGTCCGCGCCCGACGTCAGGCGGGCGTCAGCGAGCCAGCGCGCGAGCGAGGGCGTCGGGCAGGTCGAGGGACTCCCCGTCCTTGCCGCCCGCGCCGATGACGAGCGGCGGGTCCTGCGGCGTCAGCGTCGTCCCGCGCAGCCGCGCCCGCAGGCTCGTCGGGACCCCGAGGACGTAGTACTCCCCGTCGGTGCCGACGGCGACCTTCTCGTCGCGGCGCAGGTACCACCCCGTGACCGGGGTCCGGTACCGGTGCCGGCCGTCGTAGCTGTGCGCCCGCAGGGGGACGGGCGCGACGCCGCGCGCTCGGGCGGTCTCGACGAACTCCGCGAGGAGCGCGCGTGCCCGCGTCGACTCCGCGAGCCGCCGCCGTTCGAGCGCCTCGGCGTGCACGGCGGCGGCCTCGCGGCGCTGAGTGCGCCAGTCGTCGCCCGAGGACGCGCTCACGGCGCGGTCCGCGCCCGGCTCATCGACGAGCCTTCGACGCCCGCGGGGTCGAGGACCGGGCCCCGCTGCCGGTCACGGCCCGGTCCGCCGCCGACTCCGCACCCTCGTCCTGCGCCGGGATGCTGTCCCGCGCGTCCGGCCCCGCCGTCGGCTCCTGCTCGGTCGCAGGCTCCTCCTCCGTCCCGGGGTCACCGTCGGCCACGGGCTCCTGCGCGGCCGGGGCCGCATCGGCGTCGGCGTCCGGCGACTCCTCGTGCGCGTCGTGCGCATCGTGCGCCTCGGCCGCGTCGGCCCGCACCGCGGCCGCGCCCGCGTCGTCGCGTGCGTCGGCGTCGCCCCCGTCGCCGCCCTTCTCCTCGACCCGCTCCTCGCCGGGAGCGCGGTCCGACACCGTCGTCCCGGCCTCGACCGCGTCGCCGTCGGCCGTCGCGTCGTCGTCCGCCCGGTCGTGGGGCGCGGCGTCCTGCACGGCGCGGTCGCCCGCGGCGTCGTCCGGCGCACCCGTCGAGCCGACGTGGGGCGCGGCGCTGTCCGGCCGCGTGGGTCGGTCGGCGTCGTCCGACCCGGCGGCAGGCGTGCTCGAACGTCCGGCGACCGCCGCGTCTCGCGACGACGGCTCGCCCTCGGCGTCGCCGGCGGCGGGCACCGACGAGATCGCCGCCGCGCGGGCCCGTCCGGCCGCCGACACGGGGGAGGGGCGCTTGCCGGCCGGGCGGCCCTGGGGGCGGTTCGCGGGGCGCGCGGGCGTGCGGGGAGCCGGCTCGGGCTCGGGCTCGCTGCTCTGCACGGGCTCCGGCGCCGCCGAGGTGAGCCGGGCCTCGGCCTGCTCCGCGCGCTCGAGCGTCGTCCGGCTCGGGACGGGGTCGTTACCGAGCAGGTTGCGCAGCTCGTCGAGGTACGACGTGATCGACTCGCGCTGCCGGTTGAGCTCCTCGACCTGGCGCTGCGCGGTCGTCCGCTCGCGCTCGGACTCGGTGAGCGCGTCCGAGAGCGACTTCTCGGCGTACTCGCGCGCCTCCGCGACGACGCGGTCGGCCGTGCGGCGGGCGTCGGCCAGCAGCTCCTTGGCGTGGGCCTCGGAGTCGACCCGGACCCGCTCCGCCTGCTCGAGCGCCTGCGCGACCCGCACCTCGGCGTCGGCGGCGTGCGCCTCGGCGTCCCGGACGAGCCGCTCCGTCTCGGCGCGCGCCGTCTCGTGCCGCTCCGCGTCGGCGTGCTCGGCCGCCTCGTGGCGTGCGGCGATCGACAGCTCCGCGTCGGCGAGCGCCTGCTCGGCGCGCTGCAACAGCTCCTCGGCCTGCGCCCTCGCGGCCGCGACGACCTCCGCGCCGGTCCGGCGCGCGTCCGTGAGCGCACGCTCGACCTCGACCCGCGTCGCCTCGCGCTGCTCGGCGAGCTCACGCTCGGTACGGTCGCGCAGCTCGGTCGTCTCCCGGCCCGTGGTGTCGCGGAGCTCGTCCGTCTCGCGCTCGACGGAGGACCGCAGGTGCACCGTCTCGTGCACCGTCCGCTCGCGCAGCTCGGTCGTCTCTCGCTCGGCCTGCGCGCGGATCTCGGCGGCGTAGTGCTCGGCCTCGAGCCGCAGCGCCGAGATCGACTGCTCGGCCTCGGCGCGCAGCGCGGCGATCTCGTCGCCCACGCCCGCCCGCAGCTCGCCCGTCTCGCGCTCGGCGCTCGCCCGCACCGAGCCCGCGTACTGCTCCGCCTCGCCGCGCAGCCCCGCGACCTCGGCGGCGACCTGGTGCTCGAGCGCCGCGGCCTCCCGCTCGGCGCGGGCCCGCACGCCGTCCGCGTACTCCTGCGCCTCGGCGCGCAGCGACGTCGACTCCGCCGCGATCTGCTGCCGGGCCTCGGCGACCTCGGTCGCGACGACGGACCGCTGCATCGCGGCGTAGCGCTCGGCCTCGGCGCGCAGCGCCGCGAGCTCGCCCTCGACGCGCTGGCGCAGCGCGGTGGTCTCGGCGTCCGCGCTCTGGCGCAGGTCCTGCGCGTAGCGCTCGGCCTCCTCGCGCTGCGCGGTGGCCTCCACCTCGGTCGACGACCGCAGCTCGCTCGCCGCCCGCTCGGTCGAGATCCGCAGCTCGGTCGCCTCGCGCTCGACCGTCGCCCGGAGCGTCCCCAGCTCGCGCTCGAGGGACGTGCGGCGCTCGCTCTCCTCGGTGTTGAGCGCGGAGTGGATGCGGGCCGCCTCGCGCTCCGCGGAGCCCAGGAGCTCCTCGGCGCGGCGCTGCGCGGCCAGCACGGTGCTGTCGGCCTCGGTGCTCGCGGTCGTCCGCAGCTCCTCGGCCTCGCGCCGCGCCGTCGCGAGCATCTCGCCGACCTCGTTCTCGGCGCGCGAGCGGAGCTGGCCGGCCGCGAGCTTGGCGCGCGCGAGGGCGTCGGACGCCTGCGCGTTCGCCTGCTGCACCACGTCGGACGACTGCTCCTCGGCGGAGCGCAGGAGCTGCTCGATGCGCGAGCCCAGCCCGGAGTACGTCGGGCGCTCGGCCTCGCGCAGGTGCCGCTGTGCCTCGGAGAGCTCGCCGGCCATCTGCATCGCGCGGCCGTCGAGCTGCTCGACCTGGTCGCGCGCCTCGCTCAGCGCCTGCTCGAGCGCCTTGATCCGCGCGTCGACGGGTCCTCGGTCGTACCCGCGGAAGTTGACGACGGGGAAGGGCGAACGGTCCTCGGGCACGGGATCCTCCTGGGCGCGTCGGCGCCGGTCCGCGGGCGCCTCGATCGAGGCGCGGGGCAAGTCGGCCGGTAGTCCTCGGGCAGGATATCGGTCCTCGTGAGGGGGCCGAACCGTGCCCCGACCAGCATGTCGCACACCTGCCCGTTCTGCCCCGGCCGAGGGTTCCGCCTATCCTGGGTCGTCACGTTCGAGAGGACCCCGCGTGCTCCAGAGACTCATCGCCGCCGTTCTCGGCGTGCTCGGCCTCGTGGTCGCCGGGCTCGGCGTCGCCTCGGCGACCGCCTGGCGCGCCGACGACGTGCTCGTCGCCGACGCCCGCACCGCGAGCGACACCCGGATCGTCACGACGGACGCCGGGGTGCTCGAGCTCGCCGGCGACGAGGTCTCCGTGCGCGTCACGGCCGCCGACGACTCCCCGGTCGTCCTCGCCGTCGGGCGCGACACGGACGTCGCCGCCTGGGTCGGCGCGGACCCGCACGTGCGCGTCACGGGCCTGTCCGGCTGGCACGAGCTGCGCACGGCGACGGTCGAGCCCGAGCCCGCACCGTCGGCCGAGGCCACCGCCCCCGCGGATCCCGCCGCTGCCCCCGCGGACCCCGCCGCCGACCCCGCTGCTGCGGACCCTGCCGCCGACCCCGCTGCTGCCGACCCCGCCGCGGCCGAGGCTGCCGACGCCCCGCCCGCGATCCCGAACCCGGCAGGCTCGGACCTGTGGGTCCTGGAGGAGAGCGGCGTCGGCAGCGCGACGCTCACGTGGCCCGCTCAGCCGGGCCGCTGGAGCCTCGTCGCCGTGAGCCTGGGCGAGGCGCCGCCCGTCGTCGAGCTGAGCTGGCCCCGGACGGTCACGACCCCGTGGCTCTGGCCGTGCGTCGCCCTGGGTGGTGTGCTGCTGCTCGCGGGCCTCGCGCTCGCGGTGCGGCTGTGGCTGCGCTCGCGCCGCGGCGAGGACGCGGCCGACTGGCACCCCGTCGGCACCGGGCCGGTCCCCGTGGTCGCGGGCGCCGGCACCGCCACAGCCGCCGCGGCCCCATCCGCCGGCGCCGAGACGGGCGAGACGATCGTGCTCACCCGCCGTCAGATGCGCGACGCCGGGCTGACGGGCGAGACCCGTTCGCGCCGCCGCGAGCGGACGGGCCGCGCAGCGACCGGTGAGCAGCAGGCGCTGCCCGTCGACGCACCGGCCCGGGTCGCCCGGGGTGCGTCGCCCGACGAGACCGCACCGCCCACGGACGCGCCGGTCCCGCGCTGGGCGGCGGCCGCTGCCGCCGTCCCCACGACGAGCCGGACCGCCCCGCCCGCGGAGGGCGCACGCCCGCCGTGGGGGCGGGCGGTCCCCGGTGCGGAGCCACGCCCGGCGGCGGACGACGCGACGCCCGGTGCGGTGCGCCCCACCGCAGCTCCCGTCGCCGGGACGGGTCCGTCCGGCCGGCCGACGAGCGCACCCACCGCCGGTCGGCCGGCGAGCGCACCCGCCGCCGCCAGGTCCGAGCGCCCGGGCGAGGCGCCCGCCGCAGCCCAGCCCGAGCGCCTCGGCGACGCGCCCCGGGGCCCGGCATGGGCAGCTCAGCTCGGCCGCCGGGCCGCCGGCCCCGCACCGTCCGTCCCCGTCCCCCCGCCCGGCCGGCAGGGCGGTGCCCCCGGCGCAGGCAGCGCACCCGGTGCCCCCGGCGCAGGCAGTGCACCCGGTGCCCCCGTGGGTGCCCGCCGGCCCGCTCCGACCGGACCGTCGGCGCCAGCCACCCCGGCACCGGGTCCGGCTTCCCGCCCGGAGCGCCCGGCCGCACCGCCCACGGGCTGGACGCCGTCGGCGCCCCTGCGCCCCGAGGCGACCCCCGCCGTCGGGTCGGGACAGCCCGCGGGTCCGTCGCGGCTGCCTGGCCCCCCGGGACGTCCGTCGCACCCCGACGCCGCACCGACGGGCGCGCGGGCGTCGTGGCTTCCGTCAGCGCCGTCGCAGCCCCCGGGCGCGCGCCCGCAGGACGCACCGCGCGCCCGGCCCGGCGCGTCCGGCCCCGCGCAGCCGGTGCGTGGTCCGGGTCAGGCCTCGGCTCAGCCGTCGACGGCGGGCGCGGGTCCGCGCGCCGGTGTCGCGGCGCCACGGAGCGCGGGTGGCCGTGGCGAGCACCTCCCGGCGCCGGGCGCCGGGGCCCCGCACCACGGGAGCCACGCCGCGCCGAGCGAGGTGCCGGCCGCGCGGGCCGACGCGTGGCGGAGGGCCTGGGGCTTCCCCGAGCCCGCGGACGACGAGCGAGACGACGGACCGACGACCAGGGAGGGGCAGCGATGAACGCACGTGCACGCCGTCGCCTCGCCACCGCGTCCGCCCTCGGGCTCGTGCTCGTGCTCACGCTCGGCGCGTGCGCGACGCCTCCGCCCGAGCCGCAGCCCGAGGCGGTCCCGGCCGTCGCGCCCCCGGCGCTCACGGTCGCGCAGTCGACGAACGTCCTCGAGGACGTCGGTGCGGTGCTCGCGGCCGGCGACGCCACGTTCGACGCGTCGGGCCTGCCCGCACGGCTCGTGGGGCCGGCGCTCGACGTGCGGCGCCTCGAGTACGCCCGAGCGACCGCGACCGGGGGGACCCGGCTCCCGACCGCGCTCCCGATGGAGGCGCAGGCGACCGTCGTCCCGAACACGACCGAGTGGCCGCGGACGCAGCTCGTCGTGTCGGAGCAGCCCGACACGCTCGAGGCTCCCCGCATCCTGGTGCTGAGGCAGGAGTCGGCGCGCGAGCCGTACAGGCTCTGGGGGTGGGCGCGGCTCGGTCCCGGGGTCCAGATGCCCGCCACCGCCGACCCCACGCTCGGCAGCGCGACGGTCGCGCCGGACTCGACCGCGCTGCTGGTGTCGCCCGGGTCCGTGCTGCCGCAGTACGCCGACGTGCTCGCGAACGGGGACGCGTCCGCGAGCGCGGCGACGTACCCCCAGGACTTCTTCCGGCAGACGATCGAGGCGGCGCGCGCGAACATGCAGGCCGCGGTCGCCCCGGTCGGGACGGTCGCCGAGACCTACGTCCCCCGGGCGGAGGCGCCGGTGGCGCTCGCGACGGCGGACGGCGGCGCGATCGTCGTCGGGGCGATCGACACCACGACCACGCTCGCGATCGCCGAGCCGGGCATCGACCTCGACCCGACCACCGCGGCGCTCGCCGGCAAGCCCCGCGTCACGAGCAGCCTCGTGAGCACGTGGGCCGACGTGCTCGTCTTCTACGTCCCCCCGGCGGGCTCCGAGACGACGCAGGTCCAGCTGCTCGCGGGTGAGCACGCCCGTACGTCCGTCGCCGGTCAGTAGCCGGCCCCTCGACCAGGAGAGCCTCACGATGAGCCAGCCGTCCGCCCCCCAGCCTCGACTCGACGTGCGCGGGGCGATCGACCTGTCGTCGCTCGCGCGCCCGAGCACGCCGCCGTCCGGTGCGCCGGGCGGCCCGCCGGCCGCCGGCGGCTTCGTGGTGGACGTCGACGAGTCGTCGTTCGGCCAGCTCGTGCAGGACTCGACGACCTACCCGGTCGTGGTCCTGCTCTGGGCACCGTGGAGCCAGGTCAGCACCGGGCTCGCTGCGGACCTCGGCACGCTCGCCGACGAGTACGCGGGCCGCTTCCTGCTCGCGCGCATCGACGGTGAGGCCAACCCGCAGATCGCGCAGGCCTTCGGCGTCCAGTCGCCGCAGTCGCTCCCGGTGGCGGTCGCCGTCGTCGCCGGACAGCCGCTGCCGCTGTTCCAGGGCGCGTACCCGATCGAGCAGGTCCGCGGGGTGATCGACCAGGTCATCGCCGCCGCGGCGGCCAACGGTGTGACCGGCACGGCGCCGGGCGGGAGCGCCGCCCCGACGGACGAGCCCGAGGAGCCGCCGCTCCCGCCGCTGCACCAGGCGGCGTACGACGCGATCGAGCGCGACGACCTCCCCTCCGCGCAGGAGGCGTACGCCCAGGCGCTCCGGGAGAACCCCCGGGACGCGATGGCACGTGCCGGTCTCGCGCAGGTCGGCCTCCTGTCGCGGACGCGGGACGCGGACCTCTACGCCGCACGGCGTGCGGCAGCCGACGACCCGGCCGACGTCGCTGCCCAGCTGCTCGTCGCCGACCTCGACGTCCTCGGCGGCAAGATCGACGACGCTTTCTCCCGGCTCGTCGATCTCGTGCGCGTCACCGCGGGACCGGAGCGCGAACGTGTGCGCCTGCACCTCGTCGAGCTGTTCGAGGTGGTCGGCGCCGAGGACCCGCGGGTCGGCGCCGCCCGTCGCGCGCTCGCCAACGCCCTGTACTGATCCGGGTCTGACCCCGAGGCGACCCGGGATCGTCGCGGGGGAGCGTCCCGCCGCGTCGCACCCCGCACTCCCGCACCGGCCACCGCGCCCGGTCCACCTCCACGGTGGGCCGGGCGTCGTACTGTCCGGCGGACGTCGTCCGGCCTCGCGCCGACGAACGCCGACGAATGCCGGCCGGGGCGCCGGCGATGTGCCCAGCCACGGATGCGCCCGGGGCCGAGGGGGTGTGCGCGGGCTCTGCGCGCGCACGTGACGGCCGTCACCCCGACGCGACTTGACCGTCGCGAGGGTGCTGCGTAAGTTTCTCGATGTCGCCCGGCAGGGAGGAACGGACACCAGCGAGTCATCCTGGTGGCTGGTCCCACCGAGGTGGCCACCCCCGAGCAGTCACCGAGGCGCTTCTGGCGCCGGACGAGACACGCTCGGGATGAGCTAGTCTCTCTCCTCGGATCGGCCCAGCGGGCCGGTCCGGATCACCCCGAGCGGGTGGTCACGGAGAGCGAGAAGCTCCGGTATGGTTCAGCAGTCAGGCCGCCCGGCAGGGAGGAACGGACACCAGGAATGATCCTGGTGGTCGGTCCCACCGAGGCAGCCACACCCCGAGCTTGTCCGAGGCGGATATCCGTCTCAACCGGCGCGCTCGGAGCGGAACTCTCACCCACGACCGGCTCGACAGAGCGGGTTGACGGAGACGAGGGAAGCACGTAAGATTGAGAAGTTGCCTCCGGATGGGTCGAAGGGCCTGGATGGATGAGCGTCTGCTCCTTGAGAACTCAACAGTGTGCCAAGTAGTCGATGCCAAGATGGTTCATCGGCGGGGTTGTTCGGCTGTAGTGGTCGGGTGGTCTCGTGTGGTGAGTCTTGGTTGACTGGGGATCGTCTTCCGCCTCCGTGGAAGTGCGGTTCTCATGAAGCCGAATTCAACTGGTCCCGGAGTGATTCGGGGCTGTTTCGTGTGTCGGTTGCCTTGCCGTTTCGGCGGTGGGGTGCCATGTAGACATTTACGGAGAGTTTGATTCTGGCTCAGG
>NZ_JBSGSU010000008.1:182998-222866 GCF_053607065.1 Cellulomonas sp. NPDC055163 | reverse complement strand
AATACCACTCTGGTCGCTCTGGATATCTAACCTCGGTCCGTAATCCGGATCAGGGACAGTGCCTGGTGGGTAGTTTAACTGGGGCGGTTGCCTCCCAAAATGTAACGGAGGCGCTCAAAGGTTCCCTCAGCCTGGTTGGCAATCAGGTGGCGAGTGCAAGTGCACAAGGGAGCTTGACTGTGAGACTGACAGGTCGAGCAGGGACGAAAGTCGGAACTAGTGATCCGGCGGTGGCTTGTGGAAGCGCCGTCGCTCAACGGATAAAAGGTACCCCGGGGATAACAGGCTGATCTTGCCCAAGAGTCCATATCGACGGCATGGTTTGGCACCTCGATGTCGGCTCGTCGCATCCTGGGGCTGGAGTAGGTCCCAAGGGTTGGGCTGTTCGCCCATTAAAGCGGTACGCGAGCTGGGTTTAGAACGTCGTGAGACAGTTCGGTCCCTATCCGCTGCGCGCGCAGGAAACTTGAGAAGGGCTGTCCCTAGTACGAGAGGACCGGGACGGACGAACCTCTGGTGTGCCAGTTGTTCCGCCAGGAGCACGGCTGGTTGGCTACGTTCGGAAGGGATAACCGCTGAAAGCATCTAAGCGGGAAGCCTGCTTCAAGATGAGGTTTCCACGGGGACTCGTTCCCTGAGAGGCTCCCAGCTAGACCACTGGGTAGATAGGCCGGATGTGGAAGTGGGGACTAAAGACTCACGAAGCTGACCGGTACTAATAAGCCGACAACTTCACCACATTACTTTTGTGCGACGCGTCCACTGTGCGGTTCCCGAGAGACGAACGGGAACTCCCGTTAGTCATAACTCGACAGAGTTACGGCGGTCATAGCGAAGGGGAAACGCCCGGTCCCATTCCGAACCCGGAAGCTAAGCCCTTCAGCGCCGATGGTACTGCACTCGCCAGGGTGTGGGAGAGTAGGTCGCCGCCGGACATCATTCAGAAAGAGCCACCCCATACGGGGTGGCTCTTTCTGTTTCCCCGGACTTTTGTGTGTTGTGACACGTGACGGCGGCCGGCCGTCGACATGCCGTCCAAGATCCACCACACGCTCCTCTGTCGCCAGCGACGTGCGCCCCTCTCGGTGAGCGCGATCGAGTGGCCGTCGGGTCGAGCGATGTGTCCCGGTCGCGCCACGGGTGCGATCATGAGCGTCTGCAGTCCGATGAGGGGAAGTCCATAGATGAACAGCGACGATCGCAACCGAGGCTCGGAGCGCGACCGGTCCGACGCGCGCGGAGCGCAGCGCCCGCAGGGGAACGGAACCGGACGCTCCGCGGACCGCTCCTTCGGCGGGGCCTCGAGCGGTGGGCGTCCCAGTGGCGACAGGACCGCGGGCGGAGCTGGCGGCCGCGACGATCGTTCGTTCCGAGCCGGCGCTTCAGCGAGCGGCGACCGTCGTGACACCGCGTCCGGCGGCGCTCGCCGCGATTCGGCGCCCGGCAGCGGAGGCGGAGCCCGGCGGGAGTTCGGTGGCGGCGCGCGGAGCGGTGCGAGCGACCGCTCAGCCCGCCCGTACGGCTCGTCGACCGGACGTGGCGAGCGTCCGTCGAACAGCGACCGCTCGTCCCAGCCGGCTCGCGGGGGATCCGCGGCCCGGTCCTCCAGCGGGTCCGCCCGGTCGTGGGAGCCCCGCTCAGGCGCGGGTACGTCGGGCGCGCGCTCCTTCGACCGCCCTGATCGCGACAGCTCGCCCCGGGGTACGGGGTCGTCGTGGCGTGGGTCCGGCGACCGTGACGAGCGTCGCTCCTCCGGTGGATCCGACGGTCAGCGGTCGTTCCGCGCAACTGACGGCCCGCGCGGAGCAGCAGGGCGCTACGGCGCACCCGCGGGGTCCGGCGAGCGCTATGGCAGGCCGGATCGAGGTGCCGGGGACCGTTCGTGGACGCCTCGCGGCGACGCGCGGCCGGGACGTGCCGACGAGTCCCGCCCCTCGCGCGCGCCCGGCTCCGGGCCCCGTCCGTACGGCGCAGGGTCCGGTGGCGTTCCCCGTGTCGCGGGCAGCCGTCCCGGACGCCCGCAGCAGGGTGATCGTCGTCCGTCCGGTCAGGGTGGTGTCGGGTACACGCGCGGCGGCGGTGCGCCGGAGCGTCCGCGCGACGAGCGCGCCGGCGGTCAGCGGTCGTCGGGCGACCGTCCGTCCTACGGCGGCGGTCAGCGTCCCGATCGGGGCTCCGAGCGGCCCTCCACGCAGCGCCCCGCGTCCGGCGGCAGCGACCGTCGGCCGGGGGAGCGTCCTACCGGCGGCTCGTCCCACTACTCCGCCGAGCGTGGGAGCCGGCCCGGTGCTGGGGGCTACCCGTCGCGCAACGCACGGCACGGATCCGAGGACCGGGCTGCACGGGCGACGGGCGACCGCTCCGGGTACGACGCCCCGCAGTCGCGGGACCGGGCGCGGCCCGACGACCGGCCGCGGTTCGACGACCGAGGTCGCTCCGGCGAGCGCAGCCAGCGGCCCGCGGGTGATCGGCCCTACGCGCCTCGCGGTGACCGTCCCTCGTTCGGGGCGGGCGGCGCCGAGCGCGGGGCACGGTTCGGCGAACGGTCGGGCAGCGTCGACCGCGGCCGTCCGAGCGGGGACCGGGCCGCTCGCCCCTGGGCCGATCGGGCGTCCGGTTCCTCGGGCGTGCGGTCCGACCGGTTCGGCAGTGACCGACCGGCTCGTCCGGGCGCGGAGCGGCCCAGCGCCGCACGCCCGTGGGGCCGGGGTGAGCAGTCGTCGAGCCGGTCCGGTGACGACGACCGCCGGCCCACGCGTCCGCCGCAGCCCGAGCGCGTCGTCGCTCCCGAGCTGCCCGACGACATCGCCTTCTCCGACCTCGACCGGGCCGTCCGGGCTCGGCTGCGCACGCTGAGCAAGGAGAACGCGGAGAACGTCGGGCTGCACCTGGTCATGACCGGGCGTCTGCTCGACTCGGACCCCGAGCTCGCGTACGAGCACGCCCAGGCCGCGGTACGCCGCGCCGGTCGCGTCGACGTCGTGCGTGAGGCGGCCGGGTTGGCGGCCTACCGGACCGGACGGTTCGCCGAGGCGCTGCGTGAGCTGCGCACGGTGCGCCGGCTCAACGGCTCGTCGGAGCACCTGGCCGTCATGGCGGACTGCGAGCGCGGGCTCGGGCGCCCGGAGCGCGCCCTCGCGCTCGCGTCCACACCCGAGGCCGAGAGCCTGACTCCCGCCGAGTCCGTCGAGCTCGCGATCGTCGTGAGCGGGGCGCGGCTCGACCTCGGTGAGCCCGAGGCGGCGATCGCCGTGCTCCGGGCCCCTGCGGTCCGGGACGCGTCGGGCGTCGTGACCGTGCGGGTCGCGCAGGCTCTCGCGGCGGCGTACGAGGCTGCCGGGCGTGCCGACGAGGCGCGCGAGGTGCTCTCCGGCTACACCCAGGCGCAGCTCGACGAGGCGTCGGGCGCTGCCGAGGAGGAGGACGACGTCGTCGTGTTCGACCTCGACGAGGACGAGCACGCTGCCGAGGCGGACACGCCCGACGAGGGTGACGTGGACGGCGGCGATGCGGACGGTGCTGCGCACCCTGAGCAGGGCGACGTCGCCGTGGACGACGTGGACGGCCCCGACGAGGCGGACCCCGCGGACGGGCGTGACGGAGCGGGCGACGTGGACGAGGCGGACCCCGTGGACGGGCGCGACGGGGCGGCGGACCCGGACGAGGCGGACGACCGCGCTGTCGAGGACGGCGCGGACGAGCGGCGGCCGCGTGATGCCGTCGGCGGTCCGGACGGCGTGGACGTCGCCGAGGGTGCGGACCGTGCGCACGGACGCGACGACGCGGACGAGCGGCCCTCGGGGGACGCCGGCGACACCGCGGTCGGAGCGGACGGGCCCGAGGGGGGCGACTCTGTCGACGCGAACGACCGCGTGGAGGCGCTCGACGGTTCGGACGGGCCCGACGGCGCCGAGCATGTCGACATCGCCGAGCGCGGGCGCGAGGGCGACGCGTGAGCCGCGGGCTGCTCGGCAGCGACGTCCCGCTCGCAGAGGCGCACGACCTGGCGCTCGTCGACCTCGACGGCGTCGCCTACCGCGGTCACGAGCCGATCATGGGCGCGGCGAAAGGGCTCGGCGGCGCTCGGCTGCGCGGCATGCGGCTCGTCTTCGTGACGAACAACGCGTCGCGCGAGCCCGAGTCGGTGGCCGAGCAGCTGACGGGGCTCGGGATCCCCGCCGAACCGGCCGAGGTGATGACCGCCGCACAGGCGGCTGCGGAGATGCTGCGGACACGGCTGCCGCAGGGTGCCAAGGTGCTCGTGGTCGGTGGGGCGGGCCTGGTCACCGCGGTGACTGCGGCCGGCTACACCGTCGTGGAGTCCGCGGACGACGGTCCCGACGCCGTGGCCCAGGGATTCGCGCCCGACCTCGGCTGGGCCCAGCTCGCCGAGGCGGCGTACGCGGTGCAGCGCGGGGCGTGGCACGTCGCCAGCAACCTCGACCTCAGCCTGCCGACCGCGCGCGGGTTCGCCCCGGGCAACGGCTCGCTCGTCGGTGCCGTGCGCGCCGCGACCGGCGTCGCTCCGGACAGTGCGGGCAAGCCGTCGCCGGACATGTACCGGATGGCGATCGCGCGCGCCGGGGCCACGGCGCCGCTCGTCATCGGGGACCGCCTCGACACCGACCTGGCCGGCGCCCGCGCCGGGGACATCCCCGGGCTGCACGTGCTGACCGGCGTCAGCTCGGCGCGCGACGACGTCCTGGCGGCTCCGGGCGAACGCCCGCACTTCATCGGCGTCGACCTGCTCTCGCTCCTCGAGCCGCACCCGCTGCCCGAGCGGTCCGCCGAGGGGTGGTGGGTCTGCCGCAGTGCCGCCGCGCGCGTCACCGACGGGCGCCTCGACCTGCACCGTGGCCCGGAGCCGGGGGATGATGGGGCCGACCTCGTGCGCGCGGCGTGCGCGGCGGCGTGGGACGCCGTCGACGCCGGTCTCGCGCTCGACCCGAGCTCCGTGCCGGACCTCGGTGTGGGCGAACCGGGCGAGGTCGGTACCGGAAGGTAGCGTGTGCCCGGGCCGGGTGGCGCGTCACGAGGCGCGGTCCGACGACGACGGGAGGACGGACATGGACGAGCACGTCGACACGGCGCGCGCGGTGCCGCTGCCGTCCGCCGGGGCGTTCGGCGGCCGGGTGCCGGTGCCCGCCCACCCGTCCGGCCCTGCCGCGCCGTCCGCACCCGGCGCGGCGTCCTCCGCGACCCCCGTCGCCACCCCCCTCCCCGGGGCGAGCGCGCCTGGTCTGGCTGCAGTCGCGGTCGGCGCGAACGCCCCGACTCCCGCGCCCAGCGGTTCGCCCGCGACGGCGGCCGACGGGTCCCCGCGACCGACGCCCGCGAGCGTCCGCGTGGCCCGGCCGGCCGCCGCGCCGCGCGACGTCGCCGAGGACGCGTCCCTGCACGACGGCGGATCGGGCGACCACGCGGTCGACGAGGCGATGACGCTCCTCGCGATGCTCGAGGAGCTGCCCCTGCGCGAGCACGTCGCGGTGTTCGACGGCGTGCATGCCGCCCTGCAGGACCGCCTCGCGGACACCGAGGGCTGAGCGTGGTGACCGCACGTCTGGACAGCGAGCTCGTGCGCCGAGGGCTGGCACGCTCGCGCCGTCACGCGGGTGAGCTGATCGCCGCGGGACGCGTCGCCGTGGATGGCGTCGCCACCGCCCGCAGCGCCACCGCGCTGAGGGACGAGCAGTCGGTGACCGTCGCGGCGGACGACGACCCCGGCTACGCCTCCCGCGCGGGGCACAAGCTCGCCGGCGCGCTCGACCGGTGGGTCCCCGCAGGCCTGCGCGTCCAGGACCGGGTGTGCCTCGACGCGGGCGCCAGCACGGGCGGGTTCACCGACGTGCTGCTGCGGCACGGCGCTCGCCGGGTCGCAGCGGTCGACGTCGGGCACGGTCAGCTCGTCGAGGCGCTGCGCACCGACCCGCGCGTCGAGTCGCGCGAGGGTGTCAACGTGCGGAGCCTCGCTCCGGGCGACCTGGTGCCGCCGCCCGAGCTCGTGGTCGCGGACCTCTCGTTCATCTCCCTGACGCTGGTGCTCCCGGCGCTCCATGGAGTGGTCGCGGACGGCGCCGACCTCGTGGTCATGGTCAAGCCTCAGTTCGAGGTCGGCCGGGAGCGGCTGGGGTCGGGTGGCGTCGTGCGCGACCCCCGGCTGCGCGCCGAGGCCGTGCTGACGGTTGCGCGGGCCGCCGTCGCGCTCGGGCTGCACGTCGTGGACGTCTGCGCCAGCCCTCTGCCCGGGCCGAGCGGCAACGTCGAGTTCTTCCTGTGGCTGCGTCGCGCCGACGGCGCAGCGGCGTCCGCTGCCCGACCGACGCCGCCCGTGAGCGGGACCGCCGCGGCGGAAGCGGGCGAACCCGCACCCGCGGGGCCCGGGCACCTCGACGCCGGGCCGACCGACGCCCGGGCGATTGAGGCCGGGGCGACCGAGGCCAGGGCGACCGAGGCCGGGGCGACCGACGCCAGGGCGACCGACGCCGGAGCGACCGGTGTGCGCCCGGTCGGTGCCGGGCGGGCGGGTGCGGAGGGCGTCGGCGCCGGGCTGACCGACGCCGAGCTCGCGCGCCGTGTCGAGGTCGTCGTCGCGCACGGAGGAGAAGCGTGAGCCGCCGCGTCCTGGTCGTGACCCACGGCGGCCGTGCCGAGGCGGTGGCCGCGACCGACGAGGCCGTGCGCGCGCTCAAGGACGCCGGGTTCGTGCCGGTCATCGCCGACGACGACGGCACCCCGCCGCCCGTCGACGACCTCGACCTTGCGATGGTCCTGGGCGGTGACGGCACCATCCTGCGGGCGGCCGAGCTGACGCGCGGCACCGGGGTCCCCCTGCTCGGGGTCAACCTGGGGCACGTCGGGTTCCTGGCGGAGAGCGAGCGCGAGGACATCGTCGAGGCCGTGCGCCGCCTCGCCGACCGCGCCTACACCGTCGAGGAGCGCGGGACGCTCGACGTCCGCGTGCACACCCCGGGCGGGGGAGCGCCCCAGACCGGCTGGGCGCTCAACGAGGCCGCGCTCGAGAAGAGCGACCGGGCGCGGATGCTCGAGGTCGTCATCGAGGTCGACGGGCGGCCGCTGTCGTCGTTCGGGTGCGACGGGGTCGTGCTCGCGACGGCGACCGGATCGACGGCGCACGCGTTTTCGGCCGGGGGACCGGTCGTGTGGCCCGACGTCGACGGCATGATCCTCGTGCCGCTCTCGGCGCACGCGCTCTTCGCGCGGCCTCTGGTGGTCGGGCCGTCGAGCGTGCTCGCCGTCGAGATCCTGGGGCGCTCGCCGGCGAGCGGGGTCGTCACTTGCGACGGGCGGCGCAGCACGGAGCTGCCGGTGGGCTCGCGCGTCGAGGTCCGCCGCAGCCCGGTGCCGGTGCGCCTCGCGCGGCTGAGCCACGCCCCGTTCACGGACCGGCTCGTGAACAAGTTCGCGCTCCCCGTCGAGGGGTGGCGCGGCGAGAAGCCGAACGGGGGGCGACGAGCCCTCCCCACCGACGGACACGAGGACTGAGCGTGCTCGAGGAGATCCGGATCGAGAACCTGGGCGTCATCGGGCGCGCGCACGTGGCGCTCGGGCGCGGCCTGACCGTGCTCACGGGAGAGACGGGCGCGGGCAAGACGATGGTGCTCACGGGGCTCTCGCTGCTCCTGGGCGGCAAGGCCGACCCGGCGGTCGTCCGCACCGGGCAGCGCAGCGCGTCGGTCGAGGGCCGCATCGTCGAGCCGGAGGGCTCCGCCGTGCTCCGGAGGGCCGAGGACGCGGGTGCGGAGACCGACGACGACGGGACGCTCGTAGTCCTGCGCACCGTCGGCGCGGCGACCGCCGAGACGTCTGGGCGCTCGCGTGCCTTCCTCGGTGGTCGCTCGGTGCCGCAGGGCGTGCTCGCGGACCTCGCGGACGCCCTCGTGACCGTGCACGGCCAGGCCGACCAGGCACGGCTGCGGTCACCGTCGCGCCAGCGCGCCGCGCTCGACGCGTTCGCCGGCCCCGAGCACGCGGCGACGCTCGAGCGGTACCGCGAGGCGTGGAACGCGCGCCAGGCCGTCGTCGCGGAGCTCGCCGAGCTCGTCGAGCGCAGCCAGGACAGGGCGCGCGAGGCGGAGCTGCTGCGGCTCGGGCTGAGCGAGGTCGAGCGGATCGACCCGCAGCCCGGCGAGGACGTCGAGCTGACCGCCGAGGTCGAGCGGCTCTCACACGCCGAGGACCTGCGTGCGGCCGCGTCCGGCGCGCACACCGCGCTCGTCGGCGAGGACGACGCGACCGCGGACGGCTCGGCGAGCGCGGTGATCGACCACGCGCGCCGCCTGCTCGAGAACGTCGGTGAGCACGACGCGACGCTCGCGGCCCTCGCGACCCGGGTCGCCGAGGCCGGCTACCTGGTCGCGGACGCCGCCGCCGAGCTCTCGTCGTACGTCCAGGACCTCCAGGCCGACCCGGCCCGGCTCGAGACGGCGCAGCGGCGGCGCGCCGAGCTGGGGACGCTGACGCGCAGCTACGGCGCGGACGTCGCCGAGGTGCTCGCGTGGGCGGACGTCTCCGGGCGGCGGCTGCTCGAGCTCGAGGGTGGCGACGACCGGGTCGCGGAGCTCGAGGCCGAGCGTGACGCCCTGGGTGCGCGGCTCGCCGAGCTCGGGGAGCGACTGACCCGGGCCCGTCAGGACGCGGCAGGCGTGCTCGCGGAGGCGGTGTCCACCGAGCTCGCGGGCCTCGCGATGGCCGGCGCGCGGCTCGTCGTCGACGTCGCCCCCGCGCCGGAGCCCGGGCCGCACGGGCTCGACGCGATCGAGATGCTCCTCGTGCCGCACGCCGGCGCCCCCGCACGTCCGCTCGGCAAGGGCGCGTCGGGCGGCGAGCTCTCGCGCGTGATGCTCGCGATCGAGGTCGCGCTCGCGACGTCCCCGGGATCGGGCGCGCACCGGCCCGGGACGTTCGTGTTCGACGAGGTCGACGCCGGTGTCGGGGGCAAGGCGGCCGTCGAGGTCGGCCGCCGGCTCGCCGCGCTCGCGCGCGACTCCCAGGTGCTCGTCGTGACCCACCTCGCCCAGGTCGCGGCGTTCGCGGACCAGCACCTCGTGGTGACCAAGTCGCACGCCGACGGGGTCGACGTCGTCACCGAGTCGGACGTGCGTTCCGTCACGGGCGCCGACCGTGTGCGCGAGCTCGCCCGCATGCTGTCCGGTCAGGAAGACTCCGAGGTGGCGCGCTCGCACGCGGCTGAGCTTCTGGAGCTCTCCGGCGTGGGACGATGACGGGCGATGAGAGTTCCCCTGCGCAAGCGCGCCTCCCTGCCTGACGAGCCCGGCGTCGCCGGTCCGGCCCGGGTCGACCCCCGGACGAAGGCGCTCACCAAGCGCCTGCGGCCCGGCGACGTCGCGGTCATCGACCACCTGGACATCGACCGCGTCTCGGCCGAGGCGCTCGTCGCGTGCGGTCCGGCCGCGGTGCTCAACGCCGCTCGCTCGACGTCGGGCCGCTACCCGAACCTCGGTCCCGAGATCCTCCTCGAGGCGGGCATCCCGCTCGTCGACGACCTCGGTCCCGACGTCATGGCGATCACCGAGGGGCACGCCGTGCGGGTGCTCGACGGGGCCGTCTACGACGGCGACACGCTCGTGGCCGAGGGCGTGCTGCAGACCGCGGAGACGGTCGCCGCGGCGATGGAGGAGGCGCGCGCCGGGCTGTCCGTCCAGCTCGAGTCGTTCGCCGCGAACACCATGGACTACCTCCGCCGGGAGCGGGACCTGCTGCTCGACGGGGTCGGCGTGCCCGACATCGACACGGACATCGACGGCCGCCAGGTCCTCATCGTGGTGCGCGGCTACCACTACAAGGAGGACCTGGTCACCCTCCGGCCGTACATCCGCGAGTACCGGCCCGTGCTCATCGGCGTGGACGGCGGCGCGGACGCGATCCTCGACGCGGGGTGGACGCCCGACCTCATCGTCGGCGACATGGACTCGGTCTCGGACCGGGCCCTGCGGTGCGGTGCGGAGGTCGTGGTGCACGCGTACCGCGACGGGCGCGCACCCGGGCTCGCCCGCGTCGAGCAGCTCGGTGTCGGGCACGTCGTCTTCCCGGCGACGGGGACGAGCGAGGACGTCGCGATGCTGCTCGCGGACGACAAGGGCGCCGAGCTCATCGTCGCGGTCGGGACGCACGCGACGCTCGTGGAGTTCCTCGACAAGGGCCGCTCCGGCATGGCCAGCACGTTCCTCACGCGGCTGCGCGTCGGCGGCAAGCTGGTCGACGCCAAGGGCGTCTCGCGCCTGTACCGCCACCGCATCTCGAACGTGCAGCTCGTGCTGCTCGTGCTCGCCGGGCTCCTCGCCCTCACCGTCGCGCTCGCGTCGACCGCCGCGGGCCAGACGCTCGCCGGCCTCGCCGGCGCCCGGTTCGACGACCTGTTCTCGTGGCTCGGCTCGCTCGTGGGAGAACCCCAGGAATGAGCCTGACGCCGCCCGCCTGCAACCGAGAGATCCTCACGTGATCGACTTCCGCTACCACATCGTCTCGCTCATCTCGGTGTTCCTGGCCCTCGCGGTCGGCATCGCGCTGGGCGCCGGACCGCTCAAGGAGACGATCGGCGACACGCTCACCGGTCAGGTCGAGATGCTGCGCGCCGAGAAGGACGGTCTCCGCACCGAGCTCGAGACGTCGCAGGCGCGCCTCGCGAACTCGACGGCGTGGATCAGCGCCGCCGGGCCGCAGCTCGTCGACGGCACGCTCGAGGGTCGCCGGGTCGCCGTCGTCGCCCTCGGCGAGATCGACCCCGAGCGGGCCACCGCGATCGACGCGTCCCTGACCGACGCCGGCGCCACCCTGACGGCGCACGTGACCGTGACCGACGTGTGGACGGACGAGGAGCTGCGCAGCATGCGTCGCGCTCTCGCCGGGACCTTCGTGCAGTACCTGAACCCGGCGCCCGCGGACGACGCGCAGGACGAGGCGATCCTCGCCCAGGCGCTCGCCCAGGGGCTCACCGGTGCCTCGCCGACGTCCCCCGACACGTTGTCGGAGTCCGCGTCGACGCTGCTCGACCTGCTCGACGAGGGCGACCAGGCGCTCATCGCCGTGACGGAGCCGGTCGTCACGGCGGCCGACGCGGTCGTCGTGGTGAGCCCGTTCGACGAGGCTGCCGCCGCTGCGGAGACGCCCGGGGACGAGGAGCAGGAGAGCACGACGAGCGCCCAGCTCGCGATCCTCGCGGCCGCGCAGGAGGTGTCCGAGGGCGCCGTGCTGGCGGACGCCCCGCGGGACGCCGCGACGCTGACGGACGCGGTGCTCGCCGACCCCGAGCTCGCGGACCGCCTCACGACCGTGACGGGCACGGACCAGGCTCCCGGCCAGATCTCCGTCGCGCTCGCCCTCAACGCGCGCATCGGCGGCACGAACGGCCACTACGGCTTCGGCGAGGAGCAGACGGTGCTGCCGCAGCCGGTCGTGCTCCCGCCCGTGGACCGCACGCCGACCTCCGCGGTGCCGGCCGACCCGAACGCCGCCGGGGCCGGCGGATGACGGTCGGACCGCTGTGGCGCGTGCTCGGGGCCGCAGGAGCGGCGACCGCGACGCTCGTGGCCCGCGGGCTGCTGGACGAGGTCCCGGGTGGGACGGCGCGCTGGACCCGCACGAACCACCGTGGTGAGCCGGTGAGCATGCTGGCCGGTCCCGCGGCCGCGGCGGGCGCGCTCGTCGGGGGCGTCCTCGGGGCGGGCAGCGTGCGCGGCGCGCTCGCGGCAACGGTCGCGACCGGGTCCGCGGCGTCCTTCGGCGTCGTCGACGACCTGACGGAGGACACCACCGAGCGGACGAAGGGGCTGCGCGGCCACCTCGGTGCGCTCGCCCGTGGACGCGTCACGACCGGCGGGCTCAAGGTGCTCGGCATCGGCGCCGGCGCGGTGCTCGCCGCGGTGATCGCGACGCCGGTGCGCGCGGCGGACGGCTCGCGGCGCTCGGCCGCGGGCTGGGGGCTCGACGTCCTCGTGTCGGGTGCGCTCGTCGCCGCGTCGGCCAACCTCGTCAACCTGCTCGACCTGAGGCCCGGGCGCGCGCTCAAGGCCGTGGGGCTCACGGCGGCCCCGCTCGCGCTCGCGGGCGGTCCCGGTGCGGGTCTCGCCGCGGCGGTCCTGGGGACGGCGGCGGCCGGGCTCGAGGCCGACCTCGCGGAGCGCGACATGCTCGGCGACGGCGGGGCGAACGCGCTCGGGGCGATGCTCGGCACCGCTGTGGTCGTCGAGGCGAGCCGTCCGGTGCGGCACGGGGTGCTCGCCGGGCTGGTGGCCCTGACGCTCGCGAGCGAGCGGGTCAGCTTCACCGAGGTCATCGCGCGCACGCCCGTGCTGCGGGAGGTCGACGCGTGGGGGCGGCGCCCGGCGGCTCCCGTGCGGGTCGAGGGCACCGGCGCGTGAGCCCGCGGCTCCGGGCGCTCGTCGGGGGGCTCGCCGGGGCGGCGGCGATGATCGCCGTGGTCACGGTGGTCAGCCGGCTGCTCGGCTTCGCGCGGACGTTCGCGCTCGCGTCGAACGTCGGAGCCGACTCGGTCGCGGGCGCGTACGCGTCGGCGAACGCGCTGCCGAACGTCATCTTCGAGGTCGCGGCCGGTGGCGCGCTCGCGGGCGCGCTGGTGCCGGCGCTGGCCGGGCCGATCGCGCGCGGTGTGCGCGCGGACGTCGACCGGATCGCGTCCGCGGTGCTGGGCTGGGTGCTCGTCGTCCTCGTGCCGCTCGGTGCCCTCCTCGCTCTCCTCGCCGAGCCCGTGGCCCGCGTCGTCGCGCACCTGTCCGACGACCCCGGCCAGGAGGACCTCGTCCGGTTCTTCGTCATCGTGTTTGCGGTGCAGGTGCCGCTGTACGGCATCGCCGTGACGCTCGCGGGCGTCCTGCAGGCGCAGCGCCGGTTCTTCTGGCCGGCGTTCGCCCCGGTCCTGTCGAGCGTCGTCGTGATCGTCGCGTACCTCGCCTACGGGGCACTGTCCGCGGGCGAGGGCACCGCCCCCGCCGCGGTGCCCGAGGACGCGCTGAGCTGGCTCGCCTGGGGCACCACGGCGGGCGTCGTGGCGATGAGCCTGCCGCTGTTCGTCCCGGTCTGGCGCTCCGGCGTCCGGCTGCGGCCGACGCTGCGCTTCCCCGAGGGGGTCGCCGCGCACGTGCGCCGGCTCGCGTTCGCGGGCGTCGGTGCGCTCGTCGCGCAGCAGGGCGCGGTGCTCGTGGTCCTCGCGCTGGCGAACACGGGGCCCGCGGGCACCCCCGCCGTCTTCCTGTACGTGCAGGCCGTCTACGTGCTGCCGTACGCGGTGCTCGCGGTGCCCCTCGCCACAGCGACGTTCCCGCGGCTGGCCGAGCGGGCCGCCGAGGCGGACCGCGACGGCTTCGCGCGGCTCGCGGCGCGGACGACGCGCGCGGTGCTCGTCGCGTCGGGGCTCGGGGCGGCGGCCGTCGTCGCCGCTGCTCCCGCGGTCGCGAGCCTGTTCGTCGGCGTCGCGCCCGAGGGGGACCCCGAGCTGCTCCTCGCGATGGGTCCGGCGCTCACCTGGATGGCGCCCGGGCTGCTGGGGTACGCGCTGCTGTTCCACGTCTCGCGCGCGCTCTACGCGCTCGACCGCGGCAGGGCGGCGGTGCGGGCGGCGGCGGTCGGCTGGCTCGTCGTGGTCGTGGCGTCGCTCGTCGCGTGCCTGCTCGTGCTGCCCGACGCGCAGACCCCCGCGACCCTCGTCGCGCTCGGCGCCGGCAACGCGGTCGGGATGCTCGTCGCCGGTGCGGCGCTGCTGATCGAGCTGCGGCGGGCCGCCGGGCGGGACGCGCTCCGCGGCATCGCGCGCACGCTGCTCGTGCTCGCCCTCGGGGGGACGCTCGGCGCGGTCGCGGGCCGCCTCGTGTCCGACGGCGTGCTCGCGCTGGTCGGGGACGGGACGGCCGCGGCGCTCAGCGCGGGTGCGGGCGGTGGCGTCGTCACGCTCGTGGTCGCCGGGAGCGTCGTGCTCGGGCTCGACCGGGACATCGTGCGCTCGCTGGCCGGCGCCGGCCGCGGCGCCACCCGCTCGACGAGCGCGACGGACCAGGGGAGGGGCGCATGACCCGGCGGGTCGTGCAGGTGCTCGGGTCGAGCGCCGGGGGCGTCGCACGCCACGTCGCGCAGATCGCCGCAGCCCTCTCCTGCGCCGGCGGCGACGTCGGCGCGCTGCAGGTTCAGGTGGTCGGCCCGGCGGCTGTCGAGCGCACCGTCGTGGGCGGGACGACCCGGGCCGCGTTCCGGGCCGTCGAGATCGCGGACCGACCCCGCCCCGCCGCCGACGCGCGTGCCGTCCGGGAGCTGCGCCGGCTCGTGCGCGGCGCCGACGTGGTGCACGCGCACGGCCTGCGGGCGGGGGCGCTCGCGGTCATCGCCACAGGGACGCTGCCCCGCCGGGTCCGACCCCGGTCGGTCGTGACGCTGCACAACCTGCCCGTCGGCGGGCGTGCGGTCCGCACGGTCTCGGCCGTGCTCGAGGTCGTGGTGGCCCGGGGCGCCGACGTCGTGCTCGGGGTGTCGGGCGACCTCGTGGCACGGACGGCCGCGCGGGGGGCCCGTGAGGCCGAGCGCGCCCTGGTGCCGGCACCGACGACCGCGCCGCCGGCCCGGTCGCGCTCGGACGTCCGGGCCGCGCTCGGGGTGCCGGATGGCGCCTCGCTCGCGGTCACGGTCGCGCGCCTCGCCCCGCAGAAGGGCCTCGACACGCTGCTCGACGCCGCGGCGCTCCTCGGGCCCGCGCCGGAGCTCGTGTGGGTCGTCGCGGGGGACGGGCCGCTCGAGGGTGCGCTAGGGGCGCGCGTGCGGGACGAGAGCCTGCCTGTACGGCTCCTGGGCCGGCGCGGCGACGTCCCGGACCTGCTGGCCGCCGCCGACGTCGTCGTCTCGACGGCCGTCTGGGAGGGCCAGCCGATCGCGGTCCAGGAGGCGCTGCGCGTCGGGGCGGCCGTCGTCGCGACCGACGCCGGCGGCACGCGCGAGGTCACGGGGAACGCCGCGGTGCTGGTGCCCGTCGGTTCCGCGGAGCGGCTCGCGGAGGCGGTCCGGACGGTGCTGACGGACGACGACCGTCGCGAGGCCCTGCGGGTGGCGTCGTCCGCGCGGTCGGCCGAGCTGCCCGACGTCGCGCAGGTCGTCGCCCAGCTCGTGCGGGTCTACGGGCTCGTGGGCAGCGGCTCCGACGACTCCGGCTCCGGCTCCGGCTCCGACGGTGGCGCGCGAGCCCGCTGACGCGCCGCGCGCGGGCCGACAGCCCGTCAGGGACGCGCCGACCGCCCGGTCCGGGTCCGGCGCCCGCGTCGGGTAGAGTGGAAGCCCGTGGCAGAGCGCGCAAATCGACTCTCCGGGCGGTCGGACAACACGACCCGGCACATCTTCGTCACCGGAGGCGTCGCCTCCTCTCTGGGCAAGGGCCTCACGGCCAGCTCCCTCGGTCGGCTCCTTCGTTCCCGTGGCCTCAGGGTCACGATGCAGAAGCTCGACCCGTACCTCAACGTCGACCCCGGGACGATGAACCCGTTCCAGCACGGCGAGGTGTTCGTGACGGAGGACGGCGCGGAGACCGACCTCGACGTCGGTCACTACGAGCGCTTCCTCGACGTGGAGCTCGTCGGCTCGGCGAACGTCACGACCGGCCAGGTGTACTCGCAGGTCATCGCCAAGGAGCGTCGCGGCGAGTACCTGGGCGACACCGTGCAGGTCATCCCGCACATCACCGACGAGATCAAGCTGCGCATGCGCGCCCAGGCGGACCCCGCCGAGGGCCAGGCACCCGACGTGATCATCACCGAGATCGGCGGCACGGTCGGCGACATCGAGTCGCTGCCGTTCCTCGAGGCTGCCCGCCAGGTGCGCCACGACCTCGGCCGCGACAACGTGTTCTTCCTGCACGTGTCCCTCGTGCCGTACATCGGTCCGAGCGGTGAGCTCAAGACGAAGCCGACGCAGCACTCGGTCGCGGCGCTGCGCTCGATCGGCATCCAGCCCGACGCGATCGTGTGCCGGGCGGACCGCGACGTCCCCGAGTCCACGAAGCGCAAGATCGCGCTCATGTGCGACGTCGACGCCGAGGCGGTCGTGACTGCCAAGGACGCGCCGAGCATCTACGACATCCCGCGCGTGCTGCACTCCGAGGGCCTCGACGCGTACGTCGTGCAGCGTCTCGGGCTGCCGTTCCGGGACGTCGACTGGAGCGGCTGGGACGAGCTGCTGCAGCGCGTGCACGTCCCGGCGCACCGCGTCGAGGTCGCGCTCGTCGGCAAGTACATCGACCTGCCCGACGCGTACCTCTCGGTGACCGAGGCGCTGCGTGCCGGCGGGTTCCACCACGACGCGAAGGTCGTCATCCGCTGGGTCACGTCGGACGACTGCCAGACCCCCGAGGGCGCGAAGCTCGCGCTCGAGGGCGTCGATGCGGTGCTCGTGCCCGGCGGGTTCGGGGTGCGCGGCATCGAGGGCAAGCTCGGTGCGCTGCGCTGGGCGCGCGAGCAGAAGGTGCCGACGCTCGGGATCTGCCTGGGCCTGCAGTGCATGGTCATCGAGTTCGCGCGCTCGGTGCTCGACCTGCCCGGGGCGTCGTCGTCGGAGTTCGACACCGACCCGGTCGACCCGGTCGTCGCGACGATGGAGGAGCAGCTCGCGATCGTCGACGGCGCGGGTGACCTGGGCGGCACGATGCGCCTCGGTGCGTACGACGCGGTGCTGACCCCCGGCTCGGTCGTCGCGGAGGCGTACGGCACGACCGAGGTCTCGGAGCGCCACCGGCACCGCTACGAGGTCAACAACGGCTACCGCGACCGCCTCGAGGCGGCCGGTCTCGTGATCTCGGGCGTCTCGCCCGACCGGTCGCTCGTCGAGTTCGTCGAGCTGCCGCGGGAGACCCACCCGTACTTCGTGGCGACGCAGGCGCACCCGGAGTTCAAGTCGCGCCCGAACCGCGCGCACCCGCTCTTCGCGGGCCTGATCGGTGCGGCGCTCGCGCAGCACGGGACGGACGAGGACTGACATGACGAGCACGGGGCCGCGCGCCGGGGACGACCAGGACCTCACCGAGGTCGCCGACCGCGCGGCTCCGCGCCCTGTCACCGAGCACACGCTGCTCCACGAGGGGCGCGTGTGGGACCTCGTGGGCGACGTCGTGGACCTGGGGGAGACCCAGGTGCTGCGCGAGTACGTCGACCACCCGGGCGCGGTCGCGGTCATCGCGGTCGACGACGAGGACCGGGTCCTGCTGCTGCGCCAGTACCGGCACCCGGTGCGCTCCGAGCTGTGGGAGCCGCCGGCGGGGCTGCGGGACGTCGCGGACGAGCCGCCGGTCCGGACCGCGGCGCGCGAGCTCGCCGAGGAGGCGGACCTGCGTGCCGAGCGCTGGCACGCGCTCGTCGACTTCTACACGACCCCGGGCGGCTCGTCGGAGGAGATCCTGGTCTTCCTCGCGCGTGGGCTCTCGCCCGTGCCGGACGACGAGCGGTTCGAGCGCACGGACGAGGAGGCCGGCATGGTCCCCGTGTGGGTGCCGCTCGACGACGCCGTGGCCGCGGTGCTCGGGGGCCGGCTGCGCAGCCCCTCGGCGGTCGTCGGCATCCTCGCCGCCGCGGCGGCGCGCGCTCGCGGGTGGGACGAGCTCACGCCCGCGGACGCAGCTCCCTGACGAACGCGGTCAGCGCGGCGGTGAGCAGCGCGGCGCCGAGCATGTGCACGCCGACGAGCACCGCGGGCAGGCCCGTGAAGTACTGCACGTAGCCGACGAGCCCCTGCGCGAGGGTCACGACGACGAGCACGACCGCCGCGCGCCGGGTGCGGTGCGGCGCGGCACCGCGGAACAGACCGACGACGAGCACCGCGAGCAGCGCCAGGAACGCCCACACCGACGCGGCGTGCAGCTTCGCGGCGAGCACCGGGTCGAACGCGAACCGGTACGCGACCTCCTCGTCACCGCCGTGCGGGCCGGCCCCGGTCACGAGGATCCCGAGGGCGAGCATCACGACGGCGACGCCGACGAGGACCCGGCTCAGGGCGATCAGGCGCGGCCCGACGACGGCGCGCGGGGGACCGTCGCCCTGCCGGTGCCGCACGACCAGCGCGGTGGACGCCGCGACGAGCCCGAGCGAGATGATCATGTGCAGCCCGACGAGCGCGGGCGGCAGCTCGAGCAGCACGATGACGCCGCCGAGCACGGCCTGCAGGACGACTCCGACGAGCGGCAGGAGCCCGAGCCGCCGGTAGCCGGGCGCGCGCGTCGCGTCGGTCCACACGAGCACGGCGACCGTGATCGCGATGACCCCGAGCACGCCCGTGAGCGTGCGGTTCCCGAACTCGATGAAGGGGTGGATCGTGCTCGCGGAGTGCAGCGCGGGCGTGAACTCGCCCGGCTCGCACTGGGGCCACGTCGAGCACCCGAGGCCCGAGCCCGTGAGCCGGACGGCGCCGCCGGTGACGATGATCACGACCTGCGCGACGAGGTTCGCGACCAGCGCCGGACGCGTCCACCTGCGCCAGCGGGCGAGCGGGTCGCGGCGGGCGGGCGGGGCGGTCACGGGCGCGGTGCTCACGTCCTCCAGGGTACGGCGGCGCGGCCGTCGTCCACCCCGGCGGGGGCACCCCGGGGACGTGAGATGGGCGACCCGCCCCGGCCGTGCGGCCCGTCAGTGCCAGCGGAACAGCCGGCGTGCGCCCCACGCGAGCGCGACGGCCCAGGCGAGCAGCACGAGCAGCGAGGTGACCGCGACCTGCCCGTGGACGAGCCCCGCACGCAGCGCCTCGCCGAGCGCTCCCGACGGCAGCAGCAGAGCGACGTCGCCCAGCGGGCCGGGCAGCTGGCTCGCCGGGATCACGATGCCGCCCGCGACCGCGAGCAGCACGAGCACGAGGTTGGCGGTCGCGAGGACGGCCTCGGCCCGCAGCGCCCCGGCGAGCGCGAGAGCGAGCGAGGTGAACGCGGCGGTGCCGAGCAGGATCGCGAGCAGCGCGGCGGGCACGCCGGCGAGCTCCGGCCGCCAGCCGAGCGCGACCGCGACGGCCCCGATCACCACGACCTGCACGAGCTCGACCGCGAGCACGCCGAGGACCTTGCCGGCGAGCAGCCCGCCGCGCCCGAGCGGCGTGGTGGCAAGCAGCCGCAGG
Source organism: Cellulomonas sp. NPDC055163 (assembly GCF_053607065.1). Lineage (NCBI taxonomy): Bacteria > Bacillati > Actinomycetota > Actinomycetes > Micrococcales > Cellulomonadaceae > Cellulomonas > Cellulomonas sp. NPDC055163. The sequence goes on along the minus strand of NZ_JBSGSU010000008.1, from coordinate 203,750 downwards.
ACGCCGTTACGCCGGTCGAACGCGGTCGCGATGGCCTGCGAGGTGAACGCCGTGCTCATCACCGCGAGCGCCAGCACCCCGGGGGCCACGAAGTCGATCCGGGACGCGCCGTCGGTCGCGAGCTCGACGAGACCGGTGCGCGCGAGCCCGACGAGGACGAGGACCGGCAGGATCACGGTGACGAGCAGCTGCTCGCCGTTGCGCAGGATCATGCGCGTCTCGAAGCCGGCCTGCGTGAGCACCCGCCGCAGGGCCGGGGCCGCGCCGGGGGGTGTGCGTCCCGGGTCCGTCGCGGTTCCGCCGGCCGGTGCGGGGCGGGTGTCGGGGCTCATCGCAGGCTCCGTCCGGTGAGGTCGAGGAAGACGTCCTCGAGGGTGCGCCGCCCGACGGTCACCCGGCTCACGAGCAGGTCCCGCGCGGCGCACCACGCGGTGAGGTCGGCGAGGGTGCGGGCGTCGACGTCCCCCGTGACGACGTAGTCGAGCTCGCCGCCGTCGGGGGAGGGACGCACGACGTGCCCGGCTCCCGGGGCGGGTCGCGTGGTGAGCGCCTCCGTCAGGGAGCCCAGCGCGGACGCGTCGAGGGTGACCGGCGCCGTGAACCGCAGCGTCCGGTCGCTGCCGGCCGCGACGAGGTCCGCGACCGAGCCCTGCGCGATCACGGCACCGTGGTCCACGACGACGACGCGGTCGGCGAGGTCCTCCGCCTCGTCCATGAGGTGCGTGGTCAGCACGACGGACGTGCCCTCGTCGCGCAGCTCGCGCACGAGCTCCCACACCGCGCGCCGCGACTGGGGGTCCATGCCGGCGCTGGGCTCGTCGAGGAACACGAGCTCGGGGCGGCCGACGAGAGCGGTCGCGAGCGCGAGCCGCTGGCGCTGACCGCCGGAGAGCCGCCGGACCGTCGTGCGCGCGAACGCGCCGAGCCCGAGTCGTTCGCTGAGCTCGCCGACGTCGCGCGGGCGGGCGTGCAGCCGGGCGACGTGCTCGAGCATCTCGAGCGCACGCACGCCGGTCGGCAGGCCGCCGTCCTGCAGCATGACCCCGACGCGCGGGCGGAGGGCGCGGGCGTGGGCCAGCGGGTCGAGCCCGAGCACGCGCACCGAGCCGGCGTCGGGGGAGCGCAGGCCCTCGCAGCACTCGACGGTCGTCGTCTTGCCCGCACCGTTCGGCCCGAGGACCGCCGTCACGCGGCCGGCGTCCGCGACGAGGTCGAGCCCGTCGACGACCGCCCGGGAGCCGTACCGCTTCACGAGGCCGCGGATCTCGACGGCGGGGGTCTCGGGCACGCACGGAGTCTAGGTGGTGGCCGGCGTCGCACCGTGCGTGCGTGGCCCGCCGTGGTGAGGGTCACCTTGCTTGCACGGAACGAATTCGGCAACAAGGATGTTGGCAATATCGAGACTGCGGAGGAGGTGGTTCGTGAGCGCGACCATGCCGGTGACCCGGACCCCTCGGGCGACCCCGCCGGCCCCGCGGGCCACCGCCGCTCACGGCGCCGCGACCCCCCTCGCGCCGTCGGCCGTGCGCGGTGCGCCGGGTGCCGTCGACGAGGCCGGGACCCGACGCCGCATCCTCGAGCTCGTCGCCGCCGACGGCCCCGTCTCCGCGGCCGAGCTCGCCGCGGAGCTCGACCTGACCGGCACGGCGATCCGCCGGCACCTCGGCGTCCTCGAGGGCACCGCCCAGATCGCGGTGCACGAGTCGACCACCCCTGCGCCCGCCCGCCGCGGACGCCCGGCCCGCCGCTACGTCGTCACCGCGCAGGGCCAGGCGGCGCTCTCCCACCGCTACCCCGAGCTCGCGGCGCAGGCGTTGCGCTTCCTCGCCGAGGTCGCCGGCCCGGGTGCGCTGGAGGAGTTCGCCGAGCGCCGCGTGCGCGACCTCGAGACCCGGCACGCAGCGGCCGTCGACGCGGCGGGCCCCGACGTCCAGGCGCGCGCCCAGGCGCTCGCCGACGGCCTCGCCCGAGACGGGTACGCCGCGACCGCGCGGCCCGGGCCCGGCGCACGCGCGGTCCAGCTCTGCCAGGGCCACTGCCCGGTGCAGCAGATCGCGACCGAGTTCCCGCAGCTCTGCGAGGCCGAGGCGCACGCGTTCTCGCGTCTCCTCGGAGTCCACGTGCAACGCCTCTCGACGCTCGCCGCCGGGGGTCACGTGTGCACCACGAACATCCCGATCACCACGCCCCCTGCCCCTGTGGAAGGACCGAACGCATGAGTGCGTCCACCGAGAACCCCGTGAGCACACCCCTCACCCAGGACGAGGCCATCGCGTCCATCGGTACCTACGGGTACGGGTGGCACGACGGCGACGCTGCCGGCGCCACCGCGCGCCGTGGCGTCGACGAGGACGTCGTCCGCAACATCTCCGCGCTCAAGAACGAGCCCGAGTGGATGCTCAAGACGCGCCTGAAGTCCCTGCGCCTCTTCGACAAGAAGCCGATGCCCTGGTGGGGCTCGGACCTGTCGGGCATCGACTTCGACAACATCAAGTACTTCGTGCGGTCGACGGAGAAGCAGGCGACGAGCTGGGAGGACCTCCCGGACGACATCAAGAACACGTACGACCGGCTCGGGATCCCGGAGGCGGAGAAGCAGCGCCTCGTCGCGGGCGTCGCCGCGCAGTACGAGTCCGAGGTCGTCTACCACCAGATCCAGGAGGAGCTGGAGGAGCAGGGCGTCATCTTCGTCGACACCGACACGGGCCTGCGCGAGTACCCGGAGATCTTCGAGCAGTACTTCGGCTCCGTGATCCCCCCGGGCGACAACAAGTTCGCCTCGCTCAACACCGCGGTGTGGTCGGGCGGCTCGTTCGTCTACGTTCCGCCGGGCGTGCACGTCGAGATCCCGCTGCAGGCCTACTTCCGGATCAACACGGAGAACATGGGCCAGTTCGAGCGGACGCTGATCATCGCCGACGAGGGCTCGTACGTGCACTACGTCGAGGGCTGCACCGCGCCGGTGTACTCGTCGGACTCGCTGCACTCCGCGGTCGTCGAGATCATCGTCAAGAAGAACGCCCGGGTCCGGTACACGACGATCCAGAACTGGTCGAACAACGTGTACAACCTCGTGACCAAGCGCGCCACGGCCGCCGAGGGCGCGACGATGGAGTGGGTCGACGGGAACATCGGCTCCAAGGTCACGATGAAGTACCCGGCGATCTACCTCATGGGCGAGCACGCGCGCGGCGAGACGCTGTCGATCGCGTTCGCCGGCGAGGGCCAGCACCAGGACGCGGGCGCCAAGATGGTGCACGCCGCCCCGCACACGTCCTCGTCGATCGTGTCGAAGTCGGTCGCCCGCGGCGGTGGCCGCACGTCGTACCGCGGTCTCGTGCAGGTGCTCGAGGGCGCGAGCCACTCGGCGTCCAACGTGCTGTGCGACGCGCTGCTCGTGGACCAGATCTCCCGCTCGGACACCTACCCCTACGTCGACGTCCGCGAGGACGACGTCTCGATGGGGCACGAGGCCACGGTCTCGCGCGTGAGCGAGGACCAGCTGTTCTACCTCATGTCCCGCGGGATGGCCGAGACCGAGGCCATGGCGATGATCGTGCGCGGCTTCGTGGAGCCGATCGCGCGCGAGCTGCCCATGGAGTACGCCCTCGAGCTGAACCGCCTGATCGAGCTGCAGATGGAAGGGTCCGTCGGCTGATGACGAGCACCACAACTGACCAGGAGACCCCGGGCACGCCCGGCGGCCTCACGACCGACCACTCGCGCGCCGTCGCCGACGGGGCGCACCGCCACGGGGTCGGCGGCACGCCGCAGTCGTCGCGCGCGGAGCGCGTGAGCTCGTTCGAGCTCGCGCAGTTCCCCGTGCCGACCGGGCGCGAGGAGGAGTGGCGGTTCGCGCCGGTCGACCGGCTCGCCCCGCTGTTCGCGGACGAGCTGACCGGCCCGAAGGTGCTCACGACCGTCGTCGAGGCGCCCGAGGTCACGGTCGAGGTCGTCGACCGCGACGACGTGCGGCTCGGCCAGGCCGGCAAGCCGGGCGACCGCACGGCCGCCACGGCGTGGGCCTCGTTCCAGCGCGCGACGATCCTCACGGTCCCGCCGCAGGCCGTGGCCTCGGCGGCGACGATGGTCCGCGTCGAGGGCATCGACGCGAGCAAGACCACGGCGTCGCACATCCTCGTGCACGCCCGCGAGCTGTCCGAGTCGCTCGTCGTCATCGACCACGTCGGCCCCGCGTCGCTCGCCGAGACCGTCGAGGTCGTCGTCGAGGACGGGGCGCACCTGACCCTCGTCTCGGTCCAGGACTGGGCCGAGGGCTCGGTGCACGCGTCGAGCCACCGCATCACGGTCGGCCGCGACGCGACGGTCAAGCACATCGTCGTGACGCTCGGCGGCGACGTCGTGCGCGTCACGCCGGACGCCGAGTTCTCCGGCGAGAACGGGTCGATCGAGATGATCGGCCTGTACTTCGCGGACGCCGGCCAGCACCAGGAGCACCGGCTCTTCGTCGACCACAACGTCCCCTCGTGCCGCTCGCGCGTCACGTACAAGGGCGCGCTGCAGGGCGAGGGCGCGCACACGGTGTGGGTCGGCGACGTGCTGATCCGCGCCGAGGCCGAGGGCACGGACACCTACGAGCTCAACCGCAACCTCGTCCTCTCGGACGGCGCGCGGGCCGACTCGGTGCCGAACCTCGAGATCGAGACCGGCCTCATCGAGGGTGCCGGGCACGCCAGCGCCACCGGGCGCTTCGACGACGAGCAGCTGTTCTACCTCCGCTCGCGCGGCATCCCCGAGGCGGACGCGCGCCGGCTCGTCGTGCGCGGCTTCTTCGCCGAGCTCGTCCACGCGATCGGCGTGCCCGAGGTCGAGGAGCGGCTGCTCGAGTCGATCGAGGCCGAGCTCGAGAAGAGCATGAGCGTGCTCGGGGCCGAGGCGACCCTGCCGGCCGGCGACACGGACCTCTCGGCGGTCGAGGTGCGCGAGCAGGAGCAGGTGTGAGCGCGCAGTTCGCCTGCTACGCCGAGGACGTCGCCGTCGGCTGCGCCCTGCGCCTCGAGCTCGAGGGTGAGAAGGGCCCCGTGGAGGTCGCGGTCGTCCGCGACGAGGAGGGGGACCTGCACGCGGTCTCCGACATCTGCTCGCACGGCGCCGTCTCGCTGTCCGACGGCGAGGTCGAGGGCCGCACCCTCGAGTGCTGGCTGCACGGCTCGCGCTTCGACCTCGCCACGGGAAAGCCGCTCAGCCCCCCGGCGGTGCGCCCCGTCCCCGTCTACCCCCTGACCGTCGACGGCGAGCGTGTGCTCGTGGACGTCGACGCCCCCCACGGATCCTCCGAGGAGAACTGAGAATGGCCACGCTAGAGATTCGCGACCTGCACGTCAGCGTCGAGACCAAGGAGGGCCCCAAGCCCATCCTGCGCGGTGTCGACCTGACGATCGGCAGCGGCGAGACCCACGCCATCATGGGCCCCAACGGCTCGGGCAAGTCCACGCTGGCCTACTCGCTCGCGGGCCACCCGAAGTACGACGTCACGGCCGGCACGGTCACGCTCGACGGCGAGGACGTCCTCGCGATGAGCGTCGACGAGCGCGCCAAGGCGGGCCTGTTCCTCGCGATGCAGTACCCCGTCGAGGTCCCCGGCGTCTCGGTGACGAACTTCCTGCGCACCGCCAAGACCGCCATCGACGGCCAGGCGCCCGCGCTGCGGACGTGGACCAAGGACGTCAAGGCGGCCATGGAGCTGCTGCGCATGGACCCCGAGTTCGCGACCCGCAACGTCAACGAGGGCTTCTCGGGCGGGGAGAAGAAGCGCCACGAGATCCTGCAGCTCGAGCTCCTCAAGCCGAAGTTCGCGATCCTCGACGAGACCGACTCCGGCCTCGACGTCGACGCGCTGCGCATCGTCTCCGAGGGCGTCAACCGCGTCCGCTCGGGCGGCGAGGTCGGCGTGCTGCTGATCACGCACTACACGCGCATCCTGCGCTACATCACGCCCGACTTCGTGCACGTCTTCGTCGACGGCAAGGTCGCCGAGGAGGGCGGCCCGGAGCTCGCCGAGCGCCTCGAGAACGAGGGCTACGACCGGTTCCTGCCGACGGGCACGATCACCGCGTGACCTCCGACCGGTGGTCCCGCCCCGCTCCGGCGGGCGGGGCCGCCGGCGGGCACCGGCCGTGACCTGCGGCCGGCGGCACCCCCAGCGAGGACGGACGACGTGACCACGACCCAGGAGCACCGGCTGGGCGCGAGCGAGCTCGCGGCGGTGCGCGCCGACTTCCCGCTGCTCACGCGCACGCTGCGCGACGGCCGCCCGCTCGTGTACCTCGACTCGGCGGCGACGTCGCAGAAGCCCGAGGTCGTGCTCGACGCCGAGCAGGACTTCTACGCGCAGCGCAACGCCGCGGTGCACCGCGGCGCGCACCAGCTCGCCGAGGAGGCGACCGAGGCGTTCGAGGACGCGCGGGCCCGGGTCGCGTCGTTCGTCGGCGTCTCGCCGGGCGAGCTCGTCTGGACGTCGAACGCGACGGCGGCGCTCAACCTCGTGGCGTACGCGATGCAGAACGCGTCGCTCGGCCGCGGCGGCGCGGACGCCCGTCGGTTCGCGCTCGGGGCCGGCGACGAGATCGTCGTGACCGAGCTCGAGCACCACGCGAACCTCGTGCCGTGGCAGGAGCTCGCCGCGCGCACCGGGGCGACGCTGCGCTGGATCGGGGTGGACGACGACGGGCGGCTGCGGACCGACGAGCTCGCGACGGTCGTCACCGACCGCACGCGCGTGCTGGCCTTCACGCACGCGTCCAACGTCACCGGCGCCGTCACGGACGTCGAGGCGTTCGTGGCGCGGGCCCGCGAGGTCGGCGCGCTCACCGTGCTCGACGCGTGCCAGTCCGTGCCGCACCTGCCGGTGGACCTGGCGGCGCTCGGGGTCGACTTCGCCGCGTTCTCCGGCCACAAGATGCTCGCCCCCACGGGCGTCGGCGCGCTGTACGGGCGGCGGGAGCTGCTCGAGGCGATGCCCCCCGTGACCACCGGCGGCTCGATGGTCGAGGTCGTCACGATGGAGAGCACGACGTACGCACCGCCGCCGCAGCGCTTCGAGGCCGGCACGCAGATGGTCTCCCAGGCCGTCGCGATGGGTGCCGCCGCGAGCTACCTGCACGAGCTCGGGATGCCCGCGGTCGCGGCGCACGAGGCGGAGATCGCCCGGGCGCTGCTCGACGCGGTGGCGTCCGTGCCCGGCGTGCGGGTCATCGGCCCGACGGACACCCGGGACCGGCTCGCCGCGGTGTCGTTCGTCGTCGACGGGGTGCACGCGCACGACGTCGGCCAGGTGCTGGACGACGCGGGTGTCGCCGTCCGGGTCGGCCACCACTGCGCCCAGCCCCTGCACCGCCGGTTCGGCGTCGCCGCCACGGCGCGGGCGAGCGGTGCGGTGTACACGACGCTCGAGGAGATCGAGGTCTTCCGGGAAGCACTCGCGGGGGTGCGGGCGTTCTTCGGGGTGACGGACGCACCGGCGCCCGCCGGGACCGCGCGGGAGGGGCTGCGATGAGCTCGATGGAGCAGCTGTACCAGCAGGTCATCCTCGACCACGCGCGCGCGCCGCACGGCCGCGGGCTCGTCGACGCCGGCCCGGGCGCGGGGGAGTCGCACCAGGTCAACCCGACGTGCGGCGACGAGGTGACGCTGCGCGTCGCGGTCGCGGACGGCCGGGTCGCCGCCCTCAGCTGGGAGGGCGAGGGCTGCAGCATCTCGCAGGCCTCCGTCTCGGTGCTCCACGACCTCGTCACGGGCACGCAGCTCGACGAGGTCGACGCGCTCGCCGCGGAGTTCCGCGAGCTCATGGGCTCGCGCGGCGCCGGCCTCGCGCCGGACACCGAGGACCGTCTCGGTGACGCCACCGCCTTCACCGGGGTCGCGAAGTACCCCGCCCGCATCAAGTGCGCGCTGCTCGGCTGGGCCGCACTGCAGGACGCGCTCATCAGGACCGGTGCCACCGCGCCGGCCGGGACCAAGGAGGACGCATGACAGCCACCACACCGGGCGGCGCACCCGCGAGCCCGACCACGGCCGCGGACGTCGAGGAGGCCCTGCGCGACGTCATCGACCCCGAGCTCGGCATCAACGTCGTCGACCTCGGGCTCGTCTACGGCGTCACGGTCGACCAGACCAACACCGCCGTGATCGACATGACCCTGACCTCGGCGGCGTGCCCGCTGACCGACGTCATCGAGGACCAGGCCGGGCAGTCGCTCGACGGCGTCGTCGACGGCTTCCGGATCAACTGGGTCTGGATGCCGCCGTGGGGCCCGGAGAAGATCACGCCCGACGGCCGCGAGCAGATGCGGGCGCTCGGCTTCAACATCTGAGCAGCCCGGGAACGGCGCCCTGACCCACCGCGACGGCACGGGTCGGGCGCCGCACTGCACGAGAGCCCGGCACCGCGCGAGAGCCCGGCACCGCGCGAGAGCCCGGCACCGCGCGGAGGCCGCGCACCGCACGAGAGCCCGGCACCGCACAGGTGCCGGGCTCTCGTCGTGCTGCGGGATCCCCGCGCTCCGCGGGGCAGGGTGCTGCCTGGGCTCAGAGGTCCGTCGCCGCGAACGTGTCGCACGCCGCCAGGTTGCGCTCGTTGTAGCCGGTCGTGAACCAGCGCTGACGCTGCTCGCTCGACCCGTGGGTCCACGTGTGCGGGTTCACGCCGCCGCCCGACTGCTGCTGGATGTGGTCGTCGCCGACGGCCTCGGCCGCGGAGAGCGCGTCGGCGAGCTGCGCGTCGGTGATCGGCTCGAGGAACGTGACGCCGGTGTCGGGGTCGACCGTGCTCGCCGCGTTGCCCGCCCAGACGCCCGCGTAGCAGTCGGCCTGGAGCTCGACGCGCACCGAGTCGGAGGTCGCGCCGGTGCCCTGGCGGTCCGCGCGGTCCATGACTCCGGTGATCGTCTGGATGTGGTGGCCGTACTCGTGCGCCGTGACGTACATCTCGGCGAGCGAGCCGGCCGACGCGCCGAACTGGCTCTGCAGGAGGTCGAAGAACCGCAGGTCCATGTAGATCTTCTGGTCGGGCGGGCAGTAGAACGGGCCGGTCGACGCGGACGCCTGGCCGCAGCCGGTGACGACGGCGTCCTCGAACGCCCGCACGCCGGGGGCGACGAACTCGACGCCCGCGGCGGGCAGGGCGGCAGCCCAGTAGGCGTCGAGCGACTGCACGGTCCCGGACAGGCGGCACTCGCGCGTCGTGTTCGCCTCCTCGACGGTGCAGTCACCGACCGTGCCGACCTCCTCGGCCGCACCGCTGCCCTGCGCGCCGCCGACGACACCGGTGAGGTCGACGCCCGTGAACTGGGCGATGAGGAACACCGCGATCCCGAGCAGCCCGACGCCGCCGCCGACCGCCGCACCACGCCCGCCACGGCTGGTCTCGACGCGACCGCCCTCGAAGCCGCCACCCTCGCTGAATGTCATGGCGCAGACGGTAGACCGCCGGTCACGCGTGTGCACGGCGAGACGGACGCGCGTCCGGCTCCTCGCCGAGCCCGCGTGCGGCGAGCGCGTCACCGACGGCGCGCGCGTGCGCGACGGTCCGGACCGCGGCGGGCACGAGCAGCGCGCGGGGGTCCCGGTCGAGCCCTCGCGCGCGTGCGGCGTCGCGCACCTCGTGCACGGTCCGCGCGAGCGCGGGCACGGTCCGGAGCATGAGCCCGACCGCCAGCGCGAACGTCTCGGGCGGCAGCCCGACGTGCCGCAGGGGTCGGGCGAGCCACGTCAGGGTGTCGAGCAGACGGTCCGCGGGCGTGGTCGCGGTGACGACGACGGCCGCGAGCACGAGCGCCACGAGGTCGAGGGCGACCTCGACCGCGACGGGCCACCCGCGGGCCCACCACTGGTAGAGGCCGACGAGCGCTGCGGTCACGAGCACCGGGCCGAGGCCGCGCAGGGTCACGTGCGGCGGCAGGCGCCCGACGAGGGCGAGCAGGACCCCGGCGCCGAGCGCGAGCCCGGCGCTGAGCGGTCCGGTCGCGACGACGACGGCGACGCCGAGCAGCGCGAGCCCCGCGAGCTTGAGCCCGGGGCGCGCGCGGTGCAGGACGGTGGTGCCCGGGTGGTACAGGCCGAGGGGCCCGGACCAGGGCGCGCGCTGGGGGCGGCCCCCGCGAGCAGCGCTCACCACGGTCGCCGGTCGGACATGAGCGCGCGGTACGCGGCGACGCCCTCGTGCGGGTCGCCGTCGAACACCACGGCGCCGCCGTCCACGACGAGCACCCGCTCGGCCCGCTCGGCGGCGTCGAGGTCGTGCGTCACGAGGAGCACCTGCTGGTCGAGCCCTGCGAGCAGCTCGTCGACGGCCCGGCGCCAGCGCAGGTCGAGCAGCGTCGTCGGCTCGTCGCACACGAGCACGGAGGGCTCGGTCGCGAGCACCCCGGCGAGCGCGAGGAGCTGCTTCTGGCCGCCCGAGAGCGCGTGCACCGGCACCTCGGCGCGCTCGCCGAGGCCGAAGCGCTCGAGCACGGCCCGGGCGCGGGCGTCCCGCTCGGCGGCGGGCAGCGAGAGCCGGCGCAGGGAGAGCGCGACGTCCTCGAGCGGCGTCGGCATGACGAGCTGCGCCTCGGGGTCGGTGAACACGAACCCGACGCGCTGCCGGACCGCGGGCCCGTCGCGCGACGTGTCGAGCCCGTCGACCCGCACGGTGCCCGACGAGGGCAGCGCGAGCCCGTTGACGAGGCGTGCGAGCGTCGACTTGCCCGAGCCGTTGGCGCCGACGACCGCGACCCGCCGCTCCGTGAGCCGGCACGTCACCGGTCCGAGCAGCGTCACGACGTCCTCGGACCGGCCGTCGTGCGTGGCGTACGCGGTGACGGTGACGGCGTCGAGCTCGATCATCGGAGGGGCGTCATGGGGTCGGCGTCCGCCAGGTCAGCGGCGTGCGCGCAGCAGGTCGGGGAACGCGCGGAACAGTGCCGTGGCGACGAGGGCCGCCAGCAGGTTCTTGATCACGTCACCGGGCAGGAACGTCGCCCCCGCGAGGACCGCCTCGCCGGGCGACATGCCCAGGCGCCAGCCCATCACGGCGATGCCGAGCGGGTGGATCGCGACGAGGCTCGTGACCGTCGCGCACGCGAAGATCGCCCAGTACCGCCGCGCAGGACTCAGCCGGGCGGCGAACCGCGAGACCAGGAAGCCGACGAGCGCCGCCGCGAGCACGAAGCCGACGATGTACCCGAACGACGGCTTGGCCACGACGGCGAGGCCGCCGGTGCCCTGCGCGAAGACGGGCAGCCCTGCAAGCCCGACGACGACGTACAGCAGCACGGCGAGCGCGCCGCGCCGTGCACCGAGAGCGATGCCGGCGAGCATGACGCCGAAGGTCTGCAGCGTGATGGGGATCGAGAGGCCCGGCACGGGGAACTGGACGAGCGTGCAGACCGCGATGAACGCCGCGAACGTCGCGACGAGCGCCACGTCGGTCGCCGCGGAGGTGCGCGCGACGGGCGGTGCCGGCGCGTCGGCCGTGAGGGCTCCGGACGGCCGCGCGGACGTCGGCTCTGAGGCGTCGGTCATGGGGACTCCCTGGTGTCGGAGGCAGCGATGCTGGGCTGTGCGAAGGGTCGTGCGGGGGCTGTGCGGGCGGGTCTGCGGCGGTGCCGCCCGGACGCGATGCGGGTCCGGACGGTGGACGCCCTGCTCGGCGTCCGGTGCGCTGCCACGTGGCTGCCCCGGACGAGGTCCCGGACAGCTCGGCGGGACGCGGCCGGTGCAGCGGGCCGGGCGCAACGCTAGCCGGTCGTAGACTTGGCCGCGTTTGTGCCCGCGTCCAACACCGGCGTGCGGCCTTCGGAGGAACACCACAGCCCGACCCAGTCCATCGGCGCGCCCGCTCCCGTGCGGCGCCCCGGTCCCGGAAGGACCCCCGTGATCACTGCCCATGCCGTCGAGCTGCGCGTCGGCGCACGCGTGCTGCTCGAGGAGGCGACGTTCCGCATCGCCGCCGGTGACCGGATCGGGCTCGTCGGGCGCAACGGCGCGGGCAAGACGACGCTGACCAAGACGCTCGCGGGGGAGACCCAGCCGTCGGGCGGGCAGATCACGCGCGCCGGCGAGATCGGCTACCTGCCGCAGGACCCGCGCACGGGTGACCTCGGCGCACTCGCGATGGACCGCATCCTCTCGGCGCGCGGGCTCGACGAGGTCGTGCGCGCGATGCGCGAGACCGAGGGGCAGATGGCGAGCGCGGACGACGCGACGCGGGACACCGCGATGGAGCGCTACACGCGGCTCGAGGCGCGGTTCACGGCGGCCGGCGGGTACGCGGCCGAGAGCGAGGCGAGCCGCATCGCGGCGAACCTCGGCCTCGACGAGCGCGTCCTCGGGCAGACGATCGGCACGCTGTCCGGTGGTCAGCGCCGCCGCGTCGAGCTCGCCCGCATCCTCTTCTCGGGGGTCGACACGCTGCTCCTCGACGAGCCGACCAACCACCTCGACGCCGACTCGATCCTGTGGCTGCGGGACTACCTGAAGAGCTACCCGGGCGGCTTCGTGGTCATCAGCCACGACACCGAGCTGCTGCGCGCGACCGTGAACAAGGTCTTCCACCTGGACGCGAACCGCGGTGAGCTCGACCAGTACAACCTGGGCTGGGACGCGTACCTGCTGCAGCGCGAGACCGACGAGAAGCGCCGCAAGCGCGAGCGCGCCAACACCGAGAAGAAGGCCGCGGTGCTGCTCGCGCAGGCCGACAAGATGCGCGCCAAGGCCACCAAGGCCGTCGCCGCGCAGAACATGGCCCGCCGCGCCGAGCGGATGCTGTCCTCGCTCGAGGAGGTCCGCGTCTCCGACAAGGTCGCGAAGCTGCGCTTCCCCGAGCCCGCGGCGTGCGGCAAGACGCCGCTCACCGCCGAGGGGCTCAGCAAGTCCTACGGCTCGCAGGAGGTCTTCACCGACGTCGACCTCGCGATCGACCGCGGGAGCCGCGTCGTCGTGCTGGGCCTCAACGGTGCGGGCAAGACGACGCTCCTGCGCATGCTCGCGGGCCTCGCCCAGCCCGACACCGGTGAGGTCAAGGCCGGGCACGGGCTCAAGCTCGGGTACTACGCGCAGGAGCACGAGACGCTCGACCTGACCCGCACGGTCGTGGAGAACCTCCGCTCGGCCGCACCCGACCTGACGGACACCCAGGTCCGCTCGGTGCTGGGCTCGTTCCTGTTCTCGGGCGACGACGCCGACAAGTCGGCGGGCGTCCTCTCGGGCGGGGAGAAGACGCGGCTCGCGCTCGCGGCGCTCGTCGTGTCCTCCGCGAACGTGCTGCTGCTCGACGAGCCCACCAACAACCTGGACCCGGCGTCGCGCGAGGAGATCCTCGCGGCGCTGCGCGGCTACACCGGGGCGGTCGTCCTGGTGAGCCACGACGAGGGCGCGGTCGCGGCGCTCAACCCCGAGCGCGTCGTGCTGCTGCCCGACGGCGACGAGGACCTGTGGAGCCCGGCGTACCTCGACCTCATCTCGCTCGCGTAGCGGGTCGCCTCGGCGGTCGTGGCCGTCGCCGGGCGGTCACGCCGACGCGGTCCGGGCGCGCGGTGCGGCGGCGCCGACCCGCGGATGTCAGCGGAGCTGGGCGTCGATCAGCGCGTCCTCGACGTCCTCGGCGCTCGGGCCGCGTTCCCGGCGAGCCGCACGTGCCGCCCGGGGTGGGCGCGGCGGCGTCGGCGCATTGCCGTCCCCGTCGGGCCCCGGTGTGCCGGGCTCGTCCTCGCCCTCGGCGCGGGCGTCGACCAGCTCCCGCCGGGCCATCACGGAGAACCCGACGAGCGCCCCGAGCGCGAACGTCCACCACTGGAACGCGTACGACAAGTGCGACCCCGGGTCGGTGCTCGGTGCGGGCAGCGGCACGAGCGACTGCGCGGGGGCCGGGGCCTCGTCGGCCAGCGCGCCGTACGCGCGGTACGGGGTCAGGCCGTCGAGCGCGGTGTCGTCCGGCGCCTGGCCGAGCACCTGCGCGACCGCGATCGCGTGCACCTGACCGGCGGCCGCCGCACGCGCCCGCGGCTCGTCGAGCCGGAGCCGGACCGTGACCTCCACCGAGCCGGCCGGGGGAGGGGGGACGTCGACCGCCGCCGAGCCGTCGGTCCCCATCCCGACGAACCCGCGGTTCACGACCAGCACCGTGCCCGGCTCCCCGCCGTCCTCCACCACGAGCGGGACGAGCACGTGGTACCCGGGCGTGCTCTCGACGGGCCGGTTGCGCAGCAGGACCGTCGCCTCGGGCAGGTAGCGACCGGTCACGACGGCGCGGCGCCACACGTCGTCCGGCCCGAGCTCGGCGTCCGCCGACGGCAGCACCTCGTCGAGCCGGACCGGCTCCGCGGCGTAGTTCCGCTCGACGACCCGGATCAGCGCGTCGCGGGCGACGTGCCGGTTCCACTGCCACCGGCCCGCGAACGTGCAGCCCGTCGCGACGACGAGCGCGACGAGGACGAGCGCGAGCGCGCGGCGGACGTGCGGTCTCACGGGCTCTCGGCCACCTCGAGCTCCGCGACGGGCACGGCACCGCGCAGGAACCCGCGCACGTCGAGGTAGGAGCTCAGGTGCTCGCGGTGCTCGTCGCACGCGAGCCAGACCTTGCGACGCTCGGGCGTGTGCAGCTTCGGGTTGTTCCACAGCAGGCCCCACGCGGCCTCCGCGCGGCAGCCGCGGCGCGAGCACACGAGCTCGTCGACCGTGTCGGGGGTGGGCTGCAGGAGGCTCATCGGGGTCCTCGGGGACGGCTCGGGTCGGGGTGCTCGGCGGAGGAGGCCGGGTCGGCGCCGTCCTCGGGGCGTGCGCCGATCGCGCGGGGGTCGAGGTAGGTCGGCACCCGGTCGACGCGCTCGCGGCCCGCGTTCGCGAACAGCACCGCGACGTAGGGCAGCACGACCGCGCCCACGACGAACAGCAGCGACACCCACATCGGCACGACGCCCCAGAGGACGACCGCGAGCACGAAGCACAGGGTCCGGATGCCCATCTGCAGGAGGTACCGGCGGGTGCGCCGCGCGAGGTCGTCGGCGAGCGGCTCCGGCGCGGACGTGATGCTGATCACGTCGTCCGTCTCACGGCTCTTCCTTCTCACCTCACGATGGTAGTCCGGCGTCGTTGTGGGCACTCGACAAGGGCGGCGCGCCATCTCGCGCGCGGGCGTCACCGACACCCGGCCCGCGTGTCGGATACCGTCGGATCTCGTGCCGCAGACTCCAGCAGGTGAGAACGGACCCCGCAGCATCCTCGTCACGGGTGCCAACCGGGGCATCGGCCGCGCGATCGCGGAGCGGTTCGTCGCGTCCGGCGACAAGGTCGCCACGATCTACCGCAGCGGCGACCTCCCCGACGGCGTGCTCGGCGTGACGGGCGACGTGCGGGACACCGCCGCCGTGGACGCCGCGTTCGCCGAGGTCGAGGCCGCCCACGGTCCGGTCGAGGTGCTCGTCGCCAACGCCGGGATCACGCGCGACCAGCTCCTCATGCGCATGACCGACGAGGAGTTCGAGCAGGTGCTCGACGTCAACCTCACGGGCGCGTTCCGCTGCGTGCGCCGCGCGTCCAAGGGCATGATCCGGCTCCGCCGTGGGCGCATCGTGCTCGTCTCCTCCGTGGTGGGCCTCTACGGCTCGCCCGGGCAGGTCAACTACGCCGCGTCCAAGGCCGGGCTCGTCGGCATGGCGCGGTCGATCACGCGCGAGCTCGGCGGACGCGGCATCACCGCGAACGTCGTCGCCCCCGGCTTCATCGACACCGCGATGACCGCCGAGCTGCCCGCCGAGCGCCAGGACGCCTACAAGGCGTCGATCCCCGCGGGCCGGTTCGGGCACGCCGACGAGATCGCCGCCGCCGTGCACTTCCTCGCCTCGCCCGACGCCGCCTACGTCTCGGGGGCCGTCATCCCCGTCGACGGCGGCCTCGGCATGGGCCACTGACCCCCTCTCGACTCGACCGGAACGGAACAGCACCCATGGGTCTGCTCGACGGCAAGAAGCTCCTCGTGACCGGCGTCCTCACGGACGGCTCGATCGCGTTCCACGTCGCCCGCCTCGCTCAGGAGCAGGGCGCCCAGGTCGTCCTCACGTCCTTCGGGCGCCAGTTCCGGCTCACGCAGGCGATCGCCCGGCGGCTGCCCGCCGAGGCGGCCGTCGTGCAGCTCGACGTCACGTCGGCCGAGGACCTGGCCGCGCTCGCGGACCGCGTGCGCGAGCTGGGCATCGACCGCCTCGACGGCGTCGTGCACTCGATCGGCTTCGCGCCGCAGTCCGTGATGGGCGGCAACTTCCTCGCCGGGGAGTGGGAGGACGTCGCGACGGCCGTGCACGTGTCCGCGTACTCGCTCAAGGCGCTCGCGGTCGCCGCGCAGCCGCTGCTGACGTCGGGCGGCTCGCTCGTCGGCCTGACGTTCGACGCGCGCTACGCGTGGCCGGTGTACGACTGGATGGGCGTCGCCAAGGCGGCGTTCGAGTCGACGGCCCGCTACCTCGCGCGCGACCTCGGACCGAGCGGCGTGCGCGTCAACCTCGTCTCCGCCGGCCCGATCCGCACCACGGCGGCGAAGTCGATCCCCGGCTTCGAGGCGATGGAGGGCGGCTGGCCCGAGCGCGCGCCCCTCGGCTGGGACGTGCACGACCCCGAGCCGACGGCCCGCGCCGTCGCCGCGCTGCTGTCCGACTGGTTCCCCGCGACGACCGGCGAGATCGTGCACGTCGACGGCGGCGTGCACGCGATGGGTCTGTAGCCGGTGACCGGGACGTGGACGGCCGCCCGGCGGCTCGTCCTCCTGCGCCACGCGAAGGCCGAGCCGGGCGGGGTGCTCGACGACCACGTCCGGACCCTCGCTCTCGAGGGGCGGCGCCAGGCCGGTCTGGTCGGGGCGAGCCTGCGCGACGCGGATCTCGTGCCGGACCTCGTGCTGTGCTCGTCGGCGGTGCGCACGCGCCAGACGTGGGACCTCGCTCGCAACGCTCTCGGCACGGACGCCCCGCACGTCGAGGTGTCCGAGGAGCTCTACACCGCGGGCGCCCGCGAGCTGCTCGAGCTCGTCCGCTCGGTCGACCCGGACGCACGCGCGGTGCTGCTCGTCGGGCACGAGCCCACGGTCTCCCAGGCGGCCGCGCTGCTCGCGGGACCGGGCTCGGACGAGACGGCGGTGCTGCGCGTGCGCACGGGGGTCCCCACGGCGAGCTACTCCGTCCTCGAGACCGACGCCGCGTGGTCCGCGCTCGAGCCCGACGGCGCGCGGCTGCTGCGCCTCGTGACGGCGGACTGACGGCTCAGCCGTCTCGCGACGTCCCGCGGGCCGGCCCCGGGCGTGCTCAGGCGAACGGCCCGAGCACGAGCACCTCGTCGAGCCGTGCCGCGAGCACCGCGTCGGCCTGCGCGCACACGACCGGCTTGGCGTTGAACGCGACCCCGAACCCCGCGGCCGCGATCATGTCGAGGTCGTTCGCGCCGTCGCCGATCGCGACCGTGCGGTCGAGCGGGATCCGCTCGGCCGCGGCGAGCTCGCGCAGGAACGTGGCCTTCGCGGCGCGGTCCACGACGGGCCCGGTGACGCGACCCGTGAGCACGCCGCCGTCGACCTCGAGCGCGTTGGCCCGGAAGCGGGTGATCCCGAGGTGCGCGGCGAGCGGGGCGACGACCTCGACGAACCCCCCGGAGACGAGCCCGAGCGGCCAGTCGCGCCGCGCGAGCTCCTCGACGAGCTCGGGCGCACCGGGGGAGAGCTCGACGGCCGCGAGCACGTCGTCGAACACCCGGACGGGCAGGCCGGCGAGGACGGCGACGCGCGCGTGCAGCGACGCGGCGAAGTCGAGCTCCCCACGCATCGCCCGCTCGGTGATCTCGGCGACCTCCGCCCGGGTACCGGCGTGGTCCGCGAGCATCTCGATGACCTCGCCCGTGATGAGGGTCGAGTCGACGTCCATCACGACAAGGTGACGCGGGCGGACGGCGTCGGGTCGGGCGGTGTCGGCGGCAGGCACGGAGGTCACGCGAGGCAGGGTAACCGCGGGGTCGGCGGGGCCGTCGTGCGCGTTCAGCCCTCGTCGTCCGCCGCGGTGCACCGGCCCGGCCCGCCCCGCTCAGTCCTCGATGACGTGACCCTTGGGGACGACCGTGATGCCCGACTCGGTGACGGTGAACCCGCGCGCGAGGTCGTGCTCGCGGTCGAGACCGATCCGTGCGCGCTCCGGGACGATCACGTTCTTGTCGATGATCGCGCGGTGCACCTGGGCGTAGCGCTGCACGTGCACGCCGTCCATGAGCACCGAGTCGGTCACCTGCGCCCACGAGTGCAGGTACGTCCCGGGCGACAGGACCGAGCCCGAGACCGTCGCACCCGAGACGAGCACGCCGGGGGAGACGATCGAGTCCGCCGCGTGGCCCAGGCGCCCCGGGCCCGCGTGCACGAACTTCGCGGGCGGCAGGCCCGTGTAGCCCGTGAACACCGGCCACGAGTCGTTGTAGAGGTTGAACACCGGCTCGATCGAGATGAGGTCCTGGTTCGCGTCGTAATACGAGTCGAGCGTCCCGACGTCGCGCCAGTAGTCGCGGTCCCGGTCGGTCGAGCCCGGGACGTCGTTCTTGATGAAGTCGTAGACCGCCGCGGTGCCCTTCTCGACGAACGACGGCACGAGGTCCCCGCCCATGTCGTGGCGCGAGTTCGCGTCGGCGGCGTCGGCCGTGACGGCCTCGATGAGCGCGTCCGCGTTGATGACGTAGTTGCCCATCGACGCGAAGATCTCGCCCGGCGAGCCCGGGACCGCGACCGGGTCGCTCGGCTTCTCGCGGAACGCCGCGATCCGGATCGGATCGTCCGCGTCGGTCTCGATGACCCCGAACTGGTCGGCCATGTCGATCGGCTGGCGGATGCCCGCGACCGTGATCTCCGCGCCCGACTCGATGTGCTGGTCGACCATCTGGGAGAAGTCCATGCGGTACACGTGGTCGGCGCCGACCACGACCACGATGTCCGGGCGCTCGTCCTCGATGATGTTGAGGCACTGGTAGATCGCGTCCGCGCTGCCGAGGTACCAGTGCTTGCCGACGCGCTGCTGCGCGGGCACCGGGGCGACGTAGTTGCCGAGCAGCGTGGACATGCGCCACGTCTTGGCGACGTGCCGGTCGAGGCTGTGCGACTTGTACTGCGTCAGCACGACGATGTGCAGGTAGTGGGAGTTCACGAGGTTCGACAGCGCGAAGTCCACCAGCCGGTAGATGCCGCCGAACGGCACAGCGGGTTTGGCCCGTGCCGCCGTGAGCGGCATGAGCCGCTTGCCTTCCCCACCTGCGAGGACGATTGCCAGGACGCGCGGCGCTGCCATGGGACAGACCCTAGGCCTCCGTGGTTCCCGAGGCGAGGCGAACGCCGCGAAGGACTAGCGTGTCGCACGGTGGACGGGGGAGCCCCGGCCCGTGGAGAGGGGACACGATGCGAGTCGACCTGCTGACCAGGGAGTACCCGCCCCACGTGTACGGCGGGGCAGGGGTCCACGTGGCCGAGCTGGCGGCCGTCCTGAGGCGCAGCATCGACGTGCGCGTGCACTGCTTCGACGGTCCGCGCGAAGAGGCAGACGTGCACGGGTACGACGTCCCCGCCGAGCTCGCCGGCGCGAACGCCGCCCTGGCGACGATGGGCGTCGACCTGCAGATCGCCGCGAACCTCGAGGGCGCCGACCTGGTGCACTCCCACACCTGGTACGCGAACCTGGCCGGGCACCTCGGCGGACTGCTGGGCGGCGTCCCGCACGTGGTCTCCGCGCACAGCCTCGAGCCGCTGCGGCCGTGGAAGGCCGAGCAGCTCGGCGGCGGGTACGCGCTGTCGAGCTGGGTCGAGCGGACCGCGTTCGAGGCGGCGGCCGGCGTCATCGCGGTCAGCGGCGGCATGCGCGCCGACATCCTGCGCAGCTACCCGGCGATCGACCCCGACCGCGTGCACGTCGTGCACAACGGCATCGACCTCGCGGGGTGGCAGCGGCCCACGAGCGACGAGGCGCTCGCGCAGGCCGACGCCGTGGTGCGCCGTCTGGGCATCGACCCGGACCGGCCCTCGGTGGTCTTCGTCGGGCGCATCACCCGGCAGAAGGGCCTGCCGTACCTGCTGCGCGCCGCCGACCTGCTGCCGCCCGAGGTCCAGCTCGTGCTGTGCGCGGGCGCGCCGGACACCCCCCAGATCATGGCGGAGGTGTCGGGGCTCGTCGACGAGCTGCGCACGCGCCGCGGCGGCGGGGTCGTGTGGATCGAGCAGATGCTGCCGCGCCCCGAGCTCGTCGCGGTGCTCGCGGCCGGCACGGTCTTCGTGTGCCCGTCGGTGTACGAGCCGCTCGGCATCGTCAACCTCGAGGCGATGGCGGTCGGCCTGCCCGTCGTCGGCTCCGCGACGGGCGGGATCCCCGAGGTCGTCGACGACGGCGTCACGGGGTGGCTCGTGCCGATCGAGCAGGTCCAGGACGGCACCGGGACACCGCTCGACCCCGATGTGTTCGTCGCGGACCTCGGCGCGGCGCTCGTCGAGGCCGTCTCCGACCCGGCCCGGGCGGCCGAGCGCGGCGTGGCCTCGCGACGGCGCGTCGAGGACCACTTCTCGTGGGACGCCGTCGCGGAGCGCACGATCGACGTCTACCGGGACGTGCTGGGGGCCTGACAGGCCGGCGGCCGCGTGCAGCTGCACGCGGACACCCGCCCCGCTCCCACTTGGCCACCCAGGCCCAGTAAGTTCCCGTTTCCCTAGACCCGAACACATCTGGTACATGTTTCTCCCAGGGCACGGACCGCA
>NZ_JBSGSU010000008.1:179069-182988 GCF_053607065.1 Cellulomonas sp. NPDC055163 | reverse complement strand
CTCCGACGAGACTGTCTGGGGGTCATGAAGGGAAGCGCGCCACCGCAAGCCAAACGCTCCCCACCGCCCGGCTCCCGGTGGGCCGCCGGAGCCCGGCGGGTGCCGGTGCCCCGGGATCAGAACGCGTCGGGCACGTGCGTCGCCGAGGACATGGCGCGCCGGGCCGCCCGGTCGACCTCGCGCAGCGCCGTCGAGCGCTGGTCCGCCTGCCACAGGTTGACGGCGCCGCCGTCGTCGGCCGTCGCGAGCCGCACGATCGCACGGAGCCGGGCCGCGCTCGCGAGCACGCGCACCCGCCGTCCCTCGAGCGTCGGCGGCAGGCCCCAGCCGGGGTCGACGTCGCTGCGCAGGGCGGCGATCGCCTCGGCCGCGTCCGGCCGCCACCGGGCCACGTCGAGCGACGCGAGCGCCTCGGTCGCCTGGATGAGCGCGGTGCGCAGGTCCCGCTCGGCCTCGGCGAGCGTGCCGACCTGGCCGACGAGCGCCGGCCGCCAGTCCGGGACGCGCGCGACCTCCCACGTGACCAGGTGCCCGGGCTCGTACGCGCTGCCGAACTCCTCGACGTGCGGGACGGCGGCGAACGTCCCGTGCAGGCCGTGCACGAGCACGCACTCGCCGGCGAGCACCGCAGGGCCGGCGACGGCTGCGGGTGCACCTCCCGGGTCGCCGGGGACGGGCAGCGCGGCGGCCGCAGCGCGCGGACCGGCAGCCCACGCGGCGACGAGGTCCGGCAGCGTCGCGGCTGCCTCGAGACCGGTGCCTTCGCCGACCCGGACGGTGTGCGGCTCGTCGTCCCCCTGGACCGCGGTCACGGCTCGCTGGACGGGCGTCGCGCCCGAGCCGGTCTCCTGCAGCCAGAGCGCGAGCAGCACGGAGCGCGGCAGGGCGAGCACCGAGTGATCCACCGAACCACGGTACGACGCGGACCGGCGTGATCCGGGCACGCCCCCGGTGACGTCGGTGCCGCTCGCGCCGACTAAGGTCGGTGCCCATGACCGACGTGCTCGACCTGCAGGACGTGTCCATCCGTCGCGGTACGACGACGATCCTCGACCGGCTCTCGTGGACCGTGCGCGAGGGTGAGCGGTGGGTGGTGCTCGGTCGCAACGGCGCGGGGAAGACGACGCTGCTCCAGGTCGCCTCGGGCCGCATGCACCCCTCGGCGGGGACCGCCGACCTGCTCGGCTCGCGGATGGGCCGCGTCGACGTGTTCGAGCTGCGCCCGCGCATCGGCCTGTCGAGCGCGTCGCTCGCGGACCGCATCCCGGCCGGCGAGACCGTGCGCGACGTCGTCCTGACCGCCGCGTACGGCGTCACCGGCCGCTGGCGCGAGTCGTACGAGGAGCTCGACGAGAGCCGGGCGACCGACCTGCTCGCGGCGTTCGGGGTCGCGCACCTCGCGGACCGCCGGTTCGGGACCCTGAGCGAGGGTGAGCGCAAGAGGACCCAGATCGCCCGCTCGCTCATGACCGACCCCGAGCTCCTGCTGCTCGACGAGCCCGCCGCCGGCCTCGACCTCGGCGGGCGCGAGGAGCTCGTGGCCGCGCTCGCCGAGCTCGCCGGCGACCCGCGCTCGCCCGTGCTCGTGCTCGTGACGCACCACGTCGAGGAGATCCCGCCGGGCTTCACGCACCTGCTCCTGCTGCGCGACGGCGAGGTGCACGCGCGCGGCCCGCTCGACGAGGTGCTCACCGCCGAGAACCTGTCGGGCGCGTTCGGGATCGACCTCGTGGTCGAGCGCGCCGGCGACCGGTGGACGGCGCGCGCGGCCGGCTGACCGGATGCCGCCGACCGGCTCCCGCGCGCGCCCGGCGGGGTGCGCTCATGCGTGCGACGACGCCCCGCAGCCGGGCGCGGTGAGCGCCGACCGGCACGAACGGATCAGCGTTCTCTCACGTCGGGGCAAAGCGATCGTCTAGAATCGTTCTGACGACGCGCGGTCGTGGCCACGCCGGCCACGGGCCCGTCGCGTCGCCTGCACCAGGGAGACGGTGAGTCGGATGAACGCCTGGCTGTGGTGGGTCGGCGCGGCGACGTTGCTGGCCATCGCGGAGATCCTGTCCCTCGACCTCATCCTGCTCATGCTCGCGGGCGGTGCGCTCGCCGGCGCCGGGGCGGCGCTGCTCGGAGCGGAGCTGCCCGTCCAGATCCTCGCGGCCGTGGTCACGTCGGTGCTGCTGCTGTTCGCGCTGCGCCCGTGGCTGCTTCGCCACCTGCGCCGCCGCATGCCGCTCGTCGAGACCAACGTCGCGGCGCTCGTCGGTCGCCCGGCGATCGTCGTGGCCACCACGACCGAGCTCGGCGGGCGCGTCAAGCTCGCGGGCGAGGTGTGGTCGGCCCGTGCCGCCGTCGAGGACGTCACGTACCCGCCCGGCGCGGAGGTGCGCGTGACGTCGATCGACGGCGCCACCGCGGTCGTCGCGCTCGCGGAACCTGCCTGACGCCTGAACCACCACGGGCTCGCCGAGCCCGAGGACCCGCGCGCGGGACCGCTCGCGCTGCCCCCGAGGAGCACAGTGGACGAATCATCCGTCGGCCCAGGAACCATCATCGGCTACGTCGTGCTGGCGCTCGTCGCCGTGTTCGTCGTCGTCGCGCTCGCGCGGTCGGTGCGGATCGTGCCGCAGACCGTGGCCGTCATCGTCGAGCGCCTCGGCCGGTACTCGCGCACGATGGACGCCGGCCTGCACCTGCTCATCCCGTTCGTCGACCGCGTGCGCGCCGGCGTCGACCTGCGCGAGCAGGTCGTGTCGTTCCCGCCGCAGCCCGTCATCACGTCGGACAACCTCGTGGTCAGCATCGACACCGTCCTGTACTTCCAGGTCACCGACCCGAAGTCGGCGGTCTACGAGATCGCGAACTACATCACCGCGATCGAGCAGCTCACGGTCACGACACTCCGCAACGTCATCGGGTCGATGGACCTCGAGCAGACGCTGACGAGCCGCGACCAGATCAACGGCCAGCTGCGCGGGGTGCTCGACGAGGCGACCGGCAAGTGGGGCATCCGCGTCAACCGCGTCGAGCTGAAGTCGATCGACCCGCCGCAGAGCATCCAGGGCTCGATGGAGCAGCAGATGCGCGCCGAGCGCGACCGCCGCGCGGCGATCCTCACCGCGGAGGGCGTCAAGCAGTCGCAGATCCTCACCGCGGAGGGCGACAAGCAGGCCGCGATCCTGCGGGCCGAGGGTTCCGCGCAGGCGGCGATCCTCACCGCCGAGGGTGAGGCGCGCGCGATCCTCCAGGTCTTCGACGCCGTGCACCGCGGCGACGCCGACCCCAAGCTGCTCGCGTACCAGTACCTGCAGACCCTGCCGAAGCTCGCGTCGAGCCCGGCGAACAAGGTGTGGGTCATCCCGTCCGAGCTCACCGGCGCCCTGGGCCAGTTCACGAAGGGCTTCGCCGGTGCGTTCACCGGGGAGGACGGCGAGGCCGCCCCGACCCGCCCGCCCGGCACCTCGCCGCTCGGCGACGACCTGCCGCCGACGTCGCTCGTCGACCCGGCCGAGGCGCTCGCGCAGGCGCGGCGCGAGCTCGAGATCGCCACGGCCGACGCGACGAGCGCAGGGACCCTCAGCGGGCAGCCCACCGACCCGAACGCCGCGGCGGGCCAGCGCCCGACCGGGGCGTACGGGTACACCAAGCCGCAGCACGCGGCACCGGGCGCCCCGGCCCCCGGGCAGGCGGCACCGCGTCAGGCGGAGCCGACCACCCCGCAGCAGGCCGGCCCGCAGCAGGCCGCGCCGATCGAGGGGGACCCGCGCCCGTACGACGGGCCGCCCGCGCAGGGCTGACCGCGGGGAGAGCGTAGGGGTCGGGGGGGGGACCCGAGCCCATGGGCCCCCCCACCCCCGTCTTCTCTTCGTCCCAACCCCCCCCCCCCCCCTTCCCCTCCCCCCCTCCCCCCCCCCCCCCCCCC
>NZ_JBSGSU010000008.1:38233-179060 GCF_053607065.1 Cellulomonas sp. NPDC055163 | reverse complement strand
CCACGAAAGGGCCCGCCCAGAAAAAGGCCGCGGGGGGGGGGGGGGCCCCGTTCTCGGAGGAGGTGCCCCCGGGGGGGGGGGGACGGGGGGGGGGGGGGGGGGGGGGGGGGGGACAGGGGGCCGGGCCCCCCCCCCGACCCGTGTCTGCTCTGAGCCGAACACCCCGCAACTCGCTTGACCGTCCCTGACCAGCGGCGAAAGATGCACGGGTGCTCGTCCGACTCATCCGGCAGTACCTCGCCCCCTACCGGGGCGCCGTCGTGGCCGTGCTCGTGCTCCAGCTCGTCCAGACGCTCGCGACGCTGTACCTGCCGAGCCTCAACGCGCAGATCATCGACGACGGCGTCGCGCGCGGCGACACCGCCTACATCCTGCGCGTCGGCGGGGTGATGCTCGGGGTGTCGCTCCTGCAGATCGTGTGCGCGGTCGCCGCGGTGTACGTCGGGTCGCGCACCGCGATGGCGTTCGGCCGCGACGTGCGCGGCGCGCTGTTCACGCACGTGCAGGAGTTCTCGGCGCGCGAGGTCGGGCGGATCGGGGCGCCCTCGCTCATCACGCGCACGACGAACGACGTGCAGCAGGTCCAGATGCTCGTGCTGCTGAGCTTCACGATGATGGTGACCGCGCCCATCATGCTCGTCGGCGGCGTGATCATGGCGCTGCAGGAGGACGTCACCCTGTCGTGGCTGCTCGTCGTCGTCGTCCCCGTCCTGGGCGTGACGGTCGGGCTGATCATCTCGCGGATGGTCCCGTGGTTCCGGACCATGCAGAAGCGCATCGACATGATCAACCGGGTCCTGCGCGAGCAGATCACGGGCATCCGGGTCGTGCGGGCGTTCGTGCGCGAGCGGCGCGAGTCGGAGCGGTTCGCGGTCGCGAGCACCGAGCTGTACACCGCGTCGCTGCGCGTCGGCCAGCTGATGGCGCTCATGTTCCCGGTCGTGATGCTCGTGATGAACGCGTCGAGCGTCGCGGTGCTGTGGTTCGGCGCGCAGCGCATCGACGCCGGCCAGATGCAGATCGGGTCGCTCACGGCGTTCCTCAGCTACCTCATGTACATCCTCATGGCCGTGATGATGTCCACGATGATGTTCGTCATGGTGCCCCGCGCCGTGGTGTCGGCCGAGCGCATCGAGGAGGTCCTCGACACCGAGACGTCGGTGGTCCCGCCCGCCACGCCGCGCACCCCGGACCCCGGCCGGCGCGGGCACCTCGAGCTGCGCGGCGCCGAGTTCCGCTACCCGGGCGCCGAGAACGCCGTGGTGCGCGGGGTCGACCTCGTCGCCGAGCCGGGCCGCACGACGGCGATCATCGGCTCGACGGGCGCCGGCAAGACGACCCTGCTCAACCTCGTGCCGAGGCTCGCCGACGTGACGGCCGGGGCGGTGCTCGTCGACGGCGTCGACGTGCGGGAGCTCGACCCCGAGACGCTGTGGACCGCGATCGGGCTCGTGCCGCAGAAGCCGTACCTGTTCAGCGGCACCGTCGCCTCGAACCTGCGGTACGGGAGGCCGGACGCGACCGACGAGGAGCTGTGGCACGCGCTCGACGTCGCGCAGGCGCGGGACTTCGTCGAGGCGATGCCCGAGCGGCTCGACGCCCCGATCGCGCAGGGCGGCACCAACGTCTCGGGCGGCCAGCGCCAGCGGCTCGCGATCGCCCGGGCGCTCGTGCGCCGGCCGGAGATCTACCTGTTCGACGACTCGTTCTCGGCGCTCGACTTCGCGACGGACGCGGCGCTGCGCGCCGCGCTGGTCCCCGAGACCCGCGACGCGACCGTCGTGATCGTCGCCCAGCGGGTCGCGACGATCCGGCACGCCGACCGCATCGTCGTCCTGGAGGACGGCGAGGTCGTCGCGAGCGGGACGCACCCCGAGCTGCTCGAGTCCTCGCAGACGTACCGCGAGATCGTGTACTCCCAGATCAGCGAGGAGGAGGCCGCATGACCGCCGCCGCACCCGCCCGTCCGGCGCACGCGCCCGCGCAGCGCGGGCACGGCCCGATGGGCTCGATGGGGATGCCCGGCGAGAAGTCCGTCAACTTCCGCGGGTCGAGCCGCCGCCTGCTGCAGGTGCTGCGGCCCGAGCGGGCGTGGCTCGCGGTCATCGTCGTGCTCGGCGTCGTGTCGGTCGCGCTCGTGGTGACCGGGCCCTGGCTGCTCGGCCGCGCGACCGACGTCATCTTCGACGGCGTCCTCGGGCGCCAGCTCCCGGCGGGCGTCTCGCAGGCGCAGGCCGTCGAGGGGCTGCGGGCCCAGGGTCAGGACCAGCTCGCCGAGCTCGTGAGCGGCACGGGCGCCGTGCCCGGGGTCGGGATCGACTTCGCGGCCCTGCGCGGGATCCTCCTGCTCGTGCTCGCCGTCTACGTCGGGTCGTTCCTGTTCGGCTGGCTGCAGGCGCGCCTGACGACGGGCGTCGTCCAGCGCACGGTCTACACGATGCGCGAGGAGGTCGAGGCCAAGCTCTCGCGCCTGCCGCTGTCCTACTTCGACCGCCAGCAGCGCGGCGAGGTGCTCAGCCGCGTCACGAACGACATCGACAACGTCGGCCAGACGATGCAGCAGACGCTCTCGCAGCTCATCACGTCGGTGCTCACCGTGGTCGGCGTGCTCGTCATGATGTTCTGGATCTCGCCGCTGCTCGCGCTCGTCGCGCTCGTCACCGTGCCCGTGTCCGTCGTGGTCACCGCACAGATCGCGAAGCGCTCGAAGCCGCAGTTCGTGGCGCAGTGGGCCGCGACCGGGCGGCTCAACGCGCACATCGAGGAGATGTACACGGGCCACGCGCTCGTCAAGGTGTTCGGGCGCCAGCGCGAGGCCGTCGAGACGTTCCGCGCGCAGAACGCCGAGCTCTACGACGCGAGCTTCAAGGCCCAGTTCATCTCCGGCACGATCATGCCTGCGATGGGCTTCCTCGCGAACCTCAACTACGTGATCGTCGCCGTGGTCGGCGGGCTGCGGGTCGCGTCGGGGGCGATCTCGCTCGGCGACGTCCAGGCGTTCATCCAGTACTCGCGCCAGTTCACGCAGCCGCTCACGCAGATCGCCTCGATGATGAACCTCCTGCAGTCGGGCGTCGCGTCCGCCGAGCGGGTCTTCGAGCTGCTCGACGCGGACGAGCAGAGCCCGGACCCGACCGAGCCCGCCCAGGTCGCCGCGCCGGTGCGCGGGCGGGTCGCGTTCGAGGACGTGTCGTTCCGGTACGACGCCGACACCCCGCTCATCGAGCGCCTCTCGCTCGTCGCCGAGCCCGGGCAGACCATCGCGATCGTCGGGCCGACCGGCGCGGGCAAGACGACGCTCGTCAACCTGCTCATGCGGTTCTACGAGGTCGACTCGGGGCGCATCACCCTCGACGGCGTCGACACCGCGAGCATGACGCGCGACGGCCTGCGCTCGCAGATCGGGATGGTGCTGCAGGACACGTGGCTGTTCGGCGGGACGATCGCCGCGAACATCACCTACGGCGCCGACGACGTGACGCCCGAGCAGATGGTCGCGGCAGCCGAGGCCACGCACGTCGACCGCTTCGTGCGCACGCTGCCCGACGGCTACGAGACGGTGATCGACGACGAGGGCGGCAACGTCAGCGCGGGGGAGAAGCAGCTCCTGACGATCGCGCGCGCGTTCCTCGCCGACCCCGCGATCCTCGTGCTCGACGAGGCGACGTCCTCGGTCGACACCCGCACCGAGGTGCTCGTGCAGCAGGCGATGGGGGTGCTGCGGGCCGGGCGCACGTCGTTCGTCATCGCGCACCGGCTCTCGACGATCCGCGACGCCGACGTGATCCTCGTCATGGAGCACGGGTCGATCGTCGAGCAGGGCAACCACGCGGACCTGCTCTCGGCCGGCGGGGCCTACGCACGGCTGTACGCGAGCCAGTTCGCCGCGGCGGTCGCGTCGGCCGACTGAGGGCTGCGCGCGGCTGGGGCGCTCCGGCGAGGGCGCTCCGGCGAGGGTGCGCGGTGCGCGGGACCTCCGTCGCGGGCAGGTGTCACTGGTGCCACCTAGGCTCGTCCGGTGACGACTGCGCCCACCCGCCCCGCCCGTGTCGAGCCGGTCCGGCTGCGGCGGGA
Organism: Cellulomonas sp. NPDC055163; assembly: GCF_053607065.1. Taxonomy (NCBI): domain Bacteria; kingdom Bacillati; phylum Actinomycetota; class Actinomycetes; order Micrococcales; family Cellulomonadaceae; genus Cellulomonas; species Cellulomonas sp. NPDC055163. The sequence goes on along the minus strand of NZ_JBSGSU010000008.1, from coordinate 174,986 downwards.
CCGGCTGACCTGGAGCCTCTACGGCTACTTCGTGGTGTGGGGCTGGTTCCTCTACAGCTTCAACCCCGCGGTCCCGCTGCTCGGGCGCGAGCTCGGGATCAGCAAGGCCCAGGCCGGTCTGCACGGCACCGCGCTCGCCGTCGGCGCCGTGCTCGCCGCGCTCGCGACACCGCGGCTCCTGCCCCGGTACGGGCGCCGGACGACGCTCGTCGGGGCGGGCGCCGTCATCGCGCTCGGGACCGCGGTGCTCGTGACCGGCCCGGGGTTCGCGTGGACGCTCTCGGGCGTGCTCGTCATGGCGCTCGGCGCCAACGTCGCGATCAGCGCCGGGCAGGCCGGCCTCGTGCTGCACCACCGGGGCACGAGCTCGGCGGCGGTGACCGAGGCGAACGGCGTGGGCTCGACGGTCGGCCTGCTCGGGCCGCTCGCCGTCGGGGCGTGCGTCGCCGTGGCCTGGGGGTGGCGCCCGGCCGTCGCGGTGACCGGGCTGCTCGCGGTCGCCACGGCCGTCGTCGTGGGCTTCCTGCCGCGCCGCGGGGTCATGGCGCACCCCGCGGAGGGCGCCGGGGTGGCCGCGGACGCACCTGCGGCCGGCGCGGCGTCGGGCTCCGCCGCCGCGCGGGCCGTGGTCGCGGCTCCGCCGGAGGTGCCGCCCGCCGCGGCGGGCCGCCCGGTCGTCGACGACGCGCAGGCGCGGGCGACGCCGGACCGGGACGCCGCGCGCGCCGCACAGCCCGGAGCGGCCCGCGCCTCGTGGTGGTACCTCGTGGCCGTCGTCGCGACGCTCGGGGTCGAGAACGCCACCACCTTCTGGTCCGCCGACCTCATCACGGAGCAGACCGGGGCCCCCGCCGGGATCGCGACGGCCGCAACCGCCGGTCTCGTCGCGGGCATGTCGGTCATCCGGTTCGTCGTCGGCCCCCTCTCGCTGCGGATCGAGCCCGCCACGCTGCTCGCGTGCTCGTTCCTGCTCGCCATCGTCGGCTGGGCGGTGCTGTGGACCGCGAGCGACCCGGCCGTCGCGCTCACCGGGCTCGTCATCGCCGGCTTCGGGTACGGCGCGCAGTACCCGCTGTCGATCGCGCTGCTGCTCTCGACCGCCGGCGGCGCCGCCGACCGCGCGCAGTCCCGGGCGACGTTCGCCGGGGGAGCCGCGATCGGCGTCGCACCGTTCGTGCTCGGGGCGCTCGCGGACGCGTTCGGCGCGCACACGGCGTTCGTGCTCGTGCCCGTCATGGCCCTCGTCGGTGCGTTCGCGGCGTTCGCCGGGCCGCGCGTCGCGCGGGGGTCCGGTCGCGGCGCGCGCGGTGGTGCACCAGCAGGCTCGGTGCGCGCCGAGGGTCAGGAGGGGCGGTCCGCCCTCTCGACCACCGGCAGCTCGGGCCACCAGTAGCCGGGGACCAGGGACTCCGGACCGTCCGGCTCTGTCACCACCGCCAGCCGGATCGGCTCGGTGCTCCTGACCTGGAGGAACAGGTCGTCACGCACGATCCCGGACCCGTCGCGGACCGCCGTCAGCGGCTCCTGGGTGAGGCGCGAGCGCCTGCCGGTCGGGTACGACCCCAGGTCCGTCCCCTCCCGGTCGGCCGGCGACAGCGTGATGCCGTACCGGTTCTCGAGCGCTTGCCACGTCGCGTCGGCGTCGTACGTCGGCTGGCCCCAGCGTGGCGCGATCCAGCCCACCCCCGCGACCAGGGTCGCCACGAGTCCGATCACGCCGGCCGCGATCCGGTCTGGGTGGTCGCGGTGCGGCAGCTCGCGCGCGAGCACCACCACCGAGACGAGCGCGACCATCGACGCGACCAGGCACACCTCGCGCAGGTACGGGACGGTGAGGACACCGTCGACTCCGGGCACGTGCCCTCCTCTCGTCCGCGCGGACGATACCGGGTCCCCGCCGGCGGCACGGCCGCGCCCTCCGAGGCGGGATGATGGGGTGGTGCCGACGCCCGACCTCGTGACGCTGACCGACCCCACGGACCCCCGGCTCGCCGACTACGTCTCGCTGACCGACGTCGCGCTGCGCTCGCGGCACGAGCCCGAGAAGGGCCTCTACATCGCGGAGAGCTCGACCGTGCTGCGCCGCGCGCTCGCCGCCGGGCACCGCCCCCGCTCGGTGCTCGTCGCGCCCCGCTGGCTGCCCGACCTCCAGGAGATGCTCGCGAGCCTGCCCGACGACGGCACCGCCGTCCCCGTCTACGTCGCCGAGCCCGACGTGCTCGAGGCGATCACTGGCTTCCACGTGCACCGCGGTGCGCTCGCCGCGATGCACCGGCCCCCGCTGCCCGCGCTCCACGACCTGCTCGCCGGCGCCCGGGGCGGTGCGGGGGCGCGCCGGGTCGCGGTGCTCGAGGACGTCGTCGACCACACGAACGTCGGGGCGGCGTTCCGCAGCGCCGCAGCACTGGGCGTCGACGCGGTGCTCGTCACGCCGCGCTGCGCCGACCCGCTCTACCGGCGCAGCGTCCGCGTCTCGATGGGCACGGTGTTCCAGGTGCCGTGGACGCGGATCGACCCGTGGCCGGGTGGCATGGAGCTCCTGCACGACGAGGGCTTCGTGACCGTGGCGCTCGCGCTGCGCGACGACGCCGTGACGCTCGACGAGCTCGCCGCCGACCCGCCCGAGCGGCTCGCGCTCATCCTCGGCGCCGAGGGGGACGGGCTCAAGGCCGAGACGATCGCGTCCGCGCGGCGGACCGTGCGGATCCCGATGGCGGGCGGGGTGGACTCGCTCAACGTCGCGGCGGCGGGCGCCGTGGCGTTCTGGGCGACGCGCTGACGGCGGAGGCCGCGACGCGCTGACGCACGGCGCGGGGGGAGCTGACGCATGTGTGCGGCCGGACGCGTGCTCTGGCACGGGAGCGCCAGGCTCGCGGTTGCAGCGCGCGGGTCGAGGGCGCGCACCGCCGACGCGGTCAGACCGAGCACTCGCAGACGAGGTTGAACTCGACGACCTGGTCGCCCTCGTCGGGCCGGGCCCACGCCTCGGCCTCGGCGCGTGAGCCGAACCGCCGACCGGCGAGGCGACCGTTCGCGAGCAGCACGCCCACCTCGATCTGCTCGCGCGGGTCGTCCAGGTCGACGGCGGGTGAGTCGGAGGCGGTGTCCGTGACGACTCCGTCCGCGACGACTCCGCCCGTGACGGCGGTGTCCGTGGGGGTGCTCATCGTGCCGACCTCCGCTCGGTCCGGGGGTGCGGCGTGACAGGAGCCCGCACGTCCCCAGTATGCGCCGCCCGCCGGCACGAGCTCGGGTCGGTCCGGGACCGCCGAACGGAGTCGTGCGCGGACGTGCCGCCCGCCGTCGGTACGAGCAACCCGGACGTGCCGACGAGCGACGGCGCGGCAGCCCGGCGACGATGGGCGAGGTCGTCGGGGGCGTCGTCCCGCACCGCGCGCCCGTGGTGCGCTCATCCGTCGAGGAGGTCGTCGTGGTCGCGTTCAAGGCGCTGGTGTGCCGGGTCCTCGGGCACGACGCGATGAAGGTGCCGCGCGACGACGAGGGCGGCGGGTACGCGTACGAGTGCCGGCGGTGCGGAGCGGCGGGGATCCGTCCCTGACCCGGCGCCGGTCGCGTGGACGTGCGCTCCCACGGCGTCCGTCACGACAGGGCTCCGAGGCCCGGCTGCACGACCGGGCTGCACGACGCGGGCTGCGCGAGCCGGCTGCGTGAGCCGGCCGCGAGGGACGCCTGGGCTGCTGCGAGCCCGCTGCGAGCAGCGTGCGAGCCGGCGCCGCGACGCTCGACGGGAACGGCCCCGCAGGAGGGCCCGTCACGAGAGCACCCCGATGACCAGCACCACGACGACCGGCACCGCGACGACCGGCACCGCGACGACGCACGCGCCGCAGCCCACCGCCACGGCACCCACCGCCCCGACCGACCTGATGACCCCCGTCCCCGCGGACGCCCCCGCGGCAGCGTTCGCCGACCGGGTCCTGGCCGCCGCGCTCGGCAGCCTCGAGCTCACCGCGATCCACCTCGGCGAGCGCCTCGGGTGGTACCGGGCGCTCGCGGACGACGGCCCGTTGACGTCCACCGAGCTCGCCGTCCTGACCGGCACGGTCGAGCGGTACGCCCGGGAGTGGCTCGAGCAGCAGGCGGTGAACGGGTACCTCGAGGCGCTCGACGGGCCGCACGTCGACGCGTCGCACCGCCGGTTCCGCCTGCACGCGGGCGCCGCCGAGGTCCTCACCGACGTCGACAGCCTCGCGCACGTCGCCCCGCTGGCGCGGCTGCTCGCCGGGACGGGGCGCGTCGTCGACCGCCTCGTCGAGGTGTACCGCACGGGCGGCGGCGTCGGCTGGGAGGAGCTCGGGGCGGACGCGCGCGAGGCGCAGGCGGCGTTGAACCGGCCGATGTTCCTGCACGTGCTCGCCCAGGAGCTGCTGCCCGCGGTGCCGGCGCTGCACGGACGGCTGACGGGCGGCGCGACCGTCGCCGACGTCGGCTGCGGTGAGGGGTGGTCCGCGATCGGGCTCGCCCGCGGGTACCCGGGCGTGCGCGTCGACGGGTACGACGTCGACGCGCCCTCCGTCGCCGCGGCGCGCCGGCACGCGGCGACGGCGGACGTCACCGACCGCGTGACGTTCACGCACGTCGACGCCGCGGCGGCCGGCGACGGGACCGTCGGCCGGTACGACGTCGTGACCGCGTACGAGTGCGTGCACGACATGGCGGACCCCGTCGCGGTCCTCGCGGCGATGCGGCGGATGGTCGCGGACGACGGGTACGTGCTCGTGGTCGACGAGAACGCCGCCGAGGAGTTCGCCGCTCCGGCGGGTCCCGTCGAGCGGCTGCTCTACGGGTTCTCCCTGGTGTGCTGCCTGCCTGACGGGCTGAGCACCGACGGCGGGGCCGGGACCGGCACCGTCATGCGGCCCACGGTGCTCGCGGGGTACGCGTCGCGGGCGGGGTTCTCCCGCGTCGAGGTGCTCCCCGTCGAGCACGACCTGTTCCGCTTCTACCGCCTGCACCTCTGAGGTCGTCCGGCACCAGGACGTCACCCCGCACGCAGCCGGCGCGTGGCGTCGAGGGCCGCGCGGGCAGCGGACTCGACGTCGCGCGCGGCGCCCGTCCGCAGCCCGTCCGCGAGCCGGGCGTCACCCAGGGCACCGGCGAGCTGCTCGTGCGCGTGTGCGAGCCGCTCGCCCTCGGCACCGAACGTGGCGGAGACGTCCGCCCCGGCGACCGCGCCGAGCAGCTCGGCCGCCGCGTCGGGGGCGTCGAGCCGGAGGAGCAGGCCCACCAGGTTCCGGAGGGTCGTGAGCAGGTGCGTCCGGTCGCCGCGCTCGAGCCACCGCACGACGACGTCCTCGAACGCGACGAGCGCCCCGCGCGCCTCGCCGTGGCGGCCCTGCACGCTCGTGGCGGACACGCGCGCGACCCCGCCGAGGTACCGGTTGCCCACCGCGTCGGCCAGCTCGACGGCCCTGCCGAGCGACCGGGCGGCGCGCTCGGGGTCGGCGTCGAGGTCGACCTCACCCTCGGCGTAGGCGAACCAGCCGAGCGCGGTGGGGGAGAGCGCCGACACCGACGCGTCGAGCAGCGCCCGGTGCCGCGTGAGCTCGGCGTGGGCGGCCGGACGGTCGCCCGCGTACGCGAGCGCGAGGCTCGTCGACGCGGCGGCGATCGCCGCGTAGTGCCCGTCCCCAGCGGTGAGCGCGAGCTCCCACAGGCGCGCCGCCTGCGCACGGCACTCCGTCAGCCGGCCGTCGTAGATCGCCGCGTCCGAGAGCACCTCGTGCGCCTGCATCCGGACGCGGTCGTCGACCCCGAGGCGCAGGGCCTGCTCGGCGCGCGCCTCCGCGGCGCGCAGCTCGCCCGCCTGGAGCAGCCGGGCGGCGACACCGGCGTGCGCGGCGGCGACCGCGGGGTCGTCACCGGCGAGGTGCGGCACGAGCCGCTGAGCCCAGCCGAGCACCTCGTCGTCGAGGGTCCCGACCGCGAACACGTGCAGCGACGTCGACAGCTCGCTCGCGACGCCCGGGGCGTGCTCGCGCGCCCACGCGTGCGCGGCGCGCAGCTCGGCGACGACCGACCTGAGCCGGGCGACCGCGGCGGCCTCACCGGGTCCTCGGAGCGCGGTGTCGCACGCTCCGGCGACCTCGGCGAAGTGACCGGCGTGCGCCTCGTGCGGCAGCGGCCGGCGGTCCGGTCCGGCGAGGACCGCCGCGCGGACCGTGTGCAGCATCCGGTAGCGTGTCCCAGGAGCCGGCTGCGGGTCGCCGGCCTGCGGTGCGCCCGGCTGCGGGAGCAGCAGCGAGCGGCGCACGAGCGCCTCGACGGTTCCGCGCCCGGCGCCGACGACCGCCGCGGAATCCGCCGCCTCGACCGGCCCGGCGAACACCGGCCACCGGCGCAGCGCCTCGCGCTCGGCCGGGTCTAGCAGCGCCTCCGACCACGCGATGACGGCGCCCAGGGAACGGTGGCGCTCGGGTCCGCCGCGGTGCGGGTGCCGCAGCGCGGCCGCGCCGCCGGAGCGTGCGGGAGCCGTGCCCGCACCTCGGTCCGCCGCCGGGGTCGTTCCCGCAGCCGGACCGGTGACCGCACCCGCGCCCCCGGCGGCCGCCGTGGTCCCCGGTGCGACCGGGTCGTCCGCGAGCATCGACGCGAGCTCCGCGAGGCTCACGCTCGCGGTGCGCGCGGCCGCCATCTCGATCGCGAGCGGCAGCCCGTCGAGCGCCTGCACGACGCGGTCCACGAGCGTCACGTCGAACGTCGCGTCGACCGGACCGGCCGCGCGGGCCCGGTCGAGGAAGAGGCGCCGCGCCGCCGGTCCGGCCGGCGTCGCCGTGGTGGTCAGCGGTGCGACGACGTGCACGTGCTCGCCCGGGACCCCGAGGCGCTCGCGGCTCGTCACCAGGACCCGGGCGCGCGAGCCCGCGAGCACACCCTCGACGAGCGCGGCGGCGGCGTCGAGCAGGTGCTCGCCGTTGTCGACGAGCACCAGCACGTCGAGGTCGCCGAGCCGGCGCAGCGCGGTCGTCGCCGGGCCCGCCTCGGCGCCGAGCCCGAGCGGCGCGAGCGCGGCGGACGGGAGCGCGGCCGCGTCGCGCACCGTGCCGAGCTCGACGACCCGCACGCCGGACCCGAACCCGTCGGCGACCCGGCGGGCGAGCTCGAGCGCGAGCCGGGTCTTGCCGACGCCGCCCGGACCGACGAGCGTGACGAGCCGCACGTCGGCGAGCAGCAGACGCAGCGCGGCGAGGTCGTCGTCGCGCCCGACCAGCGACGTCGGGGGCACGGGGACCGTCGTGCCGGCGGGACCGCGCGGTCCGCCGGTCGGGTGGTCCGGCGGGGCGGCACCGGGTGCAGGGGTCGTCGTCGGGAGCGCGGTCCGGACGCCCAGCGCCTCGTCGTGGGCCGCCCGCAGCCCGACGGAGGGCACGAGGCCGAGCTCGTCCAGCGCGTCGACGGCGCGGTGGAACGCGGTCGTGCCGTCCGCGGGGCGCCCGGCGGCGACGAGGGCGCGCACGAGGCCGGCCCAGGCCCGCTCGTCGGTCGGGCCGTCGGCCACGAGGGCCTCGGCGAGCGGCACCGCGTCGGCGCCCCGCCCCGCCGTCACGAGGTGGTCCACGAGCGCCCGGCGCGCCGCGGTGCGCCGCTCCTCGAGCCGGCGCGCCTCGGCGCGGACCCCCGGCAGGTCGGCGGCACCGCCGAACGCAGGACCGCGCCAGAGCCCGAGCGCGCGCTCGGTCAGCGTCACGGCCGTCGCCGGGTCGGCGTGCGCCGACTCGGCGAGCCACGCCTCGAACAGGGCGGCGTCGACCTGGCCGGCTCCGAGGTCGAGGACGTAGCCCCCGTCGTGCGCGTGCACGGTCACGTCGAGCGTGCGGCGCAGCCGCGAGACGTGGGTGTGCAGCGTGTGCGCGGCGCTCGGGGGAGGGTCGTCCGGCCACAGGGTGTCGACGAGCAGGTCCACGCCCACGGTCCGGCCGCGGTGCGCGACGAGGGCGGCGAGCAGCGCTCGCTGACGGGCGCCGGCGACCGCGACGGTCCCGTCGTCCGTGCGCACCACGAGGGGGCCGAGCACCCCGACGTCCATCTGGCCGATGCTACGGCGACCGGACGTGCGCTCAACCGGCGTCGCGGCGCGCGTTCGGGCCGCTCAGCCGAGCCGCAGGCTGAGCCGACCCGCAGGCTCAGCCCACCCGCACGCTGAGCCCACCCGCACGCTCAGCGACGCGCAGCCCAGCCGCACGCTCAGCCCAGCCGCACGCTCAGCTGCGAGCCGAGGTCGCGGTAGCCGAGCGACCGGGCGATGCGCTGGGACGGCTCGACGCGGGCGCGCCACTGCGGCAGGAGCCCGGCGTCGAGCGCGGCCGTCGTCGCGGCGCGGGCGACGAGCCGGCCGTACCCCAGGCCGCGGACCTCGGGTGCGCTGAGCACCGAGAGGTGCGCGACGTCCCCTGGCCAGGCGCGGAACCCCGCCGCGGCGACGACGGCCCCGGCGCGGCGCAGGACGAACGCCGGCGAGGTGAGCTCGGCGACGCCGCTCTCGTCGGCGTCGTCGGCCTCGACCCGGCTCAGGAGCGCACGCAGCTCGGCGCCCTGCGGGTCGAGCGCGACGACGTCGCGGAGGTCGGGGCGCACGTCGTCGGTGCGGTCCGCCCGCGGTGGGGCCGTGCGCAGCTCGACGGTGGTGAGGCTCGCGGCGTCGAGGTACGCGAGCCGCGCGGGGCCGAGCACGTCTGCCACGGGCAGGTGCGCGCGGACCACGCCGGCGTCGGTGCGCGAGCCCGCGGCGAGCCCCGTGAGGACCTGGACCCGCTCCGCGGTCGCGTCGTCAGGGGCAGTGACGAGCGCGGAGCCCTCGAGCTCGACGACGCCGACCCAGCCCGGCGGGCACAGCAGGGAGTCCGGGGCGACGGCCACGGTGACCCCGCCGTCGGTCGGGAACGCCGTCACCGACCCGGCGAGCACCTCCCACAGCCCACGGGCGCGATCGGTGGCACGCCTCACGCGAGCGCCAGGCCGTCGACGACCTCGACGCCGGGGGCGCTCCCGAGCAGGGCGCCCGGCAGGGCGATCTTGGAACCGCGCACACCGCTGCCGACCACCACGTACGGCCCGGCGTCGGGGTCCTCGGCGGCGACCCGGGCGTCGACGAGCACGCGGTAGCCCGCGGGCAGCCCGAGCGGGGTGATCCCGCCGTACTCCATCCCCGACTCGGCGGTCGCGCGGTCCGCAGGCAGGAACGAGGCCTTGCGCACGTCGAGCAGGCGCTTGACGGCGTTGTTGACGTCGGCGCGGGTCGTCGCGCGCACGACGGCCGCGGCGACCCGCTCGTCGCCCGCGCGGCGGCCGGCGACGAGCACGCAGTTGGCCGAGGCCGCGAGCGGGACGTCGTAGGCCCGCGTCATCGCGGCGGTGTCCGCGAGGTCCGGGTCGATCTGCGCGACGACGACCTGCTCCGCGACACGCTCGTCCTGCGCGGCCCACGCGGTGATCGCGGCGGCGGTGCCGGCGGCGACGAGCTCGGGGTGGTCGACGACCGGCCGCCAGGTCAGGGTTCCGAGGGTCAGCACGGGCATGGCGCCAGGGTAACGAGCGGTCGTCGGAGGGGCGGCGGGAACGGGCGGGCGGGACGTCAGCCCACGAGCCCCACGAGCTGCCGGTGGGCGGACAGCCCGCCGAGGTCACCGAGGTAGGTGGCGTCCTGCATCGGGCCGCCGGGCAGGCACAGCAGCGGCGGGCCGTCGCCGTGGAGCCGCGTGGAGCCGGTAGGACAGGACGGTGCCGTCGGCTGCGCGGACCGTGGGCATCAGCGCATCAGCGCATCACCGCGCCGCCGGGAGCCGGACGTGCACGAACCCGCCGTCGGCGCCGTCCAGGCGCCCACCGGCGCCGACGAGCTCCTGCGCGGTGTCGGCGAGCCGTTCGTAGGCGGCGGCCGCCTGCAGCAGCGTGGCCGCCCCGTCGGCCGCGTGCTGGAACGTCAGCACCTCCCGGGTCCGGACGAGTGCGCCGCCCGAGACGGCGTGGAGCCGCAGTGCGCTGCCGTGGGCGACGAGGTCGCGCGCGGACCCGACGCGGGCGGTGACGAGGGCCCATCGACCGTCCAGACCCACCGTCTGCCGGGACACCTCGGCGAGGACGTCACGGGGCAGGCCCGGGCCCGAGAGCTGCTCGGCCGGGGTCGCGCCCAGGCGGAGCACCGGCGTACCCGGCACGGCGTCGCAGTCGAGGACGTCCTCGCCCGGTGCCGCCGGCTCGTCGACGAGGCGCAGGCGCCACCCGGGCAGCGGCGGAGCCTCGACGCGCCCGGGCGTGGTGGGGGGCGTCGACCGGGCGCGCTGTCGTCGGGACGGCCGGACGGCCAGCAGGTGCCCGCTGCGCATCGGCTCGGTGAGCCGCCAGCCGGCGTCGTGCGCGCGGACGACCTCGGCCGCCAGGTCGCGCACGGCGGCGACGAGGGCCGGCAGGGAGGTGAGGGGGTCGAGCTGCCAGTGGTGCCGGATCTCGTAGGACGACCCGGTCCACGGCGAGGGCGGTCGACGTGCGTCGTGGGTGCTCATGGCGGCTCCTGGCGGACGGTCCACGCGCACGGTGGGTGAGGGACAGCAGGTGTCCGGCCGGCACCGTGCCGGGGTCGTCCGTGAGGTCGGGCCGACGGGGTGGTCCCAGGGCGGGAGGTCCAGCGCCGACCGGCTCCATGCTGGCACACCCGGGCGGTCAGCGGCCCGGTCGGGGGGCCCGCTCGGGCGGTGATCGTCGCGCTCGCGGAGAGTCACCCGTTCGGCCCAGCGCCGGGCGGAGGGGGCCGGAGCGGGAGTGCGGCCGTCGCCGGGGAGAGGCGTTCCTCACGTCGCCGCCGCCTGTACGCCTCCCGGGGGACCGGATTGACACGCCCGTCGCGTCAGCGTGTACTAGCGGTATCGAACACATGTTCGAACGTTCTGTGGGTGGCTCGCAGGGCGAGATGGGCCGGCTGTGCCCCAGAGCACCGAGACGGGGAGGGAACGTGCCGGGCGTGGGGACGCGTGAGGAGAAGGCCGCGCTGGCGCGTGCCGTGCTCGCTCACGCCGAACAGCGCACGGGTGCCCGCAGCGTGGTGCGCGGGGTCAGCCGGACCGGTGCCGCCGGGACCGTCGGCGACGGCGACGGCGTGCGGCGGGGGGCAGGCGCGGCCGGTGGCGCCGGTGCACGTGCAGGGCAGGGGGCTGCCGGGTGGGCGGGGGGCAGCACGACCGGGTGGGGGCCCGGTCGTGGCGGGGGAGTGACGGGGGCACCAGGCCCGGCAGGGGGAACGAGCGCCTCAGCGGCGCCGTCCGGGCCTGGTGCTCCCGTCACCCGAGGCGGCGTGGACCCGGCGTCCGGCGACGTGCGGGCAGCCGCGTGGACGCCGGCTGCGGGTGCGTCGCACGGTCCCGTCGCGGTGCGCGACGACGCACCGGCTGCGGTGCGCGACGACGCACCGGGCGCGGGGCCGGACGCCCTGCTCCACGCCGCGCCGAACGCGGTGCACGGCGCCGGCGCCCACGTCCCCGTCGCCCGCCGCACCTCGCTGCTGACGACCGAGCGCCCCGCGCTGCCGGTCCCCGCCGAGCTGACCACGCTGCTGCCCGACGGCCTGCGCCGCGGCGGGACCGTCACGGTGCTCGGCTCGACGTCGCTGCTCCTCGCACTGCTCGCCTCGGCCTGCGCGGGAGGGGCGTGGGCCGCGCTGGTCGGGCAGCCGACCGCGGGCCTGCTCGCCGCCGCCGAGGCCGGAGTCGCGCTCGACCGGCTCGCGGTCGTCCCCGCACCCGGGCTCGACGCGCCCACGGTCGTCGCCGCGCTCCTCGACGGCGTCGACGTCGTCCTCGTGGGACCCGAGGCTGCGCTCACCGACGCCGACCGGCGCCGGCTCGCCGCCCGGGCGCGCGAGCGCGGGTCGGTGCTGCTCACGAGCGCGCCGTGGCCCGGCGCCCACGTCGTGCTGACCGCCGAGCAGGGCCGGTGGAGCGGGGTCGGGGCGGGCGACGGGCGGCTGCGCACGCACGAGCTGCGCGTCGTGCGGACCGGGCGCGGCTCGGCGGCGGTCCCCGCGACCGTCGACCTCGCGCTCCCGCTGGGCCGCCCCGCGCCGGCCCTCGTCGAGCCGCGCGCGCGCGTCACCGCCGCCTCGCTGGCCCCCGCGCCCGTCGCGCCGGCGTCCGAGGTGGCGGCGGCCGAGGGCGCGCCCGCCGCGACGCTGAGGCTCGTCGGATGAGCACCCGCACGACCGTCCTGTGGGTGCCCGACTGGCCCGTGCTCGCCGCGGTCCGGGCCGGGCAGGTCCCGCCGCACCTGCCCGCCGCGGTGCACGACGCGCGCCGCGTCACGGCGGCCTCGGCGCTCGCTCGGTCGCAGGGCGTGCGCCGCGGCATGCGCCGGCGTCAGGCCCAGGGCTGCTGCCCCGAGCTCGTGCTGCTCCCCGTCGACGAGGGCCGCGACGTGCGGCTGTTCGAGCCGGTCGTGGCCGCCGCCGAGACGGTCGTCGCCGGGCTCGAGGTCGCCCGCGCGGGGCTCCTGCTGCTGCCCGCGGGTGGTGCGAGCCGCTACCACGGCTCCGAGGACGCGCTCGCGGAGCGGCTCGTCACGGCGGTCGCCGAGCGCACCGGGCACGAGGCGCACGTGGGCACCGCCGACGGGCTGCTCGCCGCCGTGCTCGCCGCCCGCAGCGGGAGCACCGTCCCGCCCGGCGGGTCGCGCGCGTTCCTCGGGCCGCTCGGCGTCGGGGAGCTCGTGCACGCCGCGGTGCAGGACGGCGCCGCCGAGGAGGTCACCGCGTTCGTCGACCTGCTGCTGCGGCTCGGCCTGCGCACGCTCGGGGACCTCGCGACGCTGCCGTCGGCGGACGTGCACGCGCGGTTCGGGCGGACCGGGGTCTGGGCGCACACGCTCGCGCGCGGCGCCGACGACCGCCCGCCCGCGCGCCGTCGCCCCGAGACGGACCTCGAGGTCGCGTGCGAGCTCGACCCGCCCGCCGAGCGCGTCGACGCCGCGACGTTCGCGGGGCGCCGGCTCGCCGAGGAGCTCCACGCGCTGCTGCTCGAGCACTCCGTGACGTGCGGGCGGCTGCAGATCGTGGCCCGCACCGACGCCGGCGAGGAGCTCGCGCGCACGTGGCGCACCGACCTCGGCGGGCTCGGCGGGCTCACCGCGGCGCGCATCACCGACCGCGTGCGCTGGCAGCTCGAGGGCTGGCTCACGACCGGGGCGCTCGCGGGCCGGCCGGGCCGGCGCGCGCGCGACCTGACCGCGGACGACCCGGCGCCGGCTGCCCTCGTGCACCTGACGATCGCGGCGCAGGACGTCGCCCCCGCGGGTGCCGAGCAGGGCCGGCTGTGGGGCGGGCCGTCCGGCGGGGACCTGCGCGCGCACCGGGCGCTGGACCGCGTGCAGGGGCTCATCGGCGGCGACGGCGTGCTCACGGTGGCCCTCCAGGGCGGGCGCGACCTGCGCGACCAGGTGCACCTGCGTCCGTGGGGCGACCAGACGGCGGCCCCGCGCCCGGCGGACCGCCCGTGGCCCGGGCGGCTGCCCGAGCCCGCGCCCGCGACCGTGCTGACCGAGCCGCAGCCCGTCGACGTGCGCGACGCGGCGGGCACGCACGTGCGGCTCGACGAGCGTGCGGTCCTCAGCGGGGAGCCCGCGACGGTGCGCTGGCCCGGGGAGGACCCGCGGGCCGTCGCGGGCTGGGCCGGGCCGTGGCCGCTCGCGGACCGGTGGTGGACCGGGGTGGTCCGGGTGCGCTCGCACGTGCAGGCGACGCTCGACGACGGGCGCGCGGTGCTGCTCGCGTGCACGGACGGCGTGTGGACGTGCGAGGCGACGTACGACTGAGTGGCACCGACAGGACCGACGAGGGAGGGGGACGCACGATGACGGGGACGGGACGGTCCGCGCGCTACGCCGAGCTGCACGCGCACTCCGCGTTCAGCTTCCTCGACGGCGCGAGCCAGCCCGAGGAGCTCGCGTACGAGGCCGCCCGCCTCGGCCTGTCCGCGCTCGCGCTCACCGACCACGACGGGCTCTACGGCGTCGTCCGGTTCGCGCAGGCGGCCCGGGTCGTCGGGCTCCCCACGGTGTTCGGCGCCGAGCTGCACCTGCCCGTGCCCGGCGGGACGCCCGGGGCGGGCTCCGGCACGACGCCAGGGCGCCCGCGCCCCGGACCCGACGTGCTCGACCCTCCGACCGGCGTGCCCGACCCCCGCGCGACGCACCTGCCCGTGCTCGCGCGCGGCGCCGACGGCTACCGCGCGCTGTCCCGGGCCATCGCGACCGCGCACCTCGCGACCGGGACCAAGGGCGCCGCGCACTACACGCTCGAGGGGCTCGCCGAGCAGGCCGCCGGGCAGTGGCTCGTGCTCACCGGGTGCCGCAAGGGCGCGGTGCGGCGCGCGCTGACCGGGCGCGCGGGCGCCGGACCCGTGACGCCCGAGGGCTTCGTCACCGCCCGCGCCGAGGTCGACCGGCTCGTCGCGCTGTTCGGTCACGACAACGTCGCGGTCGAGGTCACCGACACGGGCGACCCGTTCGACTCCGAGCTCGCGGACGCGCTCGCGGCCCTCGCCGCCGCGGGCGACCTGCCGCTCGTCGCGACCGGGAACGTGCACTACGCGACCCCGCGCGACGCCGACCTGGCCGCCGCGCTCGCCGCGGTGCGCGCCCGCTCGTCGATGGAGGACCTCGACGGCTGGCTGCCGGGCGCCCCGACCGCGCACCTGCGCTCGGCGCGCGAGATGCTCATGCGCCACCGCCGCCACCCGGACGCGGTGCGCACGGCCGCGGACCTCGGGCTCGAGTGCGCGTTCGACCTGTCGCTCGTCGCCCCGAACCTGCCGCCGTACCCGGTGCCCGCGGGGCACACCGAGGCGACCTGGCTGCGCGAGCTCGTCCGGCGCGGTGCGCGCGAGCTCTACGGGCCGCCCGAGGCCGAGACGGTGCCCGGCGCCTACGCGCAGATCGAGCACGAGCTGCGCGTCATCGAGGACCTCGGCTTCCCGGGCTACTTCCTCGTCGTGTACGACCTCGTCGACTTCTGCCGCCGCAACGGGATCCTCGCGCAGGGCCGCGGCTCGGCCGCGAACTCGGCGGTCTGCTACGCGCTGCGCGTCACGGCCGTCGACGCGGTCAAGCACGGGCTGCTGTTCGAGCGCTTCCTGGCCCCGGAGCGCGACGGTCCGCCGGACATCGACGTCGACATCGAGTCGGGCCGCCGCGAGGAGGTCATCCAGTACGTCTACGCGGCGCACGGGCGCACGCACGCCGCGCAGGTCGCCAACGTCATCGGCTACCGCCCGCGCTCGGCGGTGCGCGACGCCGCACGTGCGCTCGGCTACGACGCGGGGCAGCAGGACGCGTGGAGCAAGAGCATCGAGCGGTGGGGGAGCCTGCGGGGCCCGGACCGCGGGCTCCCGTGGTGGCAGGGCGCGGCGCCGGTGGCCGCGACGCCCGACCACGGACCGGCGGCGGTTCCCGGCCAGGCGCCCCGCCCGGTGTCCCGCCCCGTCGTCCCCGACCACCGCGTGCACGACACCGACCGCGCCGTCGGCGAGCCGACCAAGGACCGTCACGACGTCGTCCCCGCGCACCTGCCGCCCGCCGCGAGCGACCTCGACGAGATCCCCGAGCACGTCGTCGACCTCGCGGAGCGGTTCCTGCGGCTCCCGCGCCACCTCGGCATCCACTCGGGCGGCATGGTCATGTGCGACCGGCCGGTCATCGAGGTGTGCCCCGTCGAGTGGGCGCGGATGCCCGGGCGCACGGTGCTGCAGTGGGACAAGGACGACTGCGCCGACGCCGGGCTGGTCAAGTTCGACCTGCTCGGCCTCGGGATGCTGACCGCGCTGCGCATCGGCTTCGACCAGGTGCGCGAGCACGAGGGCGTGCACGTCGAGCTGCACGGGCTCCCGCACGAGGACCCCGCGGTCTACGACCTGCTGTGCGCCGCCGACACCGTCGGGGTGTTCCAGGTGGAGTCGCGCGCGCAGATGGGCACCCTGCCGCGGCTCAAGCCCCGGAAGTTCTACGACATCGTCATCGAGGTCGCCCTGATCCGCCCCGGGCCCATCCAGGGCGGCTCGGTGCACCCGTACATCAACCGCTACAACGGCCGCGAGAAGGTCACATACCTGCACCCGCTGCTCGAGAAGTCGCTGTCCAAGACGCTCGGCGTCCCCCTGTTCCAGGAGCAGCTCATGCAGATGGCGATCGACGTCGCCGACTTCACGCCCGCCGAGGCCGACCAGCTGCGCCGGGCGATGGGCTCGAAGCGGTCGATCGAGCGCATGGAGGCGATGCGGGCGCGGCTCATGGCCGGGATGGAGGCCAACGGCATCCCGCCGGGCGTCCGCGAGCAGATCTACGACAAGCTCAAGGCGTTCGCCGACTTCGGCTTCCCCGAGTCGCACTCGTACTCGTTCGCGTTCCTCGTGTACGCGAGCTCGTGGCTCAAGGTGCACCACCCCGCGGCGTTCTACGCGGGGCTGCTGGCCGCGCAGCCGATGGGCTTCTACTCCCCGCAGTCGCTCGTCGCCGACGCGCGCCGGCACGGCGTCGAGGTGCTGCGGCCCGACGTGCAGCGCTCGGACGTCCAGGCGTGCGTCGAGCGCACGGCCCCGCCGCCTCCGGGCGGGGAGCCGCCGCTCGTCCCGACGCCGTCGGGCACCGCGGCCGTGGGTGCGCGCACACCGGCCGGGCGCACGCTCGTGGTGCGCATGGGGCTCGCGTCGGTGCGGGGCGTGGGGGAGGACGTCGCGGAGCGGCTCGTGACCGAGCGGCGCGAGCACGGGCCGTTCGCGGACCTGCGCGACCTCGCGCGGCGCGTGCGCCTGTCGACCGCGCAGCTCGAGGCGCTCGCGACGGGGGGCGCGCTCGGCAGCCTCGGGGCGACGCGGCGCGAGGCGCTGTGGGCCGCGGGGGCGCTCGCGCAGGAGAGCCCCGACACGCTGCCCGGCGTCAGCGTCGGGGTCAGCGCCCCGACGCTGCCCGGGATGAGCGACGTCGAGCTCGCCGTCGCCGACGTGTGGGCCACCGGGGTCTCGACCGACTCGTTCCCGACGCAGTTCGTGCGCGACGGTCTCGACTCCGCGGGGGTCCTGCGCGTCGAGCAGGCGTTCCGCCACGAGACGGGGCGCCGCGTCGCGGTCGCGGGCGTCATCACGCACCGCCAGCGACCCGGGACCGCCGGGGGCGTGACGTTCCTGTCGCTCGAGGACGAGACGGGGCTGCTCAACGTCATCTGCTCCGCGGGCCTCTGGCAGCGGTTCCGCAAGGTCGCGCGCACGTCACCGGCACTCGTCGTGCGCGGCCGTCTCGAGCGGGCCGACGGTGCGACGAACCTCCTCGCCGAGCACCTCGCGCCGCTGTCGCTGCGGGTCAGGTCCTCGTCGCGCGACTTCCACTGAGGCGGTATTCGCTCCTCGGCGAGGGGACCGCGTCGCTACGCTGCGCCGGTGCCGCTCCTCGGACCCCTCGTCGCCTACGTCCCCACCCCGCGCGGCGCCGACGGTGCGCTCGCCCCGGACGTCCTCGGGCGGCTCGTCGAGCGCGTCGTCGCGGCGGGTGCGAGCGGGGTGTGCGTCCTCGGCAGCGTCGGCGCGTTCGCCTACCTCGAGCCCGCGACGCGCCGCGCGGTCGTCGCGACGACGGTCGAGGCCGCCGCCGGGCGGGTGCCCGTGCTGGCCGGGGTCGGCGCGCTCGCGACGCGCGACGTCCTGACCCTCGTGCGCGACGCGCAGGACGCGGGGGCCGACGCGCTCCTGCTCCCGACGACCGCGTACCTGCCGCTGACCGACGACGAGGTCCTGGGCCTCGTGCGGGACGTGACCGAGGCCGCCGAGCGGCCGGTGTGGATCTACCACAACCCCGTCACCACGCGGTACGACTTCAGCGTCGAGGCGCTCCTGCGGGCCGCCGCGCTGCCGGGGGTGGGCGGGGTCAAGGACCGTGCGCCGGACCCCGGGGCGGTGCGCGCGCGTGCGGCCGCCGTCCTCGCCGGCGCCCCGGCGGGTGTCGAGGTCGGCTACAGCGGGGACGTGCTCGGCGTGCACGGGCTGCTCGCGGGCGCTCGCACCTGGCACTCGGCGCTCGCGGGCGTCCTGCCGGGTCCGTACGCCGCCGTCGCGCACCTCGCGGCGCAGCGGGACGAGGCGGGGGCGCTGGCACTCCTCGCGCACCTGGCGCCGCTCGTCGACCTCGTCATGCGTTCCGGCGGCCCGCGCGCGCTGCACGTCGTGGGTCAGCTGCTCGGCCTCCCGGTGGGTGACGTCCCTGCGCCGCTGCGGATGCCCGCGCCGGAGGTGCGCGCGGAGCTCGAGGCGGCGCTGGCGCTCGTGCTCGACCGCTTCGCGGACGGCGACGCGGACGGGGACGTCGGCCCGGACACCGCGCCGGCCCGCTGAGCGGGCTCAGTCGAACAGGCTGAACGCCCGCGCCAGGATCCGGAACGGGAACGTCAGCACCCGCACTACGAGCCCGGCGACCTCGACGGCCTCGACGGCGTCCGCGACGCCCTCGACACCCTTCTTCACGACGTCGCGCGTGCGACGTCGACCACGCGTGCGACGCACGGCTCACCTCCGGGGGACGACGCCGGACACCGTAGCGGTCCGCGGTGCCGTCGCGGTGCGCAGGGCCGCTGAGACCATCCTCTCGGCCGAACGGCGCGGCTGTGGCCCCAGGGGGTGCGGGTCTGCGGCATGTGGCGGCTATGCGCGGCCCCGCGCCTGCCGCCCAGGGTGCCCACTCGATAACGGAAGCATGCGACCGACCCGATCCGGCCGAGGGAACTCGGCGCCGGGCTCGCCGACACCGGCCGTGGCGGTGGGCGAGGCGCGGTCCGGCAGCCGGTCGAGAGCGCACCCGACCGCCTCGCGCGCCACCGTCAGCACCGCAGGACGATCCGTGGGGTTCTGCGCACCAGGTCCTCGCGGCCGCCTCCCGTCCGCCGGCGCGTCAGGGGCGGCGTCGGCCGCCGCGTGCAGGGACCGGGCCGCCGCGGGGTCATCGAGCCGCCCGAGGAGGTCCGCGAGATCTCGTAGCGCAGGCCACAGGTGCGTCCAGTTGCCGGTGGCCGCGAAGTGGTCGACGACCCCGAGGTACCCGGTGAGCGCCTCGCGCACCCGCCCGCGGGCCGACTGCACCGAGAGCAGGCCGATGCCGGCGACGCCGAGCAGGAAGCCGGCACCGGACACGCGCGCGGCCTCGACCGCGTCGACGTAGTGACCCTCGGCAGCGTCGAGCTCGCCCGCGAGCTGCGCGATCTCCCCGTCCACGTAGGCGGCCCAGGCTCGCAGCGTCGGTGACGTGGCGCAGGGGCGCCCGCGGTCGGCGAGCGAGCGGGCCGACACGAGGTCACCCGCGTAGGCGCTCGCGAGGGCGGCGACGCCGTACGTCTCCCGGGGCGCGGGCCCCAGTCGGGCGGCGGCGAGCGCGTGCTCCACGGCCTCCGCGTGCGCACCACGCGCGAGCGCGACCACGGCGAGCGGCAGGAGGCAGTGCCACCGGCCCTCGTCGTCGCGGGCGCAGGCGAGCCCGGCGCGCGCCAGCGCGTCCGCCCGTGCCGGGTCGCCGCCCTGGTACGCCGCCTCCGCCGCCACGCCCAGGACCGCGGCCTCGTGCACGTGCCCCACGAGCGACGGGTCCTCCGCGAGCTCGAGCGCCCATGCGCGGAGCTCCAGCAGGTCCCGGTACCCGACGGCCGCGACGAGCCCGACGACGAGCTCCGCCGCGTCGTCGACGGACCCGCGCGTGCGGGCCGCGTGCCAGGCGGCGCGGAGGTTCGCGAGCTCCCGGCGCAGCGTCGCGTCGGCCGCCGGCTCGCGCTCGGTCTCCATCCCCGCCGCGACGTCCGCCACCAGGCCCCGGGCCCACCGCAGGAGGTGCTCCACGCCGGCGTGACCGTCCGCCGTGCCCGCCGCGTAGCTCCGGACCGTCTCGAGCAGCCGGTACCGGGTCGCCCCGTCGAGCTCGACCTGCAGCACCGAGGCGTCGACGAGCCGCGCGAGCAGCGTCGCCGGGTCCCCGTGCGTCCCGACCGCCGCCGCCAGGCGCTCCGCGGCCGCGAGGTCGAGCCCGTCGGGGAACGCCGCGAGGTTCTGGAGCAGCAGGCGCTCGTCGGGCGACAGCAGCGCGTCCGACCACGCGATCGTCGCGCGCAGCGTGCGGTGCCGGGCGTCGGCCGTGGGGCGCCCGTCGCCGAGCAGGTCCAGCGCGCGGTCGAGCCTGTCGCGCAGGTCCCGCAGCCCGAGCGTCGACAGCCGCCCGGCGGCGAGCTCGATGGCCAACGGGATGCCGTCGAGGCGCCGCACGACCTCGGCGACCACCGCCAGGTCGGCCGGCGTGGTCACCACACCGGGGCGCACCCGGTCCGCCCGCGCGAGGAACAGCGAGACGGCAGGGGAGTCGCGCACGTGCTCGGGGCCGGTCCCCGCCACGGGCACGTCCAGCGGCGCGAGGCGCACCGTGCGCTCCGCGGCCAGACCGAGCGGCTCACGGCTCGTGACCAGCACGCGCAGCCGCGGGCACGCGCCCAGGAGCGCCGCCACGGCGTCGCGCACCGCCGCGAGCAGGTGCTCCGCGTTGTCCACGAGCAGCAGCGCGGGCCGGTCGCCCACGAGCGCGGCACAGGCCGTCAGCACGTCTCCCCGTACCCCCGCCAGACCGAGCGCCGAGGCGAGCGCGTGCGGGACGGCGCCGGGGTCGTCGACGGGCGCGAGCGCGAGCACCACCGCGTCGTCCGCGCTCCGGGCGACCTCGACGGCGACGCTCGTCTTCCCGACCCCACCCGTGCCCGCCAGCGTCACGAGCCGTTCGCTCCCGAGGAGCCCGCGCAGCAGCGCGACCTCCTCCGTGCGGCCCACGAGCGCGGACGCCCGGTGCGGGGCGGCACCCGCCCGCGCGCCGGAGCTGATCCGGGGGCCGGCAGCTCCGCTCGCGACCTCCCGCTCGACCGCGGCGAGCGCCGCGGTCGGGTCGAGCCCCGTCTGCTCGCCGAGCCGGCGCCGGAAGGCCCGCCCGACGCGCAGGGCGTCAGGCGCGCGTCCCGTCGCGGCGAGCACGCGCATGTGCAGCAGCGTCGTGGGCTCGGTGAGCGGGTCCTGCGCCGCCGCTGCCGCGGCGAGCTCGAGCACCTCGCCCGGGTGGCCGGCCGCGAGCGCCGCAGCGACGACGGCTCGGGTGGTCTCCTGGCGGAGCCGCTCGGACGCGACGGCCGCGTCGCGCACGGGTGCCACGTCGGTCAGGTCGGCGAGCACGGGCCCGCGCCACAGCGCGGAGGCCTCACGCAGCAGCGCCAGGGAGCGCTCCGCCGGCGCCGTCCGGGCGGCGTGCAGGAGCGCCCGTGCACGGCCGAGGTCGACGGCGTCGGGCGGGAGGTCGAGCCGGTACCCCTCGGGTGTCGTCGCGAGCCGCGCCGCGCCCGGACCGAGGTGGGCCCGCAGCCGCGACACGTGCGACTGGAGGGCCTGGCGGCCGGAGGCAGGGACACGGTCGGGCCACAGTGCGTCCACCAGCGTCGCGACGGTCACCGTGCGTCCTGCCGAGAGCGCGAGCAGCGCGAGGACCGCGCGCCGCCGCATCCCCACGACGGCGACCTCGGTGCCGCCGACGGTGAGCCGCAGCGGCCCCAGCACGTCGACCCGCACCTCCGGCGCCGCGTCGACCGCGTCCATGCCGCACCTCCCGTGCCCAGCATGCCGCCGTGCGGGCTGCTGGGGAACGGCTCGCCGCGGGCAGGGTCGACCCAGCCCGGGGGTGGCGCGCGTGGACCGGCGCGACGCCGGGCAGGGGCCCGGTCCGGAGCAGGCGGGGCCCTCGTGACAGCGGCGTGCGAGCGCGTGCGAGGCCCGTGACAGCGCACCCCGCGACGGTGGGACCACGCCGGCGATCACGCCGACGTCGGGGCGGGCCGGACCACCGCAGCACGACACAGCACAGGAGACACCTCATGGACCAGGACGCCGTCCTCGCCTTCCTCGGCCGGTTCACCGCCGACCTCGCCGCCACGGGCGCCGCGGGCCAGGTCGCGCTCGGCCACCGGCTCGGCCTCTACCGGGCGCTCGCGGAGGCCCCCGCGACGCCCGACGACCTCGCCGACCGCACGGGCTGCGACCCGCGCTACCTCACCGAGTGGCTGCGCGGGCAGGCCGCCGGCGGGTACGTCGAGCACCACCGGGCCGACGCGACCTTCTCGCTGACGCCGGAGCAGGCGTTCTGCCTCGCCGACCCCGACGGCCCGAACCTGCCGGCCGCGTCGGTGGCGGTGCTCGGCTACCTGCGGGCCGAGCCGCGCCTCGCCGAGGCGTTCCGCACCGGGGAGGGCATCGCGTGGGGCGAGCACGACGCGGACGTGCACGTCGGCACGGACGCGTTCTACCGCGCCGGCTACGTCGCCGAGCTCGTCCCGAGCTGGCTCCCCGCGCTCGACGGCGTCGTCGAGCGGCTCTCGGCGGGCGGCCGGGTCGCCGACGTCGGCTGCGGGCTCGCGACGTCGACCGTGCTCATGGCGCAGGCGTTCCCCGCGTCGACCTTCACCGCGTCCGATCCCCACGCGGCGTCCGTCGACCTCGCCCGCGCGCGTGTCGCCGAGGCCGGTGTCGCCGACCGGGTGGGCGTCGAGGTGGCGAGCGCGCAGGATCTCGGTGGCGCCGGCTACGACCTGGTGACGATGTTCGACTGCCTGCACGACATGGGTGACCCGGTCGGTGCGGCCCGGCAGGTGCTCCGGTCCCTGTCGCCGGACGGCACCTGGATGGTCGTCGAGCCGCTCGCGAGCGACGACGTCGAGGAGACGTTCACGACGGTCGGCCGCCTCTACTACGCCGGCTCGACGTTCCTGTGCGTCCCGAACGCGCTCGCGCAGCACGGCGGCCACGCTCTCGGCGCCCAGGCCGGGCCGCGCGCGGTCGAGGACGTCGCTCGGCGGGCCGGGTTCACGCGGTTCCGCGTCGCGGCGCGCACGCCGTTCAACGCGGTGTACGAGATCCGGCCCTGAGCCGGAGGGGCGGGTGCGGGCGGGCGGCGCAGGGTGCTCGCCGTCCGCCCGGCGGGCGATCACTGCCCGGCGATGCGTTCCGCGTCGTCGGGCAGTGCGTCGTCCTCGTCCGTCACCGGCTCCTCCATCGGCGGGTCGACGCGCCGCAGCCGCGAGAAGATCGCCCAGCACACCGCCACGAGCGGCACGGAGATGACCGCGCCCAGGATCCCCGCGGTCAGCGTCCCCGCGGTCACGGAGAGCGCGACGACGACGGGGTGCAGCGAGACCTGCTTGCCCATGACGAGGGGCTGCAGGATGTGTCCCTCGAACTGCCCGATGAGGGCGATGCCGATGCCGACGACCGCCGCCTGGATCGGCCCGTTCGCGGCGAGCGCCACGATCATCGCGATGATCATCGCCGCGGGGGCCCCGATGAGCGGGATGAACGCGCCGATGAGCACGAGGACCGCGAGCGGCGCAGCGAGCGGGACGCCGACGATCGACAGCAGGAGGAACGCCAGCAGCCCGTCGGACACCGCGATGATCATCGTGCCGCGCGTGTAGCCGGAGAACGTGTACCAGCCGGCCCCTGCGGCGACCTTCCACGTCTCGCGCACCCGCGAGGGGAGCTGGTTGAGGAACCACACCCACATCTCGCGCCCGCGGGCCAGGAAGAACACCGAGCAGAACGTGGCGAGCGCCAGCGCACCGAACACCTCGACCACGCCGCCCGCACCGGCGGCAGCCTGCCCGGCCAGCTCCCCGCCGTGCTCGACGACCCACGCCCGGCCGTTGTCGATCCACTCGTTGAGCTGCTCGGTCGTGACGGAGAACGGCAGCGGGCCGTTCTCCAGGAAGTTGATGATGTCGTCGATGCCCTCGGCGAACTGGGTCGACAGGCTCTCCCACTGCCCGGCGACCGAGACCCCGACGTACGTGAGCAGCCCGAGCAGCACGAGGATGCCGCCGAGCAGGGACAGCGCCGTCGCGAGCCCGCGGGGGAGGAACCGCGAGAGCCCGTCGACCGCGGGACGCAGGACCGCCGTCATGACCAGCGCGATGAACACCGCGACGAACAGCAGCTGCACGCGCGAGGTCGCGTAGAAGATCAGGGCGACCGCCGCGACGACGACGAGCAGCCGCCACCCGACACCGGCCAGGACGCGCAGCCAGTGCGGGGCCGTCTGCTCGAGGCCGATCACCGACGGGTTGCGCCGCGCACCGGCAACCTTGCGCGCCGCCGGGCTCGCCCCCGCGAGGAGACGGCTCGGGACCACCGAGCGGTCGCTCGACGTGCTCTCCTCGGCCATGCCGACCTCCTGGTCCGGGGGCGCCCGTCGATCTCACCCGATGCGTCCGTACGCTGCTGGAACGCTCCCCGGGGCCAGTGTGCCCCTCGGGGGCGATGCATGCTCGGCCGCCGCACCGTGCTATGTTTTCTGCCGCACCTGAGGGAGCGCCGGGAGTGCCCGACGTCCTCTCACGGTCCACCTGTCCGGGTGGCGGAATGGCAGACGCGCTAGCTTGAGGTGCTAGTGCCCTAACGGGCGTGGGGGTTCAAGTCCCCCTCCGGACACTCGTTGAGACAGCGACGAACACGGCCTGACCTGCGGAGACGCGTGGTCGGGCCGTTGCTCGTTTGTGCAGCGTGATCGTGAGAACGCGGTAGAGGTGGCCCTTCGGCTGAACGGTCCTGCGTCGACGGTTGCGCGAGTCGAGACCGTCGTGATCGGTGCGATTTCGGAAGGCGGGGCGGTCCGGAGTGCTGGTCCAGCACGCACGTCAGACTGCCGCTTCATCCTGTTGGTTCTCGCGGCGCGCCCGGTAGGTTCACGGGCGTAGGCGGCGACCGTGCCGTCTCGGTGGTGAGGTGGGGGGCCGGCATGGCCGAGGTGTGGGACGACGACACGACTTTCATGGATCAGGTGGTGTACCTCGTCGATCTGATCGACCGGACGGGGCCACCGGCTCCGTTGCGAGGGCTGACCTTCCGTCGCTGCGTCGTGCGAGGTCCTGTGGTGATCGTGCCTCAGGGCGACATGGTCGTGAGCGGCTGCGACCTCGGTGGCCCGGGCGCGGACGCGATCTTCTACGAGCTCACGCCCGGCCCGCACTCCGGGGTGCTGGTGGTGCAGGACGTGACGTTCGAGCAGTGCTCCTTCGAGAACGTCGGGTTCGCCGGAGATCGGAACCTGTACGCGGCTCTGGCGGGGATCGGGGGCTGAACCCGACCTCTCCGGGATGCGCGACGCTCGGCGATGTCCATCTTTAGTGAAACATCCGGTGATAACGTCGGCCCGTGACAACGGATGGCTGGCCGCCGGCGCTGTTCCAGGAGCACCTCTGGCGCTCGTCGTTACCTCCCGAGCTCCTGTCCCGCTCCGCCCGGGAGCAGATGTCGGAGCTGTACCGGGCTGCCGTCACGCCGGAGATCGCCGACGTCGAGGTCCGCCTGCCGCGGGAGACCGCGGCTGCGGCCGAGGAGGCCTCGGTCCTGATCCGTGAGTTCGACGTCGAGGTCGGCCACGACACCGCGCCGTTCGCCTCGATCCTCCTGCGCTCCGAGTCGGCGTCGTCCTCGGAGATCGAGAGGCTGACGTCCGGGGCGAAGCAGATCGCCCTCGCGGAGCTGGGGGAGGACGCCAAGCGGAACGCGACGCAGATCGTCGGCAACGTCCACGCGATGCAGGCGGCGATCCGGCTGTCGGAGCGGCTCGACGCCGGGTCCGTCCTCGAGATGCACCGGGCCCTGATGCAGGATGCGGAGCCCGACATCGCCGGGAGGTGGCGTACCCAGCAGGTGTGGATCGGGGGCGGTGGCTACTCGCCGCACCGGGCGGCTTTCGTGCCTCCCCACGCCGATCGCGTCGTCCCGGCGATCCACGACCTCGTCGCGTTCATGGCCCGGGAGGATGTCCCCCCGCTGCCGCACGCCGCGCTCGCGCACGCCCAGTTCGAGACCATCCACCCGTTCCCCGACGGCAACGGCCGCACCGGTCGGGCGCTGGTCCACGCTCTGCTGCGCAAGCGTGCGCTCACCCGGTCCGTCACGGTGCCCGTCTCGGCCGGTCTGCTCGTGGACACCCGGGCGTACTTCGACGCGTTGACCGCCTACCGGCTCGGCGATCCGGCCCCGATCGTCGACACGATGGCCCAGGCGTCGTTCGACGCGGTCGCCAACGGTGGTGTCCTGGTGCACGAGCTGCGCGAGGTCCGGGCCGGCTGGGTGTCGAGCATCCGAGCACGGTCCGACTCCTCGGTGTGGCCGCTCGTCGACCTGGTCCTTCGTCAGCCGGTGCTGCACACCGGGCTGGTGCAGCGCGAGCTGGGCATCACCCACACCAACGCGATGAAGGCGATCGGGCGGCTCGTCGAGGTGGGGGCGCTGGCACAGGTGGGTGGTCGTCGCCGCTCGATCCTCTGGCAGTCCGCGCAGGTGCTCGCCGCGCTCGACGCATTCGCGGCACGCGCCGGCCGGCGCCAGCTCGGCGCACCCTGACCCCGCGGTGCGGCACGGCGGCGCCCGTCGACGGGTGCCCGGCCCGGCCCGGTCCTAGCGTGGTCGTGAGCCCGGCCTCCCGCGCCGGGCCGCCCGCGGAGGTGCCGGTTGCAGGTCGAGGTCGAGCACGTCACCGCGCTGCGGTTCGACGACGGCACGCCGGTGCGGGCGGCGTCGGCGGTCGTGGCGTTCGCGGGAGGCTGGCTCGTCGCGCAGGACGACGCGACCCACGCCGCGTGGGTGCGGCCGGGCGGCGTGACGCCGGTCCGCGCGCTGCCGCCGGTCCGCGGGCTCGAGACGTTCGAGGAGGCGCGCGGCACCAAGGCGCTCAAGCCGGACCTGGAGGCGGCGTTCGTCGTGCCCGACGGCCGTCGCGGGGGTGCGGGCGCGGTGGTGCTGCTCGGCTCGGGGTCCTCGCCCGCCCGCGTGCGCGGGTGCCTGCTGCGGCCGCCGGGACCCACGGGCGGGCCGGAGCCAGTCGTCGCGGACCTCGCGCCCCTGTACGCCGCCGTCACCCGGCGCCTCGAGATCGAGGCGGACCTGCTCAACCTCGAGGGTGCGTGCGTCGTCGGTGACGCGCTCCGCTGGTTCCAGCGCGGGCTCCCGCACGCCGGGGTGCCGACGGCGAGCGTCGACGTGGATCTGGACGGGTTGCTGCGCGCCCTCGACGGTGGCGTGCGCCCGGACGACGTGCCGGTGCGCGGGTTGCGCCGGTACGCGCTGGGTGACGTCGGCGGGGTCGGCCTCGCGGTGACGGACGCGGCGGCGCTGCGCGACGGCACGGTGCTCGTCAGCGCCGCCGCCGAGGACACGCCCGACCCGCGGGACGACGGTCCGGTGGTCGGCTCCGCCCTCGCCGTCCTCGACGGCTCCCGCGTGCGGGACGGCGTCGCGCTGCCGCGTCTCGACGGGGCGGTCGTCAAGGTCGAGGGCCTCGCCGTGGTCGAGCACGCCGGGGACGACCTGCGGCTGCTCGCGACCGTCGACGCGGACGACCCCGACGCCCCGTCGCTCGCCGTGCGCCTGCGCGTGCGCCCGTGAGCGACGCGCACCCGACGCGTCCCGTGCCCCGGCAGCGAGGACCCGAGAGATCCACCGGCCCGTCCTGCTGCGAATGGGAGGTGGTGCCGCACGGCACCCCCACCTCAGGAGGACACCATGAGCACACGCGACCATCCCCCTCGGGCGCACGCCCGCAGGCGCACGCCCCGTCGCCGCACGGCGGCGGCCCTCGCGCTGGCGGTCGCCGGCGCCCTGTCCGCCGGAACCCTCGGTGCGACGGGTGCCTCGGCGTCGAGCCACCGGGAGGCGCCGGGCGTCGCGGCGACGCCGCAGCTCGACACGACCGACGTGTACGCGTTCCACAGCCCCGACAAGCCCGGGACGGTGACGCTGCTCGCCAACTGGCTGCCGTTCTCCGAACCTGCCGGCGGCCCGAACTTCTACCTGTTCGACGACAAGGCGCTCTACGACATCGCGGTCGACACGAACGGTGACGCGCGACCCGACATCGTCTACCGGTGGACGTTCACGACGCACGTGCGCAACCCGGCCACGTTCCTCTACAACACCGGCCCGGTGACGTCGCTCGACGACCCCGACCTGAACATCCGCCAGACCTACAAGCTGCAGGTGCTCCGCGCGGGTGCGTGGAGCACGATCCGGGACGGGATGGTCGCGGCGCCCTCGAACGTGGGCCGGGCGTCGATGCCCGACTACGCGTCGCTGCGGCGGCAGTCGGTCTACACCGCCGGAGGCCGCACCACGTTCGCCGGGCAGGCCGACGACCCGTTCTTCCTCGACCTGCGGGTGTTCAACCTGCTGTACAACGGCGACCTGTCCGAGGTCGGCAACGACACCCTGCGCGGGTACGACGTGAACACCACGGCCATCCAGGTGCCGGTCGCCGAGCTGGGCGGCCCGGGCAACATCGCCGGGATCTGGTCGCGCACGTACAAGAAGGACTCGAACGGCGTCTACCGGCAGGTCAGCCGGCTCGGCTCCCCGCTCGTGAACGAGGTCGTCGTCCCGCTCAAGGACAAGGACCGGTTCAACGCGTCGAGCCCGTCGAACGACGCGCAGTTCCTGCAGTACGTGACGAACCCGGTGCTCCCGCCCGTCGTCGAGGCGGTGTACGGCATCAAGGCGCCGGCCACGCCGCGCAACGACCTCGTGCAGGTGTTCCTCACGGGCGTCCCGGGCCTGAACCAGCCCGCGAACGTGCGGCCCTCGGAGATGATCCGGCTCAACCTCACGCCGTTCCCGGGCCAGACGTTCAGCCGGCTCGGGGTGATCGGCGGCGACAAGAACGGGTACCCGAACGGGCGCCGGCTCGCCGACGACACGCTCGACATCTCGCTGCAGGTCGTCGAGGGCGAGCTCGTCGGCTCGCCGAACGACCTCGGCGACGCCGTCGACGCGAACGACGTGCCGTTCGAGGACGTGTTCCCGTACGTCGGGCTGCCGACGAGCGGCTCCACGTCCGTCAACAGCGGCGGCGGCACGCCGTACCCCGGCACCGACGGCGGAGCCGACGCCGCGTCCGCGAGCGCCGCAACGGTGCTCACCGGCGGCGCGGACGGCTCCGCGACCGCAGCCGGCGCCACCGACGCGGTGCCGTCCATCCCCGCACCGGCGACCACGGCGGCGCTCCTCGCGCTCCTCGCCGCGGCCGCTGCGGTGCTCACACGTCAGCGACGACGCGTCACCCGTCCGGTGACGAGCCCGTCCGCCTGACACCACGGGCCGGGACCGTCGTCACGACGCCGGCGGTCCCGGCCCCTCCCTCACCCGTGGCTCGGCCCTGCTCCGTCCGGAGGCCCTCATGTCGTCTCGTCCCGTCCGCTGGTCCGCGACCGTCGTCCTGGTCCTGGCGGTCCTGACCGCCGCCACCCTCGTGCTCGTCGAGCCGCCCGGCGAGCCGCCCCCCGCCCGGGACGCCGCCGTCACGGCCGGCCGCGGCACCCCCGAGACCGCTGCGCTCGACGCGCACCTGCGCGAGGTCCCCGGTGACTGGCCGGCGTGGACCGCGCTGGGCGCGCTCCAGCTCGAACGCGCACGCGCCACGCACGACCCGGGCGCGTACGCGGCCGCCGAGCGCGCCTTCGCCCGGTCGCTCGACCTGCAACCGGGGGACAACGCGGGCGCCCTCGCGGGTCGCGCCGCGCTCGCGGCGGCGCGCCACGACTTCGCGGGCGCCGAGCGCGAGGCCCGGCTCGCGCTGCACGCGGGTCCCGGTTCGCCCGACGCGCTCGCCGCCCTCACGGACGCCCTGACCGAGCTCGGCCGCTACGACGAGGCGCTGGCCGTCGCGCGGCAGCTCGACGCCGCACGGCCCGGGGTGGCGTCGTTCACGCGGCTCTCGTACCAGGCGGAGCTGCGCGGGGACGTCGCCCGTGCCCGGGCGCTCATGGCGGACGCCGCGGCCGGGGCGGGGACGCCGGCGCAGGCGGCGTTCGCCCGCACGCACGAGGGTCTGCTCGCGCTCGGGGACGACGACGTCGCCGGCGCGGACGTTGCGTGGCGCGCCGGCACCGCGGTCGCACCGCGCGACCCGGACCTCGTCGCGCTCGGCGCGCAGGTCGCCTGGGCGCAGGGGGACCGGGCGCTCGCGGTGCGCCGGTGGGCCGAGGCCGTCGAGCTCAGGCCGACCGCCGCGCACCTGGCCGGGCACGCGGAGGCGCTGGCCGCCACCGGGTCGGAGGACGAGGCCGAGCGGGTGCTCGAGCTCGCGCGTGCCGCGCGGCAGCTCGCGGCGGGCTCCGGCGTCGCGGCCGACGCCGACGACGTGCTGTTCGAGGCCGAGCACGGCGACCCGGCGTCCGCGGCGCGTGCGGGTCGCGACCTCCACGCCCGGGCGCCGTCGGTGACGGCGGCGGACGCCTGCGCGTGGGCCCTGCACCGAGCGGGCCGGGATGCCGAGGCCCTCGTCCTCGCCGACCAGGCGCTCGCCCTGGGCTGGCGGCACCCGACCGCGCTCGCGCACCGCGGGATCGTGCGCGCGGCGCTCGGACTGGACGCGAGCGCCGACCTGCGTGCGGCACTGCACGGGGAGTGGCTGCTCCCGCCGTCGCTGGCCGCGCAGGTGCGCGCCCAGCTGGGGACGGTGGAGTCGTGAGGCGGCGCGGGTGGCTCGTCGGCGCCGCCGCCGTGCTCGGGCTCGTCGGGGGAGCGTCCGCGGCGGCCGCCCACCCCCAGGGCGAGCTGTCCGTGAGCACGTACGACGGTGTGGTGGTCGGGACCGACGTCACGACCGTGGACCACGTCGAGGACCTCGCGGAGATCCCCGCGCTCGCCGCGGTCCGGTCGGCGGACCGGGACGGCGACGGACGGCTCGCGGCTGCGGAGGCTCGGGTGTGGGCCTCCGAGCGGTGCGCGCAGGCTGCGCGGCGCGTCGTGCTCGCCCGCGACGGCGTCGCACAGCCGTGGCGGCTGCGCAGCGCGAGCGCGACGCAACGACCCGGCACGGCGGGGCTCCCGCTGCTGCGCGTCGAGTGCCGCCTCGAGAGCCGACGCGCGGTCGACGGCGCGACCCGGCTCAGCCTCGTGACCGAGCCCGTCACCGACGTCGGCTGGCACGAGATCACGCTCGCCGGGGACGGCACCGTCGTGCGCGGCAGCACCGCGCCCGGGCGCACGGTCAGCGCGCGGCTGACGGACTACCCGGCCGGGCAGACGCGCGACGACACCGCCGCCGAGGCGGTCGTCGCCCCGGGCGGCACGCCGCTGCGGGCGTCCACGGACACGGCCACGCGAGCCGGCGGCGGCGTGCTGGCGCCGCTCCAGGCGAGGCTCGACGACGCGATCGGACGCGACGGACCGCTGGGCATCGGGCTGCTCGCCGGTGTGCTGGCGGTCTCGGCCGCGCTCGGTGCGGCGCACGCGGTCGCACCCGGGCACGGCAAGACGGTGATCGCGGCGGCCCTCGTCGCCTCGGGACCGGGGCGGGACCGGGACCGGGGCCGGCGGCTGCGGGAGGCTCTCGCGGTCGGCGCCGCGGTCACCCTCGCGCACACGTCGAGCGTGCTCGTCGTCGCTGCGCTGCTCACGGCTGCCGCGGCGACGCTCAGCGGTCGTGTGCTCGGTGCGTTCGAGGTCGCGGCCGGCGCGCTGGTGCTCGCTCTCGGGGTCGCGCTGCTGCGCGGGGCCGCGCGGCACGGGCACGCGCACAACGGCGACGGGCACGTGCACACCGGGCACGGCGCGGTCAGCCACACGCACGTCCCGGACGCGCACACGCACGGCGTCGGGCACGAGCACGACCGAGCCGCGCTCGCGCTCGCCGCCCCCGCGCGCCCGACGCACGTGCACGCACCCGCCGCCGACGCGGAACCCGCCCGCCGGCATTCCGGCCGCACCGCCGGCATCGGGGTCGCGAGCGGACTGACACCGAGCCCGACCGCGCTCCTCGTCCTGCTCGGCGCCCATGCCGCGGGGCACGCCGGCGTCGGAGTCGCCGCCGTCGTCGCGTTCTCCGCCGGCATGGCACTCACCCTCACGCTCGTCGGCGTGCTGGTCGTGCGCACCGGCGACGGGCTCCTGCGCCGCGCAGCGCGGCAGGGCACCACGCACCGCCTCGCCTCCCTCGCGCCCCGGTTCGCCGCCGCGGCCGTCGTGGTGGCGGGTGGCGTCCTCACGCTGCGCGGCCTCGGGCAGGTCGTCGGCTGACGTGAGGCGGCCGGGCACCGACGCCCCGACCCCACCCGCCCGACCCCACCCGCCCGACGGCTCCCGCCCGACGGCACGCCGAGCACGCCGCTCCGCGACCCCGCTCCACCCGACCCGCCATGCTGGACCGACCGAAGCGACAGGTGACCACCATGACCACCGCACTCCCGCCCCTCCGTCAGGGCCGCCGTCCGCTCACCCGTGACGAGCGCAGGTCCGTCGCCGCCATGGTCGCGGTCGTCGCCGCACTGCACGTCGTCGGGTGGGGCGTCCTCCTCGGCGTCGTCGCGCCCGAGCGGTACCGGCTCGGCGACGGGCAGCTCTTCGGCCTCGGCCTCGGCGTCACGGCGTACGTGCTCGGCATGCGGCACGCGTTCGACGCGGACCACATCGCGGCGATCGACAGCACGACGCGCTCGATGATGGCGGCCGGCCGGCGTCCGCTCTCGGTCGGCTTCTGGTTCTCGCTCGGGCACTCGTCGATCGTCCTCGGGCTGTGCCTGCTGCTCGCGCTCGGTGCCCGGGCGCTCGTGGGACCGGTGCAGGACGAGGGCTCGGTGCTGCACCAGGTGACCGGCACGATCGGGACGTCCGTCTCGGCCGGCTTCCTGCTGCTCGTCGGCCTCGTCAACCTGGTGCTGCTGCGCCAGGTCGTGGGGGTCGCGCGGCGCCTGCGTCGCGGCGAGGCCGACGGCTCGGTGCTCGCCGGGCAGCTCGCGCCCGGCGGTCTCCTCGCGCGCGTCCTCGCGCCGGTGACGCGCCGGGTGGTCCGCCCGCGCCGCATGTACGTCGTGGGGCTGCTCTTCGGGCTCGGGTTCGACACGGCGACCGAGGTGTCGCTGCTCGCGCTCGCGGGCGGCGCGGCCGTCTTCGACCTGCCCTGGTACGCGCTGCTGACGCTCCCGGTGCTGTTCGCCGCCGGGATGTCGCTGCTCGACACGGCCGACGGGTGCTTCATGAGCGTGGCGTACGGGTGGGCGCTCGACCGGCCGGTGCGCACGGTCCGGTACAGCATCGTGGTCACGGCGCTCTCGGTCGTCGTGGCGCTCGGCATCGGCGGCGTCGAGGTGGCCCAGATCGTCGGGGAACGCTCGCAGGGCCGCCTGTGGGCCTGGGTCGAGGGCGTCGACCTCGGGGCCGTCGGGTACGCGGTCGTGGTGACGTTCGTCGTCGTGTGGCTGGTCGCGCTCGGGGTCCGGCGGGCAGGCCGGGACGCCACCCGGGACGGGGAGCGCACCGGAGGAGCGGGCCCGGCGGCCTGAGCCGCCGGGCGTGCGTCACGCGTCGTCCGTCTCGTCGCGGTCGAAGCCGGCCGCGACCTCCAGGAGGTCCGCGACCAGGCGCGGGTCGCCTGCCGAGCGGTGCGCGACGCGACGGGGGTCCCGCCGGCCGCCCAGCAGGTAGCAGAACTCGAGGACGTCGAGGTGCAGGGCGGCGTCCGGCGCGGTGCCCGCACGGGCCCCCGGCACGGGAAGCGTCCACCGGCCCCCACCCGGGCCCGCGAGGTCGACGCGCACGACGCGTCCGGCGTGCTGCGGCCGCACGAGCCCGAGCGCCGCGACGAGCTGGCGCACCCCCGCGTCGGCCATCGGCGCCAGGTGCTCGGACGGCGGTGGGCTCGGGGCGCGGTCGAGCGCGCGGCGGATGTCGTCCGAGTGGATCCAGGTCTCGAACGCGCGCTGGAGCAGTGCGGTCCGCACGGGGAGGACCTCGCCCAGCAGCTGGATGTCGTCGTCGAGCGCGACCGAGCTCGCACCGACGCGGCGTACGAGCGCGTGCGCCTGCTCGCGCCACGCGTGCACGACCCGCTCGGGCGCCGCGCCCCGCCCCGCGTCGTCCTCCGGGGACGCCGGCACGAGGGCGCCGACCTGGCCGGCGACGGCGCGGTCGAGCGCGTGCAGGTGCGCGACGACTCGGCGAGCGGACCAGCCGTGGACGACGGGACGCGCCCACCCCGCCGCGTCGAGGTCGGTGAGGACGTCGTCGAGGCGCCGGGCCTGCAGCGCGTACGGGGCGACGACGGCCGGGATGGTCGCCGGGCGGCGGGCGAGAGCCGCGGACAGCACGGCGTCGCGCGTGCCGGGGGCGGGCGCCGACCGTGCGGGCACACGACGGAGGTGGTCGGACGAACCGGTCAGGGGCATGACGTGATCCCTTTCGCGGCGAGGAGCGAGGAGAGGCGGTGCAGGCCGAGCCGCAGGCGCGACTTGGCGGTGCCCTCGGGGATGCCGAGCGCCTCGGCGACCTGCCGGTAGCTCAGACCCTCGAAGTACGCGAGGTAGACGGCGCGCCGCTGCGGGCCGGGCAGGGACGCCACGGCGCGACGCACCTGGGCCCCGAGCACGGACGCGACGGCGGTCTCCTCGGGCGCGACGGTCGACGAGAGCGTCGGCACGGACGGGTCCGCGCCCGCGAGCCGCAGCCGACGCAGGCCCGACGCCTCGCGGCGGACGAGGTCCACCGACCGGCGGTGGGCGAGGGTCGACAGCCAGCGACGCAGGGTCCCCCGCTCGGGGTCGAACGCCTCGGGGTGCTGCCACAGCGAGCACAGCACCTCCTGGAGCACGTCGTCGGCCGCCGTCCGGTTCCCGGTGAGCCGGACCGCGATCCGGTGCAGGTACGGCCCGTGCAGGTCGTACACGCGTCCGAGCGCGGTCTCGTCGCCGTCGATCAGGCGTCGGCGGAGCTCGTCGTCCGCCGGGTCAGTCGTCGCCTCGTCCACCCCGTCCCCCCGGAGCCGTCGGGTCGTCCGCCTGCTGTTCGTCACGGGTCGCCGTACCGGATCACCTCGCGCGCCGTGCCGCCGTACCCGGGCCGCCGCCGCCGCGCGCAGCCTGCGCCGACGCGCGTCCGGGCGGGCACCCGCCCCCGCGCGGACGGGTACCCGGGACCACCGGGGTCGTCGTCGCACACCCGATCGTGGCGCCCCGGGACCCGTGCGGGCACCGCCCGCCACGTCGGCCGCACCTTCGGGCGCCACCGCACGCACCGGCCTCGTCCCGGCGCGGACGGAGACCGTGCCGGGGTCCACGGCGGCCGCGTCGACGCCCGGTCCCGCGGCGACCACCTACGCTGTCCGGCGATGAGCACTCGTGCCGAAGCGGCCTACCTCGGAGCCGTCCGGGCGTTCCAGAACCCGATGCTCGACCTGCTGCACAAGCGGCACGCACCCCTCGTCGTGTCCCTGCTCTCGGTCGTCTTCACCGCGGAGCGCCCGAGCGTCCCCGTGGCCGACGCCCACACCGAGATCGGCGACGCGCTCGACCAGCTGCGCGCCGCGGGCCACGGCGACGAGCTGCCCGCCGGCACCGCGCGCGAGCTCTGCCGCCAGTGGTCCGACGCGGGCTGGCTCGTCCGTCACGTGCTCGAGGACGACGTCGAGGTCTACCGGCTGTCCGCGCACGCCGTCGGGGCGCTCGAGGTCGCCGGGCGCGCGGGCGGCACCCGCGCCCGCGTCTCGCAGTCGCGCGTGCGGACCCTGCTCGACGCGGTCGAGCGCCTCGCGCAGGACGCCGACCCGGACGTGCTCGTGCGCCTCGCGCGGCTCGACTCCGAGATCGGTCGGCTGCGCGCCGAGGTCGCCCGCATCGAGCGGACCGGCACGGTCGACCAGGTCGACGACGAGCAGCTGCTCGAGGAGGCCGAGAACGTCCTGCACCTCGTCCGCGAGCTCCCCGCGGACTTCGCGCGCGTCGCGGAGTCGATCAAGGCGATGCAGCGCGACGTCGTGACCGCGCTGCGCCAGGACGAGCGGCCCACCGGCGAGGTGCTGCGCGAGTACCTCGCGCGCGGCGAGCACGTCATGGAGTCGACGTCCGAGGGCCGCGCGTTCGCGGGGGCGCTGCGCCTCATCGGCGACCCGCAGCGCCTCGACGCGCTCGCGACGCACCTCGACGTCGTCCTGCGGCACCGGTTCGCCCGGCGGCTGCCCGCGCCGCAGCGCACGGAGCTGCGCGAGATCGGCCGGCGCATCGAGCAGGGCCTCGACCAGGTCTTCACCGCGCAGCGCGAGGCGTCGTACGTCATCACGACGCAGGTCCGCAACCACGACCCGCTGCGCGACCGGCAGGTCGACGAGCTGCTGCGCGACGTCATGACGGGCCTGCAGGCGTGGGTGCCCGACGCGCGACGCGGGCAGTCCGTGGAACCGCTGCGCCGGCTGCCCGTCGCCGAGGTCGACCACCTGCGCCAGACCGCCGGCGACCTCCGTCCGCCCCAGGCGCCCGCGCCGCTGGACGTCCGGGACGACGACGACACGGACGTCCCCCAGGCCGAGGTGCGCGCGTGGGGTGGCCCGCACTACGCCGAGCTCGACGCGCACCTCGCGGCGCTCGCGGACGGCGCGGGCACGGTCGACGTCGCGGCGGCGTTCTCCGCTGCGCCGGCCGCGATGCGCCGACCCGTCGACCTGCTCGGGCTGCTGGAGATCGCACACCGGTACGGCATGACGGAGACCGGCGAGGTCGCGTTCGTCGACGCGGTCCGCCCCGACGGGAGCCGTCGGCGGTTCGCGTTCGAGGGCGTGACGACGGCGGCCGGCACCGGTCCCACGAAGGAGGAGACCCATGGGTGAGACGACCGACGAGACGCGCGGGGCGCCGGTCGCCGGTGCCGACGCGCAGCCCGGGGGCGACGCCGGTGCGGACAGCGGCTTCATCGCGCCGGTCCCCATGGAGGAGGACCCGGCCGAGCTGTTCGCGGGGGACTCGGGCACGCTCGACGCCGACGTCCGCACGGTGCTCGTCCGGCTCCTGCAGCGCCGCTTCCTGACCGCGGAGAAGAACCGTGCCCAGTGGCGGACGCTGCTCGACAACCAGCAGGTCGTCGAGTCGCGGCTGCACGACCTGTTCGTGCACCTCGTCGTCGACCACGAGCGCGGCGTCGCCTACAAGAAGCAGGTCCGCTCCGCCGAGCTCGACGTGCCGGTGCTGCTGCGCGACGACGCGTACAGCCGCGCCGAGACTCTCGTCCTGGTGCACCTGCGCACGGTGTTCCAGCGCGAGCGCGGCGCGGGGGAGACCTCGGTGCGCGTCGACGTCGAGGAGCTCGAGCAGACGGCCCTGACGTACTTCGACCCCGACGACACGAACGTCGCGACCCGCCAGCGCGAGATCCGCGCCGCGGTCGCCCGCCTCGCGAAGGACGGGCTGATCGACGAGGAGTCGGAGGGGCGCTACCGGGTGACCCCGCTGGTCGAGGTGGTGCTGAGCAACGAGCGGCTCGCCGAGCTGCGCGACTGGCTGCGCACGCAGGCGGCGCACACGGGTGAGGACGACGCGGCATGACGATGGTCGACACGCTCTTCGGGCTCGTCCCGGTGACCTCGACGGGCCAGCAGTGGGTCGCGCGCGACCTCCAGCTCGTCAACTGGGGCGGGTACGACGGGCACCACCGCGTGCGGCTCGCGTCGACCGCGACGCTGCTCTCGGGCGGCTCGGGGTCCGGCAAGTCGACCCTCATGGACGCCTACATCGCCCTGCTCATGCCGCACACGACGCCGTTCAACGGCGCGTCGAACGGCGGGGTCGTCGGGCGCCCGCGCGGCAAGGACCAGCGCAACGTGCTGTCCTACGCGCGCGGCAAGGTCGACGAGTCGCGCACCGAGGACGGCACGCGCGAGAGCGTGCTGCGCGGCGACGGGCGCGACACGTGGTCCGCGATCGCGATGACGTGGGCCGACCAGGCGGGCCGCGAGCTCACCGCCGTGCGCGCCTGGTACGTCCCGGCGGCCGCGCGCGTGCTCGACGACGTCGTCGCGGTGCGCGCCACGTGCGACGGGCCGTTCGACCTGCGGGACCTCGAGCCCGCCGCCGCCGACCGCCTCGGCCGGGCTGCCGTGACCGCCGCGGGCCTCACGCCGTTCGACACCGACCGCGAGCTCACCGCCCGGCTGCACTCGACCCTCGGGATCGGCGCGACCGGCGACGGGAACAAGGCGGTCGCGCTCCTCGGGCGCATCCAGGCGGGACAGCAGATCACCACGGTCGACGCGCTGTACAAGGCCATGGTGCTCGAGGAGCCCGACACGTTCGCGACCGCCGACGCCGTCGTCGAGCAGTTCGACAAGCTCTCGGGCACGCGCGACCAGATGATCACCGCGCGCCAGCAGGTCAAGGCGCTCGAGCCGGTCCGCGCGCACCGCGCCGACATCGAGGCCGCCGGCGAGCGGCTCCGGGTCATCGAGCAGGCCGGCTCGTTCGACGACGGCACCTCGCCCGCGGCGCTGTGGCGCCACGAGCGCCGGCTCGGGCTGCTGCGCGCGGTCGAGCAGGACCTGCAGCGCCGCCACCAGGACGCCCAGCGCCTCGCGACCGCGACGTCGGAGCGCGTCGAGGCGTCGCGGTCCGAGCTCGACGGCGTCAAGGAGACGCTGTGGTCGTCGGGCGGCGACCGGCTCGCGACCGCGCAGCGCGAGCTCACGAGCGCGCGGCAGCGACTCGACGGGGTCGCACGCGCCCGGGCCCGGCTCGAGGACGTGGTGGTCCCCGCGCTCGGCGGCGCGCCGGCCACGCAGGCGGAGCTCGACGTGCTCGTGCGGCGTGCGGGGGAGGCGCTCGCGGACGGCGACTCCAAGGCCACCGCCCGGAGCGCGTTCGGCGACGCGATGGCCGAGAAGAAGGACGCCCAGGACGAGCTCGCGGGCCTCGTCGCCGAGCGTGCGCGGGTCGCCCGGCGGCAGGGCAACATCCCCGGTGACCTGCACCAGGCTCGCGCGGCGCTCGCCGAGGCAGCCGGTCTCGGCGTCGACGACCTGCCGTTCGTCGGCGAGCTCCTCGAGGTCCGCACGGAGCACGAGCCGTGGCGCGACGCCTTCACCCTGGCGCTCGGCGGCTTCGCGACGCTCCTGCTGCTCGACGTCGCGCACCTGCGCGCCTTCCGTGCCGCGATCGACGCGGTGCCCACCGCGCGCCGGATCCGGTTCGAGGGCGTCCCGACGGGGCTGGCGACCGACGTCGCGCTCGACCCGCGGACGATGCCCGGCCGCCTCGACCTGCGCGCCACGCCGTTCACCGGGTGGCTCCGCAGCGAGCTCGCGAGCCGGTTCGCCTACGTGTGCGTCGACACCCCGGGCGAGCTCTCCCAGCACGCCAGGGCGCTCACGCGCGCCGGCCAGGTCTCCGACGGCCGCCAGGGCGCGCACGGCGGGCAGGGGCGCGCCCACGTGCTCGGCTTCACCAACACCCGCCTGCTGAGCGCCCTCGACCAGCAGATCACGCGCGCGCAGCAGCGCGTCGAGCTCGCCGAGGCGCAGGTCGTCGCCGCCGAGGGGCGCCTCGACCGGCACGAGGTCGAGCGCCGCGCGTTCGAGGCGCTCCGCGAGGTGACCTGGGACGGGGTCGATGTCGCCTCCGCGGAGGCCGAGGTCGGCCGGTGGTCGCACGTCATCGACGACGTCACCTCGGGCAACCCCGACGTGACCCGCCTCCAGCGGCGCGCGACCGAGCTCGAGGCGGCGATCCGCACGCTCACCGAGGAGCTCGGCCGGACCAAGGGCGCCGCGCACGAGCTCGGGATGCGCTGGTCGGCGACGACCGACGAGGTCGACGCCGCGCAGCGGGCGCTCGACGAGGCCCGGACCCGCGGCACCACGGTCGCGGCGGACGCGCGCGCGTACCTCGACGCGCTGCTCGGCGGAGAGGACGGCGCGGGCACGACCGCCGAGATGGCGACGCCGGCCGGTGCGCTGGCCGCGTTCGACGCGGTCGTGGCGCGCGCGAGCGACCTGCTCCGCTCGGACCGGCAGGCGGCGCAGCAGGTGCTCGGGGCGGCCCGTGACGCGCTGCGGCGGACCTTCGAGACGTTCGTCGAGCGCTGGCCCGACCCCGACCTGGGCACGGACCCCGACGCGTCGTACGGCGACTTCGCGCGCCTGCTCGCGGAGCTCGAGACGCACGGCCTGCACGAGCTCGAGGGGGAGTGGCGCACCAGCCTCCTGCGGCTCTCCGGCAACGACCTGACCGACCTGCACAACGCCCTGAGCCGGTCGGTCCGGGAGATCAAGGAGCGCATCCGCCCCGTCAACGACATCCTCGCCGACCTGCCCTTCGCGGACGACGAGCACCGCCTGCGCATCGACGCGCGCGACACGCAGTCCACGGTCGTCGCGCGGTTCCGCAAGGAGCTCCGCGAGCTGCGCGAGGTGCTGCAGACCGAGGCGACCGACGCCGAGCGGGAGCGGCGGTACGCCCGGATGGCCAAGGTCATCGACCGGGTCCGCCGCACCTCACCCGACTTCGCCGACCTCGTCGACGTGCGCCGCCACGTGCGGCTGAGCGCCGAGAAGGTCGACCTCGAGGGGCGGCACGTCGCTCTCTACGACCACATCGGGGAGAAGTCCGGCGGTGAGTCGCAGGAGCTCGTCGCGTTCATCGTCGGCGCCGCCCTGCGCTACCAGCTCGGCGACGCCGGTGCCGACCGCCCCCGCTACGCCCCGGTCTTCCTCGACGAGGCGCTCATCAAGGCCGACGCGCGGTTCACCGGGCGGGCGATCGGCGCGTGGCGCGGCCTCGGCTTCCAGCTCATGATCGGCGCCCCGAACGACAAGTTCGGTGCGCTCGAACCGCACGTCGACCTCAAGTACGTGGTGCTCAAGGACGCCACGGGCCGGTCGCGGACCAAGCTCGTCGCGGGCGTGCCGGACGGGACGGGCGCGCGGCGGGACGCGTGACTGCCGGGTCGTCGAGCCCCGTCCGCCGTCCCGTCAGGATGCGCCGCGCTCGTCCGCGGGGCTGCGCCGACGCCGTGACGCCACGAGGAACGGCAGCGCGAGCAGGTTGATCCCCGCCCCGATCAGGTAGCTCGTGCCGTAGCCCCACACGTCGGCCGCGCGCCCGAGCACGGGCTGCACCACGACCCCGCCGAGGCTGCCGACGAGCGAGTCGAAGGACAGCACCGTCGCGCGCTGCTCCGACGGGACGAGGTCGTTGAGGTAGGCCTGGCGCACGGGCGTGACGGCCGCCCCGGCGACGCCCCACAGCACGAGCAGCCCGAGGGCGAGGGCGAAGCCGTCGACCAGCCCGAGGAGCGCCAGGGTGGCCGCGCCCGCCGCGGTCCCGCCGATCAGGATGGTGGTGCGCCGCTGCACGAGGCGGCGCACCCGGGTCGCGAGCGCGCCGCCGAGGATCTGCGAGCCCGCGACGACGGCCGCCGCGAGACCGGCGACCGCGTACGCGTCGGGGTCGCCGTAGAGCTCGAGCAGGAACGGCTGCATCGCGTAGAACGCGAACACGCCCACGCCCGAGACGAACGGCGCCGCGAGCATGAGCCAGCGCACGGGCGGGTTGCCGAGGCCGTGGTGCAGCGACTGCGTGAGGATCGC
The DNA here is from genome assembly GCF_053607065.1 of Cellulomonas sp. NPDC055163. Lineage (NCBI taxonomy): Bacteria > Bacillati > Actinomycetota > Actinomycetes > Micrococcales > Cellulomonadaceae > Cellulomonas > Cellulomonas sp. NPDC055163. The sequence continues at coordinate 133,553 of NZ_JBSGSU010000008.1, read as the reverse complement.
CCGCGCCGCCTCCCCGGGCCGGGCACGCGCGGCCGGGGTGAAGCCGAGGTCGCGCATGAAGACGGCTGCGACGGCGAGCATGACCAGCAGGACGCCGGCCCGCAGCAGGAACGGCACGCCGAGGTCGGTGGCCTGCGCGACCACCCCGCCGGCGACGGAGCCGACCAGCATCGCGGCGCCGCCCGCGACCTGCCCGCGCGCGAAGACCGGCTCGAGAGCGCCCACGTACCCGCTGGCGCGCAGCGCGTCGACGAGCCACGCCTCGACCGCGCCCGAGAAGAACGTGAACCCGAGCCCGAGGAGCACCGACACGACGGCCCAGGCCCAGAACGGTCCCTCGACCTGCCAGAGCCCCCAGTACAGGAGGGTCGACGCGGCCAGCGTCACCGTCCCGAGCAGGTAGGACGCGCGTCGACCGCGGGAGTCCGCGACGACGCCCGTCGGGATCTCGAACAGCACCATGCCCGCGGTGAAGAACGCGTTGGCAGCGAACGCCTCGACGTTGCTCAGGCCCGCGTCGAGCAGGAACAGCGTGTTGATGCCCCAGATGAACGCTGCCGCGAGCGTGTTGCCGACGACGAGCGTGAGGTAGGTCCGCTGCACCCGACGGGCGAGGGGTGTCATCGGGCGAGCCTGTCACCGCGCGAGCGTCGCGGCCAGACGTGGGCGCGCGCCGCACCTCGTCGAGGGCGCCGAGCGCGACGAGCCTGCCGGTCCCGGCGGTGGCCGGTGGGCGCTGCGGGGGTGGTCTACCGCTCGTCCGCCGCCGGGTCCGGCACACCGGCGGGCGACGGCGTGTACGCCCGGCCGGGCCAGTACGCCCACTCCTCGAAGTGCTCGACGCGCCCGTCGTCGGCGAAGCGCAGGACCCAGAGGTCCCGGTACTCCTGCGGCTCGTCCCCGCCGTACCGGACCTCGGCCCGCACGACGGCGACGGGCCACGTGACGGCGACGGGCGCGGCCCGCATCGTGAACGGCGTGTCGTCGGACCAGAAGTCCCGGATCGCCTGCCAGCCGACGAGCGGCGGCTCGTACGGCGAGCGCAGGTAGTGCGCCTCGGGCGTGAACAGGCGCTCGACGGCGGTCAGGTCGTCCTCCCGCCACGCGCGCTCGTAGTGCCCGACCCACTCCATGACTGCGGCGGCGTCCACGGTCGTATCGTCCTGCGTCCCCGCGGGCGCGGACAAGGTCTCGTGGGCAGGAGGTCGTGACTCGGGCCGGGCGGGCTACCGCGCCGCTGCCCTGGCGCCCCCGGGCACCGCGAACGGGCGGCCGAACACGGTCCGCACGCCGGGCGACCACAGCACCGAGTCGGGCGCCCGGCCCGCGACGTCCGCGAGGCCCGCGGCGGCGACGAGCGAGTCGTCGAGCTCGTGCAGGGTCGCGGTGTGCAGCGGCCAGGGGCCGTGCTCGTTCGGCACGTACAGCAGCCGACCGAGGTGCCGGGTGTGCAGTCCCCAGCGGGCGGTGAGGAACTGTGCGAGCGCGTCGGGCTCGGCGATCCGCGGCCCGGGGGTCACGACCACGCGACCGCCCGCGCCGCGCGGCCCGGGGGCCAGCCGCGACGTCGTGTAGGTGAGCCGGTCGCCGTCGGACCGGATCCGCATGCGTGCCCACACGTACGGCAGCCCGAACGCGAGGCGGGCGCCGACCACGACGGCGAGCCGAGCCGCGTCGAGCGACCGGAACACGACGCCCCGACGACCCTCGGCGTCGACCGAGTAGAGCCGCACGTTCGTCTCGGCGAACGTCCCCACCCACGGCACACCGGGTCCCTGGCCGAGCGCGGCTCCGGCGAGCCGGAAGGGCACGAGGCCGACCCAGGTCCCGCCGTCGTGCACGTCGGGGATCGTGCCGGGCGGCAGCAGCGGGGCGACGAGCGCCGGGTCGACCCGCCAGTGCAGGAACGTCAGGGCCTCCCAGCGCTGCGACAGGATCGCGCGTCCGCGGAGACCGGGAGCGTCGACCGAGACGGGCAGCGGGGGCACGGGCGCGGGGGTCACGGGGACCAGCGTGCACCCTCGTGGCACGCGACGGACGGGGACCGTGACGCCCGCGCGGCCGCGAGGCGGGCGCCCGTCGGCGCCGCGTCCCCGACCGTCCCCTGCAGGCCGAAGGTCAGCCCTGCTCGTCGCGCTGCACGAGGTACACACGGCCGTCCGGCCCGACGACGCGGGTCAGCTCGGCGTTGAGCCGGGCCTCGCGTGCGGCCTCGTCGGCGTTGGCCCGGCGGCCCGGCCGGTCCGCGCCGAGCTCGGGCGGCCCGAAGAAGCGCAGCAGGTAGCGCTCGGTGAACCGCATGCCCCAGGAGCGGCGCGGGCTGGCCTCGGTCACGGCGGTCTCCTCGGTCGAGCGGGGCGGTCGGGCGGGGCGGGCGGACCGTGCGGCGGGAATTCGCTGAGTGCACGAACGATCAGTGCACTCAGCATAGCCGGGTCCGCGGCTAGACTCCGGCAGTGTGACGACCTCCACCCCGGCGCATCCCGACCTCCTCGCGCTCGACCGGCAGGTCTGCTTCGCGCTCGCCGTCGCCGCCCGCGAGGTCACCGCGGCCTACAAGCCCCTGCTCGAGCCGCTCGGGCTCACGCACCCCCAGTACCTCGTCATGCTCGCGCTGTGGGAGGCGAGCCCCGTCCGCGCGGGCGACCTCGCGCGCCGGCTCAGCCTCGAGCCCGCGACGCTGTCCCCGCTGCTCAAGCGGCTCGAGGCGCGGGGCCTCGTCACGCGGGCGCGCGACCCGCGCGACGAGCGGGCGCTCGCGGTCACGCTGACCCCCCAGGGCGCCGCGCTGCGCACCGCGGCCGAGCGCATCCCGCCGGCCGTCGTCGAGCGGCTCGGCATGGGGCTCGACGAGCTCGAGCACCTGCGCGACTCGCTCACCTCGCTCATCGCCGCGACCCGGACCGGCGCCTGACGCGTCCGCCCGTGCCGGCCCGTCGCCTCGCCGCCGGCCGCCCGGCCACGCACCACGAGGTCACGCCCGTCGTCGGCGCGGCACGACCGGTCCGGGGCGTGTGCAGGACCTGCGCAGGCCCGGTGAGGGAGCTGTGGCGGTGCCCGTGTGGCACCGTCACCCGTTTGCCGCGAAGATGTTGCGGCACATGTCATCGGCACCAGGAGCTCTCATGTCACGAACCGACCGCCAGCAGCAGCCCGCGGCCGTGAGCACGTCGACCGGATCGAGCGCATCGCCGATCTACGACGCGCTCGTGGGCGAGCTGGGTGACCCGGCCACCGCCGGCACCTCGCGCGACTGACGCACGCTCCGTCGACGGACCGGGAACGGGCCCGGTCCGCGGCGGACCAACCGCCCGCGGCACACCCGGGCGGACGAGCACGGACCGTGGGGGACCGGGGCGCACCGCCGCGCCGGGGTCCCGCACAGGATCCCCGCGCGCCCGGCCCGGGCTCGGCGCCGGGCGTGGCCGACGCTCCCGGCGGGCGCCAGGAATAAAGCGTGGAGCCGGGGCGCTGAGGATGTCATGATCGGATCTCCCGGTCTGCGCGGCGGTGTCAGCATCCCGCCGCGAAGGATCGGCCCGGACACGGAGAACGCTCCCCTCGTGAGGGGTGGACGGACGTGGTCCGGGTGGCTCGTCACCGACGGCCCCCAAGCAGGCCCGGGGCGGTTCAGGTCGCGCGTGAAGAGGACAAGCGGGCGCGACGGACGGTGACGTACAGATGCTGACCGGCGGCGACGGCCCCGGACCTGCGGCTCAGCCGGGGTTCGGGGCCGTCTGCGCGCGACCCGCGCGCGGACGGACCCCGTCCCGTAACGTCCGGAGCACCGAACCCCGCACGTCGAGCGCACCCACAAGGAGCCGTCGATGAGAATTGGTGTCCCGACCGAGGTCAAGAACCACGAGTACCGGGTGGCGGTGACGCCCGCGGGCGTCGACCAGCTCGTCCGGGCCGGGCACGAGGTCGTCGTGCAGGCGGGAGCCGGGACCGGCTCCGCGATCGAGGACGACGAGTTCCGCGCCGCCGGCGCGCGGACGGCCGCGAGCGCCGAGGAGGTGTGGGGGACGGCGGACCTCGTGTGCAAGGTCAAGGAGCCCGTCGCCTCCGAGTACCCGCTCCTGCGGGACGGGCTCGTGCTGTTCACCTACCTGCACCTGGCCGCGGACCGGCCCGCGACGGACGCCCTCCTCGCCGCCGGGACGACCTCGATCGCCTACGAGACCGTCCAGCTCGCCGACGGCACGCTCCCGCTGCTGGCGCCGATGAGCGAGGTCGCCGGACGGCTCGCCACGCAGGTGGGCGCCTACCACCTCATGAAGAACGAGGGCGGCTCGGGCACGCTGCTCGGCGGGGTCCCCGGGGTCGCGCCCGCGAGCGTCGTCGTGATCGGGGGCGGGGTCGCAGGCCGGCACGCCGCCGAGATCGCGCTCGGCATGCACGCCGAGGTGACGGTCCTCGACGTCTCCCTGCCGCGCCTGCGCGAGCTCGACGCCGAGCTCGGCGGGCGCGTCCGGACGCTGGCGTCGAGCACCTACGCGATCGCGCGCGAGGTGGCCCGCGCGGACCTCGTCGTCGGCGCCGTGCTGGTGCCCGGTGCGCGCGCCCCGAAGCTCGTGACCGACGACATGGTCGCGACGATGCGCCCGGGGTCGGTCCTCGTCGACATCGCGGTCGACCAGGGCGGGTGCTTCGAGTCCACGCGCCCGACGACGCACGCCGACCCGACGTTCCCCGTGCACCGCAGCGTCTTCTACTGCGTGGCCAACATGCCCGGCGCGGTCCCCGTGACGTCGACGCGCGCCCTGACGAACGCGACGCTGCCGTACCTCACGGCGCTCGCGGACCGGGGCTGGCGCGACGCCCTCGCGGCCGACCCGGCACTCGCGCGCGGCCTGACGACGCACGGCGGGGCGCTGCACAACGCGGCGGTCGGCGCCGCGCACGGGTACCCGGTGCAGCCGGTCGACGCGGCGCCGGCGGGCTGACCGGCCGCCCTGCGACCCGGCCGCGGACCGGGCGGAGCAGGCGCGACACCCGCCCTGGCCTCGTGTGGGCGCCCAGGTGCACGCTGGCCGGATGACGCTGACCCGGTACCTCGTCGCCGCAAGCATCGACGGCTACATCGCCGACACCGAGGGCTCGCTCGACTGGCTGTTTCAGTTCAACGACACCGAGGGGCTCATGCCCCACGTCGACGCGTTCGTCGCGGGCACCGGCGCGATCGCGATGGGCGCTGCGACGTACGAGTTCATGCTCGGCCAGGGTGGGCCGTGGCCGTACCCGGAGCAGCGCACGTGGGTGTTCACGCACCGCGACCTGCCCGTGACGCCCGGCACCGGCGTCGAGCTGACGCACGACCCCGTCGAGGAGGTCCACGCGCGCATGGTCGAGGAGGCGGCGGGCCGTCACGTGTGGCTCGTCGGCGGCGGGGACCTCGTGGGCCAGTTCGCCGCGCGCGACCTGCTGGACGAGATCTGGCTGGGCGTCGCCCCGGTCGTGCTCGGCGGCGGCACCCCGGTGCTCCCGCGGCGGCTCACGGGCCGGCTCGAGCTCCTCGGCGTCACGCCGTTCCCCGACGGGTTCCTCGAGCTGCGCTACCGGTGCCGTCCGGACGGCCGGAGCGCCCCCGCACGGAATGACCGTGCACGTCACGCCGCGTGCGTGCCAGGGTTCCGCATGGACCGGGTCGAGCTGACCGACGACGTGGTGGTGCTCCGCGCACCGGGGGCCGCGGACGTCGACCGCATCACCGCGCTGTGCCAGGACCCGGACGTGCAGGAGTGGACGGTCGTCCCGTCGCCCTACACGCGCGCGGACGCCGAGGGCTTCGTCGAGCACGTCGTCGACGCCGGGTGGGCGAGCGGCTCGGCGCTGACCTGGGCGGTCCGCGACGCGGCCACGGACCGCCTCGACGGGATGATCGGCCTGACCCGCGCCCCCGCCGCGTCCGCCGAGATCGGCTACTGGCTCGCGCCGGACGCACGCGGCCGCGGTGCGATGTCGCGCGCCGTGCGGCTCGTCGTCGACCACGCGCTGCGCCCGGACGGCCTGGCTCTCGAGCGCCTCACGTGGAGCGCGGTCGTCGGGAACACGGCGTCGCTGCGCGTGGCCGCGCGTGCGGGCTTCCGGCTCGAGGGCACGGTCCGCGGCTTCGTCCTGCAGCGGGGCCGCCGCCGGGACGGGTGGGTCGCGACCCTCCTCGCGAGCGACCCGCGGCCGTGACCGGGGACGTCCCGCCCGCGCCGCGGCGCCCCGGTCGGCGATGATGGACCGCATGAGCGACACCACCCTCGACCCGACCAACCCCTTCGCGTCGGCGTCGACCCTGCCGTACGGGCTGCCCGACTTCCGCGCGATCCGGGAGGAGCACCTCCTGCCCGCGATGCTCGCCGGCATGGCGGAGCACCGGGCCGAGGTCGAGCGCATCGCGACCGACCCCGCCGCCCCGGCGGTCGAGAACACGCTCGAGGCGCTCGAGCGCGCGGGCCGCCTGCTGCACGTCTCGGCGACGGTGTTCTTCAACCAGTCGAGCTCCGACTCGACGCCCGGTCTCGAGGCGGTCGAGGAGCAGGTCGCCCCGCTCCTCGCGCAGCACCACGACGCGATCTACCTCGACCGCCGCCTGTACTCGCGCGTGCGCGCGCTCCAGGACCAGGTCGACGCGGGCGAGCTCACGCTGGACCCCGACACGGTGTGGCTCCTGCACCGCACGGCGGTCGCGTTCGTGCGCTCGGGCATCGAGCTCGACGACGCGGCGCAGGAGCGGCTGCGCGCGCTCAACGGCGAGATCACCTCGCTCGAGACGGCGTTCGGCCGGATCCTGCTCGCGGGGACGAACGCGGCGGCGGTGCTGGTGACCGACGAGGCCGAGCTCGACGGGTTGCCCGAGGACGCCCGCGCCGCGGCGGCCCAGGCGGCTCGCGGCCGCGGCCACGACGCCGGCTGGCTCCTCGAGCTCCAGCTGCCGACGCAGCAGGCGCCGCTCGCGATGCTCCGCGACCGCGGGCTGCGCGAGCGCCTGCACCGCGCGTCGGTCGGCCGCGGTGCGACGGGCGACGAGCACGACACGCGCACGACCCTGCTGGCGCTCGCGCGGCTGCGCGCCGAGCGCGCCCGGCTGCTGGGGTACGCGCACCACGCGGCGTACGTCGCGCAGGACGCGACCGCGAAGACGGCCGAGGCCGTCGAGGCGATGCTCGCGCGCCTGGCGCCGGCCGCGGTCGCGAACGCGCGTGCGGAGGCCGCCGACCTGCAGGCCGCGCTCGAGCGTGACGTCCCCGGAGCGACCCTCGAGCCGTGGGACTGGGCGTACTACGCCGAGCAGGTCCGCAAGGAGCGCCGCGCGCTCGACGACGCGCTGCTGCGCCCGTACCTCGAGCTGGAGCGCGTGCTGCACGACGGCGTCTTCCGCGCCGCCGGCGAGCTCTACGGCCTGACGTTCGCCGAGCGCACCGACCTCGTCGGCTACCACCCCGACGTGCGCGTGTTCGAGGTCCTCGAGGCGGACGGCACCGGGCTCGGGCTGTTCCTCGGCGACTTCTGGACGCGCGAGTCCAAGCGTGGCGGCGCGTGGATGAACAACCTCGTCGACCAGTCCACGCTGCTCGGCGAGCAGCCCGTCGTCGTCAACAACCTCAACATCCCCAAGCCCCCGGACGGCCAGCCGACGCTGCTGACGTCCGACGAGGTCGTGACACTGTTCCACGAGTTCGGGCACGCGCTGCACGGCCTGTTCTCGGCGGTGCGCTGGCCGTCGCAGTCGGGCACGGCGGTGCCGCGCGACTTCGTCGAGTACCCGTCGCAGGTCAACGAGATGTGGATCTTCGACCCGGCGGTCCTGCGGGGGTACGCCGTGCACCACGTGACCGGCGAGCCGATGCCGCAGGAGTGGGTCGACACCCTGCTCGCCTCGCAGCAGGACGGCGAGGGCTTCGCGACGACGGAGTACCTGGCGGCGGCGCTGCTCGACCAGGCCTGGTACCGCCTCGCGCCCGACGAGGTCCCGACCGACGTCGAGGACGTCGTGCCGTTCGAGGAGGCCGCGCTCGAGCGGGCCGGCGTGGCGTTCGCGCCGGTGCCGCCGCGCTACCGCACGACGTACTTCAACCACGTGTTCGGCGGGGGCTACTCGGCCGGGTACTACGCCTACATCTGGTCGGAGGTGCTCGACGCGGACACCGTCGAGTGGTTCCGGGAGAACGGCGGGCTCTCGCGCGCGAACGGCGACCGGTTCCGGGAGGCGCTGCTCTCGCGCGGCGGCTCGTGCGACCCGCTCGACGCGTTCCGCGACCTGCGGGGCCGTGACCCGCAGATCGAGCCGCTGCTCGCCCGGCGGGGCCTGCTCGACGCGGTCCCGCCCGCCGCCGGCGCCTGACCGTCCGGGCCCGGCGCGCCCGGGCGCGCGGGTACCGTGGTGCGCATGCCCACGGTTGCCTCCGCCGCGTCCTCCGAGCCCTCCGACCGCCCCGTGACGGGGGTCGCGCCGGGCGGCGGCGAGCACGCCGGCGGCGGTCACCCGACCGCGGAGGACGAGGTCGTCCGGATCTGCCAGGAGCTCATCCGGTTCGACACGTCGAACTACGGCGACGGCTCCGGCCCGGGCGAGCGCGCCGCCGCGGAGCACGTGATGGCGCTGCTGACCGAGGTCGGCCTCGCCCCGGAGTACTACGAGTCGGCCCCGGGCCGCGCGAACGTCGTCGTGCGCCTCGAGGGCGAGGACCGCACGCGTCCCGCGCTCGTCCTGCACGGGCACCTCGACGTCGTCCCGGCGCAGGCCAAGGACTGGAAGATCGACCCCTTCGCGGGCGAGGTCCACGACGGGCTCGTGTGGGGCCGCGGCGCGGTCGACATGAAGGACATGGACGCGATGATCCTCGCGGTCGTGCGCCAGATGGCGCGCGAGGGCCGGCGCCCGGCGCGCGACGTCGTCGTCGCGTTCTTCGCCGACGAGGAGGCCGGCGGCGTCTGGGGCGCACGCTGGTCCGTCGACAACCGGCCCGAGCTCTTCGAGGGCGCGGCCGACGCCATCAGCGAGGTCGGCGGCTTCTCGGTCGACGTCGACGGCCGCCGCGCGTACCTCCTGCAGACCGCCGAGAAGGGGATCGGGTGGCTGCGGCTGATCGCGGACGGTCGCGCCGGGCACGGCAGCCAGGTCACCCCGGACAACGCCGTGACCCACCTCGCCGGCGCGATCGCGCGCATCGGGGCCCACCCGTGGCCGCTCGCGCTCACGCCCACGGTCCGCGCGCTGCTCGCGGGCGTCGCCGACCTCACGGGCCTGCCGTTCGACCCGGAGGACGAGGAAACGGTCGACCGGCTGGTCCGCGCGCTCGGCCCGGCCTCGCGGTTCGTCGGCGCGACCGTCCGCAACACGACGAACCCGACGCAGCTGATCGCCGGCTACAAGGCGAACGTCGTGCCCGGGCGGGCGGAGGGCGTGGTCGACGGCCGCTTCGTGCCCGGCACCGAGGAGGACTTCCTCGCCACGGTCCGCGAGCTCGCCGGGCCGCACGTGCGCGTCGAGCACCTCCACCGCGACATCGCGCTCGAGGTGCCGTTCGAGGGGGACCTCGTCGACGCGATGGTGAGCGCGCTGCTCGCGGAGGACCCGGGCGCGCGCGTCCTGCCGTACACGCTCTCGGGCGGCACGGACAACAAGTCGCTCGCCCGGCTGGGCATCACCGGCTACGGCTTCGCGCCGCTGCGCCTGCCCGCCGACCTGGACTTCGCCGGCATGTTCCACGGTGTCGACGAGCGCGTCACGACGGACGCGCTGCGGTTCGGTGTCCGGGTGCTCGACCGCCTCCTGCGCACCGTGTGACGGCTCACTCCAGCGTGTAGTCCAGCGTGCTGCGCACCCGGATGATCTTGCGCCGCAGCCACACCTTGCGCTCCCCGCCGGCGAACAGCAGCGTGCGCGCCAGCTCCCAGCGCCCGTACTCCGCCTCGTCGGTGAGCAGGCGCCGGGCGTCGCCGCGGCTCGTCGTCCGCGGGATCGTCAGCACCCGGTACTCGTACTGGCCGCCCTGCGCGACCCAGTCGCCGCGCACGGACCGTCCTGTCGTCCCTGCCATCGTCACCGCCGTTCTCGCGAGAGACCGGTCCAACGCCCGGGGCGCCCGGACCATTCCCGTGCCATTGTGCACGGCACGGCGCTACCGTCATGGCATGACCGTCGACCCGCGTGCCGCACTCGATCGCCTGATCGCCGCCCTCGAGGCCCACTACCACGCAGTCGCAGCCCGGCGGGGCGAGGACGACCCCGCCGTCGACGACGCGTACGACATCCTGGCCGACGCCTTCGAGGTCTACGACGACGCGCTCGGGACCGTGCACGGGGAGGCCACGCCGTTCTACCTCGCCGAGGAGGACGACGAGCACGACGACGACGAGGACGACGACGACGAGCACGACGACGACGAGCACGACGACGACGAGCACGACGACGACTTCGACGACCTCGAGCCCCTCGCCGGGAGCGTGCCCGCCGACGAGCGGTGACGCCCGGCAGCCGGTGAGGCAGGCCGGCCGGCGACCGCCGTCCGGGACGCGGGTCAGCGCCGCTCGGGGTACCCGAGCTCGGGGGCGCTGACCTCGTCGAGCGCGTGCAGGATCTCCGGCGGCAGGACGACGTCCTCGGCGGCGAGGGACCCGCGCAGCTGGGCGGCCGTCCGGGCACCGACGATCGCCGACGTGACCTGCGTGCGCACGCGCAGCCACGCGAGGGCGACGTCGAGGGGCGTGCGGTCGAGCCCGGCGGCCGCGGTCGCGACGGCCTCGACGACCGAGAGCGACTCCGCCCCGAGGTAGGGCTCGACGAAGCCCGCGAGGTGCGGCGAGGCGGCACGTGAGTCGGCGGGGATGGTGCGCCGGTACTTCCCGGTCAGCACGCCGCGCCCCAACGGGGACCACGCGAGGACACCGACGCCCATCTCCGCCGCCGCCGGGAGCACCTCGCGCTCGATCCCGCGCTGCAGCAGCGAGTACTCCGCCTCGACCGCGGCCAGGCCGACGTCCTCGCCGAGCAGCGTCGCGGCACGCGCCACCTGCCAGCCGGCGTGGTTCGACAGCCCCACGTACTGCGCGCGCCCGCTCGTCACCGCGATCCGCAGCGCGGAGACCGTCTCGGTGAGCGGCGTGCGCGGGTCGGGCGTCTGGACGAGCCACAGGTCGACGTGGTCGGTGCCGAGCCGGCGCAGTGACGCGTCGAGCGTGCGCAGCAGCCCGCCGCGCGAGGCGTCGACGACGCCGCCCGACGGTGTGCGTCGCACGCCGGCCTTGGTGCACAGCACGACGTCGTCCCGGGGCACCACGCGGTCGAGCAGCGAGCCGAGGAGCTCCTCGGCCCCGCCCTCCGCGTAGGAGGCCGAGGTGTCCACGAGCGTGCCGCCCGCGTCGACGAAGTCACGCAGCTGCTCGCTCGCCTCGTGCTCGTCCGTGTCGCGGCTCCAGGTCAGCGTGCCCAGACCCAGGTGCGAGACGCGAAGTCCGGTCCGTCCGAGCTGCCGCTGTTCCATGAGGCGCAAGGGTAATCGGACAGGGCTCCGGCACCGTTAAGGTTGCGCCTCGTGGCATCAGGCATGAGTACATGGGAAGCGATCGTCCTCGGCCTGGTGCAGGGGCTCACCGAGTTCCTGCCGGTCTCGTCGAGCGCGCACCTGCGCATCGTCGGCGAGCTCATCGGCGCCGGGGACCCCGGCGCGGCGTTCACCGCGATCACGCAGATCGGCACCGAGACCGCGGTGCTGCTGTACTTCCGGCGCGACATCAAGCGGATCCTGCTCGCCTGGTGGCGTGCGGTGCGCGGTGACCTCGGCACGGACCTGCGGTCGCGCCTGGGGAGCCCAGCCGGCGGTCCGGTGGACAGCGACGCGCGCATGGCGTGGTTCATCGCGCTCGGCAGCGTCCCGATCGTCGTCCTCGGACTCGCTTTCCAGGACGCCATCGAGACGCCGTTCCGCAACCTGTGGCTCATCGCGCTGACGCTCGCGGGCTTCGCGCTCGTGCTCGGCTGGGCGGACGCGCGGGGGGCGAAGCGCAGCCGGCTCGAGGACCTGACGCCCAAGCACGCCGTCCTGTTCGGCTTCGCGCAGGCGCTCGCGCTGGTCCCGGGCGTCTCGCGCTCGGGTGGGACGATCACGGGCGGCCTGCTCATGGGCTACACGCGTGAGGCGGCCGCGCGGTACTCGTTCCTCCTGGCGATCCCGGCGGTGTTCGGGTCGGGGGTGTTCCAGGTCGCCAAGAGCGCCGGCGAGTTCGGCACCGCGGGAACCCCCGGGCTGTGGCCCACGGTGCTCGCGACGATCGTCGCGTTCGCGGTCGGCTACGTCGTGATCATCGCGTTCCTGAAGATCGTCTCGACGTACAGCTACCGGCCCTTCGTGATCTACCGCCTCGCGCTCGCGGCGCTCGTCGTGGTCCTCCTGCTCACCGGGGTGCTCGAGCCGACCGCGGGCGCGCCGGTCGAGTGACCCGCCGCCCGTTCGGCACGGGCTCGGCGCGCACGCGCCCGGCGGGCACCGGCCGCCGACGTGGGCCCGCCGGTCCGGCTCAGAGCCAGCCGGACCGCCGGAAGCGCCAGTACAGCACCGAGCAGGTCGTCGCGAGCACCACGAGCACGAGCCCGTACCCGTAGGTCCACGCGAGCTCGGGCATGTGCCGGAAGTTCATGCCGTACACCGACGCGACGAGGGTCGGGAGGGCACCGATCGCGGCCCACGCCGAGATGCGGCGCTGGTCCTCGTTCTGGCGGAGCGTGACCTGCGCGAGGTGGACCGAGAGGAGGTCGCCGAGCAGCGCGTCGTGCGCGTCCAGGCGGCGGTCGACGCGCTCGACGCCGGCCTCGATCCGGCGCAGCCACGCCCAACCCGCACCGGCGGCCCCGTCGCCTGCGTCCGGCGCGAGCTCGGCGAGCTCCGTGGAGAACGGGACGAGCGCGCGCCGCGCCTCGGCGATCTCGCGCTTGAGCCCGTAGACGCGCTCGAGCGGGTTCGACCGCGTCCGCGCGAACACGACCGACTCCGTCTCGGCGACGGCCTCGCCGAGCGCGGTCTCGACCGCGGCCGCCCCCGCCGCGAGCGACCCGAGGATCGCCGCGAGCACCTGCCAGGCGCCGGACGCGGGTGCCGGGAGCCCACCGCAGAGCCGGTCCGCCGCGGCGTCGAGCTCGCGCCCGCCCGCGGTCTCTGCCGTGACCGCGAGCGATCCCGTGACCAGGCACACGACCCGACCCGAGGTCACCGCCAGCGTCGCGGGGTCGTACGCGAGCGTCGGCGCGGCGAGCAGCAGCCCGCCCCCGGGCAGGTGCTCGACGTGCGCCCGTCTCGTCCACAGCTCCTGGGTCGACTCGACGGCACGGACGACCTCGGGCGGCGCGCCCCGGCGTCGGGCGGCCCCGGCCAGGTCGTCGAGCCGGTCGGTGCGGACCCAGAGCTCTCCCGCGCCCGGGTCCGGCTCGACGTCGTCGACCGCGCGCCCGTGCCCGAGCGCCGGGTCCCCGGTCGCCGGTCGGTCCGACCGTGCCCAGCCCTCCGCCGTCCGCACCCACAGTGTGTCCACGACGGGCATTCTCGTCCTGGGCGGCACGCCACGTCCCTCGCCGCGCGGGGACGGGTCGCTCGCCCGGGGCGCACCGCCTCGCACGGGCGACGGGCGCACCGCCTCGCACGGGCGAGCGGCGCCTCCGACGGGCGAGCGGCGCCTCCGACGTGTGGACGACACCCACGGGCGGATGACACCTACGGGCGGGCGACGCGCCCGGGCGGGTGACGCGTACGGCGGGCGACGCGTACGGCGGGCGACGCGTACGGCGGGCGACGCGTACGGCGGGCGACGCGTACGGCGGACGACGCGCGCGGGCGGACGACGCGCGCGGGGCGGACGACGCGCGCGGGGCGGACGATACGCGCTCGGACGGTGGCGCCCCGGGACTCTCGTGCGGTCCCGGTCCCGGTCCCGGTCCCGGTCCGCGGGGCGTGGACGGCGGGCGTGGGCCCGCGCGGTGCCGGTTAGGCTTCCGTCGTGCTCACCTGGCCGGCCCCGCAGATCCCGCAGCTCCCCGGCCGAGGCGGCCCCGTCCGCGTGCGGGACACGTCGAGCGGCGAGCTCGTCGTCGCGGCGCCGGGGGAGTCGGCGACGCTGTACGTGTGCGGCATCACCCCGTACGACGCGACCCATCTCGGCCACGCCGCCACCTATGTGGCGTTCGACCTGCTCGTCCGGGCGTGGCGCGACGCCGGGCAGCGTGTGCGGTACGCGTCGAACGTCACGGACGTCGACGACCCCCTGCTCGAGCGCGCTGCGGCGACCGGCGTCGACTGGCGCGACCTCGCCGTCGAGCAGACGACCCTCTTCGCGGACGACATGACCGCGCTCGGCGTCGTCCCGCCCGACGCGTACACGGGCGCCGTCGAGTCGATCCCGGCCGTCGCGGGAGCCGTCGAGGCGATGCTCGCGGCCGGCGCCGCCTACCGGGTCGGCGTCCCGGACGCGTCGGGCGAGGGCGTGGGCGACGTCTACGCCGACCTGGCCGCCGACCCGTCGCTCGGTGGCGTCGCGGGACTCCCGCGGACCGAGATGCTCGCCCTGTTCGCCGAGCGCGGGGGAGACCCCGACCGCCCCGGCAAGCGGGACCCGCTCGACCCCCTGCTGTGGCGCGCAGCCCGTCCCGGGGAGCCTGCGTGGGACGAGGGCGGGCTCGGCCCCGGGCGGCCCGGCTGGCACATCGAGTGCGCGGTGATCGCCCGCGACAGCCTCGGGCTGCCCTTCGACGTCCAGGGCGGCGGCTCCGACCTGCGGTTCCCGCACCACGAGATGAGCACCTCGCACGCGCGCCTGCTGGACTCCGGCCACGGCGCGCGCGCCCACGTGCACGCCGGGATGGTCGGGCTCGACGGCGAGAAGATGAGCAAGTCTCGCGGCAACCTCGTGCTCGTCTCCCGGCTGCTCGCGCGCGGCGTCGACCCCATGGCGGTGCGGCTCGCGATCCTCGCGCACCACTACGCGGAGGACTGGGAGTGGACCGACGCCGAGCTCGAGCGGGCACAGGCCCGGCTCGAGCGCTGGCGCTCCGCGGTCTCGGGCAACGGCGGTCCCGCCGCGGAGGCGACCCTCGCCGCCGTGCGGGCAGCACTCGCCGCCGACCTCGACGCCCCGACGGCCCTGCGGCACGTCGACGCGTGGGCCGACCTCTCCATCGCGCGGGGCAGCACCGACGACGCCGTCGAGGGCGCCCCGGGCGTGATCGCCCGCGCCGTCAACGCGCTGCTGGGCATCCGGCTCTAGGTGTACGCGGCCATCACGTTGGTGACAGTCGGGTGATGGGGGCGGCGCCGACGGCGTGGTGGTGACGCTCAGTGTTGTACTCGATCAGCCAGGTCGTGAAGGCGGCGGTGCGCTCGTCGTTGGTCAGCCACGGCTGGCGGTAGGCCCACTCGGTGGCCAGGGTGCGGTTGAAGCGTTCGACCTTGCCGTTCTGCCAGGGGCAGTGCGCCTTGATGAACCAGTGCTCGGTGCCGTGGGTTCGCCAGCGCGGTGGCGACGTCGTTGCTGCGCGAGTAGGACCAGTGGTTGTCGGTGATCACGGCCCGCACGGCGATACCCAGGTCGGCGAAGTAGGTCAGCGCCCGCTCGAGGAACGCCCCGCAACTGGGTCCGGTCTCGTCGGCCAGGATCTCGGCGTAGGCGACCCGGGAGTGGTCGTCGACGGCGGCGTGCACGAAGTCGTAGCCGATGCGGGCGCGTTTGGCGGCCGCCGAGCGGCCCATCGAGCGCCCGTGCGCCTTCCATCCGCCGCCAGCGGGGATGCGGCCGATCTTCTTGACGTCGACGTGGAGCAGGTCGCCGGCGTGGGCGTGTTCGTAGCGGACAACGGTGGTCTTGGAGGCGCGGATGCGTTCACCGGTAACCGGATCGCACTGCCACAGGTAGGGCACCGCTGCCCGGCGCAGGATCCGCGAGACCGTGCGAGCCGGGACTCTGGTGCGGCGCGCCAGCTCGTCGGGACCTCGCCGCAGCACGGTGCGCTCGCGCAGGACCAACGCGACCAGGTCCGGCCGGGTCGCTCGGGGCGAGCGGTGCGGACGCGACGAGTGGTCCAGCAGACCGGCGCGCCCTTGGGCATCGAAGCGGGCAACCCACCGGTGGGCGCACTGGCGCGAGACGCCCAGCTCGCGAGCGACGTGCGCGACCGGGCGGCCCTGCACCCGGACACGTTGGACCAGCAACCACCTGCCATGCGGCGTCAGCCGCGCGTTAGCGTGAGACACGAGGACCTCCGGATCGTGAAGACGAGACATCTCCACTACGCCGGAGGTCCTCGCTCACATCAAGCCCCCGTCACCAACCTCATGGCCGAGTACATCTAGCGCCTCGCCCCCGACGCTGCGGCGCTACCCGCCCGTGCCCCGGTCGCGGCGTCGCAGGTAGCGCTCGAACTCCTGCGCGATCGCCTCGCCGCTCGCCTCGGGCAGCTCCGCGGTGTCCTTGGCCTCCTCGAGCTGGCGCACGTACTCGGCGATCTCCGTGTCCTCGTGCGCGAGCTCGTCGACGCCGTGCTGCCACGCCGCGGCGTCGTCGGGCAGCTCGCCGAGCGGGACGGGCTCGCCGAGCAGCTGCTCGAGGCGCGTGAGCAGCGCGAGGCTGGCCTTCGGGCTCGGCGGGTGGGCGACGTAGTGCGGGACGGCGGCCCAGAGCGACAGCGCGCGCATGCCCCGTGCCGCGGCCTCCTGCTGGAGCACGCCGACGATCCCCGTCGGGCCCTCGTAGGTGTTGGGCTCGATGCCGAGCAGCTCACGCACGTCCGCGTCGTCGCTCGTCGTCGTCACCGGGATGGGGCGCGTGTGGGGGACGTCCGCGAGCAGCGCGCCGACCGTCACGACCGTCCGCACGCCGAGGCCGGCCGCGATGTCGAGCAGCTCCGTGCAGTAGCGCCGCCAGCGCATCGACGGCTCGATGCCGTGCACCAGCACGACCTGCCGGCCCGTGCGCGGCGCGGTCGCCACCGCCACCGCGGTCGTCGGCCACGTGATCTCGCGACGCCCGTCCGCGCCGGTCCCGACGACGGGCCGGTTCACCTGGAAGTCGTGGTACTCCTCGGGGTCGAGCTCGTCGACCTGCACGGCGCCCCACGACTCGTGCACGTGCTCGAGCGCCTGGGTCGCGGCCGAGCCGGCGTCGTTCCAGCCCTCGAAGGCCGCGAGCAGGATGGTCTCGCGGGGCGGGAGGTCGTGGGGACGCTGCTGCTCCTGCTCGGTCATCTGCCCAGCGTAGGGTGCGTGCGCGGCGGGGGCTCGCGGCGCACCGCGGCGCCAGGCTGCGCCTGTGGACAACGGCCGGGGACGTTGACGCGCTGCTGAGGTGGGTGCATGACCTCCTCACGTTCCGTCGCCGTCCGGCTCCTGCTCGCCACCGCGATCGCGGTCCCTGCGTTCGGCGGGTGCGCCTCGTCGCCCGCCCGGCCGGCCGGCGGCTCTCTCCGTCTCATCGCCTCCGACGAGTCGTTCACAATCGACGTCCCGGAGAAGTGGCACGAGCTGGACGTCGGAGCGGACGTCGAGGTCCTCGCGTCCGCGCAGGGTGCCGACGAGGCCGACCAGCTGTTCGTCACGCGTCACGAGGGTGCCGACGGGGCAGAGTGGCAGGGCCTCTGGATGGTCGCAGGTCTCGACACCGGCGGCAGCGCCTGCCACCGCCTCGACGGTGCCACGGCCTTCGGAGCGCCGCGGCTCGTCTTCGACTGCCCGCAGGAGTGGGAGGGCCGGGTCGTACGGCGCCTGCTGGTGCCGCACGTGCGGTCCGACGGCACGAGTCTGCTCGTGTTCGTGCAGACAACGGGCGAGCGCCTCGACTGCACCGCGGCTGTCGTGCGACCGATCCTCGACAGCATCCACGACTACGAGGCGCCGCTCGCGCCGCCGCCGGAGGTCGTCGCCGTGCCCGTGCCCCCGGACGCAGGTTCGCCTACGGGGCGGTGACTCGTGGCCGGTCCTGAGGGCCGGGGGGCGTCGAGGTCGCCCGGCCCGCGGGACCGGCCACGCCCACCGCGTCAGCGGAGCCGGCCCCGCCGCTCCGCGGGCCGAGCCTGTTCACCCGAGGGTGACGGCGGGCGGGACGTTCAGGTGCCGTAGCGCAGCCCGTCGACCACGAGGTCGAGCAGGCGCCGGACCTGCGCGTCCCACTCGGGCCCGTCCGGCACGAGCCACACCCCGCTCATCGCGAGCATGACGTCCCGCGCGTCGACGTCCGAGCGGACCGACCCCTCGGCGCGGCACGCGTCGAGGAGCACGGTGAGGGCCCCGATCAGGCGGGTGCGCGTCTGGTCGAAGAGCGGCGAGTCGGAGCCGACCGCGTTGCGCAGCGCGCCGCCCAGGCCCCGCTTCGTCGCCGCGTAGCCCACGAAGCGGGCGACCCACTCGCGGAAGCCGTCCAGTGCGGGGCCGTCCCCGCCGACGAGCAGCGGAGCGGCGTCGCACAGCTCCTCGACCTCGTGCCGGTAGACCGCCTCGATGAGCGCGTCGCGGTTGGGGAAGTGGCGGTAGAGCGTGCCGATGCCGACTCCGGCACGCTCGGCGATCGCCTCGAGCGGGACGTCGATGTCCTTGGTCAGCACCTCGGCGGCGACCGAGAGCAGGCGCTCGCGGTTGCGTCGGGCGTCGGCGCGCAGCGGTCGGTCCGCCGCGGGGGTCGTCGGCACAGCTCTCCTCTTGCTAAGTGGAGGGTCCTCCGGTTAGTGTCGTGGATGGAAACGGAGGTTCCTCCGTTCCAGGGTACGCAGCCCGTCGCCGCACGTCCACACGGCAGGCGACCGCGCACCCGCCCCCCGCAACCGAGGAGCACTCGTGAAGACCTGGTTCATCACCGGCGCGTCGCGCGGCTTCGGCCGCACCTGGACGCAGGCCGCGCTCGACCGCGGCGACCGCGTCGCGGCGACAGCACGGGACGTCACGACGCTCGACGAGCTCGTCGAGCGGTACGGCGACGCGGTGCTGCCCGTCGAGCTCGACGTGACCCACCGCGACGCGGTGCTCACCGCGGTCGACGGCGCGCACGCCCACTTCGGCCGGCTCGACGTCGTCGTCAACAACGCGGGGTACGGGCAGTTCGGCATGGTCGAGGAGCTCACCGAGCGCGAGCTGCGCGACCAGCTCGAGACCAACCTGTTCGGCGCCGTCTGGGTCACCCAGGCCGCGCTTCCCCACCTGCGAGCGCAGGGGAGCGGGCACGTGATCCAGGTGTCGTCGATCGGCGGGATCAGCGCCTTCCCGAACATCGGTGCCTACCACGCGTCCAAGTGGGCGCTCGAAGGCCTCACGCAGTCGCTCGCGCAGGAGGTCGCCGGGTTCGGCATCCACGTCACGCTCGTCGAGCCCGGCGGCTTCGCGACGGACTGGGCCGGCCCGTCCGCGCGGCACGCGGCTCCCCACCCGGCGTACGACGGCGTCCGGGAGGCCTCGTCCCTCGCGCGGACCCGGCGCACCGCGAGCATCGGCGACCCCGACGCGAGCGCCGCGGCGCTCCTCGCCGTCGTGGACGCCCCCCGCCCGCCCCTGCGGGTGTTCTTCGGCGAGGCACCCCTCGCCATCGCCACGCACGACTACGAGCAGCGGCTCGCGACCTGGCGGGAGTGGGACCACGTGGCCCGGCTCGCCCACGGTGCCGCGACGACGGAGGCACGATGACCACCACCACCCGTCCGACGACCCGCCCGACGATGTCCGCGCGTGCCGCGGCGACCGTTCCCCTCCCGAGCACCGTCGGGCGCACAGCCACCGCAGCAGACGCGTCGGGCCTCGCCCGCACGACGCCTGCCGCCGCGGCCACGGACTCCCCGACCCGAGCCCCGGCCCCGGCCTTCCACGGGATCGCCTACGACGCGTTCGACGCGCAGGCCACCGCCGAGTTCTGGGCCGCGGTGCTCCGCGCCGAGGTCGCCCCGGGGGCGAGCGCGTTCCACGCGGAGCTGGTCGACGGCTCCGCGGCCGGGCTGCCCCGGCTCGTGTTCCGCCAGGTGACCGACGGCCGCGAGCTGCGAACCCCCGTGCACCTGCAGCTCACGACCGGAGACCTGGACGGCGAGGTCCGCCGGCTCCAGGGGCTCGGCGCGCGCCGGCTCGGCGGACTGACCGCGGGTGGGCGGCGCTCCGTGACGCTGGTCGACCCGGAGGGCAACGCGTTCGACCTCGTCGCCGCCTGACGGGACGCCGCACCCGTGCCCCCGCCTGACGGGACGCCGCACCCGTGCCCCCGCCTGACGGGACGCCGCGCCCGTGCTCCCGCCCGTCGCGCCGCCCGGCCCGTCCGGTGCGGCACCGCGACCCCGGCGTCGGCCGCGCCGCTGCTCCCGTCCGTCCGACGACCGGCTCGTGTGCGCTCGACCACACCGGCCGGTCGTCGCCCCGCGCGGCGGTTAGCCTCGATCGGTGCACCACCGCGGTGCGCGGCGTCGATCGGAGCCCCGTCTTGACCTTCCAGACCAGCAGCACGACGGCGAGTCGAACCCCCTCAGCAGCGCCCCCGCTGCCCGCGGCTGTGCTCTGGGACATGGACGGCACGCTCATCGACACCGAGCCGTACTGGATGAGCGCGGAGACGGAGCTCGTCGAGGCGCACGGCGGTGTGTGGACCCGGGAGGACGCGCTCGCGATGGTGGGCAGCTCCATCGCCGTCTGCGCCCGGACCCTGCGCGAGCGCGGGGTGGCGCTGCCCGACGACGAGATCAGCGGGTTCCTCAACGCGCGTGTCGCGGCCGGCGTCGCCGCGGGGATCCCGTGGCAGCCCGGCGCGCGGGAGCTGCTCGACGGGCTCGTCGCCGCGGGCGTGCCGCTCGCGCTCGTCACGTCGTCGTTCGCGGTGCTCGCCGAGCCGTTCGCGCGCGCGACCGGCGTGTTCGACGTCGTCGTCAGCGGCGACGAGGTCACGCACCCCAAGCCCCACCCCGAGCCGTACCTGACGGCGGCCGCGAGGCTCGGCGTCGACGTCCGGGACTGCGTCGCGGTCGAGGACTCGCGGTCGGGCGTCGCCTCCGCGCACGCCTCGGGCGCGCGGGTGCTGGCCGTCCAGGTCCTCGCCCCGGTCGAGCCGCTCGACGGCGTGAGCATCACCGGGTCGCTGAGCGAGGTGACCCTGGACGTGCTCGCGGCGATCGGCGGCGGCCAGGTCGTGGACCTGCGAGGAGCAGCGACAGCAGGGACCGCCGAGGGCTAGGCGCTCTGCCCGGCCGGCTGCACCTCGGCGATCACCGCCGCGCCAGCTCGCCCTCGGCGGCCCGCCACCGGTCACGCGACGGCCCCACGTCCCCGGACATCACAGTGACGCAGGGAGCGGTCACAAGCCGGGCGCCCCGGTTGTGGGCGCGCCCGAGGGGACGACGCCGAAAGCCAGCTCGACCGCGCCCTCCGGCACCTCGGGTGCCGTGCCGCCGAACGCCGGGCAGCGGTCCTTGAACGAGCACCACCCGCACAGCTTCGACGGGCGCGGGCGCCAGTCGCCGGACCGCGCGGTCTCCTCGATGCCGGCCCAGATCGAGCGGACCCGCTGCTCGAACGTGACCATCTCCGCCTCGCTGGGCGCATGCCGCACGATCTGCTGGTCGCCGAGGTAGACGAGCTGCAGGAGCGCGGGGAGCACGCCCCGCTCGCGCTGGATCACGTACGCGTAGAACCGCATCTGGAAGAGCGCGGAGCTCTCGAACCCCGGCCGCGGGGAACGACCGGTCTTGTAGTCGACGACCCGGACCATGCCGTTCGGGGCCACGTCGATGCGGTCGACGATGCCCCGCAGCTGCGGGCCGTCCTCGAGCTGCGTGCGGACCATGAGCTCGCGCTCGCGGGGCTCGAGCCGGTTCGGGTCCTCGAGCGTGAAGTAGGTGTCGAGCAGCGTGCCCGCGCTCGCGAGCCACTCGGTGCGCTCCTCATCGGAGGTGAAGAGCTCCCGGTACGCGGGCGACTCCTCCAGGAGCGCCGCCCACTGGCCGTCGACCATCGCGCGCGCCGCCGCGGGCGTGCGCTCGCCGGCGGGCAGGTCGTAGAGCCGCTCGAGCACCGCGTGGACCAGCGTGCCGCGTGCGGCGGCCGGGCTGGCCGGCTCGGGCAGCCGGTCCACGACGCGCAGGCGGAAGAGCAGCGGGCACTGCAGGAAGTCGTTGGCCCGCGACGGCGACAGCCCCGGGACGGAGCGACGCTCGGCGGGGGCCGGGACCTCGGTGTCCGTCGGGACGATCCCGGCCGTCTCGGCCTCGCCGACGGTCTCGGTGCCACCGGCCGCCTCGACGCCCCGCGCGGCCGGCACGTCCCCGTCGGACGCGGGTCCACCGACGCCGCCCGTCACGTCGTCCAGGCGCCCCTCGGGTGCGGCGGCCGGGCCCCCCTCAGGCGCGGCGGACGGCGCGGCGAGGTCGGCCGCGTCGAGCTCGGTCAGGTCGGTCGTCACGGCACGAGCCTAGGCGGCCCCACCGACACGACGACCTAGGCTGGCGGGCGTGAGCAGCGCGGAGCGTCGGGACGGCACCCAGGGCTGGGTCGTGGGCCGGGCCGCCGGCGCGCCCGTCGTCGTCACCCCGAGCTGGCTGCTCGCGGCCGTGGTCCTCACCGCCGTCTTCGCCCCGACGATCCGGACCCGCGCGCCGGAGCTCGGGGGGCTCACGTGGGTCGTGGCCGGCGGGTTCGTCGTCATGCTGTTCGTCTCGGTCTTCGTCCACGAGCTCGCGCACGGCTTCGTCGCGCGGGCCCGCGGACAGGTCGTCCGGGAGTTCGCGCTGACCCTCTGGGGCGGGCACACCGCGTTCGGTGGCGCCGCCCCGACCCCGGCGACGAGCGCGCTCGTGGCCGTCGTCGGCCCGCTCGCGAACGTCGCGATCGCCGCGGTGTGCTGGGTCGCCGCCCAGGCGGTGCCGTCGTCGGGCCTGCTGGGGATGCTGCTCTGGGCCGGCGCGTTCTCCAACGGGTTCGTCGCGCTCTTCAACCTCGTCCCAGGACTGCCGCTCGACGGCGGGCGCGTGCTCGAGGCGCTCGTCTGGCGCCTCCGGGGCGACCGGCACGCCGGCACCGTCGCCGCCGGGTGGGCCGGGCGCGTCGTCGCGGTCGGCGTGCTCGCGTGGGCGCTCGCCCTGCCCCTGCTCGACGGCACGCGGCCGTCGCTGTTCACCGTCGGCTGGGCCGGGCTCGTCGGGGCGTTCCTGTGGAGCGGGGCCAGCGCGGCGATCCGCGAGGGGCGCACCGGGCGCCGGCTCGACCTCGTCACGGTCGAGAGCGTCGGGCTCCCGGCGACGGCGGTCCCCGCGGGTGCGACCCTCGCGGACGCCGATCGCGCCCGCAGCGCCGCCGGCGTGGACGACGTCGTGCTCGTCTCGTCCGAGGGCCTTCCCGAGGCGTACGTCGATCGGGCCGCCGCTGCCGGTGTGCCGTCCGGGCAGCGTGCGTCGACCCCCGTCGCGGCCGTCGCGGTCGTGCTGCCGCCCGGCGCCGTCGTCGACGGGACGCTGCGAGGGGCGGAGCTGGTCGGGGCCGTGGGGCACGCGACGCGTCTCTCGCCCGTGCTGGCGGTCGTCGCCGGCGGACGCGTCACGGCGCTCGTGCGCGCCACCGACGTCGTCGCGGCGCTGCGCCACGTGGGGCCGGGCACCGCGGCACGCTCCTAGACTCGACCCCCGTGACCCACGAGACGATCCCCCCGACCGCGCCGACGAGCAGCACGGGTGCCGCGATGCGCCGCGGCCCGCTGCGCGAGGGGGACCGCGTCCAGCTCACCGACCCGCGCGGCCGCCTGCACACCATCACGCTCGCCCCCGGCGCGTCGTTCCACACCCACAAGGGCTACTTCACGCACGACGCGCTCATCGGGGCACCCGAGGGCACGGTCGTCCGGAACACCGCCGGGATCGAGTACCTCGCCCTGCGCCCGCTCCTGAGCGACTACACGCTGTCGATGCCGCGGGGCGCCGCCGTCGTCTACCCGAAGGACGCGGGCCAGATCGTCGCGATGGCCGACATCTACCCGGGCGCGCGCGTCGTCGAGGCCGGCGTCGGGTCCGGCGCGCTCACGATGTCGCTCCTGCGAGCTGTCGGGGACGGCGGTGCGCTGCACTCCATCGAGCGCCGCGAGGACTTCGCCGCGATCGCGCGCGGGAACGTCGAGGCGTTCTTCGGCGCGCCCCACCCCGCCTGGACGCTCTCCGTCGGGGACCTCTCGGACGTGCTCCCGGTCGCCTCGGAGCCGGCCTCCGTCGACCGCGTCGTGCTCGACATGCTCGCGCCGTGGGAGAACCTCGACGCCGTCGCGACGGCCCTCGCGCCCGGCGGCGTGCTCATCGCCTACGTCGCCACCACCACGCAGCTCTCCCGCCTCGCCGAGGACATCCGCGCCGACGGCCGGTACACCGAGCCCGAGGCGTGGGAGTCGATGGTCCGCGGCTGGCACCTCGAGGGCCTCGCCGTCCGGCCGCAGCACCGCATGATCGGCCACACGGGCTTCCTGCTCACCACCCGGCGGCTCGCGGACGGCGTCGACGCCCCGCTGCGCCGCCGTCGCCCCGCCAAGGGCGCCTACCCGGACGCCGACGCGGTCGAGGGCGTCGCGAGCGCCGCGGCGGTGCCCGACGAGGCGTGGTCGCCCGAGGCGCTCGGCGAGCGGGCGATCTCCGACAAGAAGATCCGGCGCGTGCGACGCGACGTCGGCCAGGCGCCCACCGCCGACTGACCTGGTCGATCGTCCGCCTCGGGGTGCTCCGGGCGGCACGACGCGCCACCTGATGGCGCGTCGTGCGCGCGATTGACACGTGTGGTTAGGGTCGCTGCAAGCGCACGCCGGCGTGCACCGTGGACGACTGCCAGGGCCCGCCAGGGTCAGGGGACGGAGGCTGACGCGATGACCGACTCGGGAGCACCAGGCCGGGACCTGCAGCGCGAGCTCGCGCTGCTGTCCGCGCGGAACGAACGCATCGCGGAGGCCCTCGTCGCCGCGCGCGAGCAGATCGTCGAGCTCAAGCGCCAGCTCGACGAGCTCGCCAAGCCACCGGGCACCTACGCCACGTTCCTCACCGCCCGCGAGGACGGCACGGTCGACATCGTGTCCGCGGGCCGCAAGATGCACGTCGGCGCCAGCCCGACGCTGGACGTCCACCGGCTCCGCCCCGGCCAGGAGGTCATGCTCAACGAGGCGCTCACGGTCGTCGAGGCCGGCGGGTACGAGGAGGTCGGGGAGCTCGTCACCGTCAAGGAGCTCCTCGGGACGGGACGCGCGCTCGTCGTGGGACGCGGCGACGAGGAGCGCGTGGTGCGGTTCGCCGGGCAGCTCCTCGAGGCGTCCGTGCGGGTCGGTGACGCGCTGACGATCGAGCCGCGCAGCGGGTTCGTGTTCGAGCGGATCCCGCGCGCCGAGGTCGAGGAGCTCGTGCTCGAGGAGGTCCCCGACATCGAGTACACCGACATCGGGGGGCTCGGACCCCAGATCGAGACGATCCGCGACGCGGTCGAGCTGCCGTTCCTGCACCCCGAGCTGTTCCGCGAGCACGGGCTCAAGCCGCCGAAGGGCGTCCTGCTCTACGGCCCTCCCGGCTGCGGCAAGACGCTCATCGCCAAGGCCGTCGCGCACTCGCTGGCCGCGACCGCCGCCGCAGCCCGCGGGGAGGACGCCGACGAGACGAAGTCGTACTTCCTCAACGTCAAGGGCCCCGAGCTGCTCAACAAGTACGTGGGGGAGACCGAGCGCCACATCCGGCTGATCTTCGCCCGAGCCCGCGAGAAGGCGTCCCAGGGTCACCCCGTCGTCGTGTTCTTCGACGAGATGGAGTCGCTGTTCCGCACCCGCGGCACGGGCGTCTCGAGCGACGTCGAGACGACGATCGTCCCGCAGCTGCTCTCGGAGATCGACGGCGTCGAGCGCCTCGAGAACGTCATCGTGATCGGCGCCTCGAACCGTGAGGACATGATCGACCCCGCGATCCTGCGGCCCGGTCGCCTCGACGTGAAGATCAAGATCGAGCGGCCCGACGCGGAAGGTGCCCGCGAGATCTTCGCGAAGTACCTCACCGAGGGCCTGCCGATCCACGCCGACGACCTCGCCGAGCACGGCGGCAGCGCGCGTGCGGCGGTCGACGCGATGATCACCCGGGTCGTCGAGCGCATGTACACGGAGAGCGAGGAGAACCGCTTCCTCGAGGTGACCTACGCGAGCGGCGACAAGGAGGTCCTGTACTTCAAGGACTTCAACTCGGGCGCGATGATCCAGAACGTCGTCGACCGCGCCAAGAAGTCGGCGATCAAGGACTTCCTCGCGACCGGTCAGCGGGGCATCCGCGTCGACCACCTGCTCACGGCGTGCGTCGACGAGTTCAAGGAGAACGAGGACCTCCCGAACACGACGAACCCCGACGACTGGGCTCGCATCTCCGGGAAGAAGGGCGAGCGCATCGTCTTCATCCGGACGATCGTGCAGGGCAAGAAGGGCACGGACGGCTCGCGCACGATCGAGACCGTCACGAGCACCGGGCCGTATCTCTAGACGCTCCGTCGCAGCGTCACCGCAGGTCGCCCCGGCGTCTGCGGGTGGCGGACCGTGCACGGGCCCACCGCGGCGAGCACCGTAGGGTGGGCCCGTGAGCGTGCGCCGGGTCATGGGGATCGAGACCGAGTACGGGATCCTCCAGCCCGGGCGACCGAACGCGAACCCGATGCTGCTGTCGAGCCACGTGGTCGCCGTCCACGCGGCGGCGCGGGAGGGCGGTCGCACGCGGGCCCGTTGGGACTACGACGACGAGGACCCGCTGCACGACGCGCGCGGGTTCCGGCTGCAGCGGGTCTCGGCCCACCCCTCGATGCTCACCGACGACCCCGAGCACGCCGCGCCGTCCGCGGACGGACCCCAGGAGCTCGCCCGCCCGCTCGTCGAGGAGTACGAGGACCCGGGCGCCGCGAACGTCATCCTGACCAACGGCGCTCGCCTGTACGTCGACCACGCCCACCCCGAGTACTCCTCGCCGGAGGTCCGCGGCCCGCTCGACGCCGTGCGCTGGGACCGCGCGGGCGAGCTCGTCATGCTCGCCTCCGTGCGCGCCCTCGCGTCGACCTCCGCGATGCCGGACGTGTCGCTCTACAAGAACAACGTCGACGGCAAGGGTGCGACGTACGGCACGCACGAGAACTACCTCGTCGACCGCGCCGTGCCGTTCGCGGAGCTCGCGGCCCGGCTCATCCCGTTCCTCGTGACCCGCCAGGTGTACACCGGCGCGGGGCGCGTGGGGATCGGCCAGCGCGGCGAGGACGCCGGGTTCCAGCTCTCGCAGCGCGCGGACTACATCGAGGCGGAGGTCGGGCTCGAGACGACCCTGCGGCGCCCCATCGTCAACACGCGCGACGAGCCGCACGCCGACCCCACCCGGTGGCGACGGCTGCACGTCATCATCGGCGACGCGAACCTGCTCGAGGTCGCGACCTACCTCAAGCTCGGGACCACCTCGCTGGTGCTGTGGGTGCTCGAGTGCTCCGTCGGGGACGGGCCGGCGGCGTCGGCCGCCCGGGCGGCCGTCCACGCGTGGGACCGCCTCACGCTGCGCGACCCCGTGGAGGCGGTCCACACCGTCAGCCACGACCTCACGCTGACGGTGCCGCTCGACCTCGCGGACGGTCGACGGCTCACGGCGCTCGAGGTGCAGGCCGAGTACCTCGCGGCCGTCTCGGCGGTGCTCGATGCCGCCGGCGGCGCACCCGATGACGAGACGCAGGACGTCGTCGCCCGCTGGGGATCGCTCCTCGGACGCCTCGCCGACGACCCGGCGAGCTGTGCGCGGGAGGTCGAGTGGCTCGCGAAGCTGCGCCTGCTGGAGGGGATGCGCCGGCGCGACCAGCTGGACTGGGACCACCCGCGCCTCGCCGCGGTCGACCTCCAGTGGTCCGACGTCCGGCCCGAGCGCGGCCTGTACCACCGGCTGGCGGCGGCGGGCGCCGTCGAGCACCTGGTGACCGCCGGCGCCGTCGAGGAGGCCGTCGGGCACGCACCGCCCGACACCCGCGCCTACTTCCGGGGCGAGGTCATCGCGCGGTTCGCGTCGCAGGTCTCCGCGGCGAGCTGGGACTCGGTGATCTTCGACGTGCCCGGCGCACCGACGCTCCAGCGCGTGCCGATGAAGGACCCGACGCGGGGGACCCGCGAGCACGTCGGAGGTCTGCTCGACCGCAGCGCCGACGCCGCCGCGCTGCTCCGCGCCCTCGGCGCCTGAGCCTCGGTCCGGCGCCGGGTCGCTCGGGTCAGCGCATCGCGACCACGAAGCGCGCAGCCTCCCGCGCCTCCCGGAGCCGCCGCTCGTAGGTCAGGCCGAGCCCGAGCAGCACCGCACCGCCGAGCGCGAGCACGACCCACCACTCGACGACCTGCATCGCGGCGACCGCGGCGGGTGACGCCTGGACGACGGCCACGACGGCGAGCGCTGCGGCGCCCAGCACGAACGGCGCCTGCCAGCGCCGCACGGCGCCGACGACGACGGCAGCGGTGGCGCCCACGAGAACGAGCACGAGCCGCCACATCGTCGGCTCGGACCACCCTGTCGTGACCGGGACGACCACCGCGAGGATCAGCCCCGGCGCGAGGCACACCCACGAGCTCGCGCTCGCGTCGCGGAGCAGCGCGAGGACGCCGACCGCCAGCAGGGTCGCGCCGAGCAGCACGAGCGGCGCGTCGACCGGGACCTCCCCGCCCCGCACGGCCGCCAGGAGAGCCGCTGCAGCCGCGAGCACGAGACCGACAGCGCGGAGCTGGACGGCCCGCACACCCCCGACGGTTGCGTCGGCGGGGGCCACGTCCGAGTGCCCCACGAGCGCCCCGCGCCCTGCACCTGCACCTGCACCTGCGCGTGCGCCTGCATCTGCATGGGCACGGTCGACAGCAGCCGGGACGGTGGCGCGAACCCGCGCCGTGCGCGCCGCGCCGACCACGGCGAGGCAGGACCCGACGACGAGCACGGCGCCCGGACGGCCGAGGTCGGCGGGGTCGTCGGCGGCCGCGACGAGGGTCGGGGCGGCGGCAGCGAGGGCTACCGGCCAGGCGGCCCACGAGCGCGGCCCCGGACCGGTGAACGGCCAGGCCCGGCCCAGGAGCGCGACGGTCGCGCCCAGCACCAGCGCGGTGGCGAGCGCGATCAGCTCGACCCGGGGACCCGGCGTGGTGCTCGCGGCGTCCACGGTGTGCCGCCCGGCGACCGTGACGGTGAGCACCGCCGCGACGGCGAGCGGTACGGCGCGAGCACGAGCGGTGAGGCCGACGCGCCCCAGGGCCCAGCCGGCACCGAGCGCGACCATCGCGACGAGGAGGCCCACCGCCGGGCCGCCCCACGGAGCCGGGCCGAGCATGAGCGGCAGGACGAGGAGCGCACCGAGGAACGGCCAGCTCGCGCCTCGGTCGCTGCGTGTCACGACGACGGTCCCGACCCCGGTCACGAGGAGCCCCACCGCCGCGAGGACCGCACTCGGCGGCGGGTCGGACGGCGCGGCGGCGGACGCGAACCACGCGAGCCCGGCGACCGCGAGGCCGACCGGGACGAGCGAGGTGCCGAGGACCCGGCGCGGCGGTGCGGCGCCCGTGACGCCGGCGACCGCGACCGTGGCGCCGCCGGCGAGCAGGGCGAGCATCCGGCCGAGGGGCAGCGACGACGAGACGGGTGCGGCGACGGCGACGGCGACGGCGGTTGGCACCACCGCGACCGCCGCCACGAGCCAGACGCCGACGCGACGGGCCCAGGCGACGACGCGAGGAGCGGGGCCGGCGGGAGCGGTCGCGGCACGGGGAGCCGCCTGGCGGGTCAGCTCCCGCAGCACTCCCGCGAGCAGCACGGCGGCGGGCAGGGACCACGCCTCGACACCGGAGAGACCGGCTCCCGGTCCACCAGCAGCGGCCGTCGCGTGCCGCGCCGGACCGAGCAGGGCGAGGGCGGCGGCCGTCGCGAGCACGAGGGTGTGGGTGCTCGGCGCGACCCGGGTCGCCGGGCCGCGGGGTGCCGCGGACGACGTCCCCGTCGGAGCGCGATCGGGAGCCGGAGCCGGTGCGCCGAGCTCCCGCGCGGCGTCGTCGGTGCGGACGCGCACCGCGACCCCGACGAGCGCCGCAGCCAGCCCGCCGGCCGCGACGGCGCGCCAGGCGCCGTCCCCGAGGGCGAGGGGGAGGGCCAGGAGCGCGCCCGCGGTGCCCCACCACGGTGCGGTCCCGCCGCCCGTGCGCCGGACCGCCACGGCGAGCGCGAGCAGTCCGAGCAGCGCCACGAGCGCGTCCCCGGGCGGCTCGGTCAGCGTGGCCGCCCCGGCGAGCGTCGCGAGGCCGGCCACCGCCAGACCCACGACGGCGAGGTCGGCGTGCTCACGCACCGCCGACGTCCGACGGGCGGTCTCGAGCGCGAGCGCGGCGCCGACCACGAGCACCGCGACGGTGCGCACGAGGCCGCCTCCGGAGTCACGCACCGCCACGACCGTCGGGACGGCGGCCGCAGCGGCGACGGCCCAGGCGCTCCACGCGGCGACCCGCAGGTGTGTCGCCGACGGGTCGCGCGCGAGTCGCCAGGCGGCTGTGGCGACCACGGCGGCGGCGGGCAGCGACGCGGCCTCGACGGTGAGGAACAGCGGGTCGCCCGAACCACCCGCGGCAGCGGACCGCGCGCCGAGGAGGGCGTGGGACCACGGGCCCAGGACGGCGAGCAGCCCACCGAGCAGGGACAGGACGTGCTGCGGCTGCAGCCTCGACGTCCCCGCACCGGGTCGCCGACGCACCACCGGCAGCTCGACGAGCGCGACGAGGACCGTGCCGACGATCCCGGCGACGACGAACCGGGGGAGCCCGGCGGCGAGCTCGCCGTCGAGGAGGGCGCTCGGCACGGTCGCGAGCGCGAGCCCCGCGCCGAGCAGCGCGACGTCCCCCTCCGCAGCGGCCCTCCAGCGCCGCGCTCCCACCACCGCGAGGACGAGCCCTGCGGGTGCGAGGTAGGCCTCGGGGGTCCCGACGTCGCCCGCGCCGAGCAGCACCCAGGACGCCACCGTGGCGAGCGCGAGCGTGCCCCATCGCGCCCAGCGGCGGCCGGGCGCGAGCGACCAGGCGCCGGAGGTGATCGCGGCGACCAGGAGCACGAGGGCCGCGTTCGCTGCGGAGCCGGTGGGAGCCGCGCCGGACGCGGTCGCGACGGCAGCCGCGAGCACCGCCCACCCTCCTGCCTCCGCGGCGCGCCGCGCGTGCTCGTCGTGCGTCGCCGCCTCGGCCGCGGACCCGAGACGCGCCACCGCGTCCACCGCCGCCCCGCGGGCGAGCACCGGGGCGAGGAGCACCCCGACGGCGCCGGCCGCCGCCACCCCGACCGCGAGCGTGCTGCCCGGCAGCGTGCTCCCCGGGGCGCGCTCGAGGCTCACGACGGTGAGCGCGCCGAGCGGAGCGACCACGGCGGCGGCGACACGCGCCGAGCGGGGCACGGTCGTGCGCCCGCGCACGGCGACCAGCGCCGAGCCGGCGAGCGCGAGCACGGCGAGCAGCACGACCAGTGCGCGGAGCACGCCGGAGCCGTCCGGCGACGACGCGGCGACGGCCCACGGCCACGCGGTGCCGAGCGTCGCGGCCCCGGCGGTGAGCCAGGCGACGCGGTCCGGCGGGGCACCGCCGCGCCGCACGGCGAGCACGAGGCACGCGGTGACGACGACGCACGCCGAGGAGGTGCGCGCCACCGCCGGGTCGATGCCGGCGGCGACGAGGGCCACGACCGTCGCCGACCACCCGAGCAGCGCAGCGGCAGCGAGCGCCGCAGCGCGCAGGGCCGCGGGGCGGGCGAGCCACCGCCGGGTCCCGACGCCGAGCGCCGCCGTCGCTGCGAGTGCGGCGGCGAGCGGTCCGGGTGCCCCGTGGGACGCGGCGAGGGCGCCGAGCACCGCCAGGACCACGACGGTGCGCGCCGGGGCGCTCCCGCCGAGCACGGGCCGTACGCCGGCCGCATCCCCCGCGAACACGAGCGCCGCCACCGCGAGCAGCCCGAGGACGAGGCCGGTGCCGACGAGGCCGGGCCACACGCTCGCCAGCGCGACGGGGGTCGCGACGAACACCGCGCCGGCGATCCACGACCCGACCCGGGCCTGCCGGGCCGCGGCTCGGGTGAGCGCGACCGTCGCGGCAGCGCCCAGCACGAGCGCGACCGCCGCCGGCCCCGGGGCGGCGTCCGGCTCGACGAGCGACGCCGCGGTGACGAGGGGGAGCGCGACGACGGTCGGGACGCTCGCGAGCAGCGCGACGGCGTGCGCGCCCTGCGCGGTCCACGGCTCGCCGCCACGAGCGCGGCGGGCGAGGCGCAGCCCGAGCGTGACCAGCGTCGGTGCGAGCGGCACCAGCGCCCACAGCGCCGCGTCCTCGACGGCGCCGGCCCGGGTCAGCAGCACGACGACGGCCAGGGCGGCGACCGCCGCGAGCGCGCCCGCGAGCGTCGCCCAGACCCGGGCCGCGCCTCCGAAGCCGGCGAACGTGGCCGTCGCCCCGGAGCCCGCGCCGGCGGCGGGCACGGGGCCGCCGTCGGGCTCCGGGTCGACCCGCGCCGTCATGAGCCGGGACTGGACGGCGGCGAGCACCGCGGCCGCCACGAGCGCGGCGACGGAGCCCCACGCCGGGGCGGTCGGTGCGTCCCAGCCCGCGCCGTCCAGCAGCGCCGCGACGGCCGCCACCGATGCGACGGCGGCGACGAGGGCCCACGCCAGCACCCCGAGCACGGCCCGCTCGACGGCGTGCCGGTCCGGGGCGGCGGTCCGACCCGAGAACCGGGCGGTGGTCAGCGCGAGCGCCACGCAGGCGAGCCCGGCGAACCCGCCCGCCGAGGGGACGAGCGGTGCGAGCAGGAGCGGTGCGACGGGGACCAGGACCGCGCCGGCGAGCGTGCCGACCCGCAGCCGGGCGCGCACGCCCCACACCGCGAGCGCGGCACCGCAGACGAGCGCCGCGACGCCCGCGTACACCGCCGGTTCCGCCGGCCGCACGAGCCCGGTCGCCGGGACCGCCCACGCGTCGAGCAGCAGCAGCACGGCCGCGAGACCGCCGACGGCCTCCGCGCTCGACGTCAGGCCCGACCGGCGCAGCCGGCTCGCGACGGCGAAGACCACGACCGTGCCGACCGCGACGGCGACCGCGCGACCCGCGAGCGGGATCCAGCCCCAGCTGAAGAGGAGGAACACGATGCTCGCCGCCGCGAGGAGGCTCGCGCCGAGCACCTGCAGCACGGTCTGCACCCGCCAGAGCGGGCGCGCCGTGCTCGCCGTCGGGACCGTCCGGGGTGACGGTCCGGCTTCCGGGGCGGGGAGCGGTGCGCGCGCGGCTGCGGGTGTGCGGGGCGGGGCTGCCGGGGCGCGCGGGGGAGCCGGGGGTCGGGAGTGCCCCAGCCGGGGCCCGTCCGGGGTGACCGGGGCCGTCCGCGCGGACGGGAGAGCCTGCGCCGCAGCTCCGCGAGCCGCGACCGCCCGCGCGGTCGACGGCTCCGTGGCGGCCCGGCGGTGCGCGTCGGTGGTGGCCTGCCGCTGACGGCCGCGCATCCCGGCGAGGTGCGCCTGCCGGGCGTCGAGCGCACCCGCGGCGCGCTGCGAGAGGGTCCAGAGCTCGCGCGCGTCCGCCCCCGCGAGGTCGAGCCCGCAGGCGGTGCAGCGCGCGGACGTCAACGCGGCGGCGCACGAGGGGCACGCGCCCGCGTCGGTCAGCAGCCGCCGGACGAGGGCATAGGGGTCGGGGCTGGTGCCCTGCGCAGGAGGCATGGCGGCATCCTGGCCCATGCCGGGTCGCCGCCCGCCGCTGTGCACAGGGGCGGGCACGTGCGTCACCCGTCCGTGCCACGGTCGGTCGGTCCGCCGCACGTCCGGGGCAGGGCCTAGGGTGGAGCGAGCGGGCCGCACGCGGGGCGCTTCGGCACCTGGACGCGCGCGACCCGTCCGAGCACGACCGAGACACACGGGAGGCCACGATGGCTGGTCAGGAACACGGACGGGCCCGTCGCGAGGACGACGAGCCGGTCGACGCCCCGGAGCCGGCACCCGCGACGCCTGCCGCGCAGGCCCGCGACGCCGAGGTCGACGCCCTGCTCGAGGAGATCGACGAGGTCCTCGAGTCGAACGCGGAGCAGTTCGTGCGCGGGTTCGTGCAGAAGGGCGGTCAGTGAGCCTCGATGGGTCCGGATCACGCAGCCTCCCCGGGGCGGCTCCCGAGCGCGTTCCTCACGCCCGGGTCGCCGTCCTTCGTCGACTTCCTCGCCGGTCACGCCCCGTCGCTGCTCCCCGGTAACCGGACCCTGCCGCCCGTCGACGCCCTCGCCGCCCCGCACGCGACGACGATCGTCGCGCTGACGTTCGACGGCGGGGTCGTCATGGCCGGCGACCGCCGGGCGACGATGGGCCCGACGATCGCCAGCCGCGAGATCGAGAAGGTCTTCCCGGCCGACGAGTTCTCCGCGGTCGGCATCGCCGGCACCGCCGGGCTCGCCGTCGAGCTCGTCCGGCTCTTCCAGCTCGAGCTCGAGCACTACGAGAAGATCGAGGGCACCCTGCTCTCGCTCGACGGCAAGGCCAACCGCCTCGCGACGATGATCCGCGCCAACCTGGGGCTCGCGATGCAGGGGCTCGCGGTCGTGCCGCTGTTCTCCGGCTTCGACCTCGACCGCCACCGCGGGCGGATCTTCTCCTACGACATCACGGGCGGGCGCTACGAGGAGCACGAGCACCACAGCGTCGGCTCGGGCTCGGTCTTCGCGCGCGGCTCGCTCAAGAAGCTGTGGCGGCCCGGGCTCGACGTGGCCGGCGGGGTGCGGGTCGCCGTCGAGGCGCTCGTCGACGCCGCCGACGACGACTCCGCGACGGGCGGGCCCGACGAGAGCCGGCGCATCTGGCCCGTCGTGGCGACCGTGACCGAGGCCGGCTACGTGCGGGTGCCCGACGACGAGCTGGCGCGCGTCGTGGGCGACGTGACCACCGCTCGCCGCGCCGAGCACGACCGGACCCGTCTCGCACGAGGAGGTGAGCAGCGATGAGCATGCCGTTCTACGTCTCGCCCGAGCAGCTCATGAAGGACCGCGCGGACTACGCCCGCAAGGGCATCGCGCGCGGTCGGTCCGTCGTCGTGCTGCAGTACGACGACGGGATCGCGTTCGCGACCGAGAACCCCTCGCGCGCGCTCCACAAGATCTCCGAGATCTACGACCGCATCGCGTTCGCCGCGGTGGGGAAGTACAACGAGTTCGAGAACCTGCGGGTCGCGGGCGTGCGGTACGCCGACCTGCGCGGGTACTCCTACGACCGGCGCGACGTCAACGCGCGCGGTCTCGCGAACGCGTACGCCCAGACGCTCGGCACGGTCTTCACCACCGAGTCCAAGCCGCTCGAGGTCGAGCTCGTGGTCGCCGAGGTCGGGGACCGCGCCGAGGCCGACCAGGTGTACCGCCTGTCGTACGACGGGTCGGTCGCGGACGAGCACGGGTACGTCGTGATGGGCGGCGAGGCCGAGCGGCTCGGTGCGCTGCTCTCCGACGGCTGGCGTCCCGGGCTGCCGCTCGCGGAGGTGCTCGACCTCGCGGTGCGCGTGCTGGGCACCCCGGCCGAGGGCGAGCCCCGCCGCATCCCCGCAAGCCAGCTCGAGGTGGCCGTGCTCGACCGGACGCGCCCCCGCCGGGCCTTCCGCCGGCTGTCCGGCGTCGCGCTCGAGGACCTGCTCGGAGCGGTCACGCAGCCCTGACCGGGCCGGCCGGGCGCCCTCCGCTCGGCGCTCGGCTCCCGCCGTCGAGCGGCTGCGGCGGACCCTGAGGGACACTGACGACGAGGAGGCAGCCATGGACCGTCGGATCTTCGGTCTCGAGACCGAGTACGGCGTCACGTGCGCGTCGGACGACGGGCGCGGCCTGTCCGCGGACGAGGTCGCCCGGTACCTGTTCCGCAAGGTCGTGGCGTGGGGGCGCTCGTCGAACGTGTTCCTGCGCAACGGCTCCCGCCTGTACCTCGACGTCGGCTCGCACCCGGAGTACGCGACCGCCGAGTGCGACGACGTGCGCCAGCTCGTGACGCACGACCGCGGCGGGGAGCGCATCCTCGAGGGCCTCGTCGCGGACGCGCAGCAGCGGCTCGAGCACGAGGGGCTCGCCGGCCGCATCCACCTGTTCAAGAACAACACCGACTCGGCCGGCAACTCCTACGGCTGCCACGAGAACTACCTCGTGCGCCGCCAGGGCGACTTCTCGCGGCTGTCCGACGTGCTCGTGCCGTTCCTCATCACGCGTCAGGTGCTCACGGGTGCCGGGAAGGTCCTCTCGACGCCGCGCGGCGCCGTGTACTGCCTGTCCCAGCGGGCGGACCACATCTGGGAGGCCGTCTCGAGCGCGACGACGCGGTCCCGGCCGATCATCAACACGCGCGACGAGCCGCACGCCGACGCCGAGCACTACCGGCGCCTGCACGTCATCGTCGGGGACTCGTCGATGTCGGAGACGACGACGATGCTCAAGGTCGGCTCGACCGACCTGATCCTGCGGATGATCGAGGCCGGGATCCCCATGCGCGACATGGCGCTGGAGAACCCGATCCGCGCGATCCGCGAGATCTCGCACGACATGACGGGCACGCAGCCGGTCGCGATGGCCAACGGCCGGTCGATGACCGCGGTCGACCTGCAGGAGGAGTACCTCGGGCGTGTCAAGGAGTTCGTGGACGCCGAGGTGGACGCGACGCCGGTCGTCAAGCAGGTCCTCGACCTGTGGGAGCGCGGGTTGCGGGCGATCCGCACCGGCGACCTGTCGCTCGTCGAGCGCGAGCTGGACTGGGTGATCAAGTACCGGCTCATCGAGCGGTACCGAGCGAAGCACGGGCTCGAGATGTCGGACGTCCGGGTCGCGCGGATGGACCTCGCGTACCACGACATCTCGCGGACCGAGGGCCTGTACAACCTGCTCGCGGCGCGGGGTCTCGTCGAGCGCGTGACGACGGACCTCGAGGTGTTCGAGGCGACGGCGGTCCCGCCGCAGACGACCCGCGCCAAGCTCCGCGGTGACTTCGTGCGACGCGCGCAGGAGGCCCGGCGCGACTACACGGTCGACTGGGTGCACCTCAAGCTCAACGACCAGGCTCAGCGGACCGTGCTGTGCAAGGACCCGTTCCGCAGCGTCGACGACAGGGTCGAGAGGCTCATCGAGTCGATGTGAGCGCCGGCGCCCGCCCGAGCCGGTCGGTTGCGCGGGCGCCCGGACGTGCTCGCACGCCGTCGGGGGCGAGCGGTCCCGGGGCGCGAGTGCGTTCCCGGGCGCGCAGCGCGGCGCCGTACAGTGTGGGCCGACATGCGAGCGGAGAGGAGCGTCGTGCGACGTCTGGGAGCGGTGGCGGTGGCGGTCGCGCTGCTGGTCACCGGGTGCACGGCACCCGAGGAGGAGACGCTCGACGTGGTCGTGTCGGGTGAGGCGGGGGAGCGCCCGACCATCACCTACCGGACGCCGCTCAGCGTCGACGAGACCGTCTCGAGCGTGATCTGGCCGGGCTCCGGTCCCGAGCTCGTCGAGGGACGTCCGGCGCTCGTCGACTTCTGGCTCGAGGACGCGACCGACGCGACGGTCGTCAAGGAGAGCTACTCGACCAACCCGACGGCGCGCATCCTGTCCGCGGAGGACCTCGGGGAGGACCTCTACGAGACGCTGCGCGGCCAGCGGGTCGGGGCCCGCCTGCTGCAGGTCAGCCCCGCACCGGGCAACGGCGCCGCGGACTTCCCCACGGTGACGGTCCTCGACGTCCTGCCGACGCGCGCCGCGGGCGAGGCGGTGCCGCCGCGCGAGGGTCTGCCGACCGTCACGCTCGCCGACGACGGGTCCCCGTCGATCACGCCGTCCGCCGCCGAGCCGCCCACCGAGCTCGTGACCCAGCAGCTGCTCCGCGGCACCGGTCGGCAGGTCGCGGAGGGCGACGTCATCACGGTGCAGTACACGGGGTTCTCGTGGACCACGGGCGCGCCGTTCGAGTCGACGTGGACGAGCGGGAGCCCGGTGTGGTTCTCGCTCGACAGCGTGCCGGCGTGGTCGGCGCTCGTCGAGCAGCCCGTCGGCAGCCAGGTCATGCTCGTCGTCCCGCCCTCCTACCCGCTCGGCGTCACGCAGAGCGAGGAGCTCCAGGGTCAGACCGTGGTGTTCGTGATCGACCTGCTCGCGAGCCGCGCGGCCACGACGCCCGAGGGCGCGACGCCCGACGCGACCGCCCCCGCCGGCGGCGGCGCCGAACCGACGACGGAGGGCTGAGCCGTGACGCTCGCGCTGCGCGTGATCCCGTGCCTCGACGTCGATGCGGGCCGCGTCGTCAAGGGGGTCAACTTTGAGAACCTGCGCGACGCCGGCGACCCGGTCGAGCTCGCGCACCGGTACGACGCGGAGGGCGCCGACGAGCTGACGTTCCTCGACGTGTCCGCGTCGTCGGGCAACCGCGAGACCACGTACGACGTGGTGCGCCGGACCGCCGGCGAGGTGTTCGTGCCCCTGACGGTGGGCGGGGGCGTCCGGTCGACCGACGACGTCGACCGCCTGCTGCGCGCGGGCGCGGACAAGGTGGGCGTCAACACCGCCGCGATCGCCCGCCCCCAGCTCATCGCGGAGATCGCGGAGCGCTTCGGCAGCCAGGTCCTCGTGCTCTCGGTCGACGCCCGCCGGGTCACGGGCGGCACGCGCACCGACTCGGGGTACGAGGTCACGACGCACGGCGGCCGCCGGGGGACCGGGATCGACGCCGTCGCCTGGGCCGCGCAGGCCGCGGAGCTCGGCGCGGGGGAGATCCTGCTCAACTCCATGGACGCCGACGGGACCACCGCCGGCTTCGACCTCGAGATGCTCGGGGACGTGCGCCGGGAGGTCCGGGTCCCGCTCGTCGCGAGCGGCGGCGCGGGGACGCCCGAGCACTTCGTCGAGGCGGCCCGCGCGGGCGCCGACGCGGTGCTGGCCGCGAGCGTCTTCCACTTCGGGGCCCTCACGGTCGGCCAGGTCAAGCAGGCGCTGCGCGAGGCGGGCGTGACCGTCCGCTGAGCGCGCGGCCCGTCGCCGCGCGTCCGTCGGGCGACCCGCTGGAACGCGACCGTCAGTGGAACTGCTGGGTCGGCGTCAGCGGAACGGCAGCGCCTCGCGCACGGACTCCACGTCCTGCGGGGCTCCCTCGACGGTGACCTGCGTCGCGGTGCCCCGGCCGAAGCCGTGCAGCAGCAGGTCCGCGACGGACCCGCGCACCACGACGGTCCCGAACCCGCGTGCCGGTCGCCTGACGACCCGCCGCACGCCGTCGGGACGCACCAGCACGACGCCGGCGGCGACCTTGCGGTAGGTCAGCCGTGCCGCGCGCAGGAGGTGCGACCAGAGCGCCTGCTCGCGCTCGGGCTCGAGCTCGCGGTCCGTGACGGTCCCGGTGCCGCGCCGCACGTCCTCGGTGTGCACGAAGAACTCGACGAGGTTGGCCGCGTCGCCGGCCCACGTCACCGGGTGCCACGCGGGCGGCTCGGCGGCGACCCGCGCGACGAGGTCCCGGAAGCCGCCCTCGCTCAGCCCCGCCCGCGCGAGGTCCTCGATCGCGCGCTCGGCCCGGCCGGCGAGCGGCGGCACGGCGAGCCCGGCGGGCACGACCAGCGAGCCCTCGCGCAGCACGACGTGCGCGGCGAGGTGCCGTGCCTGCCAGCCCTCGCACAGCGTCGGGGCCTCGGGGCCCGCGTCGGTCAGGGCCTGCGCGAGCTCGCGCCGTTCGAGGGTGTGCCACGTCATCCGGGCATCGTCGCACGTGCGTGAGACGATGGTGCGATCCCCGCCCGCCCCGGAAGGACCTGCTGTGCCCACGCGTGCCCGACCCCCCGCCGGGGTCGCCCTGACCGGCTCCGTCGCGCGCAGGTCGGTCCAGCTCCTCGTCCGGGGCATGGCGTCCCAGCCCTGGACGTACACGTGGGCGGTGCTGCTGTCCGCGGCGTTCGGCACGCTCACGGTCATGGTGAGCCGGGTGCTCGGCTGGGTCACCGACGGCGTCGTCGTCCCGGCGATCGACGGCTCGGGGGACGCGCGGGACCGGATCTGGCAGGCGGGTCTCGCGCTCGCCGGCGTGGCGCTCGCGCTCGCGCTCGCCGTGGCAGGACGGCGCATCTTCGCGGGGATGGGGGTCGCCGACCAGCAGGCCGACCAGCGCGTGCGGGTGACCCGGCAGTACCTGCGCCTGCCGATGTCGTGGCACCGCCGCCACCCCACGGGGCAGCTCCTCGCGAACGCGAGCTCGGACGTCGAGGCCTCGACCTCGGTGTTCAACCCGCTGCCGTTCGCGCTCGGCGTCGTCGTGATGATCGCCGTCGCGGCGGTCGGGCTGCTGCGCACCGACGTGTGGCTCGCGCTCGCCGCGCTCGTCGTCATCCCGCTCGCGGTCGTCGCGAACGTCGTCTTCCAGCGCCGGATGTCCCCGGCGATCACGCGGGCGCAGCAGCTGCGCTCCGAGGTCTCCGACATCGCGCACGAGAGCTTCGAGGCCGGGGTCCTCGTCAAGTCCCTCGGCACCGAGGACCGTGAGGTCGTGCGGTTCGCCGGGCGCGCGGGCGAGCTGCGGGACGCGAACAT
Source organism: Cellulomonas sp. NPDC055163 (assembly GCF_053607065.1). Classification (NCBI taxonomy): domain Bacteria; kingdom Bacillati; phylum Actinomycetota; class Actinomycetes; order Micrococcales; family Cellulomonadaceae; genus Cellulomonas; species Cellulomonas sp. NPDC055163. The sequence continues at coordinate 93,031 of NZ_JBSGSU010000008.1, read as the reverse complement.
CCGCGTCGGCGTGGTGCGGGCTCTGTTCGACCCGGTGATCGACGTGCTGCCCGGCCTCGGGACGCTGCTCGTGCTGCTCGTCGGTGCGGTGCGCGTGGCCGACGGCGCGGTGGGCACGGGTGACGTCGTGGCCGCCGCCTACCTGCTCACGATGCTCGGGGTCCCGGTGCGTGCCTTCGGGTGGGTGCTCGGGGAGCTCCCGCGCTCGCTCGTCGGCTTCGACCGCGTCGCGCGGGTGCTCGACTCCTCCGCCGTGCCCGTCGACGGCCGGGCGACGCTGCCCCGGGGTGCGGCGGGTGCCCACGCGCAGATGCGCGGCGTCGGCGTCCGGGTGGGCTCGGGCGACACCGCCGCAGACCTGCTCGTGGACGTCGACCTCGACGTCGCGCCCGGCCGGACCGTCGCTGTCGTCGGGTCCACGGGTGCGGGCAAGACGACGCTCGTGTCGCTGTTCAGCCGGTTGTCCGACCCGACGGCGGGGGCCGTGCTGCTCGACGGCCAGGACCTGCGCGACGTGCGGCCCCCCGACATCGCCGCGCAGGTGGCCCTGGTCTCCCAGTCGACGTTCGTGTTCGAGGACTCGGTGCGCGCCAACGTGACGCTGTGCGACGACGACGACCCCGAGGCACCGACGGACGCGCAGGTGTGGCAGGCGCTGGCCGCCGCGCACGTCGACGACGTGGTCCGCGCGCTGCCGGGCGGGCTCGACGCCCGGCTCGGGGAGCGCGGGTCGAACCTCTCGGGCGGTCAGCGCCAGCGGATCGCGCTCGCCCGCGCCCTCGTGCGGTCCCCGCGCCTGCTCGTGCTCGACGACGCGACGTCCGCCGTCGACCCCGGCATCGAGCAGGCCATCCTGACGGGGCTGCGCCCGCGGGACGGCGGCCCGCCCGGGTCTGTGAGCGTGCTCATGGTGGCGTACCGCATGTCGTCGGTGCTGCTCGCGGACGAGGTGGTGCACCTCGAGAACGGCCGCGTCGTCGACCAGGGCACGCACGAGCAGCTGCTCGCGCGCGACCCGGGGTACCGGGCGCTGGCGACGGCGTACGAGCAGGAGTCGCTGCGCCGTGCGCGTGCGGCGGCCGACGCGCTCGACGACGAGGCGGACGCCGGGGTGGCCCGATGAGCCGGCGGCCGGTCGCCCCCGAGCAGGGCGGGCCGTCGTCGGCCCGCGGGATCTCGGCGGCCGAGCTCGGCGTCCTCGCGACCCTGCGCCGCGGCGTCCAGGTCTCGCCGCAGCTGCTCGACGGCCTCGCGCTGACCGTGGTGCTCGCCGTCCTCGCGGCGCTGGGCCGCGTGCTCGTGCCCGTGACCGTGCAGCAGACGATGGACACCGGGATCCTCGCCGCCGGCGGCCCCGACGTGCAGCGCGTCGTGACGCTCGTGGTGGTCGCGGCGACCGGCCTGATGCTCGGCGCCGCGTGCTCGGCGCTCGTCAACGTGCGGCTCTTCCGCGCGAGCGAGCGGGGTCTCGTGGCGCTGCGCGTGCGCGCGTTCCGGCACGTGCACGACCTGTCGGCGCTCACGCTGGACGCAGAGCGGCGCGGGTCGCTCGTCTCCCGCGTGACCTCCGACGTCGACACCATCTCGATGTTCGTGCAGTGGGGCGGCATCATGCTGCTCGTCTCGCTGCTGCAGATCTCGGTCGCGACGGTCCTCATGGCCGTCTACTCCTGGCAGCTCACGATCCTGGTCTGGCTCTCGTTCCTGCCCCTCGTGCTCGTGCTGCGCCCGCTGCAGAAGCGCGTCAACGCCGCGTACACGCTCGTGCGCTCGCGGGTCGGCGCGATGCTCGGTGCGGTGTCGGAGGCCGTCGTCGGCGCCGAGACGGTGCGGGCCTACGGGGTCCAGGAGCGCACGGGACGGCGGATCGACGAGTCCGTCCGGGCAACCCGGCAGGCGATGGTGCGCGCGCAGAACGTCGTCGCGGTCGTCTTCTCGAGCGGGGTGCTCGTCGCGAACCTCGTGCTCGCCGTCGTCGTGGTGGCCGGCACGTACCTCGGCGTCGCGGGCGAGCTGACCGTGGGGCGGCTCCTCGCGTTCCTGTTCCTCGTCCAGCTGTTCACGGGCCCGGTGCAGATGGCGACCGAGATCCTCAACGAGCTGCAGAACGCGGTCGCGGGCTGGCGCCGGGTGCTCGCGGTCATCGAGACGCCGGTGCTGGTCCCCGACCCGGGCGAGGACGGCGTCGACTCCCCGCGCGGCCCCGCGACCGTCGAGCTGCGCGGCGTCGGCTTCGCCTATCCGGAGGGTCCGCCGGTGCTGCACGGCATCGACCTGACGATCCCCGCGCGCACCTCCGTCGCGGTCGTGGGCGCGACCGGCTCGGGCAAGACGACGGTCGCGAAGCTCGTCGCGCGGCTCATGGACCCGACGACCGGGCAGGTGCTGCTCGACGGCGTGGACCTGCGCCGGATCCGGTCCGCGAGCCTGCGCGAGCGTGTCGTGATGGTGCCGCAGGAGGGCTTCCTCTTCGACGCGACGCTCGGGGAGAACCTCGCGTACGGCTGGCGCGGGGGCTCCGGGCCGGACGGGGTCGACGAGGTGCACCTGCTCACGGCGCTCGACGACCTCGGGCTGCGCGAGTGGCTCGCGGAGCTCCCGCAGGGGCTGGCCACGCCGGTGGGCCAGCGCGGGGAGTCGCTGTCGGCGGGGGAGCGCCAGCTCGTCGCGCTCGCCCGGGCCTACCTCGCGGGCGCCGACCTGCTCGTGCTGGACGAGGCGACGTCCGCGGTCGACCCGGCGACCGAGGTCCGCATCGCGCGCGCGCTCGACTCCCTCACGCACGGGCGCAGCACCCTCACGATCGCGCACCGGCTCTCGACCGCCGAGGCCTCCGACCTCGTCGTCGTGGTTGACGCGGGCCGGGTCGTGGAGACCGGGTCGCACACCGAGCTGCTCGCGCGCGGCGGCGTCTACGCGGGCATGCACGGCTCGTGGGTGGCCCAGACGCGCTGACCCGGACCGCGCGTCCGCGGCACGGTCCCGGCGGCGACGGCGCGTTGCGTCGTGGGAGGATTCCGGCGTGGTCGCCTCGTCCGCGCCGTCCGTCGGCGCCCCCGTCCCCCCGTCCGCGCTGGACCCGCAGGTCGCCGCGCGCCTGAGCCGTGACGGCGCGGGTCTCGTCGCGGCGGTCGTGCAGCAGCACGACACCGGCGACGTCCTGATGGTCGGCTGGATGGACGACGAGGCGCTCGCCCGCACGCTGACGTCGGGCCGCGTGACGTTCTGGAGCCGCTCGCGCCAGGAGTACTGGCGCAAGGGCGACACGTCCGGGCACGCGCAGTACGTGAAGGCGGTCAGCCTCGACTGCGACGGCGACGCCCTGCTCGTGCAGGTCGACCAGGTCGGCGCGGCCTGCCACACCGGGACCCGCACGTGCTTCGAGGCCGGCGGCCCGCTGCCCGCCGTCGTCGGCGTGCGCCCCGACACCATCCCGAGCACCGAAGGAGCGCGATGAGCACCGCCACGACCCCGCCCCCGGCACCTGCGGTCCAGGTCCCGTGGGGCACGACGTGGCCGGTGCTCGAGGAGTTCCGCACGCTCGCCGCGGACCGGCGGGTCGTCCCCGTCGTGCGCCGCCTCCTCGCCGACGACGTCACCCCGGTCGGCCTCTACCGCACGCTCGCGCAGGGCCGCCCGGGGACGTTCGTGCTCGAGTCGGCCGAGTCGGACGGCACGTGGTCGCGCTACTCGTTCGTCGGGGTCCGCTCGCGCGCGACGCTGACGTCGCGCGACGGCCGTGCCGTGTGGACGGGGGACGTGCCCGTGGGCGTCCCGCTCGACGGTGCACCCCTCGACGTCCTCGCGAGGACGCTCGAGGTCCTGCGCACGCCCGCGGTCCCGGGCCTGCCGCCGCTGACCGGCGGGCTGGTCGGTGCGCTCGGCTGGGACATCGTCCGGCAGTGGGAGCCGACGCTGCCGGCGAAGGCGCCCGACGAGCTCGGCGTCCCCGAGCTCACGCTGTGCCTCGCGAGCGACCTCGCGGTCGTCGACCACGTCGACGGGTCGGTCTGGCTCGTCGCCAACGCGATCAACTTCGACGACACCGACGAGCGCGTCGACGAGGCCCACGCCGACGCGGTCGCACGCCTCGACGCGATGCAGGCCGCGCTCGCGACCCCGGCCCCGCCGGCGACCGCGGTGCTCGCCGACGTGCCGGAGCCCGAGCTCGAGTTCCGCTCGACCCGCGAGGAGTTCGAGCAGGCGGTGCGCGTGGGGCAGGAGGCGATCCGCGACGGCGAGGTCTTCCAGATCGTCCTGTCGCAGCGCCTCGACCTCGACTGCCCCGCCGAGCCGATCGACGTCTACCGGGTCCTGCGGACGATCAACCCGAGCCCGTACATGTACTACCTGCAGCTGCAGGACGCCGACGGGGGCGACTTCGCGGTGGTCGGCTCGAGCCCGGAGACCCTCGTGAAGGTGACCGAGGGGCGCGTCGTGACGTTCCCCATCGCCGGGTCCCGGCCCCGCGCGGCGACGCCCGAGGCGGACCGCGAGCTCGGCGAGGAGCTGCTCGCCGACCCGAAGGAGCGCGCCGAGCACATCATGCTCGTCGACCTCTCCCGCAACGACCTCGTCAAGGTGTGCGAGCCGTCGAGCGTCGAGGTCGTCGAGTTCATGGCGGTCAAGCGCTTCAGCCACATCATGCACATCTGCTCGACGGTCGTCGGGCAGCTGCGCGCGGGCGCCACGGCGCTGCAGACGCTCACGGCGACGTTCCCCGCCGGCACGCTCTCGGGGGCCCCGAAGCCCCGGGCGATCGCCCTCATCGACGAGATCGAGCCCGCGCGCCGGGGGATCTACGGCGGGACGGTCGGGTACTTCGACCTCGCGGGCGACATGGACATGGCGATCGCGATCCGCACCGCGCTGATCCGCGACGGCCGCGCCTCGGTCCAGGCGGGCGGCGGCATCGTGGCCGACTCCGTGCCCGCGCTCGAGTACGAGGAGTCGCGCAACAAGGCCGCGGCTGCCGTGCGTGCCGTGCAGGTCGCGGCCCGGCTGCGGCCGGCGACCCGTGGCTGACGCGGGCCCCGGCCCCCGCGGACCGGGTGCACCGGCGCCCGCGGGGAAGCCGGGCGCGAGCCGGCGCGGCCGCACCGCCGGCCTACTGGTCCTCGCGGCGCTCGCCACAGCCGCGTCGAGCGTGCCGGTCTGGCTCCGCGCGACCGGCTCGAGCGCCGTCCGGGGCGAGGTCGACGTCCCCGTCACGGGCACCCAGGCCGCGCCGGCGGTGCTCGCCGCCGCCGTCGCCCTGCTCGCGGCCGCGGCAGCGGTCGGGCTCGTCGGCCGGGTCGGCCGGTGGGTCGTCGCCGCGGTCGTCGCGGCAGCCGGGGCGACGGTGGTCGTCTCCGCGCTCGCGGTGCTCGGGGACCCCGAGGGCGCCGCGCGCACGGTCGTCGCCGCGGTGACCGGCGTCGGTGCGCTGGCAGGTCCCGTGACCCCGACGCCCTGGCCCGTCGTCGCGGCCGTCGTCGGCGTCCTCGACGTGCTGGTCGCCGCCGTCGTCGTGGTGTGGTCGCGACGCTGGGCGGCGCCGACGAGCCGGTACGGGGCTGCAGGGGACGCGCGCGGCCCGGGTCCCGTCGCCGCGGCGCCCCCTCCCGACGACGACCGCTCGGCGTGGGACGCGCTCAGCCGGGGCGACGACCCGAGCTGACCGGAGCCGTCGGCGGGTCGGTCCGGAGCCTCTCCCGTGCGTCACCCGGACGGGCGCCACGCGCCGCCCCGCCCCGCCCCGCAACGCGTCCCGCCTGCTCAGCAGCGGCGTTCCGCTAGGGTTGACCGCAGAAACACGATCGAAAGGCGCTGCCACATGGCCGAGCACTCCGTCGAACGCCGGCACACCGGCTCGACCCCCACCGGGAGCCACTCCCAGGAGGTCGCGTACCTCCCGCTGAGCAGCCCCCCGAGCAACCACGGCCACACCACCGCTGCCTGGACGCTGGTCGTCCTCGTCCTCGTCGGCTTCACGATCTCGGCGCTCGCCGTGACGTTCGCCGTCGTCTGGCTCTTCTGGGCCGGCCTGGGCGTGTGCCTCCTCGGCGTCCTCGCCGGCAAGGCGCTCCAGGCCATGGGCCACGGGCAGGGCGGCGCGGCGACCCTCGCGAAGCAGTCCGGCTCCGGTCACTGACCCCCACGGGCCCCCGCACGACCCCGACCCGGCGGACCTCCCGCCCGGCACGACCACTGGAGAGAGCGATGTCGACCCCGAACGAGCCGCAGGACCCGTACGCCGCCGGCAACCAGCCCGAGCAGCCGACGACCCCCGGTTCGCCCCAGTACCCGTCCGCCCCGCAGTACGGCGCGCCGCAGGCCGGCGGCTACCCGCAGGCGCCGCAGTACGGCAACGCGCCGGCCTACGGCGGTGGCTACGGCGGGTCCTACCCGAAGAACAACCTCGGGGTGTGGGCGCTGGTCCTCGGCCTCGTGTCGTTCTTCGTCTGCTCGATCCTCACGGGCATCCCCGCGATCATCGTCGGCAACAAGGGCCGCAAGGCCGCCGCGGCGGGCGAGGCGAACAACGGCGGGCTGTCGCTCGCCGGCGTCATCCTCGGCTGGGTCTCGGTCGCGTTCTTCGTGCTGACGATCATCTGGCTCTTCGCGCTCGGCGGGCTGGCCTGGTACAGCGACAACCTGAACAACATGAGCGGCACGTCCTCCTACTGACCCACCGGTCCGAGGAGACCCCGTGCCGAGCTCGGTACGCACGCACGGCCCGACCCCTGCCCGGGGGTCGGGCCGTGCGCCGTCGTGGGTGGGCGCCGGCCGCGCGAGGGTCCGGGCGGCACGAGCGCCGCTGACCGCGGGAGCCCTCGGCGCGGCCGCCGTCGTCCTCGTGGGGAACGTCGACCCCCACCGGCCCGGTAGCTACGGGGCGTGCCCGCTGCGCGCGCTCACGGGGCTCTACTGCGCGGGCTGCGGAGGGCTGCGCGCGACGTACGACCTGGTGCACGGCGACCTGGCGGGTGCGTGGGGGATGAATCCGCTGTGGGTCCTCCTGGTGCCCGTGGTCCTCGGCCTGTGGGCCGCGTGGCTGGCGCGGCGCTGGGCGCTCCCGGCCGCCGGGGACCGTGTGCCGGCGCACGCGGTGGGTCCCGCGGGCACGGCGCCCGCCCCCGCGCGTCCGGCCTCCGTGGCTCGGCGGGTGCTCCCGTGGGCCGTGCTGGCGCTCGTGCTCCTCTACTCGGTGGCGCGCAACCTCCCGGCCCTCGCACCCGCACTCGCCCCCTGACGGGCGCTCGGGCGGACCGGTCAGGGGGCGTCGATACACTCGCGCCACTGCTCCGACGACCGTGAGGACCCCGAGATGACGACGCCCGGCGACCCGACGCCGCAGGACCCCTCGACGGCACCCGAGGACGGGCCCGCGCCGGCCGGTGACCCGGGCGCGACGTCCGACGGCGGCCAGCCCACCATCGACCTCACGAAGCCCCGCGAGGCGGCGGCGCAGCCCACCGGGTCCGCGCCGTCGTCGGTGCCCGGCCCCGCAGAGCCGGCGCCCGGTCAGCCGTACGCGCCGGCTCAGCCCCGCACCGGCGTCGAGCCCTCCGCAGGTCAGCCGCAGCCCGGCCAGCAGCACCCGGCGCAGCCCTACCCCGCCCAGCCCTACGCGGGCCAGCCGTACCCCGCACAGCCCTATCCCGCACAGCCGTACCCCGCGCAGCCGTATCCGGGCCAGCCGTACCCCGGCCAGCCCTACGCCCCGGCGTACGTGTACCCGAAGAACCAGCTCGGCGTCTGGTCGCTCGTCCTCGGCATCGTGGGCATCGTCGTGGGGTGCGTGTTCGTGACCGGCATCCCGGCCGTGATCCTCGGCAACAACGCCAAGCGTGCTGTCGCCGCAGGGGAGGCCAACAACCTCGGCACGGCCCAGGCGGGCATCGTGCTGGGCTGGATCTCGATAGCCCTCGGCGTGGTGGCCATCGGCTTCGTCGTCCTGTACCTCGTCGGCATGGCGGGGGTCCTCGGGCTGACGTTCCTGTCGACCGGGAGCAGCAGCTACTGATCGTCCCGTGAGCCGGGGTGACGGTGCGGCCGGGGCCGGCGGGCGAGGACGCGCACCGGCAGCGTCGTCGTCCCTGCCCGGCACCCCGCGGGTCGCCGGGCACGGTCCCACGACCTGGCGCGTGGTCCTTTCGTCCCGTGTGCGCCCCTACGATGACCTGAAGACCACCGGTCGCCCCGGCGACGAGGCTCGAGGGAAGGTGACGAGACGATGACCGTGCTCGACGACATCGTCGCCGGCGTCCGTGAGGACCTCGCCCAGCGCGAGGCGGCGACGCCCCTGGCCGCACTCAAGGAGCGGGCGGCCCGTGCGCCCGAGGCCAAGGCGTGCGTGAACCGGCTGCGCGTGGCCGACGCGGTGACCGTGATCGCCGAGGTGAAGCGCTCGAGCCCCAGCCGGGGAGCGCTCGCCTCGATCGCGGACCCCGCGAAGCTCGCGGCGGAGTACGAGAAGGGCGGCGCGTCCGTCATCTCGGTGCTCACCGAGCAGCGGCGGTTCAACGGCACGCTCGCGGACCTCGACTCGGTGCGCGCCGCGGTCGACATCCCGGTGCTGCGCAAGGACTTCGTCGTGACCCCGTACCAGGTCTGGGAGGCGCGCGCGCACGGCGCCGACCTGGTGCTGCTCATCGTGGCGGCGCTCGAGCAGACGGTGCTCGAGTCGCTCGTCGAGCGCGTGCACTCGCTCGGCATGACGGCGCTCGTGGAGGTGCACGACGCCGAGGAGGTCGCGCGGGCCGTCGACGCAGGGGCGAAGATCATCGGCGTGAACTCCCGTGACCTGAAGACCCTCGACGTCGACCGCGGCACGTTCGCGCGCGTCGCGCCCTCGATCCCCGCCGGCATCGTCAAGATCGCCGAGTCGGGCGTGCGCGGCCCGCACGACGTCATGGACTACGCCCGCGCGGGCGCCGACGCGGTGCTCGTGGGCGAGGCCCTCGTGACGGACGACGCGCCGCGCGAGTCGGTCGCCGACCTCGTCGCGGCGGGCTCCCACCCGTCGCTGCGGGCGGTGCGCCAGTGACCGGCCGCCCCGACCTGCCCGAGGGCGGCGCCGCGCAGGCGCTGCGCGAGGCGATGGCGATCGCCGGCCCGCTCAGCACGCACCAGGGGCCGTACTTCGGCGACTTCGGGGGCCGGTTCGTCCCCGAGGCGCTCATCGCGGCCCTCGACGAGCTCGACACGGCGTACCACAAGGCGCTCGCGGACCCGGCGTTCGGCGCCGAGCTCGCGCGCCTGCACAAGACGTACACGGGCCGCCCGAGCCCGCTGACCGAGGTCCCGCGCTTCGCCCGCCACGTCGGCGAGGGCGTCCGGGTGTTCCTCAAGCGCGAGGACCTGAACCACACCGGCTCGCACAAGATCAACAACGTGCTCGGGCAGGCGCTGCTCGTCAAGCGCATGGGCAAGACGCGCGTCATCGCCGAGACGGGCGCCGGCCAGCACGGCGTCGCGACGGCGACGGCAGCGGCGCTCATGGACCTCGAGTGCACGGTCTACATGGGCGAGGAGGACACGCAGCGCCAGGCCCTCAACGTCGCGCGCATGCGCCTGCTCGGCGCGGAGGTCGTCCCCGTGACGATCGGCGCGCGGACGCTCAAGGACGCGATCAACGAGGCGCTGCGCGACTGGGTCGCGAACGTCGACACCACGCACTACCTCCTCGGCACCGTGACAGGCCCGCACCCGTTCCCGGAGATGGTGCGCGACTTCCACAAGGTCATCGGCGAGGAGGCCAAGCTCCAGCTCGCCGACGAGATCGGCCGGCTGCCCGACGCCGTCGCCGCGTGCGTGGGCGGCGGCTCGAACGCGATGGGCATCTTCAACGCGTTCCTCGACGACGCGGGCGTGCGGCTGTTCGGCTTCGAGGCGGGCGGCGAGGGGGTCGACTCCGGCCGGCACGCGTCGCGGTTCAACGGCGGGACGCCCGGCGTCCTGCACGGCGCGAAGTCCTACCTCCTGCAGGACGAGGACGGCCAGACGCTGCCGAGCCACTCGATCTCGGCGGGCCTCGACTACCCGAGCGTCGGCCCCGAGCACTCGTGGCTGCACGACATCGGGCGTGCCGAGTACCGCCCGGTGACGGACGTCGAGGCGATGGACGCCTTCCGGCTGCTGTGCCGCACCGAGGGGATCATCCCCGCGATCGAGTCGGCGCACGCCCTGGCGGGAGCGATCAAGCTCGGCCAGGAGGCGCGCGGGTGGGACGTGCCCGACGGCGCGGACCCGGTGATCCTGGTGAACCTCTCGGGCCGCGGGGACAAGGACGTCGCGACCGCGGCGCGCTGGTTCGGGCTGCTCGACGACACGACGGCATCGGGCTACTCGGGCAAGGACCAGGCACTGAACGAGGGCAGGGGAGGGCTGGCGCCGTGAGCGAGACCACCGTGCGGGCGACGACGGGCCCGCTGCTCGACGAGCTCGCCGCGGGCTCGGCCGACTCCCCGGGCAGGGCCGCGCTGGTCGGGTACCTCCCGGTCGGCTACCCGGACGTGCCTGGTTCGGTCGAGGCCGTGCGCACGCTGATCGACGCGGGCGCCGACGTCATCGAGCTCGGCATGCCGTACACGGACCCGGTGCTCGACGGCCCGCTGATCCAGCAGGCGGTCGGCCACGCGCTCGCGCACGGCACCCGCGTCACGGACACGCTGCACGCGCTCGAGCAGGTCGCGGGCCGCGGCGCGCCGGTGCTCGTCATGACGTACTGGAACCTCGTGCTGCGCTACGGCGTCGAGGCGTTCGCGCGGGACCTCGCGTCCGCCGGGGGCGCGGGTCTCATCACGCCCGACCTGATCCCCGACGAGGCGGCCGACTGGATGGCGGCCTCGCAGGCCCACGACCTCGACCGGGTGTTCCTCGTCGCGCCGAGCTCGACTCCCGAGCGGCTCGTCTCAACCGTCGCCGCGTCGCGGGGCTTCGTGTACGCGGCGTCGACCATGGGCGTCACCGGCGTCCGGGCGAGCGTCGGCTCGCAGGCCGAGCGGCTCGTCGCGGACACGCGCGCCGCGGGCGCCCGGCGCGTGTGCGTCGGTCTCGGGGTGTCGACCGCGGAGCAGGCCGCCGAGGTCGCGCGCTACGCCGACGGGGTGATCGTCGGGTCGGCGTTCGTCCGCCCGCTCGTCGAGTCGCCCGACCTCACCTCCGGCCTCGACGCGCTCGCGCGGGTCACCTCGACGATCGCGGCCGGGGTGCGCGGGGCGCGCGCGTGACGTCGCTCGCGTCGGTGCTCGCCGCGGTCCCCGCGTCGGTCCTCCCCGCGTCGATCCCGAGCCCGCCGCAGGCCGTCTGGTACCTGGGTCCGTTCCCGCTGCGGGCGTACGCGCTCGCGATCCTCGCCGGCATCGTCGCGGCCGTGCTGCTGACCCGGCGGCGGTGGGTCGAACGCGGCGGTGCCGCGGACGACGTCCTCGAGATCGCCTTCTGGGCGGTCCCGTTCGGGATCATCGGCGGCCGCGTCTACCACGTGCTGAGCTCGCCGGACGCGTACTTCGGCCCGGGCGGCGACCCGTGGCGTGCCGTGGCGATCTGGGAGGGCGGCCTCGGCATCTGGGGGGCGGTCGCGCTCGGTGCGGTCGGCGCCTGGATCGGCTGCCGTCGCCAGGGCGTGCGCCTCCCGCCCTTCGCCGACGCGCTCGCGCCCGGGCTGCTCGTCGCCCAGGCGGTCGGGCGGCTCGGCAACTGGTTCAACCAGGAGCTGTTCGGCGGCCCCACCACCCTGCCGTGGGGCCTGCAGATCGACGACGCGCACCTGCCCGCGGGATACGACCCCGGGACCCTGTTCCACCCGACGTTCCTCTACGAGCTGCTCTGGAACCTCGCCGCCGCGGCGGTGCTCGTCGTGCTGGACCGGCGCCTGAGGCTAGGTCACGGTCGCGTATTCTGGCTCTACGTCGTCCTCTACACCGCAGGGCGGCTCTGGATCGAGCTGCTGCGCATCGACCCCGCCGAGACGATCGGACCGTTCCGCCTCAACGTCTGGACGTCGATCATCGTGGGTCTCGGGGCGCTGGTAGCGTTCGTCGTGGTCGGACGCCGGCATCCCGGACGCGAGACGACTCTCCTGCTGGATCCACCGGCGCCGCAGGAGCACGAGGAGAGCTCACCGACGACCGACCGCTGACCGCGGTCCGGTGTGTGAGCCACCTCACACTGCGCGACGAGTCCGCCCGGAGAAGCGGCGGGTATCGTCGCCACGCGTTTGGGCCAACGACGTCCCACGTTTCCCCCATGTTCGTGCTACACCCCGGTTACGGGGTTCGTGAGGACGGTACTGATGCCCACGTCGCCCGTGAGCCACGGCGCTCTTCGTGCGCCGTCGTCGCAGGGTCTGTACGACGCTGCCGCCGAGCGTGACGCCTGCGGTTTCGCGTTCGTCGCCACCCTGCGCGGCACGCCGGGGCGCGACATCGTCGACGCCGGCCTGACCGCCCTGCTGAACCTGGACCACCGCGGTGCGGTCGGCGCCGAGGAGAACAGCGGCGACGGTGCGGGGATCCTCACGCAGATCCCCGACGCGTTCCTGCGCGACGTCGTCGACGCCGAGCTCCCGCCCGCGGGTCGCTACGCGATCGGCATGGCGTTCCTCCCCGTCGACGCCGAGGAGCAGTCCGCCGCCGTGCGCGCCATCGAGGCGATCGCGGTCGAGGAGAAGCTCGACGTCCTCGCGTGGCGCGACATCGCCGTGACGCCCGAGCTCGTGGGCCCCACGGCGCGCGGGTCGATGCCGGTGTTCCGCCAGCTCGTCGTCGCCGACCCGTCACGTGAGCTCGCCGGGGTCGACCTCGACCGCCGGGCGTTCCGCCTGCGCAAGCGCGCCGAGCGCGAGGTCGACGTGTACTTCGCGTCGCTGTCCGCGCGCACGCTCGCGTACAAGGGCATGCTCACGCCGGGCCAGCTCGAGCCGTTCTTCGCGGACCTGTCCGACCCGCGCTACGCGTCCGAGCTCGCGCTCGTGCACTCGCGCTTCTCGACGAACACGTTCCCGTCGTGGCCGCTCGCCCAGCCGTTCCGGCTGCTCGCGCACAACGGCGAGATCAACACCGTGCGGGGCAACCGCAACTGGATGGCCGCACGCGAGGGCACCCTGGCGAGCGAGGCGCTCGGCGACCTCGCGCCGCTGCTGCCCATCTGCACGCCGGGCGGGAGCGACTCGGGCAGCTTCGACGAGGTCCTCGAGCTGCTGCACCTCGCGGGGCGCTCGCTGCCGCACGCGATCATGATGATGATCCCGGAGGCGTGGGAGAACCACGCCCAGATGGACCCCGCGCGGCGCGCGTTCTACGAGTACCACTCGACGCTCATGGAGCCGTGGGACGGGCCGGCGGCGATGACGTTCACCGACGGGACCCTCGTCGGCTCGGTCCAGGACCGCAACGGGCTGCGCCCGGGTCGGTTCTGGGTCACCGAGGACGGGCTCGTCGTGATGGCCAGCGAGGCAGGCGTGCTCGACATCGACCCCGCGACGGTCGTCCGCAAGGGCCGCCTCGAGCCCGGGAAGATGTTCCTCGTCGACACCGGCCAGGGCCGGATCATCGAGGACAAGGAGATCAAGGCCCAGCTCGCGGCGCAGCGCCCGTACGACGAGTGGATGCGCGAGCACTCCGTGTCGCTGGACCAGCTGCCGGAGCGGGAGCACGTCGCGCACTCGGCCGCCTCGGTGCGCCGGCGCCAGCGCGCCTTCGGGTACACCGAGGAGGAGCTCAAGATCATCCTGTCGCCGATCGCGGCGACGGGCGCCGAGCCGCTCGGCGCGATGGGTTCCGACACGCCGGTCGCGGTGCTGTCGAGCCGCCCGCGCCTGCTGTTCGACTACTTCACGCAGATGTTCGCCCAGGTGACGAACCCGCCGCTGGACGCGATCCGCGAGGAGCTCGTGACCTCGATCGGCGGCGCGATCGGCCCCGAGCCGAACCTGCTCGACGACTCCCCGCTGCACGCCCGCAAGCTCATGCTGCCGTTCCCGGTGATCGACAACGACGAGCTCGCGAAGATCGTGCGCATCGACAAGGACCCGCGTCTCGCGGGGATCTTCCGGGCGATCACGGTGCGTGGCCTGTACCGGGTCGACGGCGGGGGAGCGGCGCTCGAGGCTCGCCTCGAGGAGATCTTCGAGGAGGTCGACGCCGCGGTCGCGAACGGCGTGAGCTTCATCGTGCTCTCGGACCGCGACGGCGACGCCGACCTCGCGCCGATCCCGTCGCTGCTGCTGTCGAGCGCCGTGCACCACCACCTCCTGCGCCGGCACACCCGTACGCAGGTCTCGCTCGTCGTCGAGGCGGGCGACGTGCGCGAGGTGCACCACGTCGCGCTGCTCATCGGCTACGGCGCGGCCGCGGTCAACCCGTACCTCGCGATGGAGACCGTCGAGGACCTCGCGCGCAGCGCGTACGTGCCCGGCGTCGAGCCGGAGCAGGCGGTCAAGAACCTCATCAAGGCGCTCGGCAAGGGCGTCCTGAAGGTCATGTCGAAGATGGGCATCTCGACGATCGCGTCCTACCGCGGCGCCCAGGTGTTCGAGGCGATCGGTCTGTCCGCGCCGCTCGTCGACCGCTACTTCGCGGGCACGACGAGCCGGCTCGGCGGCATCGGCCTGGACGTCATCGCGGCCGAGGTCGCGGCGCGGCACGCCGACGCGTACCCGGCGAGCGGGAACCGTCTGCCGCACCAGCGCCTCGCGGTGGGCGGCGAGTACCAGTGGCGCCGTGACGGCGAGGACCACCTGTTCGACCCGGAGACGGTCTTCCGGCTCCAGCACTCGACCCGCACGCGGCAGTTCGACGTGTTCCGGCAGTACTCGGACCGCGTCAACGAGCAGTCGTCGCGGCTCATGACGATGCGCGGGCTCCTGACGTTCAAGGAGGGCGCACGTCCGCCGGTCCCGCTCGAGGAGGTCGAGCCGGTCTCGGAGATCGTCAAGCGGTTCAGCACCGGCGCCATGTCCTACGGCTCGATCTCGGCCGAGGCGCACGAGACCCTCGCGGTCGCGATGAACCAGCTCGGCGCCAAGTCGAACACCGGCGAGGGCGGCGAGGACGCCGAGCGGCTGCACGACCCGGTGCGGCGCAGCGCGATCAAGCAGATCGCGTCGGGCCGGTTCGGCGTGACGTCGGAGTACCTGACCAACGCGGACGACATCCAGATCAAGCTCGCGCAGGGTGCCAAGCCCGGCGAGGGCGGTCAGCTGCCCGGTCACAAGGTGTACCCGTGGGTCGCCAAGACCCGGCACTCGACGCCCGGCGTCGGCCTCATCTCGCCGCCGCCGCACCACGACATCTACTCGATCGAGGACCTCGCGCAGCTGATCCACGACGCGAAGAACGCGAACCCGTCGGCGCGCGTGCACGTCAAGCTCGTGAGCGAGTTCGGCGTCGGCACGGTCGCGGCGGGTGTCGCGAAGGCGCACTCGGACGTCGTCCTCATCTCGGGGCACGACGGCGGGACGGGTGCGAGCCCGCTCACGTCGCTCAAGCACGCCGGGACGCCCTGGGAGATCGGCCTCGCCGAGACCCAGCAGACGCTCGTGCTCAACAACCTGCGCGACCGCGTCGTGGTGCAGGTCGACGGCCAGCTCAAGACGGGCCGCGACGTGCTCGTCGGGGCGCTGCTCGGCGCCGAGGAGTTCGGCTTCGCCACGGCTCCGCTCGTGGTCTCGGGCTGCATCATGATGCGCGTCTGCCACCTCGACACGTGCCCGGTCGGCGTCGCGACGCAGAACCCGGAGCTCCGGGCGCGGTTCAACGGCCGGCCCGAGTTCGTCGTCAACTTCTTCGAGTTCATCGCCGAGGAGGTCCGCGAGCTCCTCGCCCGCCTCGGCTTCCGCACGCTCCTCGAGGCCGTCGGGCACGTCGAGATGCTCGACACCCGGCCGGTCATCGACCACTGGAAGGCCGCGGGTCTCGACCTGTCGCCCGTGCTGGCCGTCCCGGCGCCCGAGCCGGGCTCGGCGCTGCACAACACGCAGGGCCAGGACCACGGGCTCGAGCGGGCGCTCGACAACCAGTTCATCGCGCTCGCCGGCGACGCCCTCGAGCGCGGCGAGCCGGTGCGCATCGCGCTGCCGGTCCGCAACGTCAACCGCACGGTCGGCACGATGCTCGGGCACGAGGTGACCAAGCGCTACCACGGCGCCGGGCTGCCCGACGACACGATCGACGTGACCCTCACGGGCTCGGCCGGTCAGTCGTTCGGCGCGTTCCTGCCCCGCGGCATCACGCTGCGCCTGTTCGGCGACGCGAACGACTACGTCGGCAAGGGCCTGTCGGGCGGGCGGATCATCGTGCGCCCCGACCGCAACGCGGTGCTCATCGGCGAGAACAACGTCGTCGCGGGCAACGTCATCGGGTACGGGGCCACGGGCGGGGAGATCTTCCTCCGCGGGCTCGTCGGCGAGCGCTTCGGCGTGCGCAACTCGGGCGCGTCGCTCGTCGTCGAGGGCGTGGGCGACCACGGCTGCGAGTACATGACGGGTGGCACGGTGCTCGTGCTCGGCACGACCGGGCGCAACTTCGCCGCGGGCATGTCCGGTGGTACGGCGTACGTGCTCGACCTCGAGCCGGCGCTCGTGAACACGGCCTCGGTGAAGAGCCGCGAGCTCACGCTCGCGCCGCTCGACGACGAGGACGCCGCGGTCGTCGAGACGCTGCTGCGCCGGCACCACGCCGAGACGGACTCGCCGGTCGCGGCCGAGCTGCTCGCCGACCTCGACGCGACGCGCACCCGGTTCACGCGCGTCCTGCCGAGCGAGTACGCGCGGGTCCGCCGTGCGCTCGCGCAGGCCGAGGCCGACGGGCTCGACCCCGCGGCGCCGGGTGTCTGGGACCAGATCCTGGAGGTGGCACGTGGCTGACCAGCGAGGCTTCCTCAAGGTCCGGGACCGTGAGCTCCCGCCGAGCCGCCCGGTCCCGGTCCGGCTCATGGACTGGCGTGAGGTGCACGAGCACCGCACCGCGGACGGCACCGCCGTCGACGAGGCGATGCTGCACCGCCAGGCCGGTCGCTGCATGGACTGCGGCATCCCCTTCTGCCACAACGGCTGCCCGCTCGGGAACCTCATCCCCGAGTGGAACGACCTCGTGTGGCGGGGGCAGTGGGCCGACGCGTCCGAGCGCCTGCACGCGACCAACAACTTCCCCGAGTTCACCGGTCGCATCTGCCCGGCGCCGTGCGAGTCGAGCTGCGTGCTCGGCATCAACCAGCCGCCGGTCACGATCAAGAACGTCGAGGTCTCGATCATCGACGAGGCGTTCGAACGGGGCTTCGTGACCCCACAGGTGCCGCAGCGGCTCACGGGCTTCACGGTCGCCGTCGTGGGCTCGGGCCCCGCCGGGCTCGCCGCCGCGCAGCAGCTCACGCGCGCCGGCTACACGGTCGCGGTGTACGAGCGTGACGACGAGATCGGCGGGCTGCTGCGCTACGGCGTCCCCGACTTCAAGCTCGAGAAGCACCACATCGACCGCCGCCTCAAGCAGATGAAGGCCGAGGGCACGCGGTTCCGCCCGGGCGTCGAGATCGGTCGCGACATCACGTGGGACCAGCTGCACAGCCGGTTCGACGCGATCGTCGTCGCGACGGGCGCGACCGTCCCGCGCGAGCTGTCGCTGCCCGGGCGCGAGCTCGAGGGCGTGCACGTCGCCATGGACTACCTGCACCAGGCCAACGCCGTGGTCGCGGGCAAGGAGGTCGTCGACCAGATCACGGCGACCGGCAAGCACGTCGTCATCATCGGTGGCGGCGACACCGGCTCGGACTGCCTGGGCACCGCGCTGCGTCAGGGGGCGGCGTCGGTCACGACGCTCGCGATCGGCAAGCAGCCGCCCACCGAGCGCCCCGAGAACCAGCCGTGGCCCACGGACCCGCTGGTGTTCGAGGTCTCGAGCTCGCACGAGGAGGGCGGCGAGCGCGCCTACCTCGCCTCGACCGTCGCGTTCGTGGGCGGCGAGGGTGACGACGCCGGGCACGTGCGCGGGCTGCGCCTCGCGACGACCGAGTACCAGCCTGACGGGCGGCGCGTGCCGACGCCCGGGACGGAGCGGGACATCCCGGCCGACCTCGTCCTCGTCGCCATGGGCTTCACGGGTCCGGAGACGGACACGCTGGTCTCCCAGGCGGGCACCGAGCTGACCGCGCGCGGGCTCGTGCAGCGCACGGACGACTTCGCGACGTCCGTGCCGGGGGTCTTCGTGGCCGGCGACGCCGGGCGCGGGCAGTCGCTCATCGTGTGGGCGATCGCGGAGGGGCGCGCCGCGGCCGCGGCCGTCGACCGGTTCCTCTCGGGCGGCACGGAGCTCCACGCTCCCGTCACCGCGGGCACGGTGGCGCTGCGGCCCTGACGCGCACGTCCACGTCGCCGCGGTGCCCCCGGAGCGGGCCCGGGACGTCGGTCCCCCTCCCGTCCCCCATGAAGGGCCTAGGTTTCCCGATGCGCGCTCACCCCTCGGCGACGCGCGCCTGCGTGACCCGTGAACCGTCCCCAGCGTGCGACCGGGCCACCGTGCCCGGCCGCACCGCCCGAGCGCGGCGACGGAGCCGTGCGGGGTGGGGGACCCGACCAGTGGAGGTGCACCGTGGCTGACCCCCGCGGCTTCATGAAGACGCGCGAGCGCGAGCTGCCGGCGAACCGGCCGGTGCCCGTGCGCATCCTCGACTGGGCGGAGGTGCACGAGCACCGCGCGGGGGACCCCGACGACCTCGGGATGCTGCACCGGCAGGCGGGTCGCTGCATGGACTGCGGCGTCCCGTTCTGCCACAACGGCTGCCCGCTCGGGAACCTCGTGCCGGACTGGAACGACCTGGTCTGGCGCGGGCGGTGGGAGGAGGCCGCCGAGCGCCTCCACGCGACGAACAACTTCCCCGACTTCACCGGTCGCCTGTGTCCGGCGCCGTGCGAGTCGAGCTGCGTGCTCGGCATCAACCAGCCGCCCGTGACGATCAAGAACGTCGAGGTCGCGATCGCCGACGAGGCGTTCGACCGCGGCTACGTGGTGCCGCAGGTGCCGCAGTGGCTCACGGGCAAGACCGTCGCGGTCGTCGGCTCCGGCCCCGCCGGGCTCGCCACCGCGCAGCAGCTGACCCGCGCCGGGCACACCGTCGCGGTGTACGAGCGCGCGGACCGGATCGGCGGGCTGCTGCGGTACGGCATCCCGGAGTTCAAGATGGAGAAGAAGCACGTCGACCGCCGCCTGGCGCAGATGGAGGCCGAGGGCACGCGGTTCCGTGCGGGCGTCGAGGTCGGCGTCGACGTCACGGGCACCGAGCTGCGCGAGAGCTTCGACGCCGTCGTGCTCGCGGTCGGCTCGACGACGCCGCGGGACCTGCCCGTCCCCGGGCGCGCGCTCGGCGGGGTGCTGCAGGCGATGGAGTACCTGCCGCCGGCCAACCGGGCCGCCGTCGGCGACGCCGTCGAGGGGCAGGTCCTCGCGACCGGCAAGGACGTCATCGTGATCGGCGGCGGCGACACCGGTGCCGACTGCGTCGGGACCGCGCTGCGCCAGGGCGCCCGGTCGGTGACCCAGCTCGAGATCATGCCGCGGCCCCCGCAGGAGCGCCCCGAGGCGCAGCCGTGGCCGACGTACCCGATGCTGTACCGGGTCGCGAGCGCCCACGAGGAGGGCGGCGAGCGCGTCTACGCGGTCAGCACCCAGGAGCTCGTGGGCGACGAGGCGGGCGAGGTGCGGGCGATCCGGCTCGTCGACGTCGAGCTCGTCGACGGGCGGTTCGGGCCCGTCGAGGGCACCGAGCGCGAGGTCCCCGCACAGCTCGTGCTCCTCGCGATGGGCTTCACAGGCCCGGAGCAGGGTCCGTTGCTCGACCAGCTCGGGGTCACGCTGACCCCGCGCGGCGTCGTCGGCCGGTCCGACGACTTCGCGACCGACGTCCCTGGCGTCTTCGTCGCCGGCGACGCGGGCCGCGGCCAGTCCCTCATCGTGTGGGCGATCGCCGAGGGCCGCGCCGCGGCCGCCGCGGTCGACGCCTACCTCTCGGGGAGCACCGACCTCCCCGCCCCCGTCACCGCCAGCACGGTGGCGCTGCGCCCCTGACCCCTCCGTGATCGTCGCCACCGCTGCTCCGTCCGGGGCCGCGGGACGTTCGGTCCACACCCTGTCCCGAAGGAAAGGCCTAGGCTTCACCCATGCGTAGAGCGAAGATCGTCTGCACCATCGGTCCCGCGACCGAGTCCCCCGAGCAGATCCAGGCGTTGGTCGACGCCGGCATGGACGTGGCTCGGCTGAACCGGAGCCACGGTGACACCGAGGTGCACCAGCGTGTGTACGACAACGTGCGTGCCGCCGCCCAGGCCTCCGGCCGGTCGGTCGCCGTCCTCGTCGACCTCCAGGGCCCCAAGATCCGTCTCGGCCGTTTCGCCGACGGCAAGCACGAGCTCGCCGTCGGTGACACGTTCACCATCACGACCGAGGACGTCCCCGGCACCAAGGAGCTCGTCTCCACGACCCACAAGGGCCTGCCGAACGACGCGCGCGTCGGCGACCCGATCCTGATCGACGACGGTCGCGTGCTCGTCCGCATCACCGACGTCGACGGCCCCCGGGTCGTCACGCGCGTCGAGGTGGCCGGCCCGGTCTCCAACAACAAGGGCCTCAACCTCCCGGGTGTCGCCGTGTCGGTGCCCGCGATGAGCGACAAGGACGAGGCCGACCTGCGGTGGGCGCTGCGCACCGGCGCCGACATCATCGCCCTGTCGTTCGTCCGCAGCGCCTCCGACTACGACGACGTCCGTCGCATCATGGAGGAGGAGGGCCGCGTCCTCCCCGTCATCGCCAAGATCGAGAAGCCGCAGGCCGTCGAGAACCTCGTCGAGATCATCGACGCGTTCGACGGCATCATGGTCGCCCGCGGCGACCTGGGCGTCGAGCTCCCGCTCGAGCAGGTTCCGCTCGTCCAGAAGCGTGCCGTCGAGCTGGCCCGCCGTGCCGCGAAGCCGGTCATCGTCGCGACGCAGGTGCTCGAGTCGATGATCTCGGCCCCGCGCCCGACGCGCGCCGAGGCGTCCGACTGCGCCAACGCGGTGCTCGACGGCGCCGACGCGGTCATGCTCTCGGGCGAGACCAGCGTGGGCGACTACCCCATCGAGGCCGTGCGCACGATGGCGCGGATCATCGAGAACACCGAGGAGCTCGGCCGTGAGCGCATCGCGCCCCTCGGCTCGACGCCCCACACGCGCGGTGGCGCCATCACGCGTGCCGCCGCGGAGATCGGCGAGACGCTCGGCGTGAAGTACCTCGTGACGTTCACGCAGTCGGGCGACTCGGCCCGGCGCATGTCGCGCCTGCGCTCGGGCATCCCGCTGCTGGCGTTCACGCCGGAGACGCAGGTCCGCAACGTGCTCTCGCTGAGCTGGGGCGTGCAGACGTACGAGGTCTCGCAGGTCGAGAGCACCGACGCGATGGTCAAGCTCGTCGACGCGACGCTGCGTGCCAACGGGCTCGCCGAGCTCGGCGACTACGTGGTCGTCGTCGCGGGTGCGCCGGTCGGGGTCGTCGGCTCGACGAACTCGATCGTCGTGCACAAGATCGGCGACGAGGAGTCGACGTCGGGCCGCATCGCCTGACGCACACGCACGCACGCCGCGGGCCCCGGAGGATCACCTCCGGGGCCCGCGGTGCGTCCGGGGCCCGTCGGCGTGGTGCGTCCGGGGCACGTCCGCGCCGTGCGTTCGGCGCCTGTCGGCGCGTGGTGCGTCCGGGGCCGTCCGCGCGGTGCGTGCGAGGCTTGTCGGCGCGGGTGCTGCCGGTGCCGGTCGTGCCGGTCAGCGGGCCGGCACGTGGCGCAGCGCGGCACCGGAGTAGTGGCTGAGCGGGCGGATGAGGGCGTTGTGCGCGAGCTGCTCGCGGACGTGGGCGGTCCACCCGACGACGCGGCTCGCGGCGAACAGCGGGGTGAACGTGGGGGTGTCGAAACCCATGAGGTGGAACGCGGGACCGGTCGGGTAGTCGAGGTTCGGCAGGATCCCGGTGCGCGCCCGCATCCCCTCGGCGAGGGCGTCGTAGAGAGCGAGCAGCTC
Organism: Cellulomonas sp. NPDC055163; assembly: GCF_053607065.1. Classification (NCBI taxonomy): domain Bacteria; kingdom Bacillati; phylum Actinomycetota; class Actinomycetes; order Micrococcales; family Cellulomonadaceae; genus Cellulomonas; species Cellulomonas sp. NPDC055163. Next base: position 71,007 of record NZ_JBSGSU010000008.1, on the reverse strand, counting down.
GGGCCGGCCCGCGTGCGCGACGAGCCGGTCGAGCGCCTGCTTCATCGTGGGCACCCGGGAGTCGCCGTGGCGGTACACCCGGTGGCCGAAGCCCATGACCTTGTGGTGGGCGCCGAGCAGCTCGTCGAGCCACGGACCGACGCGGTCCGCGGTCCCGATCTCCGCGAAGGTCGCCATGACGGCCTCGTTCGCGCCGCCGTGCAGCGGGCCCTTGAGCGCGCCCACCGCGCCGGTCACGGCGGAGTGCAGGTCGGAGAGCGTCGAGGCGATCACACGCGCGGCGAAGGTCGAGGCGTTGAACGAGTGCTCGGCGTACAGGACCATCGACGTCTCGAACGCGTCGACGACGACGTCCTCGGGCACGTCGCCGAACGTCCGGGCGAGGAACGCGGCGGACCAGCCGAGGTCGTCGCGCGGCTCGAGCGGCTCCTGACCGCGGCGGCGGCGCTGGTCGAGCGCGACGACGCCCGGGAGCTGGGCGAGCAGGCGGACGGAGCGACGCAGGTCGGCGTCGGGGGAGCGGTCGTCGGGCTCGGGGTCGTGCGCGCCGAGCACGCTCACCGCGGTCCGGACGACGTCCATGGGGTGCGCGGTCAGCGGGAGCGAGCGCACGACGTCCACGAGGGCGCCGGGGAGCTCGCGGGCTGCACGCTCCTGCCTCTCGAGCGCCGCGAGCTGCTCGGCGTCGGGGAGCTCGCCGTGCCACAGCAGGTACGCGACCTCCTCGAACGAGCACGACGCGGCGAGCTCCTGGACGGGGTAGCCGCGGTACAGCAGCGAGCTGCTCGCCTCGTCGACCGACGAGATCGCGGTCTCGTCGACGACCACCCCGGCGAGGCCCCGGTGCAGCTCGGGCGGGGCGGGGTGGTCGGGCGCCGGGTGGTCGGGCGCGGGGTGCTCGGCTGCGGGCCGCTCGGCCGCAGAGGGGTCGGGTGCCTGGTGGTCGGTGGTCGGGTCGCTCGTCATCCGGGTGCCTCCATCGTCGTTGACGGGGTCGGGGTCGTGCGTGGCGCCGGGGTGCCCGGCCTGCCGGGGTGGTGCGGGTGGCGGTCGTGCGTGGAACGGTGGCCGTGCGGCCGAGGTGGCCAGGGCGGTCGTGCCGTCGTGCGGTCCTACAGCGTGAAGTCGTACACCCCCTCGTCGAAACGGCCGTAGCCCGCGTAGTCGACGAGGTCGTAGAGCTCGGCGCGCGTCTGCATCGCGTCGACGACGCCGGCCTGGGTGCCGGTCCGCAGGATCTCGTCGAGCCCGCGCTCCGCGGCGCCCATCGCGAGGCGCAGCAGCGTGACCGGGTAGAGCGCGATGGTGTAGCCGAGCTCCGCGAGCCGGGCGGTGGTGAGCAGCTCGCCCTTGCCGAACTCGGTCATGTTGGCGAGCAGCGGCACGTCGACCGCGGCACGGAACGCCGCGAGCTCGTCCTCGCCCAGCAGCGCCTCGGGGAACAGCGCGTCCGCGCCGGCCTCGACGAGCGCCCGCCCGCGCTCGATCGCGGCGTCGAGCCCGTGCACGGCGCGCACGTCGGTGCGAGCCATGACCAGGAAGTCGGGGTCGCGCCGGGCCTCGACGGCCGCACGGATGCGCTGCACCGCGGTCGCCTCGTCGACCACCTGCTTGCCGTCGAGGTGCCCGCAGCGCTTGGGGTTGACCTGGTCCTCGACGTGGCAGCCGGACACGCCGGCGTCCTCGAGGGCCTGGACGGTCCGGGCGACGTTCATGGGCTCGCCGAAGCCCGTGTCGGCGTCGACGAGCGTCGGCAGGTCGGTCACGCGCGCGATCTGGCCGGCGCGCTGCGCGACCTCGGTCGCGGTCGTCAGCCCGATGTCCGGCAGCCCGAGGTCGGCGGCGACGACGGCTCCCGAGACGTAGACGGCGTCGAAGCCCTTGGCCTCGATGAGCCGGGCGGAGAGCGGGTTGAACGCGCCGGGCACGCGCAGGATCTCACCGCTCGCGAGCCGCTCGCGCAGGGCGACGCGCTTGTCGTGCACCGACCTCGTCGAGTACAGCATCAGAACAGTCCTCCGGGTGCGGTGGCGGTGTCGAGCAGGCCGGGGAGCGCGGTGAGGTGCACGGCGTCGAGCGCGCCGCCCGCGTCGAGCTCCGGGAGCGCGGTGACCGCCGCGAGGAAGCGCTCGAGCTCGGCCTCCCCGACGGCGCCGGTCGCGAGCGTGCGGAGCTTCTCGACGTACTGGGTGCGCGAGAACGGCCGGGCGCCGAGGGGGTGCGCGTCGGCGACGGCGATCTCCTCGACGACGCGGGAGCCGTCGGCGAGCTCGACCTCGAGCCGCCCGCCGAACGCCTTCTCGGCCGGGTCGTCCGCGTGGTAGCGGCGGGTCCACGCCGGGTCCTCCTGCGTGGTGATCCGCTGCCACAGCGCGACGGTGTCCGGCCGCGCCGCCCGCTCGGGGGCGTAGGAGCGCTCGTGGTGCCACGTCCCGTCCTGGAGGGCGACCGCGAGGATGTACGGGATCGAGTGGTCGAGCGTCTCGCGCGTCGCGTGCGGGTCGTACTTCTGCGGGTCGTCGGCGCCCGAGCCGATGACGTGGTGCGTGTGGTGCGACGTGTGCAGGACGACCCGGCGCACGCGCTCGGGGTCCGCGAGCTCGGGGTGCTCGTGGTGCAGCCGCCGCGCGAGGTCGATGAGCGCCTGCGACTGGTACTCCGCCGAGTGCTCCTTGGTGTACGTCTCGAGGATCGCCCGCCGTGGCTCGCCCGCGCCGGGGAGGTCGACCTCGTACCGCGCGTCGGGCCCGTCGAGCAGCCAGGCGATCACGCCGTCGGCACCCTCGTAGATCGGCGTGGGCGACGTCTGACCGCGCATCGCCCGGTCGACCGCCTCGATCGCGACCTTCACCGCGAACGCCGGCGCGTACGCCTTCCACGTCGAGATCTCGCCCTTGCGCGACTGCCGCGTCGCGGTGGTGGTGTGCAGCGCCTGGCCGATCGCGTGGAACACGACGTCGGCGTCGAGGTGCAGCAGCGTGCCGAGGCCCGCGGCGACGGCCGGGCCGAGGTGCGCGACGTGGTCGATCTTGTGCCGGTGGAGGCTGATCGCCCGCACGAGCGAGACCTGCACCTCGTACGCGGTGACGACCGCCCGGACGAGGTCCGCGCCGCTCGATCCGACGTGCTGCGCGACCGCGAGCAGCGGCGGGATCGTGTCGCCGGGGTGGGAGTAGTCGGCGGCGAGGTAGGTGTCGTGGAAGTCGAGCTCGCGGACCGCGACCCCGTTCGCCCACGCGGCCCACTCGGGGCTCGTGCGGCGCGACGCCTCGACCCCCGTCACCAGCGATCCCCGGCCTCCCGACGAGGGGGCGTGCGCGAGCGCCTGCGCCCGCGCCGCGACGACGGGCGCCCGGACGAGGGACGCGGCGGCGACGGCGGCGTCGTCGAGGACCCGGTTGACGACCATGTCCGTGACGTCCGCATCGACCGGCACGGGGTCGCACGCGAGCTCGGCGAGGGCCCACGCGAGCTGGCGCTCGCGGGGGAGGGGCGTGTCGCTCGGCTGGGGACGCACCTCGTGGCGCACGCTCATGCGGGCGCTCCTGGTGCCGTGCGAACGGTGGCTCGGGCGCGTCGCCACGACCGGCGCGGGGTTCCCACGGTGGCCGTCGCGCGTCGTCGCGGCCGGCGTCGGGCTCCCGGGCTCCCGCTGGCCGGGCGCGCCGGACGCGGGTGAGCCCGGCGGGGGTGGGCCGGTACCTGCGGTGCGGGCTGCTGCGTCGTGCGCACGTGACCTCCTCGCGACCCGCCTCGTCGCGGGCCACGCCAGGCTATCGCCGGGTCGGCTCCGCGCGCGGAGGCGGCGGTGCTTGCTTATGGTCGAACGATGACCCCTGCACCCGCGACACCCCTCTCCGGCGCGCCGGAGCCCGGTCCGCGTGGTGCGGCACGGCCCGTGCCGGGCTCTGCGGACACCGCTCGGCAGCCCTCGTCGCGCCTGCGCGCGATGGATGCCCTGCGGCTGCTCGCGGCGCTGTCGGTCGTCCTCTTCCACTTCACCGCGCGCGAGCAGCACCGCTGGGGGATGACGCCCGACGAGGCGTTCCCGCGCCTGTCGGAGGTCACGCCGTACGGGTACACGGGCGTGCACCTGTTCTTCGTGATCAGCGGGTTCGTCATCCTGATGTCCGCGTGGGGTCGGTCGGTGCCCCAGTTCGTCGCGTCGCGCGTGAGCCGGCTGTACCCGGCGTTCTGGGCGGCGGTGGTGCTCACGGCGGTGCTGCGCTGGGCGTGGCCGACGTTCGAGACCCGCACCCCCGGCCAGGTGCTCGCGAACCTCACGATGCTGTCCGAGCCGTTCGGGGTGCCCGCGGTCGACGGGGTCTACTGGACGCTCTGGGTCGAGATCCAGTTCTACGCCGCGGTGCTCGGGCTGCTCCTCGTGGGGATCACCCGGCGCCGGGTGCTGCTGCTCGCGGGCGCCGGGCCGCTCGTCTGCACGGCGCTCACGCTCACGGTGCCCGAGGCGCGCGGTGTGCTGACCGGGCTGCCGTGGGCCTCGATGTTCGGTGCCGGGATGGTGCTGTTCGTGATCTACCGCGAGGGCCACACGCGGGGGACGTGGGCGCTCGTCGGGCTCAACACGCTCCAGGGCGTCGTCGTCGCGGTGGACCAGAAGGCGCCGGCGATCGACGCGCTGACGACCGGTGCGCCCGTGTGGCCGCCGCTGCTCGCGCTCGCGGTCGTCGGTGCGGTGGGCGCCGTCGCGGTCGTCGCGTTCGTTCCCGTGGTGCGCGACCTCGACCTGCCCGTGCTGACGACGGCCGGCGCGCTCACGTACCCGCTCTACCTCACGCACGAGTACTACGGCTGGGCGCTGATCCAGGCGCTGCACCCCGCGCTCGGGCGCGTCACGACGCTCGTCGTCGTGGTGAGCGTGTGCCTGGCCCTCGCCTGGGTGCTGCACCGCTGGGTCGAGCGCCCGCTGCAGAAGCCGCTGCGCCGGGCGGTCGAGCGCGTGCTGACGCGGCGCGGGCGCGACGACGACGCCCCCGGGCGCACGCCCGTGCCCGTACCGCCCGTTCGGGCACCCGCCCTGGTCAGCGCCGGTCGCGCTCGCTGAGAGCAGCGGAGCGGAGGCTCTGCCCGGGCCTGCGCATGTCCGGTTCTGTTGACAGGCGTTCCGCGCGCTGCTTAATGTGTGCACGTTCACACAATCTCGACGGCGAGACCCCACGGCGACGTATGTGCACGTGCACACACCAGTCGGGCCGGCTCCCGCCGCACGACGGGCAGGGAGCACATGGACTCGCCGGGAGCAGGTCTCCGCACCGGGGACGCGACGACGCGCACGATCGCGTACGGCTGCGACTACAACCCCGAGCAGTGGGACCGCGACGTCTGGCGCGAGGACGTCGCCCTCATGCGCGAGGCCGGGATCGACCTCGTCGCCGTCAACATCTTCGGCTGGTCGCACGTCGAGCCGCGGCCCGGGGAGCACGACTGGACCGGTCTCGACGAGGTCGTCGACCTGCTCCACGAGAACGGCATCCGGGTCAACCTCGGGACCGGCACGTCGTCGCCGCCCCCGTGGCTCACGACCCTGCACCCCGAGATCCTGCCCGTGACGGCGGACGGCACGACCCGGTTCCCGGGCGGGCGCCAGGCCTGGTGCCCGAGCTCGGCCGAGTTCCGCCGCCGGGCGCTCGCGCTCGTCGAGCAGGTCGCCCAGCGCTACGGCGAGCACCCGGCGGTCGCGCTGTGGCACGTCTCCAACGAGCTCGGCTGCCACAACGCGCTGTGCTACTGCGACGAGTCCGCGGCCGCCTTCCGCGGGTGGCTCGAGCGCCGGTACGCCACGGTCGACGCCCTCAACACCGCCTGGGGCACGAGCTTCTGGAGCCAGCGCTACACCGACTGGGCCGAGATCCTCCCGCCCCGCGCCACGATCTCGCTGGGCAACCCCGCGCAGGCCGTCGACTTCCACCGGTTCAGCTCCGACGCGCTCCTGGACCACTACCGCGCCGAGGCCGACGTGCTGCGCCGGCACTCGGGCGCCCCCGTCACCACGAACTTCATGGTCACCGCGCACATCCGGAACCTCGACTACTGGTCGTGGGCGCCGGAGATGGACGTCGTCGCGAACGACCACTACCTCGACCACCGGCTCGAGGACCCGCGCTCCGAGCTGGCCTTCGCAGCCGACCTCACGCGCGGGCTCGCCGGGGGAGCGCCCTGGCTGCTCATGGAGCAGTCGACGAGCGCCGTGAACTGGCAGCCGGTCAACGTCGCCAAGGAGCCGGGGCAGATGACCCGCAACTCCCTGACGCACGTCGCCCGCGGCGCCGACGGCGTGTGCTTCTTCCAGTGGCGCGCGTCGGTGCAGGGCGCGGAGAAGTTCCACTCGGCGCTCGTCCCGCACGCCGGCACGGACACGGCCGTGTGGCGCGAGGTCGTCGAGCTCGGCGCGACGCTCGACCGGCTCGACGAGGTCGCGGGCACGCGCGTCGTCGCCGACGCCGCGCTCGTCTTCAGCTGGGAGTCGTGGTGGGCCGCCGACGGCGACGCACGCCCGTCGCACGCCGTGCGCTACCTCGACCAGGTGCACGCCGCGTACCGCGCGCTGCACCAGCTCGGCGTCACGGTCGACGTCGTCGGCCCCGACAGCGACCTGAGCGGCTACCGCCTCGTCGTCGTCCCCGCGCTGCACATGGTCTCGGACGCGCAGGCGGCGCGCCTCACGGCCCGCGTCGAGGCGGGCGGCCACGCGGTCGTCACGTTCAACTCGGGCATCGTCGACGAGGACGACCGCGTCCGGCTCGGCGGCTACCCGGGTGCGTTCCGGGACCTGCTGGGCGTCGTGGCCGAGGAGATCGCGCCCCTGCTGCCGGGGCACCGGGTCACGCTCGACAGCGGCGCGCACGCCTCGTTGTGGACCGAGCGGCTCCGGGCCACCGACGCGACGGTCGTCGCCTCCTACGCCGACGGGCCGCTCGCCGGCGTGCCGGCCGTCACGCGCGCCGAGCGCGGGGCGGGCACCGCCTGGTACGTCGCGACCGCGCTCGACGCCCCCGACCTGCGTGACGTGCTCCGCGCCGCGGCGCACGGCGCCGGGGTCGCACCGTCGGGTCCTGAGAGCGACGGGTCCGTCGAGGTCGTGCGCCGCGCGGGCGACGGCCGCAGCTACCTCTTCGTGATCAACCACTCGCACCGCGACGTCGAGCACCCCGTCTCCGGGCACGAGCTCGTCACCGACCGGCCGGTCGCCGGGCACGTCCACGTCCCCGCCGGAAGCGTGCGGGTCGTCCGGGAGGACACACCATGACGAGCACCCAGGTGATCGCCCCGGCGCCGCAGCAGCGCGCGGCGTCCCGGCGCAGGCTCCCCGTCCCGCACAAGCGGGCCATCGCCTTCTTCGTGCTGCCGTTCGGTGTGCTCTTCGCGCTGTTCTACGCGCTGCCGATCGGCTACGCGGTGTGGCAGTCGCTGCTCGTGGTGGAGCGCGAGGGCACGTTCGGGCCCGCGCGCGAGGTCTTCGGCGGGCTCACGCAGTACGTCCAGGTCTTCCAGAGCGAGCCGTTCTGGTCCTCGGTCGCCCGGGTCCTCGTCCTCGGGATCGTCCAGGTGCCCGTGATGCTCGTGCTCGCGCTCGTCTTCGCGCTGCTCCTCGACTCCCCGCTGCTGCGCGGCAAGCGGTTCTTCCGGCTGGCGTTCTTCGTGCCCTACGCGGTGCCCGGGGTCGTCGCGGCGATCATGTGGGGCTTCCTGTACTCGCCGAACCTGTCGCCGTTCACCGCCCTGACGGACAGCGTCGACCTGCTCTCCGCCGACCTCGTGCTGTGGGCCATGGCCAACGTCATCACGTGGGTCTACGTCGGCTACAACATGCTCATCATCTACTCCTCGCTCCTGGCGATCCCGAGCGAGGTGTACGAGGCGGCGCGGCTCGACGGCGCCGGCCAGCTGCGGATCGCGTGGTCGATCAAGATCCCGCTCGTGATCCCCGCGATCGTGCTCACGACGGTGTTCTCGATCATCGGCACGCTCCAGCTGCTCGCGGAGCCCCAGGTGTTCCGCTCGTTCAGCTCCGCGGTCACGAGCACCTACACCCCGAACCTCACCGTGCTCTCGACGTCGTCCATCCCGAACTTCAACCTCGCCGCTGCGTTCTCGGTCGTGCTGGCGCTCGCGACGTTCGTGCTGTCGTTCGCCTTCCTCAAGCTGACCCAGAAGAAGGGCCTCCAGTGAGCGCCGCCGTCCGCACCACCCCCGCGTCCGTTGCCCCGCGGGGCGTCCAGGAGAACGTGCTCTCGCGCGTCGGCGCGATGCTCGTCATGGGCGTCTTCACGCTCTACTTCCTCGTCCCGATCTGGTGGTTGCTCGTCTCGGCGACCAAGGACCGCGGGCAGTTCACGAGCACGAACCCGCTGTGGTTCGCCGACATGAACCTCGTCGAGAACGTCAGCGCGCTGCTGAGCTACGACGGCGGGATCTTCGTGCGGTGGGTCGGCAACTCGCTCGCCTACACCGCGGGCGGCGCGTTCCTCGGCACCGTGCTCGCGGCGATGTGCGGGTACGCGCTCGGCAAGTACCGGTTCCGCGGCCGCGACGCGCTCTTCAACGTCGTCCTCGGCGGCGTCCTCGTCCCCGCGACCGCGCTCGCGCTCCCGCTGTTCCTCATCTTCAGCCAGGTCAACCTCACCAACACGTTCTGGGCGGTCTTCCTGCCGAGCCTCGTGAGCCCGTTCGGGGTGTACCTGACCCGGATCTACGCCACGGCGTCGGTGCCCGACGAGCTGCTCGAGGCCGCGCGCCTCGACGGGTCGAGCGAGGTCCGCACGTTCTTCACGGTCTCCGTCCGGCTCATGTTCCCGGCGCTCGTGACGGTGTTCTTGTTCCAGTTCGTCGCGATCTGGAACAACTTCTTCCTCCCGCTCATCATGCTCCGCGACGAGGCCGTCTTCCCCGTGACGCTCGGCCTCTACTCCTGGAACACCCAGGTGAACCAGATCCCCGAGCTGCGCGGCTACGTGCTCGTCGGGGCCCTCCTGTCGATCGTCCCGCTGATCCTCGTCTTCCTGCTGCTGCAGCGCTTCTGGCGCGGCGGGCTGGGTGCCGGCTCGGTCAAGTGACCCCCGGCACGAGCACGCGTCGACCGACCCCCACCCGTTCGGCAGCCCTCTGCCGAGCCATCCCCCCACAGAAAAGGACAACCATGCGTCTCACCTCGAAGGCTGCCAGCGTCGGCACCCTCACGGCGGTCGCCCTCCTCGTCGCCGGCTGCTCGTCGTCGGCCGACGACGCCCCCGCCGGTGGCGACGCCGCCGGCGCGTGCGAGCCGTCCGACGGCGCGGTCGAGCTCACGTTCACGACGTGGATCCCCGGGATCGAGGAGGTCGTCGACGTCTGGAACGCGGCGAACCCCGACATCCAGGTGACCGTGCAGACCGGCCCCAACGGCAACGGCGGCACGTACCAGAACTTCTTCAACCAGCTCAAGGCCGGCAACGCGCCCGACCTCGGGCAGATCGAGTACGACGCGCTGCCGAACTTCCGCGTCCAGGACGGCCTGACGGACCTCGGCGCGTGCGCCGACGTGATGGCCGCGCAGGGCGACTTCGTCGACTGGACGTGGGACCAGGTCAGCTTCGGCGAGGACGGCCACGCCTACGCGATCCCGCAGGACGCCGGACCGATGGCGCTGTTCTACCGCAAGGACCTGTTCGAGGCGAACGGCATCGCGGTGCCCACGACCTGGGCCGAGTACGCCGCCGCAGCCGAGAAGGTCAAGGCGGCCGGCGGGTACATCACCAACTTCTCGCAGTCCGACGTCAATCAGTTCGCGGGCCTCGTGTGGCAGGCCGGGGGGACCTGGTTCACGAACGACGGGGATGCGTGGGGGGTCGACCTCGCGGGCGAGGAGTCGGCGGAGGTCGCCGACTACTGGCAGGACCTCATCGACCGCGACCTCGTCTCGAGCGTCCCGCCGTGGACGAGCGAGTGGGACAACGCCTACAACACCGGCGCCGCGTGGACCTGGGTCTCCGCGGTGTGGGGCGCCAACTCGATCGCGAGCGGCGCACCCGACACCGCCGGGAAGTGGGCCGTCGCGCCGATGCCGCAGTGGGAGGCGGGCGACGAGGTCGCCGGCAACTGGGGCGGGTCGTCGACCGCGGTCTTCCGGGGCTCGGAGCACGTCTACGAGGCCACGAAGTTCGCCCTCTGGCTCAACACGTCCGACGAGGCGCTCACGCTGCTCAACGAGGGCGCGAACCTCTACCCGGCGACCAAGGCCGGCGCCGAGCTCCCCGCGCTCGCGGAGGGCGTCGAGTTCTACGGCGGCCAGGCCATCTACGACGTCTTCGCCGAGGCCTCGACCCAGGTCCCCGCGGGCTTCACGTGGGGCCCGACGATGACGCAGGTCTACGCCGACGTCTCGGACGGCTTCAAGGGCGCCGTCTCGGGCTCGGGGACGCTCCTCGGGGCGCTCGAGTCCGCGCAGGAGTCGACGATCTCGACCCTCGAGTCGCAGTCGATCCCGGTCGCCGAGTGACGGGGTGATCGTGCACCTGCGTGCGGCGGGCACCAGCCTGCTGCTCGACACCCCGGTGCAGGGCGGCGGACTGCCCGCCGTCCTGCACTGGGGGCGTGACCTCGGGCCGCTCGACGACGAGGCGCTCGCGGGGCTGGCCGCAGCGCTCGTACCGGCCGTCCCGCCGAGCGCGATCGACGTCCCGCTGCGGGTGTCGGTGCTGCCGACCCGCGAGCAGGGCTGGACCGGGCGGCCCGGGGTCGAGGGCTTCTGGACGGGCTCGGGCGAGCCGGCCGTGAGGCTCGGGCTGACCGAGATCGAGCGCGTGGGCGACCGTGCGGTGCGGGTGCACCTCACGGGCTCCGGCGGGCGGCTCGCGGTCGTGACGGACGTCGAGCTGTCCGAGCACGGCGTGCTCCGCGTCCGCCACACGCTCGAGAACCGCGGGGCGGGCACGTTCGTCGTCGGGTCGCTCGACGCGACACTGCCCGTGCCGGACCGCGCGCGCGAGGTCCTCGACTTCACCGGCCTGTGGGCGCACGAGCGGCGCCCGCAGCGCACGACGCTCGGCCACGGCGCCTGGACGCGCGAGACACGGCACGGCCGACCCGGCCACGACGACCCCTTCCTCGTCGTCGCGGGGACGCCCGGCTTCGGGTTCCGGTCCGGCGAGGTCTGGGCCACGCACGTCGCGTGGAGCGGCGACACGCGGCAGTGGGCCGAGCGCCAGCCGCTCGGCGCGGCGGTGCTCGGCGGCGGCGAGCTGCTCGCGCCCGGCGAGGTGCGCCTCGCGCCGGGGGAGCGGTACACCGCGCCGTGGCTCGTCGCTGCCTGGTCGGACGCCGGGCTCGACGGGCTGTCCGACCGGTTCCACCCGTGGATCCGGTCCTGGTCGACGATCCGGCGTGCGAGGCCCGTCGTGCTCAACACCTGGGAGGCCGTCTACTTCGACCACGACCGGGCGACGCTGGACCGGCTCGTCGACCTCGCCGCCGACGTCGGCGTCGAACGGTTCGTGCTCGACGACGGCTGGTTCCGGGGGCGCACCGACGCCACCCGCGCGCTCGGCGACTGGACGGTCGACCCCGTCGCGTGGCCCGACGGCCTGCACCCGCTCGCCACCCGCGTGCACGCGCGTGGCATGGAGCTCGGGCTCTGGGTCGAGCCCGAGATGGTCAGTCCCGACTCCGACCTCGCGCGCGCGCACCCCGAGTGGGTCGTCGGCGGGGACGCGCTGCCGACCTGGCGCGACCAGCGCACCCTGGACCTCGGCGACCCGGGCGCGTACGCGCACGTGCGGGACGCGCTCGCGGCGCTGCTCGACGAGTACCCGATCGCCTACCTCAAGTGGGACCACAACCGCGACCTGCTGCACGCCTCGGCGCACCGCCAGACGACCGCGCTGTACCGGCTCCTCGACGAGCTGCGCGCCCGCTTCCCCGGCGTCGAGATCGAGTCGTGCGCCTCGGGCGGGGCCCGCATCGACCTCGGGATCCTCGAGCGCGTCGACCGGGTGTGGACGTCCGACACCAACGACCCGCTCGAGCGTCAGCACATCCAGCGCTGGACCGGCGTGCTCCTGCCGCCCGAGTACCTCGGCGGGCACCTCGGGGCGCCGCGCGCCCACACCACCGGGCGCACCGCGAGCACCGGCTTCCGGTCCGCGACCGCGATGTTCGGCAGCGCCGGCATCGAGTGGGACCTCACGGCGGCGACCCCCGAGGAGCTCGAGACCGTGCGCGCGTGGGTCGCCGAGCACGTGGCCCGGCGCGGGCTGCTGCACTCCGGGCGCGTGGTGCGCGCCGACTCCGCGGACCCGGGCGTGCTCGTGCACGGCGTCGTCGCGCACGACGGCGGCGAGGCGCTGTACGCGGTCGTCGCGCTCGCCTCGGCCGAGGCCGCGCTGCCCGCCCCGGTGCGGCTCGTGGGCCTCGACCCGGACCGCACGTACCGCGTGCGCACGGTCGGCCCGGCGCCGCTCCAGGTCCAGGCCGCGCCGCCGCCGTGGTTCGCGCGGGGCGAGGTCACGCTGCCCGGTCGGCTGCTCGTCGAGGTCGGGGTCGCGGCGCCGCTGCTCGCCCCCGAGAACGCCGTGCTGCTCGCGGTCGAGGCCGTCGCGGCGCACGCGTCGGACGGGCCGGGCGGGGCGGTCCGCGACGTTACATTCGGCGCATGACTCCTCCTCCGGGCCGGCGCCGCGCCACGATCCACGACGTCGCGGCCGAGGCGGGCGTCTCGCGCGGCACGGTCTCGCGCCTGCTCAACGGCACCTCGTACGTCTCGTCGGACGCACGCGAGGCCATCGAGAAGGCCATCGCCAAGGTCGGGTACGTACAGAACACCGCGGCGCGCAACCTCGTGACGCGGCGCTCGCGGGCCGTCGGCTTCGTGGTGCACGAGCCGCACGAGCTGTTCCTCGACGACCCGAACATCGGCGCGATCCTGCTCGGCGCCAACGAGGTCGTCTCCGAGGCGGACTTCCAGCTCGTCGTGCTCGTCCTCGACTCGGAGCGCGACAGCCAGCGGGTCGCGGACTACCTGCAGGGCGGCTTCGTCGACGGTGCGGTGCTCGTCTCGGCCCGCCAGCACGACACGATCGCGGGTGCCGTCGAACGGCTCGGGCTCCCCGCGGTGTTCATCGGCCACCCGCCGGGCCACCCCGCGATCCCGTACGTCGGCATCGACAACCGCTCGGCGGCGCGCTCGGTCACCGAGGAGCTGCTGCGGACCGGGCGGCAGCGGGTCGCGATGGTCGCGAGCGCGCTCGACCGCGACTCGGGCTCCGACCGGCTCGCCGGCTTCCGCGACGCGCTGGGCGAGCGCTTCGACCCCCGGCTCGTCGTCGACCACCCCCTGTACTCCTACGCGAGCGGGCTCGAGGGGGCGCACGAGCTGCTGCGCCGCGAGCCCGCGATCGACGGCATCTTCGCAGCGTCGGACGCGGTCGCCGCCGGGGTGCTCGAGGCGCTGCGCCAGGCCGGGCGCTCGGTCCCGGACGACGTCGGCGTCGTCGGGTTCGACGACTCCGCGTGGGCGGTGCGCTGCGTGCCGGCGCTGTCGACGGTGCGCCAGCCGGCGCGGCTCATGGGGCGCCGGGCCGCGGAGATCGTGCTCGGGCAGATCGAGGGCGCCGAGGTCGAGCCCGGCGGGGCGCTGCTCGACACCGAGGTGGTGTGGCGGGCGTCGGCCTGATGCACGACGGGCAGACCGTGGACCCGGCTCCGCAGGGGCCGGTCGGGTGACGCGCGAGGGGCACGGCCCCGGCGGACGATATTGACGTCGACCCCGCGGGCGCCCGCCCCTACTGTCGGCCTCTCACCAGGAGGTCATGATGTCCAGCCCGTTCCCGGTCGCCCTGGCCGGAACCGCCGCACCCACCCTGATGTGGGCCCACGAGCACGAGGTCGAGCCGCAGGCTCTCCAGCAGCTGCGCAACATCGCGTCGCTGCCGTGGGTCGAGGGCCTGCGCGTGATGCCCGACGTGCACCTCGGCAAGGGGGCCACGGTCGGCAGCGTCATCGCGATGCGCGACGCCGTGAGCCCCAACGCTGTCGGCGTCGACATCGGCTGCGGGATGATCGGCGTCCGCACGAGCCTCACGGCGGCGGACCTCCCCGACGACCTGCGCGCGATCCGCACGCGCATCGAGCGGGCCGTCCCGGTGGGCTTCCACGCGCACGACGAGCCCGTCGACCTGCGCCGGCTCCGCCCGGTGAACGGTCCGGCGGGGCGCGAGCGGCTCCGGGGCGCCGACGCGTTCTGGGACCGCTTCGGTGGCCTGCACCGCAGGGTCCAGCAGCTCGAGGCCCGGGCGCGCAAGCAGCTCGGGACGCTCGGCGGCGGCAACCACTTCATCGAGCTCTGCCTCGACGAGTCGGACCAGGTGTGGCTCCAGCTGCACAGCGGCTCGCGCAACATCGGCAAGGAGCTCGCGGAGCGGCACGTCGCGATCGCCAAGACGCTCGAGCACAACCAGGGGATCGTCGACCGTGAGCTCGCGGTGTTCCTCGCCGGCACCCCGGAGATGGACGCGTACCTGAACGACCTGTGGTGGGCGCAGGAGTACGCCGCGCGCTCGCGTGCGGTGATGATGGCCCTCGTCGTGCAGGCCGTGCGGGACTCGTTCCCGGAGCGGGACATCACGTTCGACGAGGGTGTGAACTGCCACCACAACTACGTCAAGACCGAGCAGATCGACGGTGCCGAGCTGATCGTGACCCGCAAGGGCGCGATCCGCGCCGGCTCGGGCGAGATGGGGCTCATCCCCGGGTCCATGGGGACGGGCTCGTACGTGGTGCGCGGCCTCGGCAACCCGGCGTCGTTCGAGTCGGCCTCGCACGGGGCCGGGCGGCGGATGTCGCGGACCGCGGCGAAGAAGCGGTTCACGGTCGAGGACCTCGCGGCCCAGACCGCGGGCGTCGAGTGCCGCAAGGACGCCGGGGTGGTCGACGAGATCCCGGGGGCCTACAAGGACCTCGAGTCCGTCATCGCGGCGCAGACGGACCTCGTCGAGGTCGTGGCGCGGCTGCGCACGATCGTCTGCGTCAAGGGCTGAGTCGGCGCAGCATCATGAGGGGCCCGGCGCGCGCAGGTGCGCCGGGTCCCTCGTCCGCCGACGGGCGGCCCGGGCACCCGACCGCCGCCCGTCCGACCCCTCGACCCACCCGTGCGCCGGTCCCGCCGCACCCACCACACCCACCGCAGGAGGAACGCGTGCGCGAGCTCGTCGTCCTCGGCACGTCCTCGAACGTGCCGACCCGGACCCGCAACCACAACGGTTACCTGCTGCGCTGGGACGGCGCCCCGCACCAGGACGGCATCCTGTTCGACCCGGGCGAGGGGACCCAGCGCCAGCTCACGCACGCGGGCGTCCCGGCCACGGCGATCACCCGCATCTGCCTGACGCACGTGCACGGTGACCACTGCTACGGCCTGCCGGGCGTGCTCTCGCGCATGGTGCTCGACGGGGTGCAGCGTCCCGTCGAGCTGCACTACCCGGCGTCGGGCGAGGACGTGGTGCGCGCCCTCGTGAGCCTCGCGACGCCCGGTCTCGACCTGCGGCTGCGCCCGCACGGTGGGCCCGGCGAGGTCGCCGAGGGGCTCGAGGTGGTCGCGCTCCGGCACCGGATCGAGACCTTCGGGTACCGGCTCGTCGAGCCCGACGGGCGCTCGCTCGTCCCGGAGCGGCTCGCCGCCGCGGGGATCACCGGGCCGGACGTCGGCCGGCTGCAGCGGGAGGGTGAGCTGCGGGGCGTGCGGCTCGCGGACGTGAGCGTGCCGCGGCGCGGGCAGAGCGTCGCCGTGGTCATGGACACCGCGGAGTGCGACGGCGCCGAGCGGCTCGCCGACGGCGCCGACCTGCTGCTCGTCGAGAGCACGTTCGGGGCGGAGGCGGCGGCGCTCGCCGAGACGTACCTGCACCTGACGGCCGCCCAGGCGGGCGGTCTCGCGGCCCGGTCCGGCGCCCGGACCACGGTGCTCACGCACTTCTCGTCGCGGTACGCCGACGTCGCGCCGCTGCTCGAGCAGGCCCGGGCGGCGGCTCCCGGGTCGCAGGTCACGGCAGCCGACGACCTCGACCGCGTCCCGCTCCCGCCGCGGCGCCCGCACGACAGCTGACGGCGGTCAGGCCGCGCACCCCACGCACGTCCGGGCGACCGGTCGCGCCTCGAGCCGGGCCCCCGGGACGGGCCGCCCGCAGACCTCGCACACCCCGTACGTCCCGGCCTCCACGCGTCCGAGTGCCGCGTCGGTCTCGGCGAGCTGGTGGCGCACGTGCCGGACGATCGTGTCGAGCTGCGACCGCTCGAACGCGATGGTCGCTCCCTCGGGGTCGTGCTCGTCGTCCGCGTTCGAGTCAGCCGACGCAGCGACGAGCTCGTCGAACGAGCCCGTGAGCTCGCGGAGCCGGCCGGCGAGCTCGGCGCGCAGGGCGGTGAGCACCGTGCGCGGGTCGAACGGCTCGGCGGCCGCGTCCGCGGAGCCGTCGGACGCGCCGTGCCGCCCGCCCGGTCCCACGTCGTCGGTCATCGACCCATCGTCACACCCGCCACCCACGCGGCCCGGCGCCTCGCGGGAGCGCGCCGGCCCCGGGAGCGCGCCGGCCCGGTCCGCCGCGCGGATCGGCGGCGCTCGCGGCACGCTGGGACCAGACGGACGCACGCGACGTGGCCCCGCACCGGGACCCGAGGAGAGGAGACCGCGATGCCGAAGACGACCCGCGCGGGCAAGCCGAAGCAGAGCGAGCTCCCCGAGACGCTCAAGCGCTCCGACGCGAAGGCGCAGCGCACGTTCACGAAGACCTACGACTCGGCGGCCGAGGAGTACGACGGCGACGAGGAGCGCGCGCACCGCACCGCGTACGCGGCGCTCAAGCACACGCACGAGAAGGTCGGCGACCACTGGGAGCCCAAGGACGAGAACGGGCCGTCGGACCCGCAGGCCGAGGGCGGCGCCGGCACCGACCGCCCGACCGCGGGAGGCGTCGACGCGAACGCGAGCAAGCAGCACCTGTACGACCTCGCGAAGCGGCTCGACGTGCCCGGGCGCTCGTCGATGACGAAGGCCGAGCTCGTGGACGCGATCCAGAAGGCCAACGACCGCGCGTCCCGCCGGGCCCGCGAAGGCTCGTGACGCGGTTCGTGACGGGTCGCGGCGTGCCGGGGGAGCCGTGAGCACGCCCGCATGACCGTGCACGTCGGCACCTCGGGGTGGAGCTACGGCCACTGGGAGGGCGAGGTCTACCCGCCGGGGACCGCGAGCCGCGACCGGCTCGGGTACTACGTGCGGCGGTTCTCGACCGTCGAGCTCAACGCGAGCTTCTACCGCTGGCCGCGGGACGCCACGTTCGCCGGGTGGCGCGAGCGGCTGCCGCCCGGCTTCCTCATGACGGCCAAGGCCCCGCGCGGGCTGACGCACGCGAAGAAGCTCTACGCCCCCGAGGTGTGGATCGAGCGCATCGCGGCGGGGTGGCACGAGCTCGCGGACAAGCGGGCGGTGCTGCTCGTGCAGACCTCGCCGCTGCACGCGCGCGACGACGCCCGGCTCGACTGGTTCCTGGCCCGGCTCCCGGACTGGGTTCGCGTCTGCGTCGAGCTCCGGCACCCGTCGTGGGACCACGACGACGTGCTGCGCATCCTCGAGCGGCACGGCGCGGCCTACTGCGTCATGAGCGGCGCGGGCCTGCCGTGCCGGCTGCGGGTGACCGCGCCGTTCGCGTACGTGCGCCTGCACGGCCCCGACCACGAGCACCTGTACGGGGGCTCCTACTCCGACGACGACCTGCGCTGGTGGGCCGACCGGATCCGGGAGTGGGAGTCGGCGGGCACCGAGGTGTTCGCGTACTTCAACAACGACGGCCACGCGCACGCCGTCCGCAACGCCGAGACGCTGCGGCGCTTCCTGGCCGCCTGAGCCGGCCGGAGCCGTGCACCGCGTTCTCACAGGTCAGCGCCGTGCACTGTGAGGCGGCCTGGGCCGAAGGACCCGGACCCGCCCCGGGACCGGCCGGGAGCATGGGCGGTGCGGGTCCACCACACCCGCCACCCGAGCGGAAGACCCATCATGAGCCTGACATCCCCTGGCCACGTCCTCGTCGTCGGCGCCGGCATGGTCGCCCACCACCTCGCCGAGCAGCTCGTCGCCCGCTCGTCCGAGGGCGCGTGGCAGCTGACGGTGCTCGGCGAGGAGGACGTCGCACCGTACGACCGTGTGCACCTCTCGGAGTTTTTTACCGGCCGGGACGCCGGCGCGCTGACCCTGCCCGGGTCGCCGTGGCTGGACCCGCGGGTGCAGCTGCGCACCGGCGACCCGGTGCGCAGCATCGACCGGGACGCGCGCACCGTGACGACCCGCTCGGGACGCGTCGAGGCGTACGACCAGCTCGTGCTCGCGACCGGCTCGTGGGCGTGGACCCCGCGCACCGAGGGCACCGACCTGCCGGGGGTGTTCACGTACCGCACGCTCGCGGACGTCGAGGCGCTGCGCGACTGGGTCGCCCGGCGCACCGGGGAGCTCGGCCGGCCGCTCGCCGGTGCGGTCGTCGGCGGCGGGGTGCTCGGGCTCGAGGCCGCGGCGGCGCTGCAGACGCTCGGCACGAGCGCGACGGTCGTCGAGTTCGCCGACCGGCTGATGAACGTCCAGCTCGACGACGGTGGCGGGGAGGCCCTGCGCGTCCTGGTCACCGGGCTCGGCATGGACGTGCGCACGTCGACCGGAGCGACGCGGCTCGGTGCCGCGGGCGACGGCGCAGTCGCGACGATGGACCTGTCCGACGGCTCGTCGGTCGCTGCCGACGTCGTGGTGTTCTCGACGGGTGTGCGCCCGCGCGACCGGCTGGCCCGGGAGTCCGGGCTCGCGATCGGCGAGCGCGGCGGCGTCGTCGTCGGCCCGACCTGCCGGACCTCCGACCCGTCGATCTGGGCCGTGGGGGAGTGCGCGTCGTTCGAGGGCGAGTGCACCGGACTCGTGGCTCCCGGCAACGCGATGGCCGACGTCGTCGTCGACGGGCTGCTCGGCGGGTCCGCGACCTACCGGCCCGCGGCGGACGGCACGAAGCTCAAGGGCGTCGGGGTCGACGCGGCGAGCTTCGGGGACGTGTTCGCGCTGACCCCCGGCGCGCTGGAGGTCATGTTCGCCGACCCGGTCGCGCGGACGTACCGCAAGCTCGTCGTGTCGGACGACGCCCGCACCCTGCTCGGTGGGGTCTTCGTCGGCGACACGTCGCTGTACTCCTCGCTGCGCCCGATGCTCGGCCGCCCGCTCGGCGCCGACCCGTCGGCGTTCCTCGCGCCCGAGGGCGGCGCGCCGGCCCCGGGCACGGACCTGCCCGACGACGTCGTGGTCTGCTCGTGCTCCAACGTCTCGGCGGGCACCGTGCGGGCCGCGGTCACCGAGCACGGCTGCACGAGCGTGGGCGAGGTCAAGACGTGCACGCGCGCCGGGACGGTCTGCGGCTCGTGCGTCCCGCTCCTGACCAAGCTCGTGAACGCCACGCTCGCGAGCGAAGGCGTCACCGTGTCGGACGCGATGTGCGAGCACTTCGCGATGCCGCGCGCCGAGCTGTTCGCGCTCGTCCGCCGCGACGGCCTGCGCACGTTCACGCAGGTCGTCGAGGCGCACGGCACCGGCCGCGGCTGCGCGGTGTGCAAGCCCGCGGTCGCCTCGATGCTGTCCTCGACGAACGCCGGCCACGTGCTCGAGCGCGAGCACGCGGCGCTGCAGGACACCAACGACCACGTGCTCGCGAACATGCAGAAGGACGGCACCTACTCGGTCGTGCCGCGCGTGCCCGGCGGGGAGATCACCCCGGAGAAGCTCGTGGTGCTCGGGCAGGTCGCCGCCGAGTTCGGGCTCGCGACGCGCATCACGGGCGCGCAGCGGATCGCCATGTTCGGCGCGCGCATCGACCAGCTGCCCGCGATCTGGCGCCGGCTCGTCGACGCCGGCTTCGAGTCCGGCCAGGCGTACGGCAAGTCGCTGCGCGCGGTGAAGTCGTGCGTCGGGCAGGCGTGGTGCCGGTTCGGGGTGCAGGACTCCGCGAGCATGGCCGTGCGCCTCGAGCTGCGGTACCGCGGGCTGCGCTCGCCGCACAAGTTCAAGGTGGGCGTCTCGGGGTGCGCACGCGAGTGCGCCGAGGCACGCGGCAAGGACGTCGGCGTCATCGCGACCGAGAAGGGCTGGAACGTGTACGTCGGCGGCAACGGCGGCTTCACGCCGCGGCACGCCGAGCTCCTCGCGGAGGACCTCGACGACGACCGGCTGATCCAGGTCATCGACCGGTTCCTCGCGCACTACATCCGGTCCGCGGACCGCGTGCAGCGCACCGCCCCGTGGGTCGCCGAGTACCCGGGCGGGCTCGCCGAGCTGCGCCGCGTCGTCGTCGACGACGCGCGCGGCCTCGGCGCCGAGCTCGACGCCGTCATGGCCGAGCACGTCGCGCAGTACACCGACGAGTGGCGAGCGACGCTCGACGACCCGGAGAAGCTCCGCCGGTTCGTGTCCTTCGTCAACGCGCCGGACACCCCGGACCCCGACCTCGCGTACTCCCCGGTGCGCGGGCAGGTGCGCCCAGCACGCCCCGGCGACGGCGTCGCCGACCGCAACCCCGTCGTCGCCCGCACGCTGGAGGTGCGCTCATGAGCGGCTGGACCACCGTCTGCCGCGTCGAGGACCTGCTCCCCGAGCGCGGCGCCGCGGCGCTCGTCGGCGAGCAGCAGGTCGCGGTGTTCCGGCTCCAGGGCGACGAGGTCGTCGCGGTGCAGCAGCGCGACCCGTTCTCCGCCGCCAACGTGCTCTCGCGCGGGATCGTCGGCTCTGCCGGCGACGCGGCGACGCTGACCTCGCCCATGTACAAGCAGGTGTGGGACCTGCGCACGGGCGCGTGCCTCGACGCCGCGGGCAAGGAGCCGCAGGACCTGCGGACGTTCGACGTCGCGGTGGACCCCGACGGCCGCGTCCGCGTCGCCGGCTGACGACGGCGGCCCGGCGGGCCGTCCACCCCGGACGCGGGAGACCCGAGCCGGAAGGGCCACCACGCGGGGGTGCGTGGTGGCCCTTCTGCACGAGCAACGGCGGTGGGCTCAGCGCCCGGTCAGAGCCACCTCCGCGCGGACGTCGCCGAGGCCGCGCGCGACGAGCAGCCGCCCGCCCTCGGGGAGCCGGCCCCAGGAGCCCGTGGCCGCGTCCCAGCGGCGCCACAGCCGCGCGTCGGTCGCGACCTCGACGCGCACCGACTCGCCCGGCGCGGCGCTCGCGGCAGCCCAGCCGACGAGCCGCACGGGCTGGTCGGCGACCTGCGGGTCGAGGTAGACCTGCACGACCTCGCGGCTCGGCCGCGTCCCCGTGTTGGTCGCGGTCGCGTGCACGCGCGGCGCGGGCCCGGACTCGTCGACCGTCACGTCCGTGTAGTCCCACGTCGCGTACCCGAGGCCGTGCCCGAGCCAGAACGCCGGCTCCGGCGCGTGGCCCGCGTGGTGGCCGCGGTACCCGACGAACGTGCCCTCGGTGTACTCGAGGTCGCCGTCCGCCGGAGTCACCGACCATGCCGGGGCGGCGCCGTCCGCGGCCGGGAACGTCGTCACGAGCCGGCCCGCGGGCTCGATGTCACCGAGCAGCGCCGCGGCGACCGCGTGGCCGCCCTCCTGACCGGGCAGCCCCGCCCACAGCACCGCGTCGACCTCGTCGAGCCACGGCATGAGCACCGGCGTCGCGGCGTTGACGACGACCACCGTGCGGCGGGCGGCGGCGGCGACCGCGCTCACGAGCGCGTCCTGGTCGCCGGGCAGCGCGAGCGTCGACTTGTCGACCGACTCGGTCTCGCGCTCCTCGGTCAGGCCCACGACGACGACCGCGACGTGGGCGACCCGGGCGGCGGCCACGGCGTCGGCGATCACGTCGGCCGACGGGCGCGGAGCCGGACGTGCGACGAGCCCGAACAGACCGACCCCCGCCATCGGCGACGCGTCCGCCTCGACCGTCGTGCCCGCGGCGACGTCGAGCACGTCCGTCGCGGCGGGCGGGCGCAGCATGACCTCCCCGTCGATCACCGCACCGGTGTCCACGTCGAGCACCTCGGTCGCGGCGGGCGGCGCGAGCATCTCCTCGGCGAACCCGCCGCCGGCGCGCAGCGTGTGCCGCAGGGTCCGGTCGCCGACCGTGAGCACCCAGTCGCCGACACCCATGACCCCCACCTCGGCCGCCCCGGCCTGGGAGAGCCGCGCCCGGAACCGCACGGTGTGCACGGCCTGCGGCAGGTCGTCGTCGAAGCCGACCATCGTCGTCGCCGTGTCCGAGTGGCGCTCGTCGAGCACGGTGCCGTCCTGCGCGAGGAGCGTCACGTGCACGCCCGGCTCGCCGGTGACGGGGTCGGTCACGAACTCCGGCCGCGCGCCGACCGAGCGCTCGCGGACCTCGACGCCGTCGACGACCGTGACCGCGTCACCGAGCAGGGCGGTCAGGCCCTCGGCGACGCTGACCTGGTACGGCGGGTTGACCTGCGCCGAGCCGCCACCCATGTCGATCGTCTCGAGCGCGTGGCGCCCGATCAGCGCGACGGACGTGCCGCGTCCGAGCGGCAGGGCGGAGCCCCGGTTCGTCAGCACCGTCATGCCCTGCGCGGCGAGGCGCGTGAGCTGCTCGCGGCGCACGGCGCTGTCGGGCGCGGGCAGGTCGTCCGGGTACGAGCGGAGCGCGCCGAGCGCCCCGACGCGGTCCGCGAGCACGAGGAGCCGCGCGAGGTGGTCGTCGACCACGGCCTCGTCGACCTCGCCCGAGCGGACCGCGGCGACGAGCGCGTCGCCCCAGGGTCCGTCCGGGCCGGGCATCACGAGGTCGAGACCGCCGTTGGCCGCCGGTCCGGCGGTCTTCGTGGCGAACCAGTCGGACATCACGAGCCCGGTGTAGCCCCACTCGCCCTTGACGACCTCGTTGATGACGTGGTCCTGCTCGGTCGCCGCGACGCCGTTGACGTCGTTGTAGGCGGCCATCATCGACCAGGGGTCCGCCTCCTGCGTCGCGATCTCGAACGGCAGCAGGTAGAGCTCACGCAGCGTGGCCTCGTCGACCACGCTGTTCATCGTGTTGCGCTGCGTCTCGGACTCGTTGGCCACGAGGTGCTTGAGGCACGCCCCGACGTGCAGCGACTGCAGGCCGTCGACGTAGGAGGCCGCGAGGCGGCCGGTCAGCAGGGGGTCCTCGGAGTATGCCTCGAAGACGCGCCCGTTGAGGACCGAGCGGTGCAGGTTGATCGTCGGGCCGAGCACGACATGGATCTCCTGAGCGAGGGCCTCCTCGGCGAGCATCCGGCCGACCTCGCGGGTCGTCTCGGGGTCCCAGGCGGAGGCGAGCAGCGTCGCGTTGGGGAACAGGGCGACCTTGCGGCCGCCGGTGAACTTCAGGCCGCGCACGCCGGTCGGTCCGTCGGACAGGCGCAGCTCACCGAGCCCGATCGACTCCTCGGGAGCGAGCGTGAACGCCGTGGCGCCCGTGAGGAGGCGCACCTTGGTGGGCAGGTCGAGGGACTGGACGAGCGTGCGCACGTCGGTCTGCGTGGAGACGGGGGACATGGTCCTCACTTCACCTTCTTGACGGGGATGATGGCGAGCGCGCCGACGAAGACGAGCAACGCGGCGACGATGTAGAGCCGGTCGTAGTCGAGTGCGGCCCCACCGATGAGCAGGGCGCCGAGGAACGGGGCGACCGACTGGGGGCCGGCGTTGGCGATGTTGAAGACGCCGAGGTCCTTCGCGGCGTCGTCCGGGTTCGGGAGCACCTCGATGACGAGGGCGAGGTCGACGCCCATGTAGATGCCGAACGCGGCACCGAGGAGCACCTCGACGAGGTAGAACCCGCCGACGGTCGTGACCTGCGTGAGCATGCCCAGACCCACGGCGAACAGCGCGGTCGAGGCGAACACGAAGACCTTGCGCCGGGCGATCCGGTCGGACACGATCCCGGCGAGCTGCCCGACGACGACGAGCACGACGGTGTAGATGAGCACGCCGGTGAAGATGGTGTCGGTCGCCTGCTTGTCGGTGAGTCCCAGGTTGTCCTTCATCCAGAAGAACCGGAACGTCGAGAACAGGAAGCTGCCGAGGGTCAGCAGGAAACGCGACCACCAGGCCCACGCGAAGTCGGGGTGCTTGCGGGGGTCGATCCAGAACGTGTGCGCCCAGGCCTTGAGGTTCATCGCAGGCGGGCGCCGCGTCAGCGGCTTGTCCTTCAGGACGAGGGAGAACACCGCCATGCCGAGGACGCCGATCGCGGCGGGGACCATGAACAGCGGGACCATCGCGTTCGTGAACAGGCCGGCGACGTAGATCGACGCGAGGATGCCGACGTTCTGCATGACGCCGGCGAGCGCGCTGATGCGCGCGGTCTGCGACGTCGGGACCTGGTCGGCGATGGTCGCGAGGTAGGCCGCGAAGCACGCGTTGGCGGCGAGCTGCGCGAGGAACCAGCCGACGACGAGCGTGGGCACGTTGTCGGCGAGCGAGATGAGCAGGAGGCACGCGGCGAGCGCGAGGCTGCCGCCGACCATCCAGGGTCGACGCCGGCCGAAGCGCGACATGGTGCGGTCGGACAGCCTCCCGAAGATCGGGTTGGCGAGCAGCGCGGCGAACGCGCCGACGCCGAGGATGAGGCCCTGCGCGGTGGTGGCGTTCTCGGGCCCGACGACGCGGATGACCTTGATGGCCATGCTCACCATGACGGGGCCGAGCAGCGCGATGAACAGCGCGAGCTGGGCGAAGGCGAAGCCGAGGACGAACGGCGCGCGGACGGGCTCGGTCGGCGGCGCGTGCTCGGAGGTGGGGACGGGTCTCTCGTGGCCGGGGATCCCGGACGTGACGATCGACGCGGACACCTCCGTGCCGGTGGACGGCTGGGTGCCGCCGGGTGTCGGTGTCGGGGGGCTGTAGGGCTGGACTGGCGTTCCGCTGCTCATGTTCGTCTCCGGCGGGCGGGTGCGGAAAAACGGGCTGATTCGTGGCACTGACACGTGTCACTTGCGCGTGTCAGTACGGTAGGGTGCGGAATGTCGTTTTGGCAACAGGCCAGTTCAGCGGCTCGTTCTCCGGCCTGCGAGCACCCGCGGACCGTGGCAGGGCCCTCGGGCAGCACAAGGGAGGCGTCATGGTCACCGTCCGGACCCGTCGCGTCACGAGCGCCGACGTCGCCCGCGAGGCGGGCGTCTCGCGGACGACCGTGAGCTACGTCCTGAACGACACCCCGCACCAGAAGATCCCCGAGGAGACCCGCCGGCGCGTGCTCGACGCGGTCGCGCGGCTCGAGTACGCGCCGTCCGCGGCGGCCCGCACCCTCCAGCGCGGACGGTCCGACACGGTGCTCTGCCTGCTGCCGAACTGGCCCATCGGGCCCGCCGTCGGCGCGTCGCTCGAGCACCTCTCCGCGGCGCTCGCCGCGCAGGGCCTCACGCTGCTCGCGCACCCGAGCGCGGGGTCGTCACGCACGCTCGCCGACGCGTGGCGGGCGGTGAGCCCGGCCGCCGTCGTCCTGTTCGAGGACGCCGACGAGGAGGACCTCGCGGCGATGCGGGCCGAGGGCATCCAGGTCACGGTCGCGCTGCTCGCCGGGGGCGGCGGCGGGGGAGCGCGAGGTCGGCGCGGCGCGCTCGAGATCCCGCAGCAGCGCGCCGGGCGGCTGCAGGCCGAGCACCTCGCCGCGGCCGGTCACCGCCGGCTCGGGTACGCCTTCCCGGCCGACCCGCGCGTCGCGGGCTTCGCGGAGCCGCGGCTCGCGGGCGTGCGTGCGGCGTGCGCCGACCTCGGGCTCGACGACCCGGTCGTGCTGACGGTCCCGCTCGACATCGACGCCGCGAAGGACGCCGTCGCGACCTGGCGGGGCGCGGGCGTGACCGCGGTGTGCGCCTACAACGACGACGTCGCGCTCGCACTGCTCACGGGCGTGCGGCGCTCGGGGCTCGCGGTACCGGGCGACCTCGCCGTCATCGGGTTCGACGACATCCCCGGTGCGGCGGTCGCCGACCCGCCGCTCACGACGGTCACGACCGACCACCGGGCGATCGCCGAGCACATCGCTCAGACGATCGTGCACGGGCTCGAGGGCAGGGCGGCGCCGCGGCGGCCGGGCTCCGACGTGGTCGGGCTCGTGCGCCGCGACTCCGCGTGACGCACGAGCCCGAGGTCCGTGCTCGCCGGTGGTCGACCCTCCGGGGCGGCCGGCCGGCGGTGGTGGTGCTGCGGGTCAGGCGCCCTGGCCCGATCTGCGCCCCGTGCGCGACTGCAGCTCGTCGATGAGCTCGGAGGCGCCGGCCTTCGTGAGGTCGTCGGGCACCTCCTCGCCGGCCTCGCGCGCGAGGGTCGACAGGTAGCTGCCCTGCGGGCCGGTCATCGGCTCGTCACCCGTGACCCAGTCCTGCGGGTCCTTCTCCGGGCTGCCCACGCCGGGCGCGTCGTCGGCCGCACCGGCGCCCGGGGTCACGCCGGTGGGGGTCTCGTCGGCGCTGGTCTCGTTCGTGGGGGTGGTCTCGTCGGTCGTCATGCTCACGCCTCCTGGTCGCTGTGGTGCGGCTCGGTCATCTTCGCGTGCACCGCCGCCTTGGCGGTGTCGGGCAGGATCGCGCCCATCGCGGTCTGCATCCTGGTCTTGAGCGAGCGCGTCGAGACCTGGTCCTTGCCCGCCATGAGGGCCTCGAAGCCCTCGCGCGCGACCTTCGCCGGGTCGTCCTTCTTCTGCTCGGCGACGCGGGTGTCCTCCATGTGCGAGGCCTCGAAGAAGTCGGTGTCCGTCGGCCCGGGCAGCAGCGCGGTGATCGTGACGCCGGTGTCCTTGAGCTCGTAGCGGACCGCCTCGGTGAAGCTCTGCACGAACGCCTTCGACGCGGCGTACGTCGCGTAGTACGGCCCGGGCATGCGGGCGGCGACCGACGACGTGACGAGGACCCGGCCCGCGCCGCGGTCGACCATGCGCGGGAGCAGCCGCTTGGCCAGGTGGACCACCGAGACGACGTCGAGCGAGATGACCCGCAGGTCGTCCTCGAGCGGGGTCTCGAGGAAGGGGCCGCCGTTGGCGACGCCGGCGTTGAGCGCGAGCGCGTCGACGGGCCGGCCGCCGATCTCCGCGACGAGGCGCTCGACGCCCTCCGGGGTCGCGAGGTCGGCGGTGAGCGAGCGCACCGGGTGACCGTCAGCGACGAGGGTCTGGGTGGCGATCTGCAGGTCGGTGTCGTCCTCGGCGCAGCTGAGCACCTCGAAGCCGTTCTCCGCGAACTCGCGCACGAGCTCGAGGCCGATGCCGCTCGACCCGCCGGTCACGACGGCGAGGGGCAGGGGTGTGACGTCCATGGGATGACCTCCGGGAGGGGCTGGTCGGTGCCTTCGAGGCTAGGTCGGACGGCCGCGCACGGCATGTCGAGGGCGCCGCGCGCGGGCCGGCGAGCTGGACGGATGACCAGGGCATCGTGACCCGATCGTGACCTCCGTCACTTACCCGGCAGTAAGTGCAAATGGTTCCCTGAGCAGGCCGACCTCACGAAGGAGTGACAGGTGACGCGTCCGACCCTTGCCCTCGTCCCGCCCCGACGCCAGCGTCCGGGCCCGATCCTGCGCCCCGGGGGCGGGCGGTCGGCCGGCCGCACGACCGCCGCGGCGGCGGCTCTCGCGCTCGTGGCCCCCCTGGTCCTGCTCGCGACCGCCGGGCCCGCGCACGCCGCGGGGGACGACCTCGCGATCGCCGGGACCGCGACGGCCTCGCAGTCGCAGGACGACACCGACGGCTCGTTCCCGGCCGCGCACGCGGTCGACGGCGACCCGGCGACCCGCTGGGCGAGCGGCAACGGCCCAGACGAGGACGTGCCGTTCACCGCGTGGCTCGCGGTCGACCTCGGCGGACCGGCGGCGGTCGACGGCCTGACGCTGCGCTGGGAGGCCGCGCACGCGGCGTCCTACGAGATCCAGGCGGCGACGGGCGACCCCGCGGACCCCGCGAGCTGGTCGACGGTGCACACGGAGCCCGCGAGCGACGGCGGCGTCGACGAGATCGTGCTCGCCGAGCCCGTCGACGCACGGCACCTGCGCGTGCAGATGCTCGAGCGCGTGCCGTTCACGTGGGACCCCGCCGGGCCGCACTGGTACGGCTACTCGCTCTTCGCCGTCGAGGTGCACGGCACTCCCGAGCAGCCCGCCGTCGTCGTCGCACGCGCGTCGGCCACGGTCGCCGCCGGCGCGACCGCGACGGTCCCCGTCGTGCTGAACGCGCCCGCCGGCAGCGAGACCCGCGTGCGCGTGACCTCGGGCGGTGGGACCGCGGTCGCCGGGACGGACTTCACCGCCGTCGACGAGGTCCTCACGTTCGCCGCGGGGGAGACGACGCAGCAGGTCACCGTCGCCACGGTCGACCACGGCCCGCTCGCCCCCGTCACCACGGTCGACCTCACGCTGAGCGACCCCGTCGGCCTCGCGCTCGGCGCCCGGACGACCACCACCGTGACGATCGCGCCGCACGGCGACCTGCCGGACGTCGGCCCGAGCGAGGTGCTCGACGACGTCGAGGACGGCGTGCCCGCCGGGTACACGACGTGGGGCAGCAGCGCGCCGGTCACACCCGTGCTCACGACCGTCGAGCAGGAGCGCGAGGGCGCGGGCGAGGGCAACCACGTGCTCGTCGCCACGGTCGGCGCCACGCCGGCCCCCGGCGACTGGTTCGGCTTCACGCACGACCTGAGCCCCGCCGCCGACTGGTCGGCGTACGACGGATTCGCGTTCTGGTTCCGCGGCACCGGGGACGGCGGCACGCTGCGCTACGAGCTCAAGAGCGGCGGGCGCATGTTCGAGCGGTCCGTCGTCGACGACACCGCGGGCTGGCGGCGCGTGACCGTGCCGTTCGCGCAGCTGCGGGTCAAGGGTGACCCGGCGTCGGACGAGCGCTTCGACCCCGCCGCCTCCACCGGGTTCGCGGTCACGCTGACCGACCTCGGCGAGGGCGCCTGGCTGTTCGACGACGTCGCGCTCTACCAGCGCGTCACGACCATCCAGGACTTCGAGGGCGACGTCCCGGTCGCGGAGCCCGGCGGCACCGTCGGGCACTTCACCTGGGGCTCGGACGGCTCCGACGTGAGCCTCGCGGTGACCGAGCGGGACCGCGACGGCGCCCCCGCGGGCAACCACGTGCTCGGCGGGGAGTACCTCGTCCCGTCCGGCGGGTGGGGCGGCTACAGCCACAACCTCGCCGCCGCACAGGACTGGAGCGGCTTCCGCGGCCTGCGCTTCCTCTGGTACGCCTCGCAGGACAACCGTCCGGCGTCGCCCACCGCGGGCGCGGACATCAAGGTCGAGGTCAAGGACGGCGGGCCCGACGGCGAGCACGCCGAGCGGTGGGCCGCGACGTTCAAGGACACCTGGTCGCCCGACGGCAGCCGCTGGAAGCTCGTCGAGATCCCCTTCACCGACCTGCGGCTCGGCGGGTACCAGCCGGGCGACGAGGCGACCCGCAACGGCACGCTCGACCTGACGTCGGCGTGGGGCTACGCGGTGACCATGGTGCCCGGCACCGCGCAGCCCGTCGGCTGGGCGGTCGACGACGTCGAGCTCTACGGCTCGCCCGCGCCCGTGCCGACCGCCACGGTCGCCGCGACGCAGGACGTCGTGCTCGTCGACCGCGGCGAGGTCGCGCAGGTCACGCTGCGGCTCACGACCACGGACGGCGAGCCGCTGCCCGAGCCCGTGACCGTCACGCACGCGAACGCCGGCTCCGCCGACACCGCGGAGGCCGGCACGCACTACGAGCCGTTCTCGGGGACGTCGACCTTCGAGGCCGGGACGCCCTCGGGCGCCGAGCGGACGATCGAGGTCCGCACCCTCGCGACCTCCGGGCAGGACGACTCCCGGTCGGTCGAGGTGACGCTCACCGCCGAGGGAGCCGACGTCGCGTCGTCGCCCCGGGTCGTGCTGAACGCCACCGGCGCGCCGTACCTCGACGCGGCGCGGCCCGCCGCCGAGCGCGTCGAGGACCTCCTGGGGCGCATGACCCTCGCCGAGAAGGTCGGCCAGATGGCCCAGGCCGAGCGGCTCGGGCTGCGCTCCGACGGCGAGATCGCGAGCCTCGGGCTCGGGTCGCTGCTCTCCGGCGGCGGCTCCGTGCCGGCCGACAACACGCCGTCCGGCTGGGCCGACATGGTCGACGGCTTCCAGCGCGAGGCGCTCTCGACCCGGCTGCAGATCCCGCTCGTCTACGGCGTCGACGCCGTGCACGGGCACAGCAACGTGGTCGGCGCGACGATCCTGCCGCACAACTCCGGGCTCGGCGCCGCGCGCGACCCCGAGCTCGTGCGGCGGGCCGGCGAGGTCACGGCGCTCGAGGTCCGGGGGACCGGTGTCCCGTGGACGTTCTCGCCGTGCCTGTGCGTCACGCGGGACGAGCGGTGGGGCCGCAGCTACGAGTCGTTCGGCGAGGACCCGGCGCTCGTGACGGCGATGGCCCGCGCGGCCGTCGTCGGGCTCCAGGGCGAGGACGCGGCGGACATGTCGGGGCCGACCGAGGTGCTCGCCACCGCGAAGCACTGGGTCGGCGACGGCGGTACGCGCTACGAGCCGGCGCTCGCGGGCAGCGGCTACCCGATCGACCAGGGCGTCACGCACGTCGGCTCGCCGGGCGAGCTGCGGCGCCAGCACGTCGACCCGTACGTCCCGGCGCTCGAGGCGGGCGTCGGCTCGATCATGCCGTCGTACTCCGCGGTCGACTCCGGAGACGGCCCGCTGCGCATGCACGAGCACGCCGCGCTCAACACCGACCTGCTCAAGGGCGAGCTCGGCTTCGACGGGTTCCTCATCAGCGACTGGGAGGGCATCGACAAGCTGCCCGGCGGCACGTACGCCGACAAGGTGGCGCGCTCGGTGAACGCCGGCCTCGACATGGCGATGGCGCCCTACAACTACGGCGCGTTCATCACGGCGCTCACCGAGAAGGTCGCGGACGGCACCGTCGCGCAGTCCCGCGTGGACGACGCGGTACGCCGGATCCTCGCGCAGAAGGTCGCGCTCGGGCTGTTCGAGCAGCCGCTCGCGGACCGCACGCACACGGGCGACCTCGGCTCGGCGGAGAACCGGGCCGTCGCCCGCGAGGCCGCGGCGGCGTCGCAGGTGCTGCTGAAGAACTCCGGCGGGATCCTGCCGCTCGCGCCCGACGCGCGCGTCTACGTCGCCGGCTCGAACGCCGACGACCTCGGCCACCAGATGGGCGGCTGGTCGATCTCGTGGCAGGGCGGATCGGGCGACACCACGACGGGCACGACGATCCTCGAGGGCATCCGCGAGGTCGCGCCGTCGGCGGAGGTCACGTGGTCCACGGACGCGTCGGCCCCCACCGACAGCTCCGACGTCGGGGTGGTCGTGGTCGGTGAGCCGCCGTACGCCGAGGGCATCGGGGACATCGGGAACAACGGCCGCAGCCTCGAGCTGCCGGCCGCGGACCGGGCCGCGATCGACACGGTGTGCGGCGCGATGCCGTGCGTCGTGCTGGTCGTCGCGGGCCGCCCGCAGCTCGTCACGGACCGCCTGGACGCCATCGACGGGCTCGTCGCGTCGTGGCTGCCGGGGACCGAGGGTGCGGGTGTCGCCGACACGCTGTTCGGCGCCCGCCCGTTCACCGGCCGGCTGCCCGTGACCTGGCCGGCGAGCGCCGACCAGGTCCCCGTCAACGTCGGCGACGCGACGTACGCACCGCTCTACGCGTACGGCTGGGGCGTGCGGACGGACGCACCGCGCGCCCGGCTCGAGCAGGTGCTGGCGGGGCTGAGCTCGAGCCCGGCGCGCACCGCGGTGCAGGCGGTGCTCGACGCGGACGTCTGGGCCGGGGACTCGCTCTCGACCGACGACGCCGACGTGGTGCGGGCGGTCCGGCTGCTCGCGACGGCCGCGTCCGCGCTCGACGGCGGGGGCGACCGGTTCACGGACGCCGGACTCGTGGTCTCGCTCGTGCGCGACCTCGCGCAGTCGGCCGTCGTCGCCGGGGGGCCCGGGCTGCCGGCCGACGCCTCGGCACGGACCGCCGACGCCGAGCACGCGCTCATGACGGGGCGTGCGGGAGACTCCGTGGCACTGCTCGCGGACGTCCTCGGCGTCGGGCTCACCGAGCGCGCGACGTCCACGACGGCGGTGCGCGTCGCGCCGTCGACCGTGGTCCACGGCCGGCCCGGCACCGCCACGGTGACGGTCGGGGCGTCCGAGGGGCGCGCGTCGGGGACCGTCGAGGTGCGCGTCGACGGCGTCGCCGTCGCGACCGCCGAGCTCCCCGCCGGGGCCGCCTCACGCGACGTCCGCGTCCGGGTCGCGCTGCCCGCCGACGTCGCCGCCGGCACGCACGAGGTCACCGCGGCCTACCTCGGGGACGCGGCGGTCGCGGGCTCGGTGTCCGACGCCGTGCGCTACCGGGTGCTGCGCGCGACCCCGACGGTCAGCACGGCCGGGACCGACTGGGACGTGCGGCGCGCCGACGCCAAGGTCGTGCACGTCACGGTCGCCGGTGGCGGCGGGCTCGCCCCGACCGGGTCGGTCGAGGTGCAGGTCAACGGCCGCCGTGCGGCGACCGGGACGCTCGACGGCGACGGGCGCGCGCAGGTCACGCTCCCGTCGTCGACCCGGACAGCGCTCGTCACGGTCGTCTACCGCGGCGACGCCTCCTACACCGCGTCGATCGGCTGGCCGCGCGTGCTCGTGGTCCGGTGAGCGCGGGGCGGGGCGCCCGGGAGCAGGCCGGACGCCCCGCCGGGGAGGGGCGGGGGGGATCTGGACTGACCGACACCAGGACAACGAAGGCCCATGATACG
>NZ_JBSGSU010000008.1:10131-38223 GCF_053607065.1 Cellulomonas sp. NPDC055163 | reverse complement strand
CCAACTTCTCCCCTTCCCCTCCCGCTTTTGTTTTTTATGGTGGGGGGGTTTCGGTGTGCGTGGTCGCCGGTTCCGGGGCCCCCGCCCCCCCCCCCCCCCCCCCCCCGCGCCCGGGGGCCCGTGAGGACCCCCGGGCGCGGCGGTCGGACGTCAGACCGGTGCGCCCACGCGCTCGCGCGCCGCGGCGACGGCAGGGGCGGCCGGCAGGACCCGGCTGCCCTCGGCGGCACGTGCCCGGCGCTGCTCGCGGGCTGCACCCACCCGCACGATCTCGATGCCCGCGGAAAGCATCGCGAGCATGCGGTCCTCGGTGTCGGGCACGCACGCGTCGGCGACGCCGAGCACCGAGCAGCACACGATGCTCGGGGCACCGGTCTCGTGGAACCCCGCCGCGGACGTCGTCAGGCCCAGGCTGAACCGCCGCGCCCACTCCGCGGCGAGCGGGACGTCGGCGAGCGCGCGGGCGCTGCGGTCGGTGAGCACGCCGTCGGTGCGCCCCTCGATCTCGGCGAGGCGTCGCTCGGCCGCGAGGATGCCCACCGCGAGCACACGCTGGGTCTCCTGGGCGACGACGGGCAGGGCGCTCGTCGCGCACCACAGCGCCAGCCGGACGTCGACCTCGCGGTCCTCGGACGTCAGGCCGATGACCGACGGGACGAGCGGCAGCAGCCGTTGCCGGCCACCCTCGCTCATCTGGTCGTTGACCGTGCGCGCGAGCGTCGCCAGCAGCGCGTGCGTGCACGCGGGGTGGTCGCTCCAGCGCTCGCCCGCAAGGAACGACGCGAGCTCCATGAAGCACGCGCCCTTCGTCGGTCGCCGGTGGCGACCGCGCGAGAGCATCGGTACCCAGTCGGGCGGCAGGTTCTGACGCATGGGACACCCCCAGGACGGCGGACCGTGAGGCGCCTGCGCCTCCCCCCCACTGTGCGCCGACATCGGCCCCGGCACCACCCCTCGCGGCGGACGAGAGGCGGAGCCAGCGCGGCGCGCGTCGAGCCGCTACCGGCGCCGGCTCACGCCTCGAGCTCGGTGAGCACCGCGGGCAGCTCCTCGAGGAGCTCCCGGGCGAGGAAGCTCCGCTGCCCGACGCGCGCGGCGAGCCGGTCGCCGGCGGCGCCGTGCAGGTGCGTCCCCCAGCACGCCGCCTGGGCGGGATCGGCGCCGCGCGCGAGGACGCCCGCGACCGCCCCCGCGAGAACGTCGCCGCTGCCCGACGTCGCGAGGCCGCCCGAGCCGGTCGACGACTCCCAAGCCCGGCCGTCGGGGGCCGCGAGGGCACCGCGGCAGCTCACGACCGCGCCGTACCTCGCCGCGATGCGGGCCGCGACGTCGGCGAGGTCGTCGAGCTCGGGGCTGTCCGGGTCGAGGCCGAGCAGGCGGGCTCCCTCGCCCGCGTTGGGGGTCAGCACGAGCCGCCCGTCGAACGCCGCGACCACGTCGGGGTCGACGTCGACCAGCACGCCGAGCGCGAACGCGTCCAGCACGACCGCGGTGTCGTCACCGAGCCGGGGGAGCAGCGCGCCGAGGAGCTCCGACGTCTCCTCCGCACCGTCGAGC
Organism: Cellulomonas sp. NPDC055163; assembly: GCF_053607065.1. Lineage (NCBI taxonomy): Bacteria > Bacillati > Actinomycetota > Actinomycetes > Micrococcales > Cellulomonadaceae > Cellulomonas > Cellulomonas sp. NPDC055163. The sequence continues at coordinate 36,666 of NZ_JBSGSU010000008.1, read as the reverse complement.
CCGGGCCCGACGAGCACGACCGTCGCGCGGGCGAGCTCGTCGTCGAGCGCGTCGACGCCGCTCGCACCGAGGCGCCCGTCGGCGGTCTCGGGCATCCCGATCGCGGCCGACTCGGGCACGGCGACGCCGACCGCCACCGCGACCGACCCGCCCACCGCGAGGGTGAGCCGGCCGGCCCCGACACGCAGGCAGGCGAGACCGGCGAGCATCGCGGCGCCCGGTGTCTGGCGCGCGCCGCCGACGACGAGGACCGCGCCGCGTGCGTCCTTCGAGTCGGCGTCGCCGGGCAGCGGCCAGCCCCGCAGGAGGGCGGGCGTGACGACCGTGCTGCGCGAGGCGCCGGACGAGGTGGCGGCCCCGGTGCGGTGCTCCGCGCCGTGCTCGGCCCCGCGCTCAGTGCCGGACATCGGCGGTCCCCGGGTGCTCGGTCGCGGGCACACCCACGTCCGCGAGGTGGTCGGCGGCGTCGAACTCGCGCAGCGTCCACAGGTCCGCGCCGGGCTCGCGCACGAGGGTCGTGACGGACGCGTTGCGCACCGACCGCCGGCGGCCCTCCTCGAGCACCTCCGCCTCGGTGAGCTGCTCGCACACGTAGCGGACCACCATGATGACCGCGTCGTGGCACACGACGAGCCCCCGGTCGGGCAAGGAGGGCCGGTCCAGGTCCGCGAGCAGGCTGCGCACGCGCAGCGCGAGGTCCGCCCACGACTCCCCGCCGGGTGGCCGGTAGTAGAACTTCCCGAGCCAGCGCCGGCGCTCCGCCTCGAGCGGGACCCGCTCGTCGACGCCGCGCGCCGTGAGCATGTCGAGGATCCCGAGCTCACGGTCGCGCAGCCGCTCGTCGCGCCGCACCGGGAGGTCCAGCCCGGCGGCCCCGAGCCCGAGCAGGGCCGTCTGGTACGCCCGGACGTACGGTGACGCCCACACCGCCTGCGGTCGCTCGTGCTCGGGCAGCCCGGCGAGCCACGTGCCGAGGCCGCGCGCCTGCGCGACCCCGAGGTCCGAGAGCTCGACGTCCGCGTCGCGCGCCGGCACGTCGATGACCTGGGCCCCGGCGCGGTGCGCGGCCGCCGCGGCGACGTTCCCCTCGCTCTCGCCGTGCCGGACCAGATGGAGTGTCGTGATCATCCCCCGACGTTAGGAGGGCGCGTGCGACCCCGCAGGTCGAGCCGCGCCCGGGAGCGCGTGCACGGTCTGCGGGTGTGCGGGCGGGGGTGCTGTGCGCGGGACGTGCGCACCCCCGGCCCGGTCGCCGCAGCCGTCCCGGCGACGTACGGTCGTGCCAGCGCGCGGTGCCGTACGGAGGTACCGCCCGGACGTGAGGACACGCGCATGAACATCGGCAAGATGCTGAAGACCGGCGCCGCGATCAAGGTCGCGCAGGTGGTCCAGCGTGAGATGAGCAAGCCCGAGAACCAACGCAAGGCCAAGGAGCTGCTGAGCAAGGCGACGCGCCGCGGCCGCTGACCCACGCGCACGAGCGCCCCGGTGACCGTCACGGTCGCCGGGGCGTCGTCGTGCTGGAGCGCTACTCGGGCTTGGCGCCGAAGACGATCTCGTCCCAGCTCGGCACCTTCGCCCGGCCCTTGCGTGCCGCGCGGGGTCGCTCGGCCGGGGGAGCGACCGCCTCGTCGGGCTCGTCGCCGCGCTCGGCGTGCGGGTCCGTGACCGGGGGCGCCGCGAGGGAGTCGTGCCCGCCGCCGTCCCCGGCGCGCACGACGGGTTCACGCCGTGCCGGCACGAGCACCTGTGCCTCGGCGAGCGGGTCGGCGTCGACCGGGTGGGCGCCGGGGACCTGCGCCTCGACACCCGCGAAGTCGAACGCGTGCTGCGGGCCGAAGCCCTCGAACTCGTCGTCGTCCTCCAGGTCGAGCTGCTGGCGCACCCCGCGCCGGGTGTTCAGGTCGTCGAGCAGCGCGTGCGTGCGCTCGCGCGGGTCCGGCTCCGCGTCGGCCGGCGCGTCCTCGAAGCCCTCGACCGCGCGCACGCTGCCGTCGGCCTCGAGGTCGAAGACCACGTCGCGGACCGCCGCGAGGTGGCGACGCGGGATCGGCTCGTCGGCGAGCTCGGTCTCCGAGAGCCAGCGCGCCTCGTCCTCCTCCGCCTGGACGACGCGCTTGGCAGCGTCGTAGGTCCAGCGCGCCTCGCGGCTCTCGCCGCCCACGTCGAACCGCGCCACGACGACCCAGGGCCCGGCCTGCTGGCGGTGGGCGTCCCACGCGAGCGACTGCAGCGGGACGCCGCGCGCCGCAAGGCGGTCCGTCACGAGGTCGCCGAGCACCGGGGCGCCCGGGTCCCGGCCGACCCGCGTCGCGCGGGCCTGGTCGGCGATGAACGAGCGCTCGGCGAGCACCGGGCCCTCGTAGCGGCGGACCTGCTCGACCGCGAGGTCTGCGGACTCGGCCACCTCCTGCGCGGTCGCGCCGGCCCGGATGCGCGCCTGGATCTCGCGCGGGCTCAGGACGCCGGAGTGCTCGGCACGCAGCTGCTCGAGCTTCGGCCGGTCGCGGCGCACGGCAGCGCGCAGCGGCTCGTCGATGCGCAGACGGAACCGCTGCCCGTCCGGACCGACGAGCACGAGGTGCTCCCCGTCGTCGTGGAGACCCACCAGCTCGAGCTCACCCATACGACCTCCTCGTAGCTCAGGCACGAGCGTGCCACCGAACACGGCCGTCCGGGGGGAACCCGCCCGGTGCGCCGCGACGAGGACGTCCCGCGGCAGCGCGCCTGAGAGTATGCGCTCGTGGCGCCCGACCTCCCGCTCCAGCCGCTGACCGAGCTCGTCGGCGTGTTCGTCGGCGGCCTGTCCGGCGGGCTCGCGGCGGTGCGCAAGCAGTTCGACGTCTTCGGCGTCGTCGTCCTCGCCTGGGCGGCAGGCCTCGGCGGCGGGCTGATCCGCGACGTGCTCGTGGGCGCGGTCCCGCCCGTGGGCGTCGCGCGCTGGGAGTTCATCGTCACCGCGTTCGCCGCAGGCGTGGTCATGTACTTCTTCCACCCCCGGCTCGAGCGCGCGCGCCGCGTCATCGCGGTCCTCGACGCGGGCGCGCTCGCGCTGTTCAGCGTGGTCGGCACGCTCAAGGGTCTCGAGCTGGGCGCCGGGGCGACCGCGTCGGTGTGCGTCGGGGTGATCACGGGCGTCGGCGGGGGAGTGCTGCGCGACCTGCTCACGGGCGAGGTCCCCGTCGTGCTGCACCACCGGCAGCTCTACGCGATCCCGGCGGTCGTCGGCGCCTCCCTGACGGCGGTGCTGTGGACGACGTCGACGCTGACCCTGCTCACGGAGCTGCTCGCGGTCGCGGTGGTCTTCGTGCTCCGGGTCGTCGCTATGCGCCTGCACCTCTCGGCACCCGGACCGTGGCGCGGCCCCGCGCAGGGCGGACGCTGACCCCGTCCCGACCCTCCGGCCGGCGGGCGCACGGTCCGCCGGCCGGAGGGGCGCGCCTGCCGCTCGGGCAGGATGGGCGCGTGACCTCCGACGCCCTGCCCGCACCGTCCGCCGACGATCCCGCGCGTCCCGCCGCGTCCCCGGCGCCCGGGCCGGGGGTGCCGTCCGCGACCGTCCCTGGCCCGGACGAGACGCGGGAGCTGGTCGCTCTCGCCGAGTCCCTCGCGCGAGCCGCGGGGCACCTCGTGCGCGACGGTCGCCCCGACCGGGTCGACGTGGCCGCCACCAAGACGAGCCCGATGGACGTCGTGACCCAGATGGACCTCGCGTCGGAGGCGCTGCTGCGCTCGATGCTCGCCGACCGCCGCCCGCACGACGGGATCCTCGGCGAGGAGGACGCCCCGGTCGCGGGCACGAGCGGCCTGACGTGGGTGATCGACCCGATCGACGGCACCGTGAACTACCTCTACGGCATCCCCGCCTACGCGATCTCGGTCGCGGTCGTCGCCGGCCCGCCCGACCCCGCGACGTGGACGGCGGTCGCGGGGTGCGTGCACTCGGTCGCGGACGGGCGCACGTACACCGCGGGCCGCGGGCTCGGCGCGCACCTCGACGGACGCCGGCTCACGCTGCGGGCGGCCGGTGACCTCGCGGGCTCGCTGCTCGGGACGGGCTTCGGGTACACCGTCGAGCGCCGCCGCGCGCAGGCCCGCGTCGTGGCCGAGCTCCTGCCGCAGGTCCGGGACATCCGGCGCATCGGCTCGGCGTCGCTCGACCTGTGCGCGCTCGCCTCGGGCGGGCTCGACCTGTACTACGAGCGAGGCCTCAAGCCGTGGGACCTCGCGGCCGGTGCGCTCGTCGCGCAGGAGGCCGGCGCGGTCGTGACGGGGCTCGACGGGCAGCCCGCGGGCGAGGCCATGACGGTCGCAGGTCCGGCGGGGACGGTGGCGCAGCTCACGTCGATCCTCCGCGGTCTCGGGGCCGCCACGGGCGCCTGAAAGGGCAGATTTCGGGCCTTCTGATGCTGGGCATTTGTCCGTGTGTGCGTCCGGCCCTGAAATAGTGCACAATCCCAGCGCCGCGGGAACAATCGACGGTGCCGAAGCATTGATCCCGCATACGACGATCCGCCGAGACGACCGGAGTGTGACCCCGCTGATGGCAACCGACTACGACGCCCCGCGCAAGACCGAGGAGGACCTCAGCGAGGACTCGCTGCAGGAGCTCCAGGCTCGGCGCTCCGACAAGAACTCGGGCGTGGTCGACGAGGACGAGACCGAGGCCGCCGAAGGCTTCGAGCTCCCCGGCGCCGACCTGTCGGGCGAGGAGCTGTCGGTGCGTGTCCTCCCGCGTCAGGCGGACGAGTTCACGTGCACGAGCTGTTACCTCGTCCACCACCGCAGCCAGCTCGCCTACGAGAAGGACGGCCGCCCCGTCTGCTCGGAGTGCGCTGCCTGAGCACGGCACCGACGACCACCACGAGGCCGGCGACCGGGGGGACACCCCGGGTCGTCGGCCTCGTCCGTGGTGGGAGGTCCCGACGCGACGGGCGCCCGTCGTCCGTCCGGCGGACGGACGACGGGACACGGGCCGCGAGCGACGCGGGCCGTGCGTGCGTCGCTGGGGAGACGGACCGTGCGGGGGTCAGCCGCCCAGGGTGCGACGCGTCCCGCCGAGCGCGTCGGCCAGGTCCGCGGGTCGACGGGTCGACACGAGCCAGTACGGCGTCGGGTCCTGCGGGTCGAGCACCTCGACCCTCACGGCCGTGCCCGCCCAGGCGCGCAGGCACACGTAGGCCCGCGCGTCCAGCCCGGGCCCGAGCGCGGCGCGGGTCTCGTCGCGGTCGAGCGCGCGCGCGTCCCCGAGCAGGTCGACGGGGATCCGGGCCCGGCCCGCCGTCAGCTCGCCGTCCTGCACCCGCACGCGCGGGGAGGTGAGCGCCGCGAAGGTCAGCGACCCGACGAGCGCGACCGTGCCGACGCCCGCCGCGAGACCCGGGTGCACCGGGAGCAGCGCGACGGTCAGCAGGCCCGCGGCGGCGACCGCGAGGAACCACCCGAGCGGACCGGGCCAGAGCCGCTCGTCGTGCGCGGCGCCACCGGGCGCACGTCCCCCCGGCGGGCCGGCGGGTGCGGCGTGCGGGGGCTCGGCGGCGTGCGGGGGCATGCGTCCAGCATCCCAGACCCGCGCGCGCGCAGCGGCGGGGTAGGGTCGCTCCCCGTGACGGCCGACACGACGCTCGAGGTCCTCCTGCTGCGGCTCGACGACGCGGTCCCGGTGCCCGCGTACGCGCACCCCGGGGACGCGGGTGCCGACCTCGTGACGCGCGTGGACGTGGTGATCCCTCCGCAGGGCCGGGTCACGGTCCCGACCGGCGTCGCGATCGCGCTGCCCGACGGCTACGCGGCGTTCGTGCACCCGCGCTCCGGGCTCGCCTCGCGCCACGGGCTGACGATCGTCAACGCGCCCGGCACGGTCGACGCCGGCTACCGCGGCGAGATCGCGGTGACGCTGCTCAACACCGACGTCGAGGTGCCCGTGGTGCTCGCGCGCGGCGACCGCGTCGCGCAGCTCGTGATCCAGCGGGTCGAGCGCGCTCGGTTCGTCGAGGCGGAACGTCTGCCGGGCTCGCACCGCGGCGAGGGCGGCTTCGGTTCGAGCGGTGGCTGGGCGGACGCGCAGGCGCCCCGGTCCTGAACGCGCGCGACCCGGCTCCCCGCTAGGTCGTGCGGCGCACGCGGATTACTGTCGTGGGGGTGCCCCACGGCGGGTGACAGGTGAGAAGGGGTCGATCGAAGTGGGTCTTTTCCGGCGCGGCGCGCGAGAGAACGCGGCTGACGAGACGGCGACGGGTGCCACGCCCGAGGTCGACGCGCAGACGCCCGACGACGACGAGGCGCGCGGGCGCGGCCCGTGGGACGTGGACGACGTCGACGGCACGGGCGGACGCCTGGACCTCGGGGCGATCCTCGTGCCCGGCCGGCCCGGCATGGAGCTGCGCATGGAGATCGACAAGGCCTCCGGCGCGGTCTCCGCCGCCGCCGTGAGCCTCGGCGGCTCGACGCTCCAGCTGCAGGCGTTCGCCGCGCCGCGGACCGAGGGCATCTGGGACGAGATCCGCGAGGAGATCGCGGAGTCCGTCACGAAGCAGGGCGGCTCCGCGGACGACCTGCCCGGCCCGTTCGGCCGCGAGCTCCTGGCGCGCCTGCCCGTCCGCACGCCCGAGGGGCGCACCGGGCACCGGCCCGCGCGCTTCATCGGCGCCGACGGGCCCCGCTGGTTCCTGCGGGGGGTCGTGACCGGCAAGGCCGCGGTCGACCCCGAGGCGGCGGTCGAGCTCGAGAGCGTCTTCGCCGACATCGTCGTCGTGCGCGGCACCGAGGCGCGGGCGCCGCGCGACCTGCTCACGCTGCGGCTGCCGGCGCAGGACGGCGGCCCGGCGCAGCCCGCGGCGGACGAGCCCGCCGCGCCGACGTTCGACCCGATGACCCGCGGCCCCGAGATCACGGAGATCCGATGACGCTGCGCGAGGCGCTGCGGCGCGCGGTCGCGTCGCAGGCGGAGATCGAGGCCGACGAGGAGCGCGCCGACGCGCACTCGGTCGCCGGCTGCGTGCCGGTCGAGCAGCTGCCGGACCGGCACCGCGCCAAGGTCTCCGGCGTCCTGCGCTCGGTGACCCTGCGCCCCCGCGAGGGCGTCCCCGCGCTCGAGGCCGAGCTGTACGACGGCAGCGGCACGATCGACCTCGTCTGGCTCGGCCGTCGGGAGATCGCCGGGATCGAGCCGGGTCGACGCCTGCAGGTCGAGGGGCTCGTGTGCGCGATCGACGGTCGCCGCACGGTGTTCAACCCCCGCTACGAGCTGCGGCCGCGTCCCGGTGAGTGACGTCGAGCGAACCCGTCCGCTCACCGGGGCGATCGCCGGCGACGCCGGCGAGCCCGGGGGCACGACCAGCCGCGGCGACGCGACGGAACCGGGCGAGGCGACGCAGCCTCGCAGCACGACGGACCCCGGCGGCGCGCCCGAGGGTGGCACCGCCGCTGCGAGGCCCGCGCGCGGCGTCTACCAGCTCGCCGGGGAGGACTTCTCGATCGCGGAGGCGATCGGCGGCTGGCGCGGCGTGGTCGAGTCGGCACTGCCCGGGCTCGTCTTCGTCGTCGTGTACGTCGCGGTCCGCGAGCTGCGCCCGGCACTGGTCGCGGCGGTCGCGGTCGCCGCGGTCGCGGTGCTGGTCCGGCTCGTGCAGCGCACCCCGGTCACGCAGGCCTTCTCGGGGATCCTCGGGATCGGCATCGGGGTGCTGTGGGCGTGGCGCACCGGCGAGGCACAGGACTTCTTCGCGTACGGGTTGTGGGTCAACGTCGCCTGGTGTGCCGGTGCGCTCGTCTCGGTGCTCGTGCGCTGGCCCGCGGTCGGGGTCATCGTCTCGTTCGTCCGCGGCGAGGACATGTCGTGGCGGCTCGACTCCCGCCCCGCCGCGCAGGCCCTGCGCCGGAGGTACGTCGGGGCGACGCTGCTGTGGGTCGGCGTGTTCGGCGCCCGCCTCGCCGTGCAGGTGCCGCTCTACCTGCAGGGCGAGGACGCCGTCGGGTGGCTCGGCACCGCGAAGCTCGTCATGGGCGTGCCGCTGTTCGCGGCCGTCCTCTACGTCACCTGGCTCCTGGTCCGTGGGTCAGGATCTCCTCGAGAGCCTTCTCGTCCGCCTCTCGACCGGTGACGAACAGCAGCTCGTCGCGCTCCTCGAGCGTGTCGTCGACGCTGGGGGCGATCGGGCGGGTCCCGCGCACGATGCACGCGAGCACCGTGTCCTCGGGCCACGCGACCTGACCGACGCGCAGCCCGGCGAGGGGCGAGCCCTCGGGGAGCGTGAGCTCGAGGATGTCCGCCTTCGACTGGTGGAACGTGAAGATCCGCACGAGGTCGCCGACCGCGACGGCCTCCTCGACCATCGCGGTCATGATGCGCGGGGTCGAGACGGCGACGTCGACGCCCCAAGCCTCGTCGAACATCCACTCGTTCTTCGGGTTGTTCACGCGCGCGACCGTGCGCGGGACCCCGTACTCGGTCTTGGCCAGCAGCGCGATGACGAGGTTCGCCTTGTCGTCGCCCGTGGCGGCCACGACGACGTCGCACTCGTCGACCTTGGCCTGCGTCAGGGTCGGCAGCTCGCACGCGTCGGCGAGCAGCCAGTCCGCGTCCGCGACCTGCGAGACGCGCATCGCGGAGGGCTGGCGGTCGATGAGCGTGACCTCGTGCCCGTGGCCGAGGAGCTCGCGGGCGATGGACCGGCCGACCGAGCCGGCTCCGGCGATGACGACCCTCACGGGGAGACCTCCGGGGCTCGGGTGAGCGTGCGTTCGACGAACGAGCTCTCGTCGGCGCGCATCAGGACGTGCAGCGTGTCGTTCTCCTGCAGCACGGTCGCGACGGTCGGCAGCAGGCCGTCGCCGTAGCGCGTGACGTAGGCGATCCGCGCGCGGCTCGCCTCCTCGAGGTGGCTCAGGGGGTGCCCGACCCAGCCCGGGTGGACGTCCACCTGCGCGAGCACGATCTGCCCCGACGCGTCCCGGTGCTCGTCCGTCGCGCCCATGGGCAGCAGGCGGCGCAGCACCTGGTCGGCGGTCCACCGCACGGTCGCGACCGTGGGGATGCCGAGGCGCTGGTAGATCTCGGCGCGGTGCGGGTCGTAGATCCGGGCGACCACGTTGCCCACGCCGTACGTCTCGCGCACGACGCGCGCGGCGAGGATGTTGGAGTTGTCGCCGTCGGACACCGCGGCGAAGCCGTAGGCGTCGTCGATCCCGGCCTGGGTGAGCGTGTCGCGGTCGAAGCCGAGACCGGTGACCTTGCTCCCGGAGAAGTCGGCGTCGAGGCGCCGGAACGAGTCGGGGTTCTGGTCGATGACGGCGACCGAGTGGCCGTGGCTCTCGAGGGACTGGGCGAGGGTCGCGCCGACCCGGCCGCAGCCCATGATGACGAAGTGCACAGCCGGTCACGCTATACCTCGCGGGTGGGCGCCGCCGCACCGCGGCAGCGGGTCCGGCGCGCCCTCGACCGCCGCCACGCCCGGTGCCGCACCGCAGGTGGCGCGCGGGCGGCGGCCGGTCGACGCGGGCATAGCATGGTCACTCGTGTCGGACATCGCGGATGCCGCCAAGCGCTTGCTCCTCGGACGTCCCGTCCGCAGCGACCGCCTCGGCCACACGCTCCTGCCGAAGCGGATCGCGTTGCCGATCTTCGCCTCGGACGCCCTCTCGTCGGTCGCCTACGCCCCGGACGAGGTGCTGCTCACGCTCGCCCTCGCGGGGCTCACGGCGACCGTGATCTCACCGTGGGTCGGCCTCGCGGTCGTCGTCGTCATGATGACCGTGATCGCCTCGTACCGGCAGAACGTGCACGCCTACCCCTCGGGGGGCGGCGACTACGAGGTCGCGACGGTCAACCTGGGCCCGAAGGCGGGCGTGACGGTCGCGAGCGCGCTCCTCGTCGACTACGTGCTCACGGTCGCGGTGTCGATCTCCTCGGGGGCGCAGTACGCCGCGTCCGCGATCCCGTCGCTGCGCGGGCACGAGACCTCGTTCGCGGTCGCACTCGTCGTGCTGCTCACGCTCGCGAACCTGCGCGGCGTGCGCGAGTCGGGCAAGGCGTTCGCGATCCCCGTGTACCTGTACATGTTCGCGATCGGCGCGACCGTCGTCATCGGGTTCGTGCGCTACCTGGCGGGCGACCTGCCGATGGCCGAGAGCTCCGAGCTCGAGATCGTGCCGTCCTCGGCGTTCGACCAGGGCCTCGTCGGGCTCGCCGGGGCGTTCCTCGTGCTGCGCGCGTTCGCGTCGGGCTCGGCCGCGCTGACCGGGGTCGAGGCGATCAGCAACGGCGTCCCGGCGTTCAAGAAGCCCAAGTCCCGCAACGCCGCGACGACGCTCGCGTTCCTCGGGCTGATCTCGGCGACGTTCATCACCTCGATCCTCGTGCTCGCACGGGTCACGGGGATCCACTACGTCGAGGAACCGACGCAGCAGCTGCTGCGCGACGGGGTCCCGGTCGGTGAGGACTACGTCCAGCACCCCGTGATCGGCCAGCTCGCGGAGACGGTGTTCGCCGGCTTCCCGGTCGCGTTCGTGTCGGTCGCCGTCGTGACAGGCCTCATCCTCGTGCTCGCGGCGAACACGGCGTTCAACGGCTTCCCGCTGCTCGGCTCGATCCTCGCCAAGGACGGCTACCTCCCGCGCCAGCTGCACACGCGCGGCGACCGGCTCGCCTTCTCGAACGGGATCCTCACGCTCGCGGCCGCGGCGATCGGCCTCATCATCGCGTTCGACGCCGAGGTCACCCGGCTCATCCAGCTGTACATCGTCGGCGTCTTCGTCTCATTCACGCTGAGCCAGCTCGGGATGGTCCGGCACTGGACACGGGAGCTGCGCACCGAGCCGGACCCCCGCCGCCGCGCGCAGATGACCCGCTCCCGGGTCATCAACACGATCGGCTTCGGCATGACCGCGGTCGTCCTCGTCGTCGTCCTGATCACGAAGTTCATGCTCGGTGCGTGGATCGCGATCCTCGCGATGGCCGGGGTCTTCGTCCTCATGCGCGCGATCCGCACGCACTACGACTCGGTGCGCGCCGAGCTCGCGCTCGGGCCGGACGCGGAGGCGGCACGCGCGCTGCCGAGCCGGGTGCACGCGCTCGTGCTCGTCTCGCACCTGCACCGCCCGACGATGCGCGCGATCGCCTACGCCCGCGCGTCGCGCCCCCAGGTGCTCGAAGCGGTCACGGTCGGGGTCGACGCCGACGACGTCGCGCGGCTCAAGGCCGAGTGGGAGGCGCTCGACCTCCCGGTGCCGCTCAAGGTGCTCGACTCGCCGTTCCGCGAGATCACCCGCCCGATCCTCACGTACGTGCGCTCGGTCCGCCGGGAGAGCCCGCGCGACATCGTCGTGGTGTACATCCCCGAGTACGTCGTCGGGCACTGGTGGGAGCAGCTGCTCCACAACCAGAGCGCGCTGCGCCTCAAGGGTCGCCTGCTCTTCACGCCCGGCGTCGTGGTCGCGTCGGTGCCGTGGCAGCTCGCGTCCTCCGAGGGGCAGACCGGTCTCGAGGACAGGGTCCGGGGTACGGTTCCGCGTGACCTCTGACCTCCTCGAGCTCCGGATCGGCCCCGTCGCGCACGGCGGGCACTGCGTCGCACGCCTCGACGCCGACCCCGACGGCCGCGGCGGTCGCGTCGTGTTCGTGCGGCACACGCTGCCCGGTGAGCGGGTGCTCGCGCGCCTGACCGACGCGGGGGAGGGCGCGACGTTCTGGCGCGCCGACGCCGTCGAGATCCTCGACGCGTCCGCCGACCGGGTGCCCTCCGCGTGGCCCGAGGCCGGGCCCGACGGGGTCGGCGGCGGCGAGCTCGCGCACGTCGCGCTGCCCGCGCAGCGGGCCTGGAAGGCCACTGTCCTCGCCGAGCAGCTCCGCCGTCTCGCCAGGGTCGAGCGTGACGTCGTCGTCGAGGCGGCACCCGGGGACGACGAGCGCGGCGGGCTCGGGTGGCGCACCCGCATCGAGCTCGTCGCGGACGCGCAGGGCCGCGCCGGCATGCGCGCGCACCGCTCGCACGACGTGCGCGCGCTCGACCGGATGCCGCTCGCCTCGCCCGCGATCGAGGAGCTCGGGCTCTTCGCGCGCCGGTGGCGGCCCGGCCAGGTGATCGACGTCGTCGCCCCGGCGTCGGGGGACACCCCGGTGGTGCTCGTCGACGGCCAGCCGTTCGACCTGCGCAAGGGGCGGGTCGACCCGCGGCCGAACGCCCGCTCGACCGTGCGGGAGCACGTGCACGCGGGCGGCCGCGACTACGCGTACCGGGTCGCCGCCGAGGGCTTCTGGCAGGTGCACCGCGAGGCCCCCGGGCTGCTCACGGGCGCGGTGCTCGACGCGGTGGGCGACGTCGACGGCGCCACGGTGCTCGACCTGTACTCCGGCGCGGGCCTGTTCACGCTCCCTCTCGCCGACGCCGTCGGGCCCACGGGCGAGGTCGTGGCGGTCGAGGGCGACGCGCGTGCGGTGCGCGACGCCCGGCGGGGCGTGCACGACCGCACGAACGTCGAGCTCCACCACGCCGACGTCGCGCGTGCGCTCGCCGGCAGCGACGACCCGCACTCCGACGTGGTGCACGCCGACGTCGTCGTGCTCGACCCCCCGCGCGCGGGGGCCGGGCGCACCGTCACGGCGTCGATCGCGGCGCTGCGACCCGAGCGCGTGGTCTACGTCGCATGCGACCCCGCGGCGCTCGCCCGGGACGTCGCCTACCTCGCGGCGGGCGGCTACGAGCTCGCGGACGTGCGCGGCCTCGACCTGTTCCCCATGACGCACCACGTCGAGGCGGTCGCGGTCCTGACGCGCCGCTGAGGCCCGGCCGGCGCCGCGGTGCCCGTCCCGGCGCGCCGGTCGGGTCCCTCGCGCCTGCCGACCGCCCGGCATAGCGTGGGACCGGGCCGGGCCACCGGGGCCCGCCAGGAGGGAGCCGGCGATGACCACCGGGCACGAGAGCGAGGCGGCGACGAGGCTGGCCGCGGCGAGCCGGATCGCCAGGGCCGAGCTCGACAAGCAGGGCACGCCCGACTACGACCCGCGCGCGCACGAGCGCGCCGTCGAGTTCGAGCGCAAGGCCGCGGACGCGCTGCGGGCGGAGCGTCAGGGCACGAGCTGACGGATCCGGCGGCACACCGACCACGCGCCGACCACGCGCCGGACCGCAGGTGCGACGACGGATCGGGGCGGACACGCTAAGATGTATCTCGACATCGAGATATTGCGTCGAGATGCACGGCGGCTCCCCGAGCACCTGACGGGTGAGCGCCCCGATCCGCCGTCCGGCACCGTCACCGCCGGGCACACGTGCGAGCGAAGGAGCCACAGTGAGCAGTGTCGACAGCTTCGGGTCGAAGGGGGGTCTCGAGGTCGGGGACGCCACCTACGAGATCTACCGCCTCTCCGCGGTGCCGGGTCTCGAGAAGCTCCCGTACAGCCTCAAGGTCCTCGCCGAGAACCTGCTGCGCACCGAGGACGGCGCGAACATCACCGCCGACCACGTGCGCGCGCTCGCCGGGTGGGACCCCGCCGCGGAGCCCGACACCGAGATCCAGTTCACGCCCGCGCGCGTGATCATGCAGGACTTCACCGGCGTCCCGTGCGTCGTCGACCTCGCCACGATGCGCGAGGCCGTCGCCGAGCTCGGAGGGGACCCGCAGCGCATCAACCCGCTCGCGCCCGCCGAGCTCGTGATCGACCACTCCGTGCAGATCGACGTCGCGGGCCGCGCCGACGCGTTCGAGCGCAACGTCGCGCTCGAGTACGAGCGCAACTTCGAGCGCTACCAGTTCCTGCGCTGGGGCCAGACGGCGTTCGACGACTTCAAGGTCGTCCCGCCCGGCACCGGCATCGTGCACCAGGTCAACATCGAGTACCTCGCGCGCACGGTCATGACGCGCGAGGTCGGCGGCGTGCTGCGCGCGTACCCGGACACGTGCGTCGGGACCGACTCGCACACCACGATGGTCAACGGCCTCGGCGTGCTGGGCTGGGGCGTCGGCGGCATCGAGGCCGAGGCGGCCATGCTCGGCCAGCCGGTGTCGATGCTCATCCCGCGCGTCGTCGGCTTCCGGCTGTCCGGCCAGATCCCGGCCGGCGTCACGGCCACCGACGTCGTCCTCACGATCACCCAGCAGCTGCGCCGGCACGGCGTGGTCGGCAAGTTCGTCGAGTTCTACGGCGAGGGCGTCGCGGCTGTCCCGCTCGCGAACCGCGCGACCATCGGCAACATGAGCCCCGAGTTCGGCTCGACCGCGGCGATCTTCCCGATCGACGGCGTGACCATGGACTACCTGCGGCTCACGGGCCGCTCGCAGGCGCAGCTCGACCTCGTCGAGGCGTACGCGAAGGAGCAGGGCCTCTGGCACGACCCGTCGGCGGCCGGCTACGTCGAGCCCGTCTTCTCGGAGTACCTCGAGCTCGACCTGAGCACGGTCGTCCCCTCGATCGCCGGCCCGAAGCGCCCGCAGGACCGCATCGAGCTGAGCGGCGCGAAGGAGGCGTTCGCGTCGTCGATCCTCGACTACGTGGACGCGAGCGAGCACCCGCGCGGCACCGGCCTCGACGAGTCCGTCGAGGAGACGTTCCCCGCGTCCGACCCGATCGCGGCCGGCGAGCACGCCGACGCCTCGGACGGCCCCGCAGAGGCCGGTCACGGCGACGCGGCGACGCGCCCGCACAAGCGTGTGGCGGTGACCCTCACCGACGGCACCGAGACGGAGCTGGACCACGGCCACGTGGTCATCGCGTCGATCACGTCGTGCACCAACACCTCGAACCCGTCGGTCATGCTCGCCGCGGCGCTGCTCGCGAAGAAGGCCGTCGACAAGGGCCTCACCGCGAAGCCGTGGGTCAAGACCTCGATGGCACCGGGCTCCAAGGTCGTCACCGACTACTACGAGAAGGCCGGCCTGTGGCCGTACCTCGAGAAGCTCGGCTTCCACCTCGTCGGCTACGGCTGCGCGACGTGCATCGGCAACTCGGGCCCGCTGCCCGAGGAGGTCTCGGCGGTCGTCAACGAGCACGACCTGTCGGTCGTCTCGGTGCTCTCGGGCAACCGCAACTTCGAGGGTCGCATCAACCCCGACGTGAAGATGAACTACCTCGCGTCGCCGCCGCTCGTCGTCGCGTACGCGCTCGCCGGGACGATGGACTTCGACTTCGAGAACGAGCCGCTCGGCCACACTGACGCCGGCGAGCCGGTCATGCTCGCCGACATCTGGCCGTCGCCGGCCGAGGTCCAGTCGACGATCGACTCGGCGATCGACCGCGGCATGTTCACCAAGGACTACGCCGACGTCTTCGCGGGCGACGAGCGCTGGCAGGCGCTGCCGACGCCGCAGGGCGCGACGTTCGCGTGGGACGCCGGGTCGACCTACGTGCGCAAGCCCCCGTACTTCGAGGGCATGACGCCCGAGCCGGCGCCGGTCCAGGACATCGCGGGTGCGCGGGTCCTGGCGAAGCTCGGTGACTCGGTCACGACCGACCACATCAGCCCGGCCGGGTCCATCAAGGCCGACAGCCCGGCGGGGACGTACCTCGCCGAGCACGGCGTCGAGCGCCGCGACTTCAACTCCTACGGCTCGCGCCGAGGGAACCACGAGGTCATGATCCGCGGCACGTTCGCCAACATCCGGCTGCGCAACCAGCTGGTGCCGGGCGTCGAGGGCGGCTTCACGGTCAACCACCTCGACGGCGAGCAGACGACGATCTACGACGCGGCGCAGGCGTACGCGGCGGCGGGCGTCCCGCTCGTGATCCTCGGCGGCAAGGAGTACGGCTCCGGCTCGTCGCGCGACTGGGCGGCCAAGGGCACGGCGCTGCTGGGCGTCCGCGCCGTCATCACGGAGAGCTTCGAGCGGATCCACCGCTCGAACCTCATCGGGATGGGTGTGCTGCCGCTGCAGTTCCCGGAGGGGGAGTCGGCGGACTCGCTCGGGCTCGACGGCACCGAGACGTTCGACATCGCGGGCGTCACGGCGCTCAACGAGGGCTCGACGCCGCGCACGGTCGCGGTCCGGGCGACGCGGGCGGACGGCTCGGTCGTCGAGTTCGACGCGGTCGTGCGCATCGACACGCCGGGCGAGGCGGACTACTACCGCAACGGCGGCATCCTCCAGTACGTGCTCCGCTCGCTGGTCACGGCCTGATCCACGGCCTGACGGACCGCCCCGCCAGGGGCACGACGCGCCGAGGGCGCCCGCACCACGTGTGCGGGCGCCCTCGGCGTCGTCGCGCCCGCTGCCGCGCAGGGGCGGGTCGTGCGGTGGGTGACGCGCACGGGCGGCAGCGCCCGCCGGCGCGCCCGGCGTCGGTGCTCGACGCGCCTGCGTCGGGGAGGCGAAGACCGCTGCACATGCAATAACGGAAACACGCGCCGCGCTCGTGTCACCACCGCCCGCATCGCCGCGCGGCGCGGGACCTGGCCGGGGACGGCACGGCGCGGCACACTCGTGGGCATGGCGAGCGCCGACAAGACCAACAAGACCGTGGCCACCGACGAGGACGTCGAGGCGTTCGTCGCCGGCGTCCAGGACGAGCGCCGGCGCGCGGACCTGCGCACCGTCCTCGGGCTCATGCACCAGGTCTCGGGGGAGCCGCCCGTGATGTGGGGCAGCTCGATCGTCGGCTTCGGGAGCCGGCACTACCGGTACGCGACCGGGCGCGAGGGCGACATGCCGGTGCTCGCGGCCGCCGCACGCACGACGGCGCTCACGCTCTACCTGTGGAACGGGTTCGACGACTACGCCGACCTGCTCGACCGGCTGGGACCGCACAGCACCGGCAAGGGCTGCCTCTACCTCAAGCGGGTCGCGGACGTCGACGAGGAGGTCCTCACGGTGCTCCTCGGCCGCTGCTGGCAGGACGGGACGCAGGACGTCAGCGCGGAGCCAGCGCCGTCCTGAGCAGGTCGACCAGAGCCCGGGAGGTCGAGCCGTCCTCGGCGCCGCGGTCGGGGTTGTGCTCGACGAACGTCATCCCGGCGAACCCGGGTGCCGCCACCAGCGCCGCGAGCGCGTCGGTCAGCGTGCCGGGCGAGAGCCCGCGTCCCCACGTCGGGACGTCCGCCGCCGGGAGCAGGAAGAAGTCGAGCACGTCGACGTCGACGTGCACCACGAAGCGCTCCCGCCCGCGCAGCACGGACGCGGTCGCCCGCTGCGCCGTGCCGCGCGGGTCGGCCGTGACCTCCTCCGCGGGCAGGCGCAGGCTCGGCACCCGTCCGTGGGTGTCCTCCTCCTCGTCCGAGAAGCCGTAGAAGCACACGTGCTCCGGCTCGAGCAGGGGACGCCGCACGCCCAGGCCGGCGAGCTCCTCGACCGTGCCCGGCAGGTCGAGCAGGTGCGCGACGCCCATGCCGTCGAGGATCGGCTCGTCCGGGTGCTCCGTGGGGACCATGAGGTCCTGGCCACCGTCGACGTACACGAGCCCGACGTCGCCGAACGCGCGGACCGCGGCGTCCACGAGCGCGAGGGCCAGGGTGCAGTCCCCGCCGACCACGAGCGGCAGCTCGCCGCGGGCCAGCACGGCACCGATCGCCGGGACGGCGTCCCGGAGCACCGCGGCGGCCCGCTCGACGTCGTTCGGCTGCCCGGGGGAGCGCGCGCTGCGCCAGCGGGCGACGGGACGGTCGCCGTGGTCGCTCACGGACAGCCCCGCGCCCGTGAGCGCCTCGGCGAGCCCGGCAGTCCGGAGGGCGCCCGGAGCCTTCTCGAGCCCGGGGCCGTGGGCCGCGGCGCTCGTGGGCACGCCGAGCAGGCCCCACCGGCGCGCGGGCGGGGACGGGTGGGGGTCCCGCGAGCCGGTCGGGGCGTCGGTGCTCACCCGTGCACCGTAGGGCGGGGCTCAGACACCCGTGTCGTCGAGCACCTCGTGCAGGGCGGCCGACCCCAGCGCGTGCAGGTGCGGGTCGTCGTCGGAACCCACGACGAGCGCCGTCGCCACGCACAGCGCCCAGCCCCGCGCGCGCAGCCACGTCGCGTCGTCGTAGCGGCCGGTCGCGGAGAGCTGTCCACGCAGGACGGCGCGCGCCTCGGGACCGAACGTGAGCCACGCCGTCGCCAGGTCGGTCGCCGGGTCGCCGGACGTGAGGTCGCCGAAGTCGAGCACGGCGGCGAGGCCGCCGGACGCGGCGACCAGCAGGTTGGCCGGGTGCAGGTCCCCGTGCAGCCACGTGGGCGCCGCCTGCCACGGCGCCACGTCGACGCCCGCGGCCCAGAGCCGGAGGGCCTCGTCCGCGCGCGGCACGAGCCCCGACGCGAGCCGCGCCCGCACGGCGGCGTCGCGTGCCCGCAGCGGCACGCCGCGCACCGGGTTCGCCGGTGCGTCCGCGGGCGCGGGCTCGTGCAGCTCCGTGAGGAAGCGCGCCAGGTCGGGGGCGAACCGTCCCCGCTGCTCCCGCGGCACGCCGGAGGCCACGGCTCCCGTGAACCAGGGCACGACGCTCCACGGCCGGGCGAGCCGGGCAGACGGGACGCCGACCCGCACCGGGGCGGGCACGGGCACGGCGAGCCGGCGGGCCAGCGCCGGGAGCCAGCGCTGCTCGTGCAGCGCGAGCGCGACCGCCTCGGGCCGACGAGGGACGCGGACCGCGAGCGCGTCGCCGAGGCGCAGCACCACGTTGTCCCAGCCGCTCGCGGCCGGGCGGAGGTCGAGGTCCGCGAGGTCGGGGTGCTGGTCGGCGAGCAGGGCACGGACGAGGTCGACCGAGACGTCGACGTCGGCGGCGGGACGGTCGGCCACGGCGGGGCTCAGGCGCGGATCGCGACGGTCCGCGCGGCGTCCCACGGCCGCGTCCACCCGAGGGCCTCGAACACGCCGTCGAGCACGTGCGCGGTGAAGCCCCAGACGACGTGGTCGTCGACGAGGAACGCAGGCCCGCGGTAGGTGGTCCCGCCGCGGGTGAGGGTCGACGTTCGGCGCTGCGCGGGGTCGAGGAGGTCCGCGACGGGGGCGCGGAACACGTGCACGGTCTCGGCGGGGTCGGTCGCCGCGACCGCCGACGGGCGGGCCCACCACGCGAGCACGGGGGTCACGAGGTTGTTGCTCACCGCGACCGGGAGCGCGGGGAGCGAGCCGAGCACCTCCACGCCGCCCGGGTCGAGGCCGGTCTCCTCCTGGGCCTCGCGCAGGGCCGCGCCGACCGGGCCGTCGTCGTCGGGGTCGATCCCGCCGCCGGGGAACGAGACCTGCCCCGGGTGGTGCCCCACGGTGTCCGACCGGCGGGTGAGCAGGACGTCGACGTCACGCGGGACCGGTGAGGCGCCGGTGTGCGCGGGTACGCCGTCGAGCACCCCGAACAGCACGAGGACCGCCGAGTGCCGCGCCGTCGCGGGGTCGAGCGTGCGGTGCCACGGGACGCGGGGCCACGGCTCGGTGCGTGCGCACAGCGCCGCGAGCTGGTCCCGGACGGCGGCCGGGGCGCCGGCGGACTCGTCCGCGCGGGAGGTGCTCATCGGTCGACCCTAGCCGCGTGCGGCACGATGGCCCGATGCTGCACGACACCGTCGCCTACCTGCTGGGGACCTGGGACGTCGAGCGCGAGCTCGTGGACCGCCGGGCCGAGGTGGTCGGGACGTTCCGGGGGACCGCCGTGTTCCAGGAGCTGACCGGGGCCGACGCGTCCGGTGGCCCACGAGCGGGCGCGTCCGAGGGGCTGCCAGGTGACGCGCCGGGCCGCGCGCTGGTCGAGCACGCCGAGCGCGGGGAGCTCGCGTGGGGCGGGGTCACCGGCCCGGCGGGGCGCACGCTGCACGTGGTCGCGCGGTCCGACGGCTCGGCGCGGGTCACTTTCGCCGACGGGCGCGCGTTCCACGACCTCGACCTGCGCACCGGGCGCTGGTCGGCCCTGCACCCGTGCGTGGCCGACGCCTACGCCGGAACGTTCACGGTCGTGTCCCCCGAGGAGTGGCACGTGCGCTGGGACGTCGCGGGACCGGCGAAGGACCAGACGCTGACGACGACGTACCGGCGCACCTGAGCGGAACCGGGCGCCGGGGCGGAACCGGGCGCCGGGGCGGAACCGGGTGCCCGGGCGGACCCGGGCGTTCCGCCGGAACGGGGCGCACGGGTCGCGCTCACCAGCTCTCGGGCAGCGGCCGTCCCTCGTCGTAGCCGGCCGCGGACTGCACGCCCACGACCGCCCGGTCGGCGAGCTCGGCGAGCGTGCGCGCCCCGACGTACGTGCACGCGGAGCGCACGCCCGACGTGATGTGGTCGAGCAGGTCCTCGACGCCCGGGCGCTGCGGGTCGAGGTACATCCGCGAGTGCGAGATGCCCTCCTCGAAGAGCGCCTTCCGGGCCCGCTCGAACGGCGAGCCGTCGCGGGTGCGGGCGGCGACGGCGCGCGCGGAGGCCATCCCGAAGCTCTCCTTGTACAGCCGGCCCGTCCCGTCGTCGTGCAGGTCCCCGGGCGACTCGTGCGTGCCCGCGAACCACGAGCCGACCATGACCTGGGAGGCGCCGGCCGCGAGCGCGAGCGCGACGTCGCGCGGGTGCCGGACCCCGCCGTCGGCCCACACGTGCTTGCCGAGCCGGCGGGCCTCCGCGGCGCACTCGAGCACCGCGGAGAACTGCGGGCGCCCGACGGCGGTCATCATGCGCGTCGTGCACATCGCGCCGGGGCCGACGCCGACCTTGACGATGTCGGCGCCTGCGGCGACGAGGTCGCGCACCCCCGCGGCGGTCACGACGTTGCCCGCGACGACAGGGACCTGCGGGTCGAGCGCGCGCACGGCCTCGAGGGCCTCGAGCATCTTGCGCTGGTGGCCGTGCGCGGTGTCGACCACGAGCACGTCGATGCCGGCCTCGAGGAGCTCGGCGGTCTTGGCCTTGACGTCGCCGTTGATGCCGACCGCGGCCGCGACGCGGAGCCGGCCCTCGGCGTCGAGCGCCGGGGCGTAGATCGAGGAGCGCAGCGCGCCGGTGCGGGTCAGCACGCCGACGAGCCGGTCGCCGTCGACCACGGGGGAGAAGCGGCGACGGGAGGTGTGCAGCGTGTCGAACGCCGCCTCGAGTCCGCGGGCGCCGGCCTCGGTGAGCACCTCGAGGGAGACGACCGTCGGGTCGCCCGACATGACCTCCGCGACCTGGGTGAACTGGTCGACCCCCGAGCAGTCGGCGGCCGTCACGACCCCGACGGGGCGGCCGTCGGCGACGACCACCGCGGCGCCGTGGGCGCGCTTGCCGATGAGCGTGAGCGCCGAGTGCACGGTGTCGTGCGGCGCGACGACGACCGCGGACTCGACGACCGGGTGCCGCGACTTGACCGAGGCGACGATGTCGGCGACGACGTCGGTCGGCTGGTCCTGCGGGATCACGGTGAGCCCGCCGCGGCGCGCGACGGTCTCGGCCATGCGCCGGCCCGCGACCGCGGTCATGTTGGCCACGACCACCGGGACCGTCGTGCCGGTCCCGTCGCTCGAGGACAGGTCGACGTCGAAGCGCGAGGTCACGTCGGAGGCCGAGGGGACGAGGAACACGTCGCCGTAGGTGAGGTCGGACGTCACGGCGTGGCCGGGCAGGAAGCGCATGCGTCCAGGGTACGGGGGCGGCGCCCGCACCCGGTGGGCACCGGCGGCGGGATCGTCCGCGGCCCTCGGACTGTGGCGACCCTGTGGGCGTCCTGAGGAGGCAGGCGCTCGGCCCCGTGCACCGGCGGCCGCCGCCGTACACTGGACAGTCGACCACGGCGTCCGCACGGAGCGGCCTCACGCCGCACGAGGGGAGTGCCTGTGGGCCTGCTGGACCGGATCAGCTCGCCGTCGGACCTGCGCCGGCTGAGCGAGGACGAGCTCGTCGCGCTCGCCGCCGAGATCCGCGACTTCCTCGTCGCGTCGGTCTCCCGCACGGGCGGGCACCTCGGGCCCAACCTGGGCGTCGTCGAGCTGTCGATCGCGCTGCACCGCGTCTTCGACTCCCCGCGCGACTCCGTGGTCTTCGACACGGGCCACCAGGCGTACGTGCACAAGCTGCTCACGGGCCGCCACGACTTCTCGGACCTGCGCACGCGCGGCGGGATGTCCGGCTACCCGAGCCGCGCCGAGTCGCCGCACGACGTCGTCGAGAACTCGCACGCCTCGACCGCGCTGAGCTGGGCCGACGGCATCGCCAAGGCCCACGAGCTGCGCGGGCGTCCCGACCGGCACGTCGTCGCGGTCATCGGCGACGGCGCGCTGACCGGCGGCATGGCCTGGGAGGCCCTGAACAACATCGCGGCCGGCCGCGACCGCCGCCTCGTGATCGTGGTCAACGACAACGGCCGCTCCTACGCGCCGACGATCGGCGGCCTCGCGCACCACCTCGACACCCTGCGCGTCACGAACGGCTACGAGGCCGTGCTGTCGTGGGGCAAGCGCACGCTGCGCCGGTCGGGCGCGCCCGGGCGGTTCGCGTACGACGCGCTGCACGGCCTCAAGAAGGGCATCAAGGACGTCGTCGCGCCGCAGGGCATGTTCGAGGACCTCGGGCTGAAGTACGTCGGCCCGGTCGACGGGCACGACGTCGCCGCGGTCGAGCGCGCGCTGGCCCGGGCCAAGGCGTTCGGTGGCCCGGTGATCGTGCACGTGATCACCGAGAAGGGCCGCGGGTACAGCCCGGCCGAGCAGGACGTCGCCGACCGCTTCCACGCCGTCGGGCGCATCCACCCCGAGACCGGGCTGCCGGTCGCGCCGTCCCGGTTCGGCTGGACCAAGGTCTTCGCGGACGAGATGGTCCGCATCGGGCGCCGGCGTCCCGACGTCGTCGCGATCACCGCGGCGATGCTCGCACCCGTCGGGCTCGCACCCTTCGAGGCGGAGTTCCCGCAGCGGACGTTCGACGTCGGCATCGCCGAGCAGCACGCGGCGACGTCGGCGGCCGGCATGGCGTTCGCCGGGCTCCACCCGGTCGTCGCGGTGTACGCGACGTTCCTCAACCGTGCCTTCGACCAGGTGCTCATGGATGTCGCGCTGCACCGCGCGGGCGTGACGTTCGTGCTCGACCGCGCCGGGCTCACGGGCGAGGACGGAGCGAGCCACAACGGCATGTGGGACATGGCGATGCTGCGCGTCGTGCCGGGCCTGCGCCTGGCCGCGCCGCGGGACGAGGCGACGCTGCGCTCGGCTCTGCGCACCGCGGTCGACGTCGACGACGCCCCGACGGTCGTGCGCTACCCCAAGACGCCGCTCGGCGACGACATCCCGGCCGTCGACGCGGTCGAGGGCGTCGACGTGCTCGCGCGCCACGCCGGGACGGGCGCCCGCGTGCTCGTCGTCGGCATCGGGTCGATGGCCACCACGGCCGTCCAGGTCGGCGAGCAGCTCGCGGCGACGGGTCTGCAGGTGACCGTCGTGGACCCGCGCTGGGTCCTGCCCGTGCCCAGCGCGCTCGTGAAGATCGTCGGCGAGCACGACGTGACGCTGTGCGTCGAGGACGGCGTGGTCGAGGGCGGGGTCGGCTCCATGCTCGCCCAGCGGGTCACGGAGGCCGGCATCCGCGTCCCGGTGCTCGCGCGGGGCATCCCGGCGCAGTTCCTGGAGCACGCGAGCATCGCCCAGCTCGTCGAGGCGGTGCGCCTGCGCCCCGAGGACCTGGTGGCGGACGTGCTCGGCGTGCTCGCGTCGCGGGACGCCTGACCCGGGAGCCCGCCACCCGGCGACCCGCACTCGTCCGCGCGGCACCGCGCCGCCGGTCCCGCAGGATCACCCGCGTCGTTCTCCTCATGGCGCCCGCCCACCCGCCGATGGAGGGGGTGCGCGCGGCGAGAGCCGCAGCGCCGCAGACCAGCGGTCCGCGCCGGGGCACCAGCACTCCCGGCGCGCGGACCGTCCTGGTGGTGGAGCACGCGCCCCTCGCGAGGGGTGTCCGGACACCGACCAGGTGGCACGTCATCGACAGCCCCCAAACAGGCCGGGGGCGGTTCAGGCCGCGCGTGAAGAGGACAAGCGGGCGCGGTGGGCGACGACGACAAAGCTGCTGGACGAGACCTCCGGTCACGAGACGACGGCCCCGACCTGCCACGACGCGGTCGGGGCCGTCGCACGTCCGGGACCGGGCCGGGCGGCACCGCAGCGCCCGACGACGGCCGGTGCGGGCGGTGACCCGGCCCCCACGCAGGTGAGGCCGAAGGTCCCGAGTCGTCCCATCACTTCGTGCGTAGCGTCGCAGGTAACGAGACGCACACCAAGGAGTGCCGAGATGACCACCACCGCCGTACCAGGACCCTCCACCGTCGACGGGCCGGAGAACGAGACCGGCCCCTGGCAGGGCTTCGTGACCGGCCCCTGGGCGGACGGCGTCGACGTCCGCGACTTCATCCAGCGCAACTACACCCCGTACACGGGCGACGCGTCGTTCCTCGCCGGTCCGACCGCGCGCACCACCGGCATCTGGGCCCGCCTGAGCGCGATGTTCCCCGCGGAGCGCGAGCGGGGCGTCCACGACATCGACAACACGACGCCCGGCTCGATCACCTCGCACCCGGCCGGCTACATCGACCGGGACAACGAGCTCGTCGTCGGTCTGCAGACGGACGTCCCGCTCAAGCGCGCGATGATCCCCAACGGCGGCTGGCGCATGGTCGAGACGTCCCTGACGACGTACGGCTACGAGATCCCGCAGGACATCAAGCGGATCTTCACCGAGTACCGCAAGACGCACAACGCCGGCGTCTTCGACGTCTACCCCCCGAACGTCCGGGCCGCGCGCTCGAGCCACATCATCACGGGCCTGCCCGACGCGTACGGCCGCGGCCGGATCATCGGGGACTACCGCCGCGTCGCCCTCTACGGGGTCGACGGCCTGATCGCCGCGAAGAGGATCGAGCGGCACGAGCTCGACATGGAGCGCTCGTCCGAGGACGTCATCCGCGACCGCGAGGAGAACGCGGAGCAGATCCGCGCGCTCACCGAGCTCAAGGCCATGGCCGCCTCCTACGGCTACGACATCTCCCGCCCGGCCGCGACCGCCCGCGAGGCCGTGCAGTGGCTCTACTTCGCCTACCTCGGCGCGGTCAAGGAGCAGAACGGCGCCGCGATGTCGCTGGGCCGCACCTCGACGTTCCTCGACGTGTACCTGCAGCGCGACCTCGAGGCCGGGCGCCTCACGGAGTCGCAGGCGCAGGAGCTCATCGACGACCTCGTCATCAAGCTCCGCATCGTGCGGTTCCTGCGCACGCCCGAGTACGACGCGCTGTTCTCGGGCGACCCGACGTGGGTCACCGAGTCGATCGGCGGCATCGGCGAGGACGGTCGCCCGCTCGTCACGAAGAACTCGTTCCGGTTCCTGCAGACGCTCTACAACCTGGGCCCGGCCCCCGAGCCGAACCTCACGGTGCTGTGGAGCAGCCGCCTCCCGGCAGGGTTCAAGGCGTTCTGCGCGCAGGTCTCGATCGACACCTCCGCGATCCAGTACGAGTCCGACGAGCTCATCCGCGGCTCGTGGGGCGACGACTCCGCGATCGCGTGCTGCGTCTCCGCGATGCGGGTCGGCAAGCAGATGCAGTTCTTCGGCGCCCGCGTGAACCTCGCGAAGTCGCTGCTGTACGCGATCAACGGCGGGCGCGACGAGGTCAGCGGCACGCAGGTCGCGCCGGTCACCGCGCCGGTCGACGGCGACGTGCTCGACTACGACGACGTCCGGGCGCGCTTCGACACGCTGCTCGACTGGCTCGCCGAGACCTACGTCGACGCGCTCAACTGCGTGCACTACATGCACGACAAGTACGCCTACGAGCGCCTCGAGATGGCGCTGCACGACCGGTCGATCCTGCGGACCATGGCGTGCGGCATCGCGGGCCTGTCGGTCGTGGCCGACTCGCTCTCGGCGATCCGCCACGCGACCGCCCGTCCGGTGCGCGACGAGACCGGCCTGGTCGTCGACTACGTCACGGAGGGCGACTTCCCGACCTACGGCAACGACGACGACCGTGCCGACGACATCGCGGTCGAGATCGTGCGCGACTTCATGGCCAAGATCCGCGCCCAGAAGACCTACCGGAGCTCGCTGCACACGCAGTCGGTCCTGACCATCACGTCGAACGTCGTCTACGGCAAGGCCACGGGCAACACCCCCGACGGCCGCCGCCAGGGCGAGCCGTTCGCACCGGGGGCCAACCCGATGAACGGCCGCGACTCCCACGGGATGCTCGCCTCGGCGCTCTCGGTCGCCAAGCTCCCGTACTCCGAGGCCATGGACGGCATCTCGCTGACCTCGACGGTCGTGCCCTCCGGCCTCGGCCGCACCAAGGACGAGCAGGTCGCGAACCTGGTCGGCCTGCTCGACGGGTACACGGTCTCGTCCGGGTTCCACGTCAACATCAACGTCCTCAACCGCGACACCCTCGAGGACGCGATGGAGCACCCGGAGAAGTACCCGCAGCTGACCATCCGGGTCTCCGGCTACGCCGTCAACTTCGTCCGCCTGACCCGGGAGCAGCAGCTCGACGTGCTCTCGCGGACGTTCCACGGCGGCCTCTGACCCCCGTACCCCCGGGGAAACGGCCGTGGGGGGGGGGGGAGGGGGGGGAGGGGAGGGAGGAGGGGGGGAAGGGGAACAAACACAGAGAAAGGAAGAAAGGAGAACAAGAAAAAGAAAGAAAG
>NZ_JBSGSU010000008.1:0-10121 GCF_053607065.1 Cellulomonas sp. NPDC055163 | reverse complement strand
CGGGAATTTTTGCCTTTTGGACGGGGGAGAGGAGGGTGGAGGTTTCTTGGGGGGTTTTCAGGGTTGTCTTGGCCCCCTGCCCCCCGGGGGAAAGGGGTTGGGGGGGGACGGGGGGGCCCCCCGCCACGGTCCACCGGGACACCGCACCACCCCCCGCAGCGAGCAGCACGATCCCCACGAGACCGACAGGAGCCGGCGATGGACGCGACAGCCGTACAGCGTGACGCCGGCGAGGTCGGCGCCCCGGTCGTCGAGCTCGGCGTGCCGCTCGTCGGCGGCTCGAACCACCGCTCGACCGCCGGGACCGCGGGGCTCGACGTCAGCGAGGCCGACCGGGTCGAGCGCTTCGCGCAGATGCGCGCCGGGGAGCTCGGCTCCCTGCACTCGTGGGAGCTCGTCACGGCCGTCGACGGCCCGGGGACGCGGCTGACCACGTTCTTGTCGGGCTGCCCGCTGCGGTGCCTCTACTGCCACAACCCCGACACCATGGAGATGCGCCGCGGCGAGCCGATCACCGCCGACGAGCTCCTGGGCCGGGTCCGCCGCTACCGTCCGATCTTCGAGGTCACCGGCGGCGGGCTGACGATCTCCGGCGGCGAGCCGCTCATGCAGCCGGCGTTCGTCGCCCGCGTCCTGCGGGGCGCGAAGGAGCTGGGCATCCACACGGCGATCGACACGTCCGGCTACCTCGGGGCGCACTGCACCGACGCGATGCTCGACGACCTCGACCTCGTGCTGCTCGACGTGAAGTCGGGCGACCCCGAGACGTACCGGCGGGTCACGGGCCGCGAGCTCGCCCCGACGCTCGAGCTCGGCCGTCGCCTCGCCGCGCGCGGGACCGAGACCTGGATCCGGTTCGTGCTCGTCCCGGGCCTCACGGACGACCCGGGGAACGTCGAGCAGGTCGCCGCGTACGCCGCGAGCCTGTCGAGCGTCACGCGCGTCGAGGTCCTGCCGTTCCACCAGATGGGCCGCGACAAGTGGGACGCCCTGGGGATGCGCTACGAGCTCGACGGGACCCCGGCGCCGTCGCCCGAGCTCGTCGCCCGGGTGCGCGCGCAGTTCCGGGCCCACGGCCTCACGACGTACTGAGGTCGCGCCCGGACCTCGTCAGTCCCGCGGCCCTTCCCACGGGTACCCGTGCTCGACGAACGCCCGCCGGACCGCAGCCCGGTCGCCCTCGACGTCGTCGGCGAAGAGCGTCCGCCCGAGCTCGCTCTCGAGCACGATCTTCGCGCCGCGCGGGTGCACGCCCGCCACGGTGGGACGGGCGAGGACCCGCTCGACCCGTCCGTGCCGCCGCACCTGCACCTCCTCCGCGTCGATCTCGAGGACCGCGGAGGCCGAGATCACCCACGCCGCCGCGACGACGCCGAGCGCGAGCCCGATCGCGGGACGCCCCCACGTCAGCCACGACGCGTCGAACGACGAGAGCAGCCGCAGCGGGCCCTCGAACGGCACCCACGGCGCGTCCTCGAGCCACCGGGCCACGACCGGGACCAGCGCGCCGAGCCCGAGGCCGCCGGCCCCGAGCACCCCGATCACCCACAGCCGGCCGTCGCGGTCGAAGCCGCCGACGGTCGTCGAGCGGCGGTGCAGCGTTCCGTCGTGAGTCACGTGACCCACCGTAGGAACGGCGCCGCGCACTGTCGTCCGACCTGGGTCGAGAGCAGGCGCCCCTCAGGTCGACGGTGTCCCTGACCGTCCCGGACCAGCTCATGACCCGTCGCGCGCGCGAGGTCCTCCCCGGTACCCCACGAGCACCGGAGCGTGACCCGTGCCGTCAAGCACGAGGGCGCGCCGTCCCACCGGGGAGCCGGTCGCCCGGCTGCTTGACTTCGAGTGCGCTCGAACTCCTAGCGTGGCCGTCATGACGAACAGTCACACGATCGGCGAGGTCGCCGAGAAGACCGGGGTCACGACGCACACCCTGCGCTACTACGAGCGCATCGGCCTGCTCGCCCCCGTCGCACGCTCGGCCGGCGGCAGGCGCGCCTACGACGACGGGGACGTCGGCTGGGTCCAGCTCCTGACCCTGCTCCGGGCGACCGGCATGGGCATCCGCGACATGCTCGCGTTCGCGGAGCTCACCCGCGCGGGCGAGCACACCGTCCCCGACCGGATCGAGGTGCTCCAGCGGCACCGCGACGTGCTCGACGCGCTCCTGCGCCGCCACACCGAGCACCTGCAGCTCATCGACAACAAGCTCACCTACTACCGCGGCGTCGTCGCCGCCGCCCGGGAGGACGCACACGCATGAGGACCCTGGAGATCGGCCGCACCGGCGAGAAGGTCAGCGAGCTCGCGCTCGGCGCGATGCTGTTCGGCACCACGACCGACGAGCCCACCGCGCACCGCATGCTCGACCACTTCCTGGACGCCGGCGGCACGCACGTCGACACCGCGAACTGCTACTCGTGGTGGAGCGGGCCGCAGTACACCGGTGACGAGAGCGAGGAGGTGCTCGGTCGCTGGTTCGCGCGCACCGGCCGCCGCGACGACGTGTTCCTCGCCACGAAGGGCACCGCCCGGATCCGCGACCTCGACGGCGTGTGGCGGGACGGGAGCGACGAGCCCGACAGCGCCCTCGCGCAGTCCCGGTACGAGGGGGCCGGGGCGCAGACGCTGCGCGACGCGCTCGAGGGCAGCCTGCGCCGCCTGCAGACCGACCACGTCGACCTGTACTACGTGCACGTCGACGACCGCTCGACCCCGCTCGAGGAGACGCTCGAGGTCCTGCACTCCTTCGTCGTCCAGGGCAAGGTCCGGCACCTCGGCTGGTCCAACGTGCGCGCCTGGCGCCTCGAGCGTGTCCGCGCGACCGCCGCGGCGAACGGCTGGACTGTCCCCGTCGCGCTCCAGCAGCAGCACACCTACCTGCACCGGACCGCGGGCCTGGACCACGCGTCGATCGTCGACGACGAGCAGCTCGACTACCTGCGCGCCCACGACGACGTGACCCTGTTCGCGTACACCCCGACGCTGCGCGGCTCGTACGACGACGACGCGAAGTGGGCGACGAACTGGCAGCACCGGTTCTTCGACGCACCCGCGAACGACGCCCGCCGGGCTCTCGTGCACGAGCTCGCCGCCGAGGTCGGCTGCACGCCGAACCAGCTCGTGCTCGCGTGGATCCTCGCGCAGCGCTCGCCGCGGATCTCGGCGATCACGGGCGTGCGCACGTGGGAGCAGTACGAGCAGAACATCCGCGCGGCCGAGGTCGAGCTGCCCGACGAGGTGGTGGCGCGGCTCGACGCGCAGCCCTGACCGCGCACTGCCCGCGGGGTGGGCGAGACGCGCCACCCACCCCGCGGGCAGCGGGTCAGACCTGGGACGCCGCCGGCACGGGCACGTCCGCACGGCCGGGCGGCAGGAAGCGACGCCCCGCGGCCCGCTCCGACCACCCCGTGCGGTCGAGGTAGGGCGTGATGCCGCCGAGGTGGAACGGCCAGCCCGCGCCGAGGACCATGCACAGGTCGATCTGCTCGGGAGTCGCGACGACACCCTCGTCGAGCATGAGCCCGATCTCCTGCGCGAGGCCCGCGAGCACCGCGTCGCGCACGCCCTGCTCGTCGAGCGCCCCCTCGGCGCCGACCGCCCCGAAGGCGTCCTGGATCGCCGGGTCGACCGCGTGCTCGCTGCCCCGCCCGTCCGGCTCCGGGACGACGCGACGCCCGGCCTCGGCGAGCCGGGACAGCCCGGGGGACAGCGGGTAGCGGTCGCCGAGGTCGGCGTGCAGGGACTCGAGCACGTGCAGCGCGACCGGGAGCCCGACGAGCTGGATGAGCGAGAACGGGCCCATGGGCAGCCCGAGCGGGCGGAGCGCCACATCGGCGACCTGCACCGGCGTCCCGCCCTCGACCGCCCCGGCGACCTCCGCAAGCATCCGCAGCAGGAGCCGGTTCACCACGAAGCCCGGCCGGTCGGCGACGCCGACGGCCGTCTTCCCGAGCCCCTGGGCCAGCGCGAACGCGGTCGCCACCGCCTGGTCGGTCGAGACACCCGTGCGGACGACCTCGATGAGCGGCATCTGCGCGACGGGGTTGAAGAAGTGGATCCCGACGACGCGCTCGGGGTGGCGCAGGTGCGCCGACATCTCGGTCACCGACAGCGCCGAGGTGTTCGTCGCGAGCACCGCGTCGTCCGCGATGATGTCCTCCAGCTCGGCGAACACGCGCTGCTTGAGGCTCATCACCTCGGTGACCGCCTCGATCACGAGGTCCGCGCCGGCGAGCGTCGACAGGTCGGTGCTCACCGAGATCGACGCGAGCACCCGGTTCGCCTCGTCGGCCGTGATGCGGCCCTTGGCGGCCTGGCCCTCGACGAGCCGGCGGATCCCCGCGAGTCCGGCCTCGACGCGCTCGTCGGACACCTCCCGCATGACCACGGGCACGCGCAGGCGCCGGGCGACGAGCACCGCGAGCTGCCCGGCCATGAGCCCGGCCCCGACGATGCCGACCGACCGCACGGGGCGGGCCAGCTCGGGCGCGGGGGCACCCTCGGGCTTGCGCGCGCGCCGGGTCGTGAGGTCGAACGCGTAGAGCCCGGCGCGGAGCTCGTCGGACATGATGAGCTCGGCGAGCGCGTCGTCCTCGGCCGAGAACGCCTGGTCCCGGTCGGCGGTGCGGGCCGCGGCGACGAGGTCGAGCGCGCGGTACGGGGACTGCTTCGCGCCGTGCAGGCGCGCGTCCAGCTGGGCGCGGGCGCCGGCGACGACCGCGTCCCACTCCTCCTGGCTCTCGACCTCGCGGCGCTCCGGCACCACGCGGCCCGCGAGCACGTCGGCGGTCCAGGAGAGCGACTGCTCGAGGAAGTCCGCGGCCTCGAAGAGCGCGTCGGCGACGCCCAGCTGACGCGCCTCGGCCGCCTTCGTCATCCGGTTGTTCGCGAGCGGGCGCGTGAGGATCAGCTCGAGCGCCCGACGCACGCCGACGAGGTGCGGCAGGTGGTAGCAGCCTCCCCAGCCCGGGACGAGACCCAGGAACACCTCGGGCAGGGCGAGCGCCGTCACGTCGGACGCGACCGTCCGGTACGTGCACGCGAGCGCGACCTCGAGCCCGCCGCCGAGCGCGGCGCCGTTGACGTAGGCGAACGTGGGGACGCCCATCTCGCCGAGCAGGCGGTAGGTCGCGTGCCCGAGCTCGGCGATCATCCGCGCGTCCGCGGGGTCGCTCAGCGAGGAGACCAGTGTGAGGTCCGCCCCGGCGGCGAGGTAGTACGGCTTGCCGGTCACGGCCACCGCGACGATCTCACCCGCCGCCGCGCGGGCCTGCTGGGCCCGCAGCGCGGCCTGGAGCTCGGCGAGCCCGCCCGGGCCGAGCGTCGTCGGCTTGGTGTGGTCGAAGCCGTTGTCGAGCGTGACGAGCGCGAGCGTGCCGGCGCCGCGGGGGAGCGTCACGTCGCGGACGAGCGCGTGCGTCACGCGCTCGGGACGGGGGGCGTTCTCGGTCGTGGGGGTGCTCATCGGGCGCTCCCGGAGGTCGTCGCGGCGGCGGGGCGCACACCGTCGTAGTTTGGGTGGTGCGGGTTCTCCCAGATCACCGTGCCGCCCTGGCCGAGGCCGACGCACATGGTCGTGAGGCCGTAGCGGACGCCGGGCTGCTCGGCGAACTGGCGCGCGAGCTGCGTCATGAGGCGCACGCCGGACGACGCGAGAGGGTGGCCGACGGCGATCGCACCGCCGTACGGGTTGACGCGCGGGTCGTCGTCGGCGATCCCGAAGGCGTCGAGGAACGCGAGCACCTGGACCGCGAACGCCTCGTTGACCTCGAACAGCCCGATGTCGTCGATCGTCAGGCCGGCGCGGGCGAGGGCACGCTGCGTCGCGGGGACCGGGCCGATGCCCATGACGGCCGGGTCCACGCCCGCGTAGGCGAACGAGACCATGCGCATCCGCGCCGCGAGGCCGAGCTCCTCGGCGGTGTCCTCCGCCGCGAGCAGGCACGAGGCGGCGCCGTCGGTGAGCGGGGCGGACGTCGCGGCGGTCACCCGCCCGCCCGCACGGAACGGCGTCTTCAGGTCGCGGACGTCCTCGAGGCGTGTGCCGGGTCGCGGCGGCTCGTCGGCGGTCGCGAGGCCCCAGCCGCGCTCCGGGTCGCGCGTCGCGACGTACACGAGGTCGGGGTCGATCTTGCCCGCGGCGAGCGCGGCGGCGTACTTCTCCTGGCTCGCGACGCCGTACGCGTCGGCGCGCTCGCGGGTCAGCTCGGGGAAGCGGTCGTGCAGGTTCTCGGCGGTGTTGCCCATGTTCAGGGCGTCGGCGGCGACGAGCCGCTCCGCGACGAACCGCGGGTTGGGGTCGGCGTCGAAGCCCATCGGGTGCCGACCCATGTGCTCGACGCCCCCGGCGAGCGCGACGTCGAGCCCGCCCACGCCGATGCCCGAGGCGACGGTGGTCACGGCGGTCATGGCGCCCGCGCACATGCGGTCGATCGCGTACCCGGGGACGGTCTCGGGGAGCCCGGACAGCACACCGACCGTGCGGCCGAGGGTCAGGCCCTGGTCGCCGGTCTGCGTCGTGGCCGCCACGGCGACCTCGTCGATCCGCTCTGGCGGCAGCTCCGGATGGCGTCGCAGGATCTCCCGGACGGTCTTGACGGCGAGGTCGTCCGCGCGGGTGTGCGCGTAGAGACCGTCGGGGCGGGCACGGCCGAACGGCGTGCGCACACCCTCGACGAAGACGACGGGACGGACGGACCGGGCGGATGCGCGCGGCATCGGACCTCCAGGCGGGACGACGGTGTCCTGCCGACCCAGGCGGGCCGGCGAGGGCCGACGTTACCGGGACGTCCGTCCCACGTCAGCCAAGTTACCGAACAGTAACATCGCGCCTCCGCGGGATCCGGTCTCTCCGGCCCCGGTCAGGCCGGGTCCGCCGCGAACGCAGCCGCGAGCCGCGGGACCGCGAGCTCGACCTGCCACTCGCGCGCACCACCGGACCGCAGCGCGTCGGCGACCGCCGGGGCGTCGAGCGTCGAGGGCGGCGACCAGCACAGGCGGCGCAGCAGGTCGGGCTGCAGCAGGTTCTCCGCCGGGACGTCCACCTCGGCCGACAGCGCCGCGATCACGTCACGCGCCGCCGTGAGCCGCGCGGCGGCCGCAGGATCCCGGTCGGCCCACGCGCGCGGCGGCGGGGGAGCGTCGCTCTTGGGCCCGCGCACCGACGG
This sequence comes from Cellulomonas sp. NPDC055163, assembly GCF_053607065.1. NCBI lineage: Bacteria > Bacillati > Actinomycetota > Actinomycetes > Micrococcales > Cellulomonadaceae > Cellulomonas > Cellulomonas sp. NPDC055163. Next base: position 2,955 of record NZ_JBSGSU010000008.1, on the reverse strand, counting down.
GAGCTCCGGCTCCGGGAGTGCCAGCGCCTCGTCGATCGCGTGCTGCCACAGCGCGGCACGGCGCCGGGTGCCCTTGCCCGAGAACGCCGGCAGGGCGACGAGCTGGGGGACGGACCGCGGGAGCGCCTGGGCGGCCGCGACGATCGCGTGGTCGGGGAGCACCCGTCCCGGGGAGATGTCGCGCTGGCGCGCGTTGTCGTCGCGCGTGGTCCACAGCGAGCGGACGACGGCGAGCCGCCGGGCGTCGCGCACCGCGTGCAGCCCCGAGACCCGGCGCCACGGCTCGACGCGCGGGGGCGGCGGGGGAGCCAGGCGCACCGCCTCGAACTCCTGCGCGGCCCACTCGGCCTTGCCCGCGACGGCCAGCCGCTCGGCGAGCACCGCGCGCAGCTCCACGAGCACCTCGACGTCGAGCGCCGCATAACGCAGCCACTCGCCCGGGAGCGGACGCGTCGACCAGTCGACCGCCGAGTGCTCCTTGGCCAGGCCCAGCCCGAGCAGCTCCGCCACGACCGCCGCGAGGCCGACGCGGTCGAGGCCGAGCAGGCGCGCACCGAGCTCGGTGTCGAAGATCCGCGTCGGCGTCATGCCCTGCTCGGCGAGGCCCGGCAGGTCCTGCGAGGCCGCGTGCAGCACCCACTCGACCCCCACGAGCGCCTGCGAGAGCGCCGACAGGTCGGGCAGCGCGATCGGGTCGATCAGCGCGGTGCCCGCACCCTCGCGCCGCAGCTGCACGAGGTACGTGCGCTGGCCGTAGCGATACCCGGAGGCGCGCTCGGCGTCGACCGCGACCGGCCCGGTGCCGGCCTCGAACAGCGCCACGACGCGCGCGAGCTCCTCCGCGGTCTCGACGACCGGGGGGACGCCCTCGCGGGGCTCGGTGAGTGCGACGACGAGCGGTGCCTCGGGCACGGCCACGTCGACGGCGTCGTCGGCGGGGACCTGCACCGCAGGGTCGCCGGACGGTCGATCGGGAAGCATGACCTCCACCGTAGGGGTTCCGCGGCCCGCCGCCGCGCGGGCGCGCGCAGCAGGACGGGGCCGAGGTGGTGTGGGGTCGCTCACGGGACCGCCGCAGGGGCGGGCGCGTGCGGGCGCGCTCTCAGTCGAGCAGGCCCGTCCGGATCGAGATCGCGACGAGCGCGGCGCGGTCACCCGTGCCGAGCTTGCGCGAGATGCGCGCGAGGTGGCTCTTGACCGTCAGGGCCGACAGGCCGAGCAGCTCGCCGATCCGCCGGTTGCTGCAACCGTCCGCGACGAGCTTGAGGACGCCGAGCTCGCGAGCGGTCAGCTCGGGGCGGTCCCGCACGAACTGCGCAGGCGGTGGGACCTGCATCAGGGTCGTGTGCGCCTCGGACGCGACGGCGCCGCGCAGGCCACCCGCGAGGAGGCCGACGAGCTCACGCCGGCTGGCACGCCGGGCCAGCAGGATGACCCGGCCGGACCCGCGACGCCGCAGGTTCCGGACGAGGACCTGCCCGTCACCGTCGGCGAGGTCGGACACGACCACGCACATCTGGCCGAGGGCGCGCCGCTGAGCGGGCGCGCCGACAGCGCGGTCGGCGCTGACGAGGGGTGCGCGCTCTCCGGCACGCGGCTGCACACCCCGCAGGGTGGGCGCGGTGCGGCGCAACGGCTCGATGCTCACGTAGGTCTCCCCGGGGATGTTTCCGGCACGTACAAGACCATCGGCCGCACCATCCCCGACCTTGAGCGGTTCGGCGGGGCTACTTGTTCCGGCGGCGTCTCATCGACGCCTCGGGAGCGGGACGACGCCCGCGGGGAGCGGGGGCAGTCCTGCCGTCGTGCACAGCAGCGTGCCCCACGCCCGCAGGTGCGGCCCGAGGTCCTCGTCGCGCGCCGTCCAGCTCGCACGCACCTCCAGCTCGACCTGCTCGGGGCGCTCGTCGAGCGCGCCGAAGCTCTGCGACAGGACCCGGGTCACGGTCCCGCCGGCGGCGTGCGCGTCGAGGCCGGCGCTCGCGAGGGCGTCGGCGAACCAGCTCCAGGCGACCTCCGCGAGCATCGGGTCGGAGCCCACCTCGGGCTCCAGCGTCGCGCGCACGAGGGTCACGAGGCGGAACGTCCCGTGCCACGCCTCCTGGCCCTCGGGGTCGTGCAGCACCACGAAGCGCCCGGACGCGAGCTCGACCGCGTCGGGGTCGCGCCGGCTCGCGCGCACCTCCGCGGTGAGGGCTGCCGTCCACGGCGCGATGCGCGCCGGACCGGGCACCTCCTCGAGGCGGATCTCGGGTCGCAGCTGCACGTCACGGAGCGATCGCAGTGCGCGCAGGAACTCCGGCGGAGCGGGCCCTGAACCGGCTGGTGTCACGCGAGCGAGACTACGTGCGGGGGTGCGGTCTTGCCGTTCGGCACGCCGCGTCGCGCGTGTCGTTGCGCCACTAGGCTGACCGGCGCATCAGCACAAACCGGCCCGCCCGTGCGGAGTGCACCTGCCGGCCCGGGCGCCCCCCGACGAAGGAGTACCGCGCGTATGTCCGTAGAAGGAACTGCTCAGATCGGTGTGACGGGTCTGGCTGTGATGGGTCGGAACCTGGCGCGGAACTTCGCGCGGCACGGGTACACGGTCGCGGTGCACAACCGGTCTTTCGCCAAGACCGAGTCCCTGGTCGCGGATCACGGGGACGAGGGGGTGTTCGTGGCGTCGGAGTCGATGGCGGACTTCGTGGCGTCGTTGGAGCGTCCGCGCAAGGTGGTGATCATGGTCAAGGCGGGTGCGGCCACGGACGCGGTGATCGGCGAGCTGGTCCCGTTGCTGGAGGCCGGGGACATCGTGATCGACGCGGGGAACGCGCACTTCCCGGACACGGTGCGCCGGGAGGGTGAGCTCAAGGCCCATGGCCTGCACTTCGTCGGCTCGGGTGTCTCGGGGGGTGAGGAGGGGGCGCTGCTGGGCCCGTCGATCATGCCGGGTGGGTCCCGGGAGTCCTATGC